>JAZLJG010000154.1:0-18459 GCA_045617745.1 Lachnospiraceae bacterium | reverse complement strand
ATCTAAGTTGTCCAAAGAAAGAATGTGGTAGTCTTCCATTCTGTATTCGTCACCGTTGTCGTTATCTTCGGCATCGTGAGGAATATCATGGGAAGGATATACATAAATCTTTCCGTCAAATACATGAGCGGAAGGATCTGCAGTAAAAATGTGTGAAACTAAAGGTTTGCGCTGCTTAGCCATAATACTCTCCTACAAATTATTTTCTAACGTATGATATCACAAGAATACCGCAAGAGTAAATACTTTATCTTGCACTACCTTTAATCATCATTTTGTTTTCGTACATTTTCCTGTCTGCACGCTTAACAACATCGTCCATTTTCACATCGAAATTCAGTTCAAAAGAAGCAAGTCCCGATGCAACCGACACTCTCTGAACCGGCTCTATACCTTCATCCATAAAGGTATTGAGCCCTGCCCTGAACTTTCTCAAAAGAGCCTCTCTGTCCTGATAATCCTTGCCCTTTAAAAATGCCAAAAACTCGTCTCCGCCGATTCTGTATATGGGCGAATGGGTAAAGTGATTGCAAATATATCTGCAACAGTTGATTATGTACTCATCTCCCGCATCATGTCCGTAGGCATCATTAACATCCTTAAGATTATTAATATCAAACATGGCCACACCGAAGGCTGCATTTGAAAATACATCCTCCGAAAGTTTTGAATTAATACTCTTCAAAAGATTTTCATACGAGGTTCTGCTCTTTACCTTTGTAAGCGCATCTGTCTCAGAAAGTTCCTCAAGTCTGTCGTGAAGCACCTGTAAAATCAGGCCATCACGAAGCTTTGAGAAAATGCTGCTCATATTGTTTTTGTATCTTGAAAGGTCAAAGTTCTTTCCGATGCTCTCAAGATGATCCTGTAAAACCGCATATCCGAAGGTACTGTCGTCCTCATGAAGCGGTACTACTACAAAGAAATGGGATTTCCCGTCCTCAGGGTATTTGGGAAGTAACTGGGATGTGGGAAATTCCTCCATCATATAGGTCTTATGGCCTTCCATTACCAATACCGGAATCATCTTTGAGCTGTAGCCCTTCGTCTTTAATTTATGATCAAGACTGTTTACCGACTTTTTGAAAGAGGTATCCAGCATAATCTGGGCAAATTCTTTTTCAAAGAAGCTTCCCGTTTTGAATGCCTCGAAAAAGCTTGCCGGAATCTGTGAAAAATACTCGATTTCCCTGCCCCACTTTTCTATGGCGAGAAATTCACCGTCAAAGTATATGTCGGCCTGGTGTTCTTCGTACTTCAAACGGCCCAGGAGTCTTCTGTAATTATCATATTCTTCCGTTGAAATGGTACATCCGCAACTTTCTCCATGGGACATTGTGGATTTTATGCTCTGAACCATTTGAGGATTTTCTCCCTCAAAAATACGTACCAGCGTATCTGCGGACAGTATTCCCAATTCATGCATATTCTGATTAACACTGGTTATGGCAGGATCGTAAGCCCTTGCGTAACCATCGGCGTCAAAGCCGGTAACCTTCACATCCTCAGGGACCTTCACACCGTGCCTTCTCAACTCGCCGCAAATAGTCATTGCAAGCGTGTCGTTAGCGCACATAAAGACATCGGGAAGCTTGCCGTCCTGATCAATAAAATCCTTTATATATGATTCTGCACGGGGAGGCGACCATTCGGTTTCAAACACGCAGTTCTCGTCAAATTTCAGACCGTGGCGCTTACACACGTCACTTATTGCTTTATATCTTACCTGACAGTCGGGATTTTCCTGACTGCCGGATATAAAAATAATTCTCTTAACATCATGAACATCAACAAGATGCTCGGTAAGTTCCACCATACCGGGATAGTTGTCGGAATACGTGTAATAAACCCCGTCCACTTTTTTAGACGCGGAAACAACAGGAATGCCTGCCGCCTTGCACTTTTTTATAATAACTTCATAGCTTCCCGGAAAATCCATTCCGTTACCGAGAATAAGTGCACCGTCATAGGATTCGTAGTCAGGAAGATTAAGGATATTCAACTCCCCGGCACGATGTTGTGCTGAATCCGACCACAAAGGGAAGGGGAGAAACATGAACACATCTGCGTCATAGTTCTCCAGTCTTTCTTTTACGCCTTCATAAAATTCCTGAACAATTTCGCCACCCCATCCGATGGCAAATGCCGCTATCTTTTTTTTCATTCGATTTACCCGCATTTTCCGATAATCCGGCTTAGCCGAATTACACCTGATGATACATGCTTACTCTATCATAAAAGCATTATCACCTTGTTAAGGATTACGTTTGTCGGCCATATAGAAAATAGTGAATAATCCGGGGCCGCAATGGGCTCCGATTACCACGCCAAGCCCTGTGATTGTTATTTCCCTGACTGTAGGGAATACTTCCAAAAGAGCGTTTTTAACATACTCTGCATCCTCCATGCAGTCGGCATGAAGTATTCTGAAGGTCATACCGTCAGGATTGGTAACTTCCTTTTTAATGGATTCAATTATTGTATTTAAAGCGTTCTTTCGGCCTCTGACTTTTCCCGTTGCCACTAGAGAGCCTTCATCCGGAACGTAAAGAACAGGCTTTATGGAAAGAAGTGTTCCCACCAAAGCAGAAGCATTTGAAACTCTTCCTCCTCGCTTTAACCAGTTTAAGTCATCAACAGTAAAACGGTGGGCAATCTTTAACTTATTCTCCTCAATCCATGCAAGAACTTCGTCCATGGACTTTCCTGCTTCATAAAGGTCCACAACACCTTCCACCAGCATTCCGAGTCCGCCGGAAACGCATCTGGTATCAACGTTTATGATTTTTCTGTCCGGATATTCCTCGGAAAGCTCTTCAATCGCTTCGTCACAGAATCTGCAGGAAGAAGAAAGAACTCTTGTCATATCAAGGAAAACCACATCTTTTCCGGTCTTCAGAAGTTCTTCAAAGAACTCTTTATAGTGATATGTATTTATAGCGGATGTGGATAAGAGTTCTCCCGCTCTCATTCTTTCATAAATATTCTGCCTTGTTTCTTCACGGCAGTCGTCATCGTAGGATTCATCTCCCAAAATATATGTATAGCTGATAAACGGTATTTTGTGAGCATCCAGGTATTCCCTTGTAAGGTCTGCAGTGGATGCCGTGGCAACAATGTAATTCTGTTCCATTGTCAAATCCCCTTCTTTTCGTATATTTACCTTGATTATACTACCTTTGCGAAGGATGCGTAAAGATTTAAGCAATAAAAACCCGCCGCTGCATCCGCAGCGGCGCTTTGATTAATCTCAGGCCTTTTCAAGAGCAAGTGTTCTTGTGGTAAGATCGCAAACTTCTGAAGGTCCATAGTACTGGATAGCACCGGGATATGTGAAGCATGTTTCAACTGCCCACTTGTCTCTGTTTGCTTCGAAGAATTTGAAGGGCTTTCCGTCAAGCTCTACAAGAGCTTTTCTGATAACGGGCTTGTCTTCACCGTTTCTTCTTTCCATGTTCATCATCTTGGTGATGGGCATACCGCCTGCAACCCACTCTTCAGCAGGCTTTGAAAGGTTGGAAACCTTTGAAAGGTATCCTGTGTAACCATACTGGATAAGCATGAATGCGTTGTAACCAAGTGAATAGCAGTAGTCAGCATCGAAGTTTGAAGGGAATGCGCATCTTCCTTCGTAACCGAAGAAGTGATGCTGTGAACCGAATTTACCCTTGTATGTTCCTGCAGCTTTACGCTTTGCAAGTTCTTCTTTTACCATTTCGCTGAAGAGCTTTTCGGACTCGATAAGAGATACCTGAACGTTACCGTGAGGATCTCTTTCAAGGAACAGCTGCTGCTGTACAAACTCGGGAAGAATAGCAAATACTGCCATGGATTCCTTTGTAAGACCTTTTTCGATAAATGCATACTTTGCAGTCCAGTTGGGAAGAGCGTTGAACTCTTCTGTCTTCTTGCCTGCAAGAAGCTCGTTGATTTCTGAAATAAGCTTTGAGAATTCGGGAACGAATTCTACAATACCTTCGGGAATAATTGCTACACCGAAGTTATTACCGTTAGCAGCTCTCTTTTCTACAGCGTCTGCAATCTGGTTTGTAATCTGTGCAAGAGACATCTTCTTTGCAGCTACTTCTTCACCGATAAGGCAGATGTTGGGCTGTGTCTCAAGAGCACATTCAAGTGCTACGTGAGAAGCTGAACGACCCATAACCTTAATGAAGTGCCAGTACTTCTTAGCTGAGTTAGCATCTCTTTCAATGTTACCGATTAATTCGGAATATGTCTTTGTTGCTGTATCAAAACCGAAGGAAGCTTCGATATCTTCGTTCTTTAAGTCACCGTCGATTGTCTTGGGGCATCCGATAACCTGAACGCCTGTGTTGTGAGCAGCCATGTACTCTGCAAGTACTGCAGCGTTTGTGTTGGAGTCATCACCACCGATGATTACAACTGCTGTAAGGCCGTGCTTCTTAGCAACTTCGGTAACAATCTTGAACTGTTCTTCTGTCTCAAGTTTTGTACGTCCGGAACCGATGATATCAAAACCGCCGGTATTTCTGTACATATCGATATATGCATCATCAAATTCGATAAAGTCGTCCTCGATAAGTCCGCTGGGGCCGCCCTTGAATCCGAGTAATACGTTGTTCTTGTCTGTAGCCTTTAATGCATCGTAAAGACCGCATACAACGTTATGTCCGCCGGGAGCCTGTCCACCGGAAAGGATAACGCCTACAACCTGCTTTTTGGAAGTTGATGTGTTTGCGCCCTTTTCGAATGTGATTTCATTCTTTCCGTATGTATTGGGGAAAAGTGCTTTGATTTTGTCCTGGTCTGCTACGCTCTGTGTAGCTTCTCCGTTTTTAACGCAGATTTCTGAGATACCGTTTCTAAGCATTCCGGGAAGCTTAGGGCTGTACTCATATCTTGCCTTCTGAAGAGGTGAAAGATTCATAGTAGTTCTCCTTTATATATGTTAAAAAATTACATTCACTGTGTATGCTAAATCATTTTACTCAAAAAGTAAAGAGAAAACGGCAACCTTTCAATTATCCTTCGATTGCCCGGCCCGAATCCTCAGGGTTTCCCCGGCTAAGTTTTCCCTTTTGGGTCTATACAGGATTATTTTCCTCTTTGACCCATTATTTCTGCGATTTCCAACCATTTTTCCCCGCCCAAGCCTCCATTTGGGTCTGCAGCCATCTTTCTTCCGCTTCTGACCCACAAAACAGTCGAATTCCCGGGTCTGGTTTCCTTATTTCGCCATTCCAGACCCAATCCCCCCCAAATGTCCCTTTATAAAGCCTTTTGCCCGTTTCTTTTGGGTCTAAAATTCCTTTATCTCTTCATAGACCCAAAGAACGCTTGCCGAAAGATGATTCCCACGCCCATACTTTGCCGGAAGTAGACCCATGCTGTACTGTCTTTTTCTGCAGTGTCGTTGGCGAGCAATAAAAAACGATAAACTTCGCGCCATGAAGCCAAGTGGTAACGTGGCCCCGCAGATGGCTTGCTCTCACAAAGCCGCAAGGGGTCTGGCGAGATGGCTCGTAATTGTTCTTTGCGAAGTAAGACCAAAGAAAAAGACAGTACAGCGTGGGTCTACTTCCGGCAAAGCGTGGGCGTATGCCGTAAACAGAGAAAAGGCTCTTTACAAACCGAACATTTGTTCGTATAATGTTTTTACCAGCCACTGCCGGCTAAGTGAGGAAAGAAAAATGCCCAGTACCAGCTCACATTCAGTAATAAACACGGAAACCTTTACACCTGTACCCGTTATCGCTTCCTTTGATACTGCCGGGCGCATAGCGCCATTGTATGTAAGGCTTAATGGCGAAGCCCACCGGGTACTGAGTTACTGGATTCGCAACAAAGGATTTATAAACACCGTGGAATTTTCCTGCAAAATTGCCGACGGGGATTTTGAGAAGCCTTTGCTTCTTACCTATTTTTACAACGAAGCCACCTGGGTCATCGGCCGCGGATAACCGCGGCCAAGACCCGGGTGGCCTTATTTACGTTCTCAATCTATGCTTACTACTTCGATATCAAAGTTGAGCGCCTTTCCTGCCATTTCATGGTTTGCATCAAAGGTTATCTCTGTATCGGTCTTTGCTGTTACGGTTACTACAAACTGCTGTCCGTAGGAATTTGTAAGGGCAGCCTTTTCACCTACCGAAAGATTCTCTGCACCGGGAAGCTCTTTAAGTTCCACGGTAAAAACATTTCGGGGTTCGGCCTCTCCGTATGCTTCGGAAGGCTGAAGGTGAACGGATTTCTTTTCTCCTGCCTTCATATCTGCCACGGCTTTATCAAAGCCCAGGATCATCATTCCCACACCACATACAAATTCAAGAGGTTCGCCTCTGTCATAGGATGAATCAAACTGTGTGCCGTCGTCAAAGGTCCCTCTGTAGTGTACCATTAATGTTTTTCCCACATTGGGTCCCTCAAAAAGAGGTTCGTTGTGGCATCCGCCACAGGAACCGCAGTGTCCGCTGCAGGATGCACCGGCTTCCTCTTCGCCGTCGTGATGGTCGCAGGTTACACCCTTTGACTCAAGCTCCCCGCGAAGGTAAGCCTCCACTGCTGCATCTGCGTCACCTTCGGCGCCGGCGCATACCTCCAGGCCGGCCTCTGCAAGGGCGGCCTGGGCGCCGGCGCCCATACCTCCGCAGATAAGCACATCTATGTCTCTGTCAGCCAGTAAAAATGCCAGTGCCTCATGACCTATACCGTCTGACCCCATCACTTCGCTTGAAATGATTTTCTTGTCTTCCACTTCATAAACCTTAAACTGCTGTGTTCTTCCAAAATGTTGGAAGACCTTACCATCTTCATATGTTACCGCTACTCTCATAAAAACTCCTTTATATATAAATTATTCTATTTCAAAATCAATTTTCCGGCCCATTATTTCCAAAACGTATTTTCCCGGCTCCAGTCTGTTCTCAATATAAAGCAAATCCTCGGAGTAAGAGTTTCTTATAAACTCATCCGTATAATCTCCGGTAACCGAAATAAACGGTTTTCCGCTTCCATCTTTATAAATCTTATACGAATGATCGTACTCAACTCTTGTATCCGTTCCGTTGCTTATAATAACCTTAATGGCATCGTTCCAGTAATACAGAATTCTCACCGTAACATTACCATCTTCGGGGGATATGAGCTTTTCCCACTCTTCTTCGGTAATTGGTGTTACCTTAAGTTCCGGAAGTTTTTCCCCTTCGTCTACGTACCTTGAGATACAGTCCACGATAGCCGTTCTGGCCTCTTCTTCCCTTTTCGGAAGCTTTTTATAGGAAGAATACCCTGCCGTTCTTCCGTCAAATGCAAAAGTAATATTCCACGAGCTTCCGTCTTCTGCGTACTCATCCGAATCCTTCCATCTTTCACATGCGGCAAGATTATACTTTCTGAATATTCCTTCTATATCCGAAAAAATCTCTTCACTGACGTAGCACTCGAAAACAGCAGGCATCTGATAATATGTGTCCTTTGTCATCAGGCAATAAAGCGTTCTTCCGTCATCCGACTTAGTAATTTCGACAGAATCCACTCCTCCGTCCAGGTTTTTGACCGTATATAAACTGAATTCCTGCAATTCCCTGCCCGAGTACTTTGCTTTCCCGATCAGATTAACAGCAAGAAAAACAGCGGCAATCAGAACCGCCAGGGCTCCGGGCACAATCCAAAAAAGTTTTTTCAACAGGCATCCTCCGATTCGTCCGATTTCTTTCGACAAACTATGATAGCATAAACTTCTCCCGAAAACAAATAATCCCGGCCTCAAAAAAGAGGCCGGGGCAAAATCTTAATCCGTAAATGCCACAAACTCAAGGGATCCGTCGTCATAAACCTCGAACAGTGCTCCCGTTACCGCATTGTAATAGTACATTCTCTGAGGAATAAAGGTATATCCGTCCATGATTCCTTCCTCGTATATATACTCGGTAGTATAGTCGTCAATAAACTCCATGGGATCATAATCACCCTGTCCGTATCCCGATCTGTAGAACCTGTAAGCCCAGTTGTTTGTTACAGGAGTAATCCTGTAGTAATAGTCAAAATAATGACTGCTTCTGTACTGTCTCAAAGAACGCATGTCGTAATGAAGGGCAGTTCTGTATGCACAAAGAATATCATAGTCCTGATACCACAGTTCATCCATGCTGTCGTAATCGATAAACACTGCTCCGTGAGCAGGATTTGCAAGGGGCCATACATAGAAGTAGGTTGCCTCGAGGCATCCCCATCCGTCATAATCCAGCATCAGGATAACCGAATATTCACTTGTGTCCGCATTGTTCATCTCTGAGCCCACATACACATAAAACTCTTCATCTTCCGGAGCATTTTCAAGATATTCACAACGGTAATATCCGTCATCCTCTATCCACTTCAGAAGTGCTTCAAACTCAGCATCCGTAATATATTCGTATTCCACATAATTTGCTTCACCGCAGACTACACTGTCCGCAACCGGAGTGGATATCTTAGAAATCGACATGTTATCGTAAATGCTTTCATACCAGTCCGTAAGCATCTCGTAGCAGTCGTCAAAATCATCGTAGTAAGGATCGTCCTTTTTAGCATTTTCCTGCTTTTTAGGTTCTTCCTTCTTAGTTTCCTCTTTCTTTGTTTCTTCCTTCTTGGTCTCTTGCCTTTCGAGCTTTTCTTCAGGCTTGGAAGGTACGTTGTTATCGCTTGTATATTCATCGCCGACAACATCCCCGGTATTGGTAACATAGGGCTTTGTCTGCTGGGATTCCATATCAGCAAACTGCAAATCTTCTTCCACCGACTCGGATGCCCAGGTACACTGTGCTTCAAGTTCTTCGCTTAAAAGCTCGTCCACGGTAGTTCTCACTTCATCGGAAGGGGTAGCCAGTTCATTAGCAAAGCTGATACCCATATTATTCCAGATTCCCTTGTAAATTTCGTAGGAATTTTTGTTTTCAAACCTGATAATACCCGTAAACTCTTCGCCTACAACACCTATATACGCGCCATGTGCATTGTGCCACTTAACCCAGTCTTCGCCGGCTTTTATGTCCCGGTCCTCTGCCACAACCTCAAAGGCCTCGAATATATTGTCTCTTCCCTTTGTGGTTTTCCAGAATTCTACCTGGAAATCGTAGTTGTAGAAAGAATCCAGATAGTAATAGTTCGTACCTTCGGCTGTGCCTTCTTTGCCCATATCCTTTGCCTGAAGGGGAATCGTTATATTCGCATCCACCTCGGGAAGGTATACATCCTGCACTTCCATATTCGAAAGGTCGTTTCCGGGAAGGAAAACCTGCAAAATATTGTACGCATCGTCGTATGCCACATGATAAGCCGAGTCATAAAGCATCTGGACCGTATACATATAACCGCTTCTTATGGTGCTGTACTCAACCATCGTCTCACCGTTATAGGATACCTTTCCTTTTATGGAGCCTTCTCCCACAAACTCATATTTGTCAAAATAACAGTCATTGTTATATTCAACCGGGGATTTATAATTGCTCTTTCTTTTTACAAAAACAATAAGTGCACCGGTTTTGGGGTCTGTGAAGGATACGTGTTCTTTGTCCTGACAGATTTTGGTAAATACATGGGGATACTGGACAGCACTTTCCCATTCCTTAACATAGTAGGTTGTGGGGTGCAAAACCGGATCGTAATTTGTAGGAGAGACATATGCCGCATTTACGGTTTCCGATTCGGCATCTGCGGGATTATTAGTCTCCCAGATTCCGTCCTCTATAAACTTACACTTAATTAAGTTTCGAAGTTCAAAGAACACAAAGGAATACTCATTTTCATACATAAGATTTGCACGGACCTGATAGGTTTTTCCCAAACCCACATATGAAAACTCCGTTAAATCCCTTGAACCCTGCTTATAGTATCTCTCTTCGCTATACCAGTCGTTTCCGATGGCAAGGCATTTTGAGCCCTTACCATACTTCATAAGGTTTTCCACTTCCTGCATGGATTCATATGGGTTCTCATCCAGCAAAACCTCAAGAGTCGCACTGCTTCTGGTATCCTTAAACAGCAAAGAAAGGTTTTCCCTTTCCTCCACAAGCTTTAACTGCTTGGGATAATAAAGAATACACTCCGCTGCCTCAATATAATAAGCCCCGTAGTTTTCATTCCAGTCCCGAACATTCTTTTTATAGCCGTTGTCCTTTGTAATGGCAGAAACCGTTCCGGCTACCTTTGCGGCGTCAACTTTTTTTCCGGTATCCTGAGGTGTCAGTTTGAGCTTTTTGTCCCCCTTGTCCAGAAGAACACTGTCGCCGCTTGTTTTATACTCATTTCCGTCCTTTGTAACGCCGGAAACCTGCATGACACCTTCTTCTTTCGCCGGTTCTTCGTTATACTCATTTACGGTTATCTCCGTAACGGAAATATCAATGCCGGCCACATTGATTACAACCTGCTCCTCAGGAGTGATGTTTCCGATCTGCTCCCTTAGTTCTTTGTACATCTTTATGTTTTTGGCATTTGCCTTTTTCAAAGCACCGGAAAGTCTGATTATTGCAACGGTTCCCACAGCAAGAACAGCCGTGATAACAACTGCAAGCACGATAATCAGCCCTTTTTTGCTTTTCTTCTTTTCAGCGTCCATTATATAAATCCTCCATCTGTAGAAAGATAATCTCCATTCATACAAAAAAGCTTTGGTGACATGAAAAACCACATCACCAAAGCTACTATACTAAAAAATATATCTGTTTCACAAGTCACGGAAAGTTACCACTTTAAGTTTCCCTCAAATTTGCCTTCAACCGGTGAATACCGTCGCATTTTTCGGCCAAATACACTATAACCACCAAAAACGCCGAGAAAGTAAATGGGTAAAAGTACGCGTCAAAAGCACTCGGCATCGTCAATATAGTCACAACATAACATCCGTCCAGTATTAGGGAAAGCCATCCTAAAACATTATCTTTATGCTTTCCTTTGATACAATTCACAATCTCTGTCACAACTATAACCGCAGTCAAAAGAATCAAAAGCAGCTGAGAATATACCCTAATCCCGGTTCTGTTAAAGAAATAGCAATAATAGTCTTTTACCAGATCGATTCTGTATTTTGCAGCAATCCTGTATCTCCAGCTGTTCCACTGTGCAATAACAGGTATCGCAAGCATGTCCTCTTTTGCCTCACTCCACATTACAGTAGGAAATCTTGTATACTGTACTATTTCACCTTCATACTCATCAAATGTAATGCTATTTTCATATGAAAATGCATCCAGCCACATCTTCATCTTGCTCTTAAGGAAAACCGCAGGATTGTGCATTATTATTCTGACTGCAGATGATACAAATTCGTCGGATGTTTTTTTATCGGCACCCGTTTGGTTAATGTCTGTAAAGCCTTTCCCATAATTGCTGCTTAAATAGCCAAAATAGTCATCCTGCCTAAGGATATCCGTTGATACAACCTTTTCAATATTGCTTATATCCTGCTCTGCCCCTTCATAATCAAGATTTACATCATGGTCATTCAGGATATTGGACAGAGGAATCACAAAACACACCTTTAAATAATCATTTCCATAATACTTTTCATTCCCTATGCTTGAGGGCTTATTCATCACCAGATAAAAAACAACAAATAAAAGAATCCACACATATGTCAGTTTCTTTTTCAGCAATCCTTTAAACAAAAGAATCCCCAAAAATCCACCGAAGCAATATAATATGCCCTCTGTTCTGAAAGCCGAAAGAAAAGCACCTATAAAAACAATCAGCAAATATCTTGTCACGCTTATTTTGTCCCGATACAAAGCGGTTTCCACCAAAATTGCGATGTACAAAAGCAATGCATCGGTGAAAACACAGCATCTCCACGGATCGGTAAAACACTCATAAAATGCCGTGAACAACAGCATTACGAAAACCGAATATTTTGAAAATCCTGCCACACCTTCCTTATACTTTTTATCAAGCATGTTGTAAATATAACCCAATGTAACAGTAACACCAAGTGCCTGAATAATCGGTATTGCGAAATAAGTCGGAAGACACATAAAACAGGCACTGAAAAAGCATCCCGAATAGATTGACTGCCAGTAAAAAGGCAGGAATCGCAGTGAATACACAAATGTAATCATACTGTCTGAACCGCCGTTTCCAATAATATTGTTTGGAAACGAAACCACACCGATACCTGCCATTCCCAAAAATGCCACCAAGAAAATAACCAATGTTTTTCTTGGGATTCTTCCTTCAAAAATAACCTGAATCAGTTTCCAAAAGAGGATTATCATAATGACGGACATAGCTTTTGATATAAAATATGTCATGCCGATTTCAAATTCGCTACTGTATCTGTCACTTAGCGGAATCGACCAGAATATATCAGTTCCTTCATCCCATATAAAAAGCTTTCTTTCATAAGCAAAAGAAAAAATAATATGGAGAGCAGCCGCAACTATCCAGTAATATTGCATAAACCATTTCTTAGAAAAGCATTTTTCCTTTGTCTGCCGTGATATCACAATACATTTTCCTTTCCTTACACAAACCCAATATACCAAGTCATACATCCATTTAAAACATAGTTCTACTATCCATGGGAAGTTCAAGAATAACAACCACTATAAAAGTTCACTGTCATATTATATCCGATTTCCCAGCCATTGCATACGAAATATCTTTTTTATAAAAAAAAGGGCAGGGAATATTCCCTGCCCATAAACCTTTTTAGTTAAAAGGAACTCTCTTTGCATAAGAGGTATGCAAAAGTTCATGTGCCTTATGTGAGTTGGGCTCACCTAAGAACTCATCATACAAAGCCTTAATCTGTGGATTGTTGTGGGACTGACGAAGTGTCTGTCTCTCATCTTCAGAATAGAGGGCATTTGCACGCTTCTGCATGTAAGTATCCATAATGTCATCGTCTTCGTTGGGAAGGAAGCACTCACGTACGTAAGGCTGTCCGCCACCGTTTACACAGCCGCCGGGACATCCCATGATTTCTATGAACTGATACTCGCTCTTGCCGGCTCTGATGTCTTCCATAAGAACCTTAGCGTTCTTCATACCGTGTGCTACAGCAACCTTAATCTTCTGTCCTGCAAGATCAAAGGAAGCTTCCTTGATTCCTTCAAAGCCACGAACCTCAGTAAACTTAACTGCTTCGTGTTCTTTTCCGGTAAGTGCAAAGTATGCTGTACGAAGTGCAGCTTCCATAACACCGCCGGTTACACCGAAGATTACGCCTGCACCTGTGTATTCGCCTACGATATCGTTATCAAACTCTTCATCGGGAAGGTTAGCAAACTTGATACCGCTTCTCTTGATAAGACGTCCGAGTTCTCTTGTGGTAAGAACTGCATCCACATCCTTTAAGCCGTTTGTAGTAAGCTGTTCGCGGTCTTTCTCGAACTTCTTTGCTGTACAGGGCATAATGGATACCACAAACATATCCTTGGGATCTACGCCGATCTTCTGTGCATAGAAGTTTTTAAGAATCGCACCGAACATTTCGTGAGGGGACTTGCAGCTTGAAAGGTGGTCAAGCTGGTCTCCGTAATAGTACTCGGCATAGTTAATCCAGCCGGGTGAGCAGGAAGTAATCATGGGAAGGGCTCCGCCGTTCTTGATTCTTCCCAATAACTCTGTAGCCTCTTCCATAATGGTAAGGTCTGCAGCGTAGTTTGTATCAAATACTTTCCGGAATCCGAGTCTCTTTAAAGCAGCAACCATCTTGCCAGTTACAGGAGTTCCGATCTTCATACCAAACTCTTCGCCCAAAGCTGCTCTTACTGCAGGAGCTGTCTGAACAACAACATACTTACCTGCCTTGAATGCCTCATCAACCTTATCGATTTCAGACTTCTCCATAAGTGCGCCTGTAGGACATACACTTACACACTGACCACACATAATACAGGGTGAATCAGCAAATCCGCGGTTTTCAGCAGGAGCAACTATTGTCTTGAAACCTCTGTTTTCAAATCCAAGAATACCGTTTCCGTGTGCGTTTGCACATCTTGCAACACAACGTCCGCAAAGAATACATTTGGATGTATCTCTTACGATTGAAGGGTTGCAATCATCAAATGTTGTAGGAGTCTTGGAGCCTTCGAACATGTTCTCACGTGCACCTACAAGCTGTGCAACGTGTAAAAGTTCGCAGTTTCCGTTCTTTTCACACTGCTGACAGTTCATGGAGTGATTTGACAATAAAAGCTCTACTGAGGTACGTCTTGCGGCAACTGCCTTGGGAGAGGAAATTCTGATTTCCATTCCCTCGTTTACAGGGTAAACGCAGGATGCAACAAGTCCTCTTGCGCCGGTAGCCTCCACAAGGCATACACGACATGAACCTCTGTTACATTCACCATGATTGAAAGCACATAATGAAGGAATCTCGTAGCCGCATTTTCTTGCTGCTTCAAGAATTGTAATACCGTCTTCTACCTGATAAGGGATTCCTTCGATTTTAATATTAACTAAAGCCATTTTTTCGTCCTCCCTTATTTCTTCTCTATAGCCTGGAATCTGCATGATGACATACACAAACCACACTTAATACATTTTGTTTCATCAATTACGAAAGGTTCTTTGCCTACAACACCTGTAATGGCACCTACAGGACACTGTCTTGCGCAAAGTGAACACTTCTTACACTTTTCAGGATCGATTTCGTACTTCATAAGGTTCTTACAAACCTTCGCAGGACACTTCTTGTCCACAATGTGGGCAATGTATTCATCTCTGAACTGTGCAAGGGTTGAAAGAATCGGGTTTGCAGCTGTCTGACCAAGTGCACAGAGCGAACCGGCCTTAATGGTGTCTGCAAGAGCCTCCAGCTCTTCAAGGTCCTTCATGGTTCCCTTACCGTCGCAAATCTTTGTAAGGTATTCAAGAAGTCTCTTGGTACCGATACGGCAAGGTGAGCACTTACCGCAGGATTCGTCGCAGATAAATTCCATATAGAACTTTGCAACGTCAACCATACAGTTGTCTTCATCCATTACGATGGCTCCGCCGGAACCCATCATGGATCCCTTAGCTACAAGACTGTCGAAATCAATAGGTGTATCAAGGTCTTTTTCTGTAAGACATCCGCCTGAAGGTCCGCCTGTCTGGATGGCTTTGAACTTCTTTCCGTTGGGAATTCCGCCGCCGATGTCATAAATAAGTTCTCTTAAAGTAGTTCCCATGGGTACTTCCACAAGACCTACGTTGTTAATCTTTCCGCCAAGTGCGAATACCTTTGTTCCCTTGGACTTTTCAGTACCAAGCTTAGCAAAGCTTTCTACACCGTTTCTGATGATATAAGGTACACATGCAAGTGTTTCTACGTTGTTAACAATTGTAGGACACTCCCATAATCCCTTAACTGCAGGGAACGGAGGTCTGGGTCTGGGCATACCGCGCTGTCCTTCGATTGAATTAAGAAGGGCTGTCTCTTCACCGCATACAAATGCGCCTGCACCAAGTCTGATATGGCAGTGGAAGGAGAAATCAGTTCCCAAAATGTTATCGCCCAGTAAGCCTGCTTCTTCAGCCTGCTTAATGGCAAGTTTAAGTCTGTTAACAGCGATAGGGTACTCAGCTCTTACATAGAAGTAACCGTTCTGAGCTCCGATTGCGTAACCTGCGATAACCATACCTTCGATTACCGCAAGAGGGTTTCCTTCAAGGATTGATCTGTCCATGAATGCACCCGGGTCACCTTCGTCACCGTTACATACTACATACTTTTCGCCATCAGGCTGAGCGTATGCGAACTGCCACTTTCTACCTGTAGGGAATCCGCCGCCTCCGCGTCCGCGAAGACCTGATGCAAGAATATCGTTGATTACATCCTGACGGTCCATTTTAAGAGCCTTAGCCAAAGCAGCAAATGCGCCTGCACCGAAAGCTTCGTTAATATCCTCGGGATTAATGGAACCGCAACCGTGCAGGGCAATTCTTTCCTGTTTTTTGTAGAATGTGATATCCTGCTGCTTCTGAATTTTTTCCTTTGTGGTGGGATCAACGTAAAGAAGTCTTTCTACAACTTCACCGCCGATAATATCCTTTTCGATGATTTCTTCAACATCGTCCAAAGAAACCATTCTGTACAGTGTGTTTTCAGGATAAATCTTTACGAAAGGACCCTGTGAGCAGAAGCCGAAACAACCTACCTGGTTAACGCTTACCTTGTCTGAAAGTCCTCTCTTCTCTATTTCCTCCGAAACCTTTTTAAAGATTTCTGCGGAGTTTGATGACAGACAGCCTGTACCACCGCAAAGAACGATTGCACGCTTATTGTTTTCACCGTTAAACTTTGCTGCAAGACAAGCTGAACATTCTTCCTGTTTTGCTTTTAATTCTTCAAATGTCTTTATCATTATTTAGCAGCCTCCTCTTCACGAAGTTCCTTAATAATGTTTGCTACACTGCTTACGGAAACCTTGGGATAAACCTTACCGTTAATGGAAACAGCGGGAGCAATACCGCATGCACCGATACAACGAAGTGCATCAAGTGTAAACATACCGTCTTCTGTTGTTTCGCCGGGCTTGATTCCAAGAAGCTCGGAAAACTTATCAATAACCTGCTGTGCACCCTTTACGTAGCATGCAGTACCAAGACAGCATCCGATAACATACTTTCCCTTGGGAGTAAGTGAAAAGAACGAATAGAAAGTTACAACGCCATAGATTTCAGCAACACTTAAGCCTGTGTTTTCGGAAACAAGTTCCTGAACCTCAAGAGGAATATATCCGTATTCTCTCTGGATGTCGCTTAAAATCATCATTATTGGAGTTTTCTCGTCTTTATAACGAGCACAAATCTCATTAATCTTTGCTATGGCAGTATCGCTTAATTTTGCCATAATCTCCTCCTTATTATGTGTTTTATATGTTTAACAAAAAAGTTCGTTAAAAAATTATCTTGCCTATGGCATTTTAATACTCCAAGCCTATGTAAGTCAAGGAAAAACCTTTCTATTATATAAAAAACGGGGAAAGGAACAAAAAATTGTCCTTTCCCCGTAATATAACTGTGCAATTGTAAACCGTCGACACTACTGTACGCTTCTTACGGTATTGTTAACCACTTCCACATACTCTTTTATCTGCGGCAATATTTCTTTTTTAAAACGCTTAATAAACTGCTTCTCATAATTTACAAATAAAGAACATAAAAATACTATCGGAAAAATAAGCCAGGTAATCAGCATCGGTAAAGAAAAGCCACTTACCGCCATAGTTCCAAAAACAACCAATGATACCGGCAAAATCATAAGAAGCATCGTAAGAGAGGTCAATGTAAGACTTTTCAGGCGTATAATACAGTTCATTCTTGTTCCGTTTTCTGCCTTACATATGGAGAAATCCAATTCTTTCACGTCGTTAAAAAACTTGTATACATTTGTTGAAAACCCCGGTTTTCCCTTAATGTCCCGTTTGCATACAATCCGATACACCGATTTTATATCCTTTACAGCGGATGTAGGATAAAACAGACCGTTAACGGCGGTCGAAACCGTTTCAACCGATTCTGCAAAATCCACAAAAAACCCGTATTCTCTTTTCATATCCCTGCCCTCTACTGCAAGTCAGAAGAAGCTTCTTCTGTCTCTTTAGCAGCTTCCTGCACATCAGGTTCTATTTCTCTTGCTGTTGAATCCACCACAGTCCGGGATGATGCTCTAAGCTTGTCGGCAAAATCATTTTTTGCAGCATCCTTGTTGCTTTCAAGAACCACATACTTCATGACAAGCAAAACCAAAACCAGATTAATAATGCCTACATAATATCCTGTAATAGAGAATATCAAAAGAAAAACTCCCGAAACAAGCAAAAGCCAGAGGCCTTTTACCTTATCGACATTTTTTATCATCATTACCGCTGTTACCACAATAACAGCAATCGAAACAACAAGAGACAAAACAGTCATAGCCCGTGCAATCGTAACATATTTCATAAGCTGCTCATATGTATCTGCTCTTTCGGCCCTTCTGTTAATCACAGTCATAACGATAACCGTTGCATACAGTGCAACCAGTTCGATTCCACCCATAATGGAGGTAATCTTTGCTATTTTTTCTTTTCCCATACTCAATAAGTCCTTTCTCCGGCGCTGCTTTTATATCACTTCAGGTTTCCGGCCGTACCCCGCCCCACCATTTCGCGCCTAACAGTAATCATACACTATCGGCCTTTTATAATGCAACGTATTCTTTCCCCATTCATCTGCCATATTCACACAAAAAAAGGGACTGCTTTCAGGCAGTCCCTCAGATTAATCAATACTGTTCATTCTTCTTTCAATACCGGTGGTACGGTAATATCTTGTCTTCGCCTCGTACATTTTCCGGTCGGCAATAATCGCCATCTGTGTTGCCGTCTGGCCGGCCGCTTCCCCACAGGTCACATATCCGCAGGATACGGTAAGCTTCATGTCATGTTCTTCGCCCCACTTTTCCGTAGCTTTCTGCAAATCCTCAGCCAGTTTTTCAACCGTACCGGCATCCGCATAAATCAAAGCAAC
>JAZLJG010000153.1:0-6286 GCA_045617745.1 Lachnospiraceae bacterium | reverse complement strand
AAGGCAATCTTGTCTTCAACACCTAAGAATTTAAATACTTCCTTGGCCTGTGTATATGCTGCGTACATACCTTCGGGGTTTGTTCCGTTATCGTAGTAACCTGCGGATACGAACAATCCTCTGGGTGCTACAAGTGAAAGGAGCATATAGGTATCAAAAGGTGTGCAGTCTCCGCCTAAGAAGTCAGCAAAGATTGTCTTAACCCATGCCATACCCTGACCCTGAACCTGTCCGATGGGCTCAATCCTTGTTACAAGATGATCTCTTTCTACGCCGTAATTCTCAACATCATAGAAGTTACCCTGTGCAGAATATCTGAAAGGAGCAGCTCCGCCGATACCTGAGTGTGCCGGATTTGTAACTTTGATTCTGTCTTCAAGAACACCTGTTACAAGTGCTGTCTTACCTAAGTAAGAGAATCCTGTTACTGCTGAGTTTTCGGGATTCAGTGTGCTTAATTTACCGATACCGGATTCAATACAGTCAATAATAAGGCCTGCGCCCCATGCTCTTGCTGCAAGAGGTCCTACACCCTTGGTGTAATCGTCGCCTCTCATATCGGGATACATCTTGTAGAATACACCGTTGTAGTAGCTGTCGTTGGAAGCCACGTCACCGTTTGCACTGTATTCAACAACCGCATAACCTGCAGCCTGTGCACCGTCAATGTTTCCGCCATAGTTAATAATGTAAGGCCAACCGCCTTCGGGAGCGTCACCGCTCGGGAAGTCTACCTTGAATGAGAAGGAAGCGGGAGCAATACCGGGTCTGGAAACTGTAACAGTAAAGTTATCACCGTTTGCAGAGAACTCTTTAACAAGACCTGTTTCTTCTGCCTTGGGAAGTTTACCGTACATGTAGAACTCATAAAGATCCTGAATTTCTTCATGTCTTAAGGTCCAGAGTTCATCTGAGTTAACGGTTGTTCCGTCATTCATGGTGAATGCGTCCGGATAATCTGCATTCTCTTCGAAGCCAAGAACTGACTTATGAACGCCGTCATAAGTAATCTTTGACATCATGCCAATAACATTTGCGTAATACTCACTTATTGTTGCTTCATCAAGCTTTCCTGATAAAGCTTCTTCGTAGTAGCTGTTAAGTAAATCAAAATCGTAATTTGCTTTGAAGCTTTCTTCATCATAATCAGCAACGTCCATTACAAGAGCCTTATCAAGAACTTTCAAAAGAACGTAAGGATTGTATCCTGATGTAACTGAAGACTCACCTGCTTCATCAGCTATAAACTGCATTTCACCCGACATGTTGGGATTGTTGTAGCAATCGCCTGAGAACCAGAATACGGAAGCTGTTCTTGTGCCGCCTTCGCAAAGGTTAACGTTAATGTCAGTATTAAGAACGGAATCTGCCTTAATATTCATGCTTTCGGCAAATTCATATCTTGCCTCTACTACGTAACCGCCTTCGATTTCCGTAAGCTTTGCGTAGAAAGGTTCGTTGTCGCCAAATGTAACTGTAGTAACATTTGCACGGTTAATTCTCCACTGTCCGCCATCACGTCCGAAGGAATTCTTTGCTGCATCTTCCGGAGGGATAAAGAAGAACTCAACCGAATCCTTCTGGTGGGCATCGGAACCTGCCACGTCAAATGTGGGATCCTTTACGGTAACAAGATAGTAAACCGCTTCATCATCCCAAAGAGCCTTGATTTCAGCACCCTGACCCTTTTCATCAACTGTGGTCTTGTAATAGAAAGTATTGTTCTCCCATACAGGATCGTAAGGATCGCCGTCTACAAGAGGAGTTCCTCTCATAGCTACAAGTCTTCCGAAGTAGTTGTCTTTTCCTACTGCATAAGCCATATCTTCAAGAATCTGTTTCTGTTCAGCGATTTCTTCCTTAGTTGCTGCAGGATTCATGGCAACAGCCTTTGCTTCTGCAAGAACTGCTTCGTCGTAAGAATCCTTTATGGGATAAATATCTACATATGTAGCTTCAAAGGTTGCTATCATGTTAAGAAGGTCATAACGTCCGATATCTTCTGCATCAGCCACGGTAACATCCTTTCCCGTAAATGTAACATTCGTTAAATCTTCCTTGGCAAATCCGTCATTGTAGGAAGCGCTCCAAGGGAAGAATCCATACCAGTTACCGGAAACGGTCTTAGTATGAACAGCATTTTCTGTTGCAAACAAAGCCTTTGTGCTTTCGGTACCTGACTCGTTGCATTCATTAACAAAGAGGTCGAGAGCGATTTCTTTGCCGCTTTCAGCCTTGATTCCAAGGTCTGCCCACTTCAAAGCAGCTTCTGTCTTCCAGCCCTTATCCGTCAATTCCGAAGCAGCGTATCCGCCGTCAAAATTGTTGTAGGTCTTAAAAGCATAACCTGCGAAAGTAGTCATACTTAAGTCACCTGACCAGGTGTAAGTACAGATAGTTCCGTCTGCTGAAATGATAACCTTTTTAACAGTACCGTCATCAGCAGTAATATTTAATTCAATGTATTCCTCGCTTCCGTGGAATCCGTCCTTCATGATTACATTGCTGTCAACAACATCAGCTGCAATATAAAGGTATGCATCATCCCATGCCAGTTTAACATCTGCATTTCCGTCTTCGGTTTCTTTGCCGTCAATAACATTCTTGATGGTGTAAGAAAGGCCGTTGCCCCATACTTCCTTATCAAAGCCGCCTGCAACAATTACCTTGTATCCTGCCACCGGAGCCAAAGAAGCCGCATGAAGGTCCTCAGCATAAAGGCCCGCATCGTAATTTACATTCCAAAATCCCATGTAAGAAGCAACTGCTTCATGTCCGGGATACTGTGAAAGGAAAAGTGCCTTTGAGCCTGTAAATCCGGCTGCATCAATGTCTGAAACAACTGCTTCAAAGGCAATTGAATTATTGAATGTTCCAAGCTCTGCAAAAGGAATTTCTACTGTTACTTCGTAACCGTTTTCTGTACGAATCCAGTTTTCTTTTGCATTTACTTTAACGTAATCTGTCTTAAGGTATGCAGCCCATGTGCTCCAGTCAATATCTGCGGAATATGAAGGGCTTACAACACCGTTGTTGAAAATAATAAGGTTCTTAACATTTGCACCTGCTTTTCTGTCGGGAGCAATTGTCAAAGTAATGTAATCAGCATTGTTATTGAAGGAATCTGCGGTAACCACATCATCATCCTTAACAACTGCCTTAACATAAAGGTTCTCTGCATCATACAGTAAGCTGATTTCTGCTTCAGTATCTGTTGCGCCGCTAATAGCCTTTACTGCTTCATAAGAACCAGCTGCAGCCCAGTCGTTTTCGTCTGCACCGTTCAATGCAACCTTGATATCATCGGGCTTAGCGGAAATATTAACAGAAGCGCTAACTGTAAGGTCAAGTCCCAAATCATTTGTAACGCCTTCGGGAAGAGTAAGTGTTCCCTTTACGGTTAATTCCTGAGCGTCAATTGATTCACTGTTAAATCCGCAGTTTGCAACATCCCAGGTAACCTTGGCCTGTCTGTAGCGGGAATCGTCAACATAGACATAACCGAATTCGGGAAGTGCTTTTTCAAGTGTTTCAAGGGATACGCCGTAATCAAGTTTTACAGCGTTCTTTACAAACTTGTCCGCATCAACGGATGTAAGATTGTTTCCTGCAAGGGCATCCCATGAGGAATCCCAGTTAACATCTTCAAAGTAGAGACAGGATTTAATCTTTCTTCTGTCTGTAGTCAGATCTTCTCTTGCTACACCGTATTCGTTTTCATACATAACATCTATGAAATAAGCAAGGTCCATAGGGATAACCTTGTGGTTAGGTGTAGAACCGGATTCGTTTGTTTCATGAATATTGATGAAAATGTGATCGTCAAGATCCAACATTCTGTAAAGTTCTCTTGCCTTAAGATATGTTAATGACATGGATGCGGAGTTAACCCAGTTTTCACCGTTGAATCCGCCGGTAATCATTAAGTATCTGTCTTCATCAGCCATTAAGGAAGCCAGGAAATACTGATCCATGGGGAACTGATTTACTGATGTGAACTTTGCAAAGTTTTCATTGAACCAGAAGATTTCACCTGAAGCCTGTAATGAGCCAAGTCCTTCGTTCTGGTCAACTGTTACTGTAGTAACGCCATCATGGTTAAGGCCTGCATTTGTTCCGTCGTAGGTCTTTCCTTCTGATGAATATCTGTAAGTAGCAAGTCCGCCTGCGCCTGAACATGTAGGATCGATGTACTTGATTCTTTCGTCATAAGCACCTGCAACTGCTGTGGCCTTACCAAGTCTTGATACGCCTGCAAGCATGTTGTTTTCAGCATTGATGTTGTACTCTGCTGCAAGACCGTTTTCCAAAGCATCAAGAATCTTTCCTGCGCCCCAACCCCATGCTACCAATGCACCTGTCTGGTGCTTCCAGTCTGTTCCGTAAGGGTGAATCTTGTAGAACAAACCGCCTCTTGATAAGTCATCTGAAGCAAAATCGGTATATGTCCATGAAGCACATGCCATTCCACGGCTGGCTGCATAATATACTGTTTCTCCCGCATAACCGGACATTTCCGAATAGAAAGGATATCCTCCCTCGGGAGCGGGTGTTGTGGGAACCACAAATGTCATGCTTACGGTTCCTGAAGTCTCGCTGTTGGCAACAGTAAGCTTCAATGTACCCTGCTTAACCGTGATGTCCTTCTTTTCACCTGTAACGGGATCTTTTACGTTTACGGTTATCTCCTGCATTCCGGTAACATCGTAGGTTACTACTTCATCGGAAGTATCAGGGTAAGGACCGTACATATAGTAATCATAGTATTCCTTGATTTCTTTCTTACGTGCTTCCCAGTTTTCTTTGGTAACCTTTGTTACACCGTCATAGAAAGTGAAAAGATCGGGTAACTCGGGATTTTCGGGAAGTTCCCTGGGATTTAAATATCCGGAACCGTCATCAAGGGTGTTAACAGCATTTACAAGTTTTGCATAGTATTCATCTATTTCAGCCTGTGTATAGGAACCTGTAGCCAAAAATGCTTCAACCTCTGCAATCAAAGTTTCCGCATCTTCTCCGTTAACATATGCTGTCAAATCAATAGATTTAACGATTTCAAGGTAAGTTAAAAGTGAATAAGGGAAGCCGGGGGTAACATCCTCATCAGTCTTTCCTTCAAGTCTGGCTTCGCCAAACAGTGAAGTATCCTGATATCCATCACTTGTAGTTGCGAACAAAGAAACCTCGCCCACTCTGGAGCCGCCCTTTGCGCAGTTTAACTGAAGATCGAATCCAACCTTAACACCGTTAGCGGCATCTATGGCATCCCATTTGATACAGCCTTCAATAACAAAGCCCGCCTCACTCTTAGATGTCTTACTGTACCATCTGCCTTCGTCGCCGTTATCTGTTGATCTTTCGTTGTCAAAGTTTACACGATAGTGTAAATCATCGGATTCATAAGCACCTGCTCTGTGATTTAACTCATCCAGAAATACTTCTATTGAATCCTGTTCATAAGCGTTTCCGCTTGCTTTATCCAATGTAGCGTCTTCTACATTCACAAGAACATAGAGCGCATTGTCATCCCACATAACCTTTGCGGATGCTGTGGAATCGGGTGAATTACGTTTTACAAGTAATTCGTAAGTTTCTGCTTTAGCCCATACATCGTCGATGTCTCCATCAACCAAGGGTGAGCCGTAAACTGCCTTTACGCCTGAAAAGTCATCGATTTCTTCCAAAGAAGCTTCTTCCTCAACGGGTGCTTCCTCGATGGGTGCTTCCTCAACGGGTGCTTCTTCGACGATTTCTTCTTCGGCTTCAAGAACTTCTTCGGAAATCTCTTCTTCGGATATTTCTTCTTCAGAAATGATTTCCTGCTCTATAGTTTCCTCTGCCTCAAACTCATCCGCATAGGATGTGGTCAGATTTGAGAAAACCATAGTAGTTGCCAGTGCAAATGCAATGGCACGCTTGAAAAGCTTCATCCTTTTCATCTCCCAATATCTCCTTCTTCATATTCCGGGGCCTGCACTGTTCCCCCGAACCTTTTTGTGCAAAATGATGGCCACGTAATATCAAGTTTAAAAAAATATAGGAAAAATCACTAACGAATTCTTGTTATAAAAATTCGAAATCTTGCTCACTTGTATGCCTACAACTTATCAATGAAATGCCGTAAGCAGCCCCGTGCAGTACTGTCTTTTTCTTTGGTCTTACTGCGCAAAGAACAATTACGAGCCATCTCGCCAGACCCCTTGCGGCTTTGTGAGAGCAAGCCGTCTGCGGGGCCACGTTACCACTTGGCTTCATGGCGCGAAGTTTATCGTTTTTTATTGCTCGC
>JAZLJG010000152.1:0-6452 GCA_045617745.1 Lachnospiraceae bacterium | reverse complement strand
CAGTTACTTTAAACGGGATTCCTATATTCTCATGTGGATGTCAGGCCCCCATTGTCAGGGGAAGGCAGAAGCATGTATGCGGTCACCCACCTAGATATATTCTAGGAGTCAAAAAGGAGTCGGCATTTCGGGGATTTTTTTAAGAAGGCGGCTTAGGCTGCCTTTTTGGAGTTTAAGGGATAATGAAAAAGTTTTTCAGGATAATGTCAAACTATTTCAAACAGGTTAAGGAAGACAATGTAACCTCATATGCCAGCAGTTGTGCATTTTTCATCTTCTTATCACTTATTCCGATGATAATGCTTCTTTTTGCTATTCTTCCTTATACACCCGTAGATCCGAAACTGCTTACCGACTGGGTAATTAAGGAATTTCCCGCCGGAACGGGAAGCTTTATAATTTCAATTCTTAATGAAGTATCTAACAGGTCCATAGGACTGATTTCGGTTACTGCCATCGCAACGTTCTGGTCAGCCGGAAAGGGCGTCAATTCCTTAATCGCCGGCTTCAATGCAATAGATAAAAATGTGGACAGAAGAAACGGATTGTGGTTAAGGGTAATAGCTTCGGTTTACACATTGGTTTTTCTTTTGGGCGTTATTTTCATGCTGGTTCTTGTGGTAGGCGGTAATTTTATTACAGGCATTATTGTAGGACACTTCCCGAATCTTGAAATTGTTTTTGCCAAACTTATGAGTTTCAGGTCGATTATTTCAATAGGCGTGCTGTCTGTTCTTTTTATGATTTGTTATTCACTTCTACCCTATAAGAAGCATAAGCTTCGCGAACAGTTTCCAGGCGCAGTTATTTCTGCTTTGGCCTGGACGGGATTTTCGTATTTGTTTTCTTTTTATGTAAATAAATTCAATGCTTTCAGTATGTACGGAAGCCTTACGACCATTATTATTCTTATGTTCTGGCTTTATATGTGTATGTACATATTGTTTTTGGGAGACAATCTTAATAAGTATTTCAGACCTGTTATAAAGGGTGTTATGAATAAAACACCGATATCTGAATTGAAGGGCCAGCTGGAGAGTCTGGAAGAATCTTAATAAATGTATAAATTCAAAACTGTGCATTGAAAAATGCGCAGTTTTTGTGTATTCTAAATTCTGTGTGACTATGTAATTTTTTATATTTTTTATATAAGAGAAGGAGATAGAAATGGAACCTAAATTTGTTTGGGAAAGCTATTCATCAAAGCAGTTAAAGGAATGTGAAGTCTTCAATAAAGATTACAGAGATTTCCTTGATAATGCCAAGACAGAAAGAGAATGTGTAAATGTAATCGTAAATATGGTTGAAAAGTCCGGTTACGTAGAACTTGAACAGAAGTTAAAAGAAGGTAACGGCCTTAAAAAGGGAGATAAGATTTATGCGGTAAATATGAATAAATCTATTTTCCTTTTCAATATCGGTAATGATGCACTTGAGAATGGTATGAATATTCTCGGTGCTCACATTGATTCACCCAGAATGGATATTAAGTCAAATCCTCTTTATGAAGATTCCAAGATAGCTTATCTTGATACCCATTATTACGGCGGTGTTAAGAAGTATCAGTGGGTTGCTACACCTTTGGCTTTGCATGGCGTTGTTGTTAAGAAAGACGGTACTACAATTGAAATGGCAATCGGTGAAGATGAAGACGATCCCGTATTCTTTGTATCCGATCTTTTGATTCATCTTGCAGGCGAACAGCTTGAGAAGAAGGGTGCAAAGGTTGTTGAAGGTGAAGCACTTGATATTATCGTAGGTAACAAGCCTTTAATCGTTAAGCCTAAAAAAGACGAGGAAGAGAAGAAAGAAAAAGACCCTGTAAAGGCTCTTGTTCTTAAGATTTTAAAAGATGATTACGACATGGATGAAGAAGATTTTCTTTCTGCAGAACTTGAAGTTGTTCCTGCAGGAAAGGCACGTGAAGCCGGCTTTGACAGAAGCATGATTCTTGCTTACGGTCAGGATGACAGAGTATGTGCATTCTCATCACTTTACGCATTTCTTCTTTGCCCTGAAGTTGAGAGAACAGCATGTTGCGTTCTTGTAGACAAGGAAGAAATCGGAAGCGTAGGTGCTACCGGTATGACTTCTTTGTACTTTGAAAATATTCTGGCAGAACTTATAAATCTTGAAGGAGATTATTCGGAACTTAAGGTAAGAAGATGTCTTGCAAATTCCTGCATGCTTTCTTCTGATGTTAACGCTGCATTTGATCCTTCATATGCAGGAAGCTTTGAAAAGAAGAACACTTCATTCATGGGCTGCGGTATGGTATTCTCCAAATTTACCGGTTCCAGAGGTAAATCCGGTTCCAATGATGCAAATGCCGAATATCTTGCTTATGTAAGAAAAGTTATGGACGACGCAGGCGTTATTTTCCAGCTTGCAGAGCTTGGCAAGGTTGATGTCGGCGGTGGCGGAACAATCGCTTATATTATGGCCAAGTATGGTATGAATGTAGTGGACGCAGGAGTTGCTGTTCTTAATATGCATGCTCCTTACGAAGCAACCAGCAAGGCTGATGTTTATGAAACAATGAGAGGTTATATGGCATTTATAAATGCACCCGGAATGTAAGTTGAAATGGATAAATTATTAAAGTCAGATTATTATTATGATTTGCCGGAAGAACTTATTGCCCAGGATCCTTTGCTTAAAAGGTCCGATTCAAGGCTTATGGTTCTAAACAAAGAAACCGGCGAAACCAGTCATCATCATTTTTATGATATTAAAAGCTTTTTAAAGCCAGGTGACTGTCTTGTGCTTAACAATACAAAGGTTATTCCCGCAAGACTTATGGGCACCAGAAAAGACACAGGCGCAGTAATCGAGGTGCTTCTTCTTAAAAGACGTGACACCTATACCTGGGAAACCCTTGTAAAGCCCGGTAAGAAGGCTAAAATCGGTCAGATTATCGAGTTTGGCAACGGTCTTTTGACTGCTGAGGTTATCGGTATAGAAGATGAAGGAAACCGTATTATAAAGTTTTCTTTTGACGGGATTTTTGAAGAGATTCTTGATAAACTCGGTGAAATGCCTTTGCCTCCGTACATAACCCATAAGCTTGAGGATAAGAACAGATACCAGACAGTTTATGCTAAGTATGAAGGCAGTGCGGCTGCTCCTACGGCGGGTCTTCATTTTACGAACGAACTTCTTGAAGAGATTCGTGCTATGGGTGTAAAGACTGTTTTTGTAACTCTCCATGTAGGTCTTGGAACGTTCAGACCTGTTAAGGAAGACAATATTCTTAACCATCATATGCACTCTGAATTTTATCAGGTTACAAAAGAAGCAGCGGATGAAATAAATGCCACTAAAGAAAGCGGCGGAAGAGTTATTTGTGTAGGTACTACAAGCTGCAGAACAATCGAAAGTGCTTCGGATGAAAAAGGTGTGGTTCATGCAGGCTCTGACAATACTGAGATATTTATTTATCCCAGATATAAATTTAAAGTGTTAGACTGCCTGATTACCAATTTCCACCTTCCCGAGTCTACTTTGATTATGCTTGTTTCGGCTCTTGCCGGTCGTGAAAATGTTTTAAATGCTTATAAAGAAGCGGTTGAAGAAAAATACAGATTCTTCAGCTTTGGTGATGCGATGTTTATTTGTTAGGGGACAAAATGAATTCAATTAACCTTTACGATATGGACAATGAACATGAGGGACCCGATTTCCCTGATATGTATGACAAAACTTATGGAGAGACCCTTAAGGAATCCCTTGTTTATTCTTTGAGAGGCCTTGTCTGGTTCCTTGTTTTTCTTCTTTACGAGGAAACTGTTTTTCATATCTGGGCCGTTAAGGGTATAGATACTTATTTTTTGTTAAAGATGTATCTTTGTGTGCCTACAGCGATTATTCTTTCCATGTTTGTTTCTTTTTTCGGTAAAAAAGCAAATAAGGTAGTTACATGGGTTATTACAGGAATTCTTGAAGTTTTTTATGTTGTTCATGTTCTGTATCATGCAATATTCAAAGTATATTTTTCCATAGAATTTGTAGATAAGAACAACATGAAGATAGTCCAGTATTACAGGGAAATAATACAAGGTATTATAGATAACTGGCTGGTATTGTGCTTTGTAATCTTAATACCGGTTGCAGGACTTATTCTTCTCAACAGATTCCGAATTTTCAATTATAAAAGAGTTTCTTTGAAGTGCTGTTACATTTTTCCTGTTTATCTTGCTGCGGCTATCGGTATTACCTGCCTTATTGTTCCTTTATACGGTGATGATGATTTCAGTGCATACGATTTGATGAAGTATGAGAATTCCGCAGAGTATTCTTTTGACAGACTTGGTGTAATTGCCACTAATGAAATCCAAATCCGAAACCTGATTTCACCCAGGGAATTAAGAATGGACGATAACAATGGTGAGGTATGGGTATATAAACCGGAAGAACAGCTTCCGGAAATTACTGTTACGGATGTTTCTTCATCCGATGTTTCAGGTTCCGATAAGGAAATAATCGAGGAAATTGTGAAAAAGATTGATACATCACCTAATATTCTCGATATTGATTTCGTTTCTTTGGGCGAGAATGAAACAGATGAAGAAATTGCTGCCATTCATAATTACTTTGCTACAGTTGAGCCTTCATATAAGAACGAATATACAGGTATGTTTAAAGGTTTTAACCTTATATTTATGACAGCCGAGGGCTTTTCGAGAATGGCTGTGGATGAAACACATACTCCTACATTGTACAGACTTGTAAATGAAGGTTTTGTGTTTGACAACTTCTATAATCCACGTACAGGTGGTTCCACCAGTGATGGAGAATTTATCTGTTCCACCAGTTTATGGGCCACAAACGGAGGTGCGAAGAACTTTAAAATAGTTGGTCAGAACCATATGCCTTTTTCTTTGGGCAATACATTTAACAGGACATATGGAATAACAAGTCGTGCTTATCATGATAATGACTATGAATATTACGGACGTGATATTACATACCCGGGTATGGGTTATTATTATCAGGGTGTCGGAAACGGTGTTGTGGTAGGAAAGCACTGGCCTGAATCCGATCTTGAGATGATGCAGTCCACTTTGCCCGAATATATTGATGATGATCTTTTTAATATTTATTACATGACGGTAAGCGGTCATCTTAATTATAATTTTGAAGGTAACTGGTGTGCCAAGATTCACAGGGATGAAGTACAGGACCTTCCTTATTCAGACCCTTGTAAGGCTTATATTGCTTGTAATATGGAGCTTGACAGAGCTCTTGAATATGTGATTCAACAGCTCGAAGAAAAGGGTATTGCGGACAGAACCGTTATTTGCTTTACAGGAGACCATTGGCCTTACGGACTTACCAATGATGAAATCTCTGAAATTTTGGGACATAAGGTTGAGGAAAACTTTGAGTTATATAAGAGTAACCTTATTCTTTGGAGCGGTGCCATTAAGGAGCCTATACATATAAGCAAGTATTGCTGCAGTATGGATATAGTTCCTACACTTATGAATCTTTTCGGCTTTGATTATGACTCCAGACTTTATATGGGAAGAGATATTCTTTCTAATACGGAAGGATTTATCATTTTTTTAAACAGAAGTTATATTACCGATAAAGTGATGTACAATGCGTCCACTAAGGAATACACGTATCTTACCGATGAAGAAGTTTCCGAAGATTATCTTGCCCAATGCAAGAAAACCTTGAATGCAAGATGGAATTATTCCCAGAAGATAATGGATACTGACTATTACAAGTATATTTGTGATGCTCTCGGAATCGATATTCCTGTTGTGGAGCAGAACTATATCCCTGATTATTCCAAGTTCACAAAATAAATAACACTTTACATCTTATTTACAGTTGGATAATATATATATGATATATTTTGTCCGGAGGTTAATACTATGGTTGAAAAAAGAAAAAACAAACGTACAGAACTTCTTTCCAAGATTATCTTAAAAAGACTTGACGGTAGCAGAGTAGAAGAGGCTACTATCGATGTTACAGATGTTTCCAAAACAGGTGTGGGCTTTGAATCGAAGAAAGCTCTTTCTATCGGAGCGGTTTATGAAGCTTACTTAACTATCTGGACTAAAGAAGTGTTGCATGCATTTATTGAAATTATCCGTATTGAAAAGATTGAAGACGGTTATTCATACGGTGCAATCTTTATCGGAATGCCTGAAATGGATGCAGCCAGAATTGAAACTTTCCAGACTGTTGAGGACCATACTAAATAATTGTTTTTGCTATTTTGGGACTGCCTTTTGGCAGTCCTTTTTTTGACTATATAAATTCTAAAAATCCACTTTTTTTTGTACAGTTTTTCTACAATTTACTTGTAAACTTTCCCTTCGTCTAGTAAAATATAAACATGAGTTTTTATTAATAACAAATTTCTTTGGGGATTTTTAACAAATGAGAACTCAAAACGACTTACATTGGAGGAATTTGCTATGAATGTTTACACA
>JAZLJG010000151.1:0-34595 GCA_045617745.1 Lachnospiraceae bacterium | reverse complement strand
ATGAGGCTTAATTATGACTTTTTTCGGATCGTAGTGGGATAAAATGTCCCGGTAGAGAGCTATCTGGTTTTCTGCGGTTGCCTTCCCTACATTGGAAAATCCCTGTGTAAAGAGTATCGTATTTCTTCCGGAGGAGAGGATGTCCTTTATACCGGAATAATTAAATCCAAATACATTCAGTATTAAATCTTTTTCTTTGTCATTTTTTTTGCCCCACAAATGTTCAATATTTATCATTTCTGTTTTGAAAATGATTTCTTCGGGAACTTTCAAAAGGCCGGAAAAGAGCAATTTTTCTATATCGGGCTCAAAGGTATAGACGCTGTATCCTTTAGTGGTATTTAGCTTTTCTTTTCCTATATAGCTTGATTTCCCGTCTTCGTACATTACAAAATTTTTTCCTGCCATTTTTGGTATTGAGGGTAATGTGTCCTGACCATAAAAAGGTATTTCCCGGTGTTCCCTGCAGATAGTGGAAAATGCGTTGTTTGCAAAGATACTTTCGTAAGGAACGTGCTCATTGTAGGTTAACATAAGACAAGGCGCGCCGTGCTTTCGAAGGGTGTCCGCCGCATCCTTAAGAGGATACAGTCCTTCCACAAAATAGAAGGTATTAAGGGGGTCCTTTATATAGAGAAGATATAGCAAAAGCCCGTAAGGGGTTCCCACAAGGCATATGTTTGAAAAAGAATTCCTGTTTTCAAAAAGGAGCTCTTTTATTCTTTTTATATGAAATTCTTCCTCCTCCTTTAGAGAAAAGGCCTGATTCCAAAAGGCCTCGCTGATTATTTCCCGTAAAAGAAGGATGCCGGCTTCTTTTTGCTCAGGTCGGTAGTATGGGGACAGAGTAACAATAATTGTTGCTTCCGGTTCGTCTATTTTAAGTAAGTCATCCGTTGAAAGGGGATAGACAGGGAGACCGTCGTACTCGTCAGCGGAGGGCGTAGGGTCACAAAAGCAAACCACTTTTTTGTTACCGTTCTTTTTTAACAGCTCATAAAGTGCTTTCCCAATGTGATCAAAGCCATATATCATAACGTATTTGGTGGGAATGTAATTTTCAAAATCGAGATTCATCTGGGAACAGGAATTTATGGTTATTAAATCTTCGTAGGCATCTTGATAAATGTTGTTCATTTGAGTTCTCCTAAAATGCTGTTTATTTTTTTGCATAAATCATCCATATTGTCGGCCGTGTATCTTTGATCGATGGGAAGCGGAATCAGATACTCTGAGAGTTTTCTTTCGAAAGGATTGGCTCTGCCTTCGGAGAGAATGTATTTCCACCACTGCGGGATATATATTTCCTCAGAGACTAGGGACTTTCTGAATCCTTCTTTTGAAAGTAGCAGAGGATACGACATAGGGACAATATCTTTTTCTGAAGGGAGGTTTAGTTCATTTATGGGATTCAGCTTCTCACATATTATGCTAAAATTTCTCTGTCTAGATTTTTTAACGTTTTCGTAATCGGTTCCCCACAATATTTTTTGGGACAAAGAAGACATCCCAAGAATGGAACTTTCTTCAATCTGCTTTTCGTTAAGCAAGAACTCATTATATGAATAGTTGGTGGAATAAGTGATGCTGTCGGTGAGAAAGCCGGAATGCTCGGGTTTGTAGGGTGCATGTACTGCCTTAGGAATATTATCCGCCAAAAGATAAGCACCATCACAGACACCGAAAAACTTTCTGGCTGAATACACATTGGCAGCACCTTTGACAGGCTTTTCGTAAAAGGCCTGGGTATTATCGAAAATTACGTTGGGGAAAATATCAGCAAGTTTTTCATTGTTGTGACTTATACCATAGTAATTAGTTATTATTACGGCTTCTGTTTTCTTAACATTCTTTAGTAAGGGGTTAAAATCGGAATCTATGTTGTAGTAGTCGAAAGGAATATTATGTTTTTTAAGGCTGTCACGAACCGATTCGCAAAGGTAAACCGGAATGTATACTTTTTCTGCTTTTCGGGCCTTTAAAAAGTAAAGGATGGCATTTCTGGCGCAGTTAAAGCTCTGTACATCCTGATAGGAATCAAAATATTCTTTTTGCGTGGTGAGTTCAATGGGAAGATATCCGCCGAATTCCATAGTGGACTCCTTTGCCGGGTGTTATTTTTGAATAATGGCGCTGCCGTAAAAATCTGCCACAGGTACAATGTTTTTATTGTTCTCCTGACACCATTTGTTAACGGCTTCTCTGGTGCCTTTATAAAACGGAGCATAATAATCGCTTATAAGGATGTATCCACCCGGACTTAACAGGGGGTAGAAAATATCCAATGCGGCTTTTACAGGATCGTACAGGTTTAAGTCTATACTTACAAAAGAGAAGGGTACGTTCTTTTCATCAAAGGTATCGGGGAAAAAGCCTTTTTTCACAAGAACTTTTTCGGGATTTGTTAACCTTGAAAGAACAAGCTGTACGCTTGTGTCTTTAAATTTGTCTGACTCACCGGTTTTGTTTTTCAGGGATTTGTCTTTTTTAACATCTTCAGAGGAAAATCCTTCGAAGGTGTCGTAAAGATACAGCTTCTTTTCGGGGAATAATTTTTCCAAAGCAACGGTAAAGTCGCCTTTATATACGCCAAGCTCGGCAACCTCTCCTGGTATTTTTTTCTCACGTATCAGATCCGATAAAAGCTTTACGGTCTGTTCGCGAACAAAGTCCTTATAGACATCCTTAACAGAATGGGAATCATCCCAAAAAACAGCGGGGTATATACGGGATATGTTACAGTCGCTTTTCAACCAGTTATTAAGGCGGCTTCGGTTGAAGGCAGAGTCAAGATAATTTCCTATTTCACATCCCATGTTATCGTAGGTTTCTGCGTTATCGTAGATAAAGGAGACGATTTTTTCCGTAGGAACTTGTTCCCGGGACAAAAGAGAAGCTATCTGCTTTACGTATCCGCTGGCTATAAGTATGCTGTCGTAATCGTGATTGTGGATTTCGGAAAGGGAAATAACGGGATAACCATGGAAGGAATCCATAGAGGCAGATGAATTAATAAAAGCTATTATCTGAACCTTTCCGGTATCCAGTTTTGCGAAGATGTATTCGCTGACGGAACCGGTTCCGAAAATAAGTATTTTATCCAAAGCATTTATCTCCTTAAAAAAGATTTTTTAAAAAATGCAGTTTGTCTGTTCTTTGGCAGCCAATGCTTTCCTTAAAGTCGCATAAGCCCGGATTGGGAATTCCGTCTTCGGTGGAAATACCTATGTCAAGGTGGGAAAATCCCTTTTGGGAGTAGTACTTTATAAGCTCGAAGCTAAGGAAATTTATGGGCTTTTTATCAGAGTGGCCGGCGGCGTCGGCCCAGTAAATAACCTGCGCAATTTCGGGAGACAATTCGTATACAAGGGCGGATGCTATATAGTCTTCGCCGTTTTTTACAAGAAACATATCGCTTTTAATAAGTTTTCTGGTTTCTTCAATCTGAGCTTCACTCATACGAAGGGGGTGGCCCTTCAGCTCACGGTTGGCCTTGATTATTTCATATACGATATGAGATTCTTCTTTTGTGGAACAAACGATAAACTCGGAGTTTGATGATTCCGCAATTCGCAAATTCTTTTTTCCGTTATGGGGAAGAACGTTTGGATAGCATGAAAGAAGTCCGGGCAGATTGAGAAGAGCATAATTAATGTCGCAGAAATCCACGGCATAATTATTTGCAAACAAAACGTTTGTCCAGACGGCAATATCATCGGGAGCGTAAAAAGAAACGGGGGGATAAAAACATATTTTGGTAACGCCTTCTTTGATGAGAAAATCTTCAATAAGGCGGTATGCTTCGTAATAGTCTGAAACGGATGTACCTGATTTGAGGGATTCGGGATAGCCGAATGGCGCTGAAAACGGAGATGATGCAACAGAACCTGTTATACCGACAATAAGGCTGAAGCGCAAAGAATTCCCCTTGGATATGAGAAGGTAATACACTTTATCTGCTTTGGATTCATTAATCCGGTTAAAATCTGCCCTGTTGTATGGGTATTTTATTTTTTCATCAGCGGCTTCGGAGAATTGTTGCGAAGGCACGCTGCTTATAGACCACTGTTTTTCATCCTGCATAAATAAATCCCCCTTCTATTTTATTATATAACGTATATCGGAACATTTGTAGTACTCTTGATATTAAAAAGGACATTGCTGAATCAAGAGTTATTTTGACGAAAGAAAATGGTTTAGTTATATTGGAAACTTAAGGTCAGGGAATATACTGAAAAATGGAGGGACAGAAAAGATGTACACAGCAAAAACTGACGAAATAACCAGAGAATATTTTAATTCCCTTATGGTTACGCCAAGATACCTGGATTCAGACATACCTACCCTTGAAACCGAGTTTTTCGGGAAGAAGTTTAAAACGCCGGTAATGACGGCCGCATTGTCTCATCTTCACAATATCTGCGACAACGGAATGTGTGAGTTTGCCAAAGGTGCAAAAATGGCGGGAGCACTTCATTTTGTGGGAATGTGTGAGGACGACGAGCTGGGTGAAATAATTAACACCGGAGCAGATACGGTTAAAATCGTAAAACCCCTTAAAAATGAGGACGATGTCTTTAAAAAGATTGAATATGCAGTAAGTCACAAGGCTTTCGCAGTGGGAATGGACATTGACCATGCAATTTCCTCAAAGGGAGAGTACGACAATGTTTTCGGACTTCCCATGGCTCCCAAATCCGTAAAGCAACTTGAGGCATATGTAAAGGCTGCGGGAAAACTTCCTTTTATTGTTAAGGGAGTACTCAGCGTATCGGATGCAGCAAAGAGTGTGGAAGCCGGAGCGACCGCAATTGTGATATCTCATCATCATGGCATAATGGATTCCATGGTGCCTCCTTTGATGGTGCTTCCCGAAATAGTCAGAGAAGTAAAGGGAAAAGTTACTATATTTGCTGACTGCGGTTTTGAATCCGGAATGGATGTGTTTAAGGCTCTGGCACTTGGCGCAGACGGCGTATGCATCGGAAGAAATCTCATGGATCCTTTGAAAAACGGTGCAAAGGGTGTAGCAGACAGAATAGATGAAATCAATCGAGAACTTATGACAGTAATGGCAAGAACAGGGTTCAAAACCGTTTCGAAAATTGATTCATCCGTCATAAGATACAGACATTTTTAGGAGGGGGCCCTTATGAGATTAGGAATTTCCACCTCTCTTTCAGGACTTTCACCTGAAAAGTGGGCAAAAAAGTTAAGTGAAGCAGGACTTAAATCCGTAGTATTTCCGGTGGATTGTACAGCACCGGACTCATTAATAGATGAATATGTCAAGGCAGCTTCGGAGGCTGACCTTACAATCGCCGAAGTGGGAATCTGGAGAAACGCCATTTCACCGGATAAAAAAACGGCCAAAGAAAACATTGAATACAGCATAAAGCAGCTTCTTCTTGCCGACAGGATCAATGCATGCTGCTGTGTAAATGTAACAGGCTCCACCGGCGAACGCTGGGACGGCGGTTATAAAGAAAATTATTCCAAAGAAACCTGGGACAAGGTCGTTAAAATGGTAAAAACCATTATTGATGAAGCAAGGCCAAAAAACACTTTCCTCACCATGGAGCCCATGCCCTGGATGATTCCCGACGGCCCTGATATGTACCTGAATCTTTTAGAGGATGTCTGCCGTGAACGGTTTGCTGTTCATATGGATATCATAAATATGATTAATTCTCCGGAAAGATTTTTCTTTCACGAGGAGTTTCTGGAGGAAGTGTTCGAAAAGCTTGGCGGCAAAATCAAAAGCTGTCACTTAAAGGACATTTGTCTTTTGCCCGAATACACCTTCAGACTGAAGGAATGTGCTCCCGGTGAAGGCACCTTCAACTTTGAAAAATATGTTAAACTTGCAAATTCCAAGAATCCGCAGATGCCCATGATAATCGAGCACCTTAAGGATGATGAGGCCTATTTCAAAAGTGTGGAATATATGCTCAAAAGACTTAAAAACGTCTGAGCAAAAAAAGAACCGTTACTTTCCGGGGGGTTAGCGACGGTTCTTTTTTTGCCTTCGTTGTGGACAAAAAAATGCCTGAAAGGTAAAATATAAGTATCTTAATTTTGGGTGAAAATATGAGTTTGGTAAGTAACAGTTTATCGTCAAAAGAATACAGACCCGCCTACCTTTTATACGGCGAGGAAAGCTACCTTCGAAACTATTATAAGAATGCTTTGAAGGCTGCTTTGGTTGCGCCGGAAGACAACCTTAATTACTCTTACTTCGAAGGAAATTCCACAAACCCCAACGAAGTGGCGGAGCTTATTCAGACTATGCCTTTTCTTGCGGAATACAGAGTAGTTATAGTGGAAAACAGCGGCTGGATGGCTAAATCCTCGGGTGATTCCGATGGCGAGGATTCCGGTTCGGGAAAACTGAAGGCCTTGCTGGACGCATTTAAAAATGCTCCGGAAAACGTAATCATAATTTTCGCCGAAGAGAAGGCTGACAAGCGTTCGAAGCTCTTTAAAGCGCTTGCCGCCAGAGGCATAGTGGAAGAGTACGTAAAACAGACGGATGACATGCTGGCAAAATGGCTTGCGAACATGGCTAAGAGCGAAAACCTGAAGATGGATGCCAACACAGCCTATTATCTTGTGTCCGAATGCGGCCAGGACATGATGCTTCTTGATAACGAGATGAAAAAGCTTACCGCCTGGTGTTACGGAAGGGATTCCATTACCAAAAAGGATGTGGACGAGGTTTGCACACATCAGGTCAACGGAAAGATTTTTGACATGATTACGGCCATAGCAACCCACAGACAAAAGGAAGCACTTAACCTGTACTACGATCTTTTAACCCTGCGTGAATCGCCTTTCCACATATTGACTCTTCTGGTCAGACAGTATACACAGATGCTTGCCATAAAGGACGGAGTAAATAAGAACGAATCGGTAGCGGTTCTTGCCTCCAAAACCGGCAGTCAGGACTGGCTTGTCAAAAAAATTATCGACCAGACCCGGAAAATGAGTCTTGCGGAAATACGTAAAAACCTTGAGGCCTGCGCCAAGGCCGATGAAGACATAAAAAACGGCAATCTGTCGGATAATATGAGCGTGGAGCTTCTGATTGTTTCCTGTTCTATGTAGAGTTTTCCCAGTTTCCCAGAACATAAAAATACATCGAAAAACATATTGCAAGTACCAACTGTGGTACACCTAACCGTGTATCTTTAAATCAACAAAGGAACACGGAGGGATAAAAAATGAAGGCAATCGAGAGAAAAGTAGCATTAATAGCTTTAGGAACCATTCTTCTTACAATAATTTTAGGATGGACAATACATGTCAAGGCAGTGGCAAGGGAAGGCTACTTTTCAACGGATACAGACGCATTCGAAAAAGCTTATAGGATGGAACTTAAGGATACGCTTAAAGAATACGGATGTAAAAATGCCGGCATCACCCTGACAAAAACCTGTGAAGACGGTCACCATCTTGATTATGAAGTGGTAATCAACCTTCCGGGATATATAAATGAATCGGAGGAAGCGAATATTTTGGAATCTCTCCGCCTTGTTTCTTTGGACGTTGAGGATTCGGATGTAAGTATTTCTTTCTCCAGAAAAGAGGAGTAATGAGAAATAACCCCTGTGAAAACGAAATATACCGCCATTTTAAAGGAAATCTTTATCAGATTGTGGCTATTGCAAAGCATTCCGAAACGGGCGAGGAAATGGTAGTTTACCGTGCTTTGTACGAAGAAGGCGGAGTCTACGTAAGACCCCTTGAAATGTTTATGAGTGAAGTGGATAAGAACAAATATCCCCAGGCAGAACAGCAGTACAGATTTGAAAAGATTGATTCGTCGGTGGATCCGGGACTTATGGAGTTTTTGGACGCGGAAACCTATGAGGAACGTATAAAAATTCTTGCACACCTTCATCCCCGTATTACGGATTCCATGATCAATACGATGGCGGTTTCTTTGGACCTTGACGTTAAAGACGGCAAATTAGAGGACAGATATGAAGAGCTTTTGAACTGTCTTGAAACCCATGCAAAATTTGAGTGCACAAGACTTCGATAGCCCGAAGGAGCGCATATGGCATACAGTCTTGAAAACAGGTTGGTGGTAGGAGTTTCCTCCAGAGCACTTTTTGACCTTACAAAGGAAAATGACATTTTCGAAAAAGAAGGCGTCCAGGCCTATTGTGAGTATCAAAGGGAGCATGAAAACGACATTTTGAAACCCGGTCCTGGATATAAGCTTATAAAGGCTTTACTGGGCCTTAACAAGCTTGGTGACGGTAAAGAACGGGTTGAGGTTATCATCATGTCCCGAAACAGTGCGGATACTTCATTAAGAGTGTTCAACTCAATAGAGCACTATGGACTGAATATTTCAAGAGCCGTTCTTGCAAGCGGCGGAAGTTTGGCCCCCTACCTTGCGGCTTTTAAAACGGATTTGTTTTTGTCAGCCTATGAAGACGATGTGCAGGCGGCCATTAATTCGGGAATCGCAGCAGGTATTATTTGTAATGACGTGGACAGTGATTACAATGCAGAAGATGTCATTAAACAGATTCGTATTGCCTTTGACGGAGATGCGGTTTTGTTTACCGATGAATCCGAAATGATATATCAGAAAGAAGGTCTTGAGGCCTTTGAGGAAAACGAACGCAAAAATGCGGACAAGCCACTTCCCCAGGGTCCTTTTGCCAAGTTTCTTAAAACCATCTCGGATATCCAGAAGGAGTTTAATCCTGAAGAATCACCTATCCGTACAGCTCTTGTTACCGCAAGAAGTGCTCCTGCCCATGAACGTGTCATAAGAACACTTCGTGCCTGGAACGTGCGTATTGACGAGGCTTTTTTTCTGGGAGGAGTCTCCAAAAGAGATGTGCTGGAGGCCTTCGGCGCCCACATTTTCTTTGACGATCAGGCAATTCATACTACTCCCGCCTCGGAAGTGGTTCCCAGCGCCAGAGTTCCCTACAAAACAAAAAAATAAATATACACTTGATTTTTATAGAAGGCGGGTGTATATTTGTGTCGGACAAAGTTAGCCAACGCTAACCGCGGTTACCGAAGGCAAACTGCCAATGCTTAATAGGAAAGGATAATAAAATGACACTCAAAGATTTACCCATCGGGAAATCAGCTTTTGTCTCAAAGGTAGGCGGAGCAGGTAGTTTAAGACAGCACTTTCTTGATATGGGCATAGTACCCGGTGTAGAAGTAACACTAATGAAGTATGCTCCTTTGGGAGATCCCATGGAGTTAATGATTCACGGCTACGAGCTTACGTTAAGGCTTGATGATGCTGCGAAGATAGAGATTGAAAAGGATTCAATCCATACAGATGTGGAAGAACCCGAAAAGATTGACAGAAAGGTTCTTTCTTTAAGAAACCATACAGACCATCCGGGTCTTGGTGAAGAAGGACGTTATCACGAAAAAGACCTGGAAAATCCTCTTCCCGAAGGCACAAAGTTAACCTTCGCCCTTGCGGGAAATCAGAACTGCGGTAAAACAACACTTTTTAACCAGTTAACCGGTTCGAACCAGCATGTGGGTAATTTTCCCGGTGTAACGGTGGACCAGAAGAGCGGTTCCATCAAAGGAAACCCCAATACGCAGGTGACGGATTTGCCCGGAATCTATTCTTTGTCCCCTTATACCAGTGAAGAAATAGTGTCCCGTGAGTTTATCCTTAATGAAAAGCCCACAGGTATTATAAATATCATCGATGCCACAAATATAGAAAGAAACCTGTACCTTACCATGCAGCTTATGGAACTGGATATTCCCATGGTTCTTGCACTTAACATGATGGATGAGGTCAGGGGAAACGGCGGAGCCATCAGAGTCAACGACCTGGAGGAAGCCCTGGGAATTCCCGTGGTTCCCATTGCTGCCGCTAAAAATGAAGGCGTAGAGGAACTTATTAACCACGCGCTCCACGTTGCAAAGTACCAGGAACGTCCGAAGGTTAAGGATTTTTGTGACAAAGAAGAGCACGGCGGTGCAGTACACAGAGCACTGCACGGCATTATGCATCTTATAGAGGACCACGCAAAGGATGCGGGCATTCCCGTAAGATTTGCCGCTTCAAAACTTATTGAAGGGGACAGATTAATCGAAAAAGCCCTCAAACTTGAAAGCAATGAAAAAGAAATGGTGGAGCATATCATCCTTCAGATGGAGGAGGAGCGAGGCCTAGACCGGGCAGCAGCCATTGCCGATATGCGCTTTTTCTTTATTACCAAGTTTTGCGCAAAGGCGGTAGTAAAGCCTCATGAGTCCAAAGAACACGAGAGAAGCCGTAAAATGGACAAGCTTCTTACCGGTAAATACACGGCAATTCCGATATTTGTTCTTATTATGGGACTTGTTTTTTACTTTACGTTCAACGTTATCGGAGCATTTTTACAAAACCTTTTGCAGCTTGGCATAGACAGTCTTTCAGGTCTTGTGGAAAGTGCATTCATAAAATGGAACGTTAACCCTTCCATTCAGTCTCTGGTTATAGACGGTATCTTTTCGGGCGTGGGAAGTGTTGTAAGCTTTGTACCCATTATTGTGGTTCTGTTCTTTTTCCTTTCCTTACTGGAGGATTCGGGCTATATGGCAAGAGTCGCTTTTGTAATGGACAAGGCTATGCGTAAAATGGGTCTTTCAGGGCGAAGTATTGTGCCCATGCTGATAGGATTCGGTTGTACGGTGCCCGGTGTTATGGCAAGCCGTACACTTCCTTCTACAAGAGACAGAAAGATGACTATTTTGCTGACTCCTTTTATGAGTTGCTCGGCTAAGCTTCCCATATACGGATTTTTCACCAGATTATTCTTCCCGAAATATGCGGGACTTATAATGGTGGGCCTGTATCTTCTGGGCATACTTATGGGTATAGTTTCAGCGTTCTTTTTCAAGCATACAAAGTTCAAAGGTGAACCGGTTCCTTTTGTTATGGAGCTTCCCAACTACAGAATCCCCGGCTTCAAGAACGTCTGCCACCTTTTATGGGATAAGGCAAGAGACTTTCTTGAAAGGGCATTCACGGTTATTTTCTTCGCTACAATTGTGGTATGGGCACTTCAGAGCTTCAGCTTCTCTTTGAGTTATGTTAACCAACCAAAGGAAAGCATTCTGGCAGCAGTAGCGGGCTTTATTGCTCCTGTTTTTGCACCACTTGGCTTTAACGATTACAGAGTGGTGACTGCACTTATTACGGGATTTATGGCAAAAGAAAGCGTAGTTTCCACATTGACGGTTCTTTGCAAGGGAGAGGCGCTGGTAACTTCAGTGCTTACTGCTCCGGCTGCGGCAGCACTTTTGGTGTTCTGCCTTTTGTACACTCCCTGTATTGCGGCAATCGGTTCTGTTAAGAAGGAACTTGGCAAGAAATACGCCCTGTTTATGATAGGATTCCAGTGTATTCTTGCCTGGATCTGCGGATTTGTTACATATCTTTTGGGAAGTATATTATGAATCTGATTAGCATAGTAATTCTTACCGTTGTGATTTGTATGGCGGTAGCGGCAATTATTTTGTATGAAACCAAAATAAAGAAAAAAAGCCCCTGTGCAGGCTGCACAGGGGACTGTAAAAACTGTATTCATCACTTGCGGGAGTAGAATTTCCGCTTCTGGGTGTAAAGGGCTTTGTCGGCGGATGCCAGCAAAGTCTTTAAATCACAGTTTTCCGAATCGTAGGGTACTCCGCCGAGACTTATGGAAATGGCCTTGGGAAGATTTCTTTCAAGAGATATTTCTTTACAAAGTTTCTCAACTTCCAGCCTGAAGGTATCAAGCTGATCTATCGAGGCTCCCACTGCAATAATTACAAATTCATCTCCGCCAAGTCTTCCGATAACATCGCTGGAACGGAAGGCATTTTTCAATACTTCTGACTGGGCAAGAATCGCAGCATCTCCTGCGTCATGACCCAGAGTATCGTTTATGGTCTTTAACCCGTTCATGTCACCAAAGAACAGACATCCGGAAACGCCCAGTTCAAGGGAATTGTTAACTGTCTGCTGACCGATTTCCAAAAATCCCCTTCTGTTTAAAAAGCCTGTCATTTCGTCTGTGTTGGACTGCTTTGTAAGAAGCTTCTTTTCTTTGGCAAGCTGTGTGTTTTTGGTGGAAAGATTTCTGTTCTTTAACTCAGCATCGGAAAGGTCGAAGGAGTTTACGAAAACGTTGGCGATAATCTTTAAAAGAACAAGATTCATCATGTGGTTATCGGCCTTTTCCCTGGCAACAATGTAGCCGTACTGGTTGTTGCCGTTGTATATGGGATGAAGCATGAAATTTGCGGATTTCTGGCCCTTCAAAATAGGAGAGGCAGTAAACTCCGTCAAAGGATTTATCTCAATATCCGTTACACTGCTCGAGGAAGGATTTTCCGCATCCAGATAAATAACCTGCCTTGCGTGACTGGGATACTTAAATGCGTTAATGTCGCTTGCGTCAATCGGTTCATCAAAAAGTACCACGGAAAGGGCAGTGATGTTTTCCGTAATTGCTGAAAGGGATGTGTCAACCGCAGACGCAAAAAACTTTCTGGACTGCTTTGTCTGAAGCTGGGAAAGAAGAAGATAAATCTTCATAATATCCGAGTTGTTGTACAAAGAATTGGTGAGCACATCATAGGTGAATGGCTCACTGTCAGGCTCGTTGGTACAGCATCCGCAGGACTTTCTGTAGATGGGCTGGACCTGATAATCGGTTACCTTCGGAATGATTCTTCCGGATAAAGCCTTGTGCATCAACTCAGCACACATTCTGGCCTGGTAGGAGAGGTTGTGGTTTATGGAAGAAATGGAAGGGTTATTGGCAATTGCCATGGCAGAATTGTCGTATCCGAAAACCTTCACGTCTTCGGGAACCTTTACGCCGGCCCTTTTTAAAACCTCAATCATGGCTGCAGCCATGTGATCGTTTGCGCAAAGGCATGCGTCAAAATCCACATCATCACGGCATGTGAATATGTCTTTAAGATATTTAAGTGTATTGTGATACGAAAAATCAGATTGGAAAATAAGGGATTTTTCAAAGGGATATCCATGCTTTTCCAAGGCATTTTTGTATGCTTCAAAACGGCTTTTGGCTTCCTTTGAATGGGTATATTCCGAAGAAAGGTAAGCAATACGCTTGCATTTATGTACTTCTTTGCAGTGACCGACAACAGCGTCGTAGGCTTCCTGGATGGAGACCGTTGTGCAGTAGGAATCGAATTTGAAGGGCAAAGAAACAGACAGGGAGATTACGGGCTTACCCTTCAAGAAGTTTAAGGACTTTACAAAATCCTTTTCTTCCATATCGGTAATATATCCCCCCGAAATAATAATAATGCCGTCAAAAAGATTGCAATCAGAAAGCTTGCTTAAAGCCCAGTACTGGTTCTCATTGTTCTTTTCAATGGGAGTTTTTGTGGGCATTATGATTACATTCACATCGGTGTTTTTGAAGTATTCGATTATACCGTCTATTGCTTCATTATTGTAGTCAACGTTTAAAGCGTTGACCATTATGCCTATGTTTTTCATGTTATCAATATACCAAAGCCTTGTTTAATTTTGATTAATGCTTAAATAGGAAATTGAGACCGCCGGGTATAAGGCTTACCTTTATATGGTCCGCTTTAACGTGTACTTCTCCGTCGGTATGAACCCAGAGAGGTTCTTTGGTCTTTACTTCAAAGCTTTTTACATGATAGGTGTGTATTTTTTTCTTCTTAACGTGGGTTCCCTTTGCTGCGCCGGGAAGGGCCATGATTACTCCGAAGGGGCTAATGTTTCCAACACTGCATATATCAAGATATCCGTCGTCAGGAACTGCCTGGGGGGCAAATTTATATCCGCCACCTTCATAGCAGGTATTCATACCTACTACAAAACGGCAGTCTTTGATGGGAATGGATTCATCACCTTCGAGAATAAGCTCTGCGTCGCAAAGTTTTGCTCCGAAAATCTGCTTAATGGCTATGAGTCCGTAGGCGAGTTTTCCAAGGTGGATTTTGTTAAGAATGTCCTTTGTCCTGGATTTTAATGCTTCTTCGCAGACTGCAGCATCGAAACCGATACCGCAGGATACGTTAAAGTATCTTGTGGGAGCAACGGTTCCGCTTGAGAGTCTTGAACGCTCCGAAGACATGTTTTCGTATTTAAGTTTTCCTATATCAAATTTGAGAGGTTTGTCGCATTCGATTACTTTTTTTACGTTCTCGATGGGATCGTCACTGTAAATAACAGCTCTTGCAAAGTCGTTGCTGGAACCGGTGGGAACATATCCTATATTTATCTTGTCAAAAGAAATAACGCCCTGGATGGCTTCGTTAAAGGTTCCGTCTCCCCCTAAGATAACCACATTGATGGGAGATTCGTCCTCGGCATGCTGTGATGTAATGTCATACATTAATTCCTGCATGTGACCGGGGCGTTTTGAAAAATAAACTTCGAATTCCACGTTTTCGGACTGAAGATATTTTTCTATCTCATTCCAAATAGCCATTCCGTGGTTGGACTTTGATGCGGGATTGACTAAAAAGTAAAACATAAATAAACCTCCCAATAATTCGCGAAAAAAAGCGATTTCTATATGTAAATTTTACCAATTTACACAAAGAATGTAAATCGTTAATATATTGAGTGAAAACTTCTTTTGCTAAAAATTTTTTAAATTTGGTCTTGCAATGGGAATTTTCTATGCTATAATGATAACAATTTAACGTGCTAAAGAATTAAAACGATAAAGAGGAGAGTGGCTCAGATGTATTCTTTTGACGAGATCAAAGCTGTGGATCCCGAAATTGCCCAGGCAATTGTGGATGAGCAGCAAAGACAGAATGACCATATTGAACTGATTGCTTCCGAGAACTGGGTAAGCAAAGCAGTTATGGCAGCAATGGGAAGTCCCCTTACTAACAAATATGCGGAAGGATATCCCGGAAAGCGCTACTATGGCGGCTGCGACTGCGTTGACGTGGTTGAGAATCTTGCCATTGAAAGAGCCAAGAAACTTTTCGGTTGTGAATATGCTAACGTTCAGCCCCATTCAGGAGCACAGGCAAACATGGCAGTTCAGTTTGCTGTCTGCAATCCCGGCGACACAATAATGGGTATGAACCTTGACCATGGCGGACACCTTACCCATGGTTCACCGGTTAACATGTCCGGTAAATACTTCAATATCGTTCCTTACGGTGTTGATGACAACGGTTTCCTTGATTACGACAAAATGTACGATCTTGCTATGGCGAACAAGCCTAAGCTCATTATCGCAGGTGCATCTGCTTATGCACGTGCAATCGATTTTAAGAAATTCAGAAAGGCAGCTGATGACTGCGGCGCTGTATTGATGGTAGATATGGCACACATCGCCGGTCTTGTGGCAGCAGGCCTTCACGAATCACCCATAGGTATCGCTGATGTTGTTACCACAACAACACATAAAACACTCAGAGGACCTCGTGGCGGTATGATTCTCTGCAACCAGGATGTTCAGGACAAATACAATTTCAATAAAGCAATTTTCCCCGGAATTCAGGGTGGTCCTTTAATGCATGTTATTGCAGGTAAGGCAGTATGCTTCAAAGAAGCACTTCAGCCCGAGTTTAAGGTATATCAGCAGAATATTGTTAACAACGCGCAGGCTCTTTGCAAAGGCCTTTTGAGCCGTGGCGTAAAGATAGTTTCCGGAGGTACCGACAATCATCTGATGCTTGTAGACCTTACAAACTTCGGTCTTACCGGAAAGGCAGTAGAGAAGTGGCTTGATGCCGCTCACATTACTGCAAACAAGAATACGATTCCAAACGATCCCCAGAAGCCCTTCGTTACTTCCGGTATTCGTCTCGGAACTCCCGCAGTTACAAGCCGCGGTATGAACACAGCCGACATGGACGTTATTGCTGACTGCATCGCAAGCATCATTAAAGGCGGCGAAGCAGCAATCGAGCCCACAAAGGCACGTATTCTTGAACTTACAAAGACATATCCCTTAATCTAACTTCTCTTTATGGAAAGGGCCTTCGGTATTTGCCGGGGGTTCTTTTCTTTTGCGCGCAAGCGCGCCAATGGGGACGGGGGAAAGTGTCATCAAGGAGTGTCCCTAGTGTCAACAGGGAGCCGATGTGTAATGTGTTTTTCTTGGTCTACTCCCGCAAAGAACAATTACGAGCCACTTCGGCTGTCCCCCTTGCGGCTTTGTGAAAGCAAGCCGTCTGCGGGGGCCCGCTACCACTCAGCTCTCGTGGCGCATAGTCTATCGTTTTTTTGTTGCTTCCGTACGACCCTGCGAAAATACACATTACACATCGGCCCCCTGTTGACACTAGGGACACTCCTTGATGACAGTTTCCCCCGTCCCCATTGGCACGTTTGTGTATATTTGCCAAAAAGCGGTGGAAGTAATTGGAAAAATAGGCAACATTTTAGTTGATTAAAGTGCTGCAACATGTTAGACTATCTTTTGTCAGCGGACAAGTGTACGCGAACGGAGAACAATTATGGCTGAAATGTCTGAGTATTACGTATTGAGAAAAAAAGCTGTGCCGGAGGTATTACTTAGCGTAGTAGAGGCAAAGCGTCTTTTGGAAACCCACAAGGTTGCCACCATTCAGGAGGCAGTAGAACTTGTGGGCATTAGTCGTTCTTCTTTTTATAAGTACAAGGACGACATTATGGAATTTCACGACAATTCCCAGGGTACCACCATTACCATCACATTCCAGATGGATGATGAACCCGGTGTTCTTTCGGATGTTTTGAAGATCGTTGCGGATCACGGAGCAAACATTCTTACAATCCATCAAAGTATTCCTATTAACGGAACAGCTTCTTTGTCCATAAGTATTCAGATTCTGGAGACCACGGTGGATGTTTCCAAGATGCTTGAGGAAATGGAAGACCAGCACGGAATACACTATGTAAAGGTTATTGCCAAAGAATAATTTAGAGAATGGAGATAGATTTATGATTCAGGTTGGAGTTTTTGGTTACGGTACAGTTGGTAAGGGAGTAGTTGAAGTGCTTCACGAAAATGCGGCCGTAATCGAAAAGCGCGTAGGAGAAAAGGTTAACGTTAAGGCGGTTCTGGACCTTTTGGAGTTTCCCGGAGACAAGTATGAAAAGCTTATTGTCCACAATGTGGAGGATATTGTAAACGATCCGGAAATCAGTATTGTCTGCGAGACAATGGGAGGCGTCGGAGCAGCATATAAGTTCACAAAAATGGCTCTTGAGAACGGAAAGAGCGTCTGCACATCCAATAAGGAAATGGTAGCAGCCCACGGTCCCGAACTTCTGAATCTTGCAAAAGAACACAACTGCAGCTACAAGTTTGAAGCTTCCGTAGGAGGCGGAATCCCGATTTTAAGACCCCTTCAGGACGCCATTACCGCAGACAAGATTGAAGCGGTTATCGGTATCGTAAACGGAACCACAAACTACATGCTTACCAAAATGATAAATGACAACGCAGAGTTTGCAGATGTTTTGAAGGAAGCCCAGAATCTTGGCTATGCAGAACTTCATCCGGAAGCAGATGTTGAAGGCTTTGATGCGGCAAGAAAGCTTGCCATCCTTTCTTCACTTGTTTACGGAAAGACAGTTAATTATGAAGACATTCCCACAGAAGGGATTACCAAAATCAGTGCAAGGGACATTAAGTATGCCAAGTCCCTCGGAATGACCATCAAGCTGCTTGCAAAGTTTGAAGACAGACCCACCGGCGCTTTTGCCCAGGTTGCACCTTTTTTGGTAAAAGAAGGCCACCTTCTTTCACATGTGGATGATGTATATAATGCTATTCTGGTACGTGGCAATATGCTGGGCGATGCGGTATTTATGGGTCGCGGCGCAGGAATGCTTCCCACAGCAAGTGCTGTCTGCGGAGACGTTGTGGAGTGCGCCAAGAACGTAGGCAAAAATCTTCCCTGTGACTGGAAGGATGAAAACGTTAATCTTCCCGGCTTTAAGGCTTCCAAGAAAGTGTTCTTTGTACGTGTAGGTGCAGAACTTAAAAAGGATGCTATTGAAGCGTTTGACGGAGAAGTTAGCGAGGTGAATGTAGGCTATTTTGATGAGTATGCATTTATGACTGTTGAGCTTTCCGAAGCAGATTTTGCCAACAAAAAAGCACAAATGGGCACTTGCTTAAATTATTTAAGAGTTGAAAAATAAGAATAGAAGGTAATGATATGAAATACGTTGTGGTTTTGGGCGACGGAATGGCGGATGAGCCCATTGAAGCCCTTGGCGGAAAAACTCCTTTGGAGTACGCCGATACACCTGCACTTGATATGCTCAGTAAAAAATCGGAAATCGGTGTTGCACATACCATTCCCGAGGGAATGAATCCCGGTTCCGATACCGCAAACCTTGCGGTTTTGGGATATAATCCTAAGAAGTACTATTCCGGAAGATCTCCGTTGGAAGCATTGTCCATCGGTGTCCCCATGGAGGATACGGATATTGCGGTAAGATGTAACGTGGTTACACTTAGCGAGGAAGATGTTCCTTACGAAGACCTTACGATTATTGACCACAGTTCAAGCGAAATATCCACTGAAGACTGTGCTGTGTTATTGGAAGCAGTGAAAAAAGAACTCGGAAACGAAAGATTTGCCTTTTATGTAGGCACCAGCTACAGACACTGCCTCATTGATAAGAAGGGAAGCGTTCAGAACCTGACCCCTCCCCACGACATTCTTACAAAAAGAATCGGGGACTACCTTCCCAAAGATACCGAATACAAAGAGATGATGGAGAAAAGCTATCAGATTCTTAAAAACCATCCTCTTAACATAGAGCGAAAGAAAAAGGGTTTGAACCCTGCAAACTCCTGCTGGTTCTGGGGAGCAGGCACAAAGCCTATGCTTGATCCTTTTAAGGAAAAGACAGGACTTAACGGAGCCATGATTTCCGCAGTAGACCTTTTGAAGGGTATTGCGGTTGGCGCTGATATGAAGGTTATTGCTGTTGAAGGCGCAAACGGCGGACTTAATACAAATTATGAAGGAAAATGCGAAGCAGCATATAAGGCTCTCTGCGAGCCGGACTGCGATTTCGTATACATCCATGTGGAAGCTCCGGACGAAATGGGTCATCAGGGAAGCTACGAAAGAAAGGTTAAGGCTATCGAATATCTTGATAAGCGGATAATCGGACCCTTAAGCGAAAAGCTTTCTTCGAAGGGAATGGATTTCAGAATGATGGTACTTCCCGATCATCCTACTCCCGTAAGTCTTAGAACCCATACCTCGGACGGTATTCCTTTTATGATTTACGATTCCCGCAAAGACTTGAAGAAGTCATGGAATTACAACGAAAAAGAAGCAAAAGCATCAGGCGTTGATATTGAAAACGGCTATATGCTAATAAATAAATTATTGGAGAAATAAAATGAGCAAAGTAGTTAAATTCGGCGGAAGTTCACTTGCCAGTGCCGAGCAGTTTAAGAAAGTCGGAAAGATTATTTCCGATGACCAGGCAAGACGTTTCGTAGTGCCTTCAGCACCCGGAAAGCGTTTTGCAAAGGATAAAAAAGTTACAGATATGCTTTATTCCTGCTACGGAAACATTACAGGAAAAGGCGGAGTGGAGAAGATGGATGCGGAGCTTAACGATATCAAAGCCCGCTACCAGGAAATCATCGACGGCCTTTCATTAAAGCTTTCTTTGGACGATGAGTTTGCAACCATAAGAGAGAACTTCATTAAGAAGGCAGGTAAGGATTACGCAGCCTCCAGAGGCGAATACTTAAACGGTATTATAATGGCCAATTACCTTGGTTACGAGTTTATCGATGCCGCAGAGGTTATTAAATTCAAAGAAAACGGCGAATTTGACTCCGAATATACCAATGACATTTTAAAGGAAAAACTTAAAACCGTTGTGAACGCAGTAGTTCCCGGATTTTACGGTTCCCTTCCCAACGGAACCATAAAAACCTTTTCGAGAGGCGGTTCCGATATTACAGGTTCCATTGTAGCCAGAGCCATTAAGGCTGATGTATACGAAAACTGGACAGATGTATCCGGTGTTCTTGTGGCAGATCCCAGAGTGGTTGAAAATCCCGAAGTTATCGAGACCATTACATACAAAGAACTTCGCGAACTTTGTTACATGGGCTTCACCGTTCTTCATGAGGACGCTTTGTTCCCCGTAAGACGTGAAGGTATCCCGATTAACATCAGAAATACAAACGCACCTGCAGATAACGGAACATGGATTGTTGAAAGCACATGTCAGAAACCCAAATACACCATCACCGGTGTTGCAGGTCGTAAGGGCTTTTGCTCCATTAATATTGAAAAAGACATGATGAATGCTGAGGTAGGCTTTGGTCGAAAGGTTCTTCAGGCATTTGAAGACAACGGTATTTCCTTTGAACACATGCCTTCAGGAATTGATACCATGACAATCTTCGTTCACCAGGACGAATTTATGGACAAAGAACAGCAGGTTGTTTCTGCCATTCACAGACTTGCCGATCCTGACACCATCGATATCGAAGCAGATCTTGCCCTTATCGCAGTTGTGGGCCGCGGCATGAAGAGTACCCGTGGTACAGCCGGCAGAATCTTCTCAGCTCTTGCCCATGCCAATGTAAACGTAAAGATGATTGACCAGGGCTCCAGCGAGTTAAACATCATCATCGGCGTTGCAGACAACGACTTCGAAGCAGCCATCAAGGCTATATACGATATCTTTGTAGTTGCAAGACTTTGATTTTTTAGGAATATTGATGATTTTTGCAGGGTGCGAAGCTTCTTGAAGCGTCGCACCCTGTTTTATGTTAGTATATTGGCAGAAGGTTGTGAAAATGGGGCAAAAGAAGACGGGCTACTTATTATTTTTCCTATAAGAGAATGCTTTTTTCGGATTTATAGGCTCTTTTTTTGAGATTTTTCCTATAAAAATTGAATAATGGTTGTTTTATATGCGTGTAGGACCTTTCTTCTGCCTATAAATTTGATTCGTGACTAATTTTATGGGAATGAAGAAGGAGAAAAGCACCTTTAAAATCGGGATTTTTGGATTCTTATGGGAAAAAGAAGAAAAAAATTACGGCTAAGAACAGAAAATGTGAGATTTATAGGAAATAGAATATAAAAAACATGTCTGAGGATACACTTCCGGACATAAAACTTTTTATAGGAACATTTTGCAAAACACCAGGGACAATTCTTTGACGCCTATGCTAAGGGGTCCGTCCCTTTTTCGCCAAAAGGCGAATAGGAACCCGTCCCCGATTTGCCATATAATTCGAATTGTTGATACAATTCACAGTAATTACATACAATTATGGAATAAAATGTTAACAATTTATGAATTGTATTGACAAATTACCCTTAGGATGTTATATTGAGTTTACAAAGAAACAAGCACTAAAAATCTTAAGAAAGGGATTAATTATAAAACTAAATACAGACTCTAAGTAAAGGAGGTACAGTCCACCTAAACATTAATCGTAACTGAATATATTACCTTGATTATCGAGTACATAGAAAAGAAACGGTGAGAACACAGACGTTTCGTACAAGCGTACAAAAGACGACATGGAAAGATAGAGGAGACTAAGGAGGTACAGTCCATTGGAATTTGAGACATTTACATAGGCGGAAGCATCGTGATACGTAGAAGGTGCTTCCGCCATTGTTTTGTTTATAAGCAAATAATTAAGATTTTCGACCTTTAATAATTGGTCAATATAGTGTATTCTATATTATAAGCAGATACTACTGATAGTTATTTAAGGGTACATAAATGGACAATAAATATTTTTTTGACATAGATTCCATAAACAGGGAAGATACAGAAGAAAAGAAAGAGCTAAGAAGGAAAAAACATCAACAGTCGAAAAGGGCTGCATGGATTTTGCTTCTTATTTTTGTGGCTGTTGTGGGCACAGGATTGTTCTTTGGAATAAGGGCAGTTGTGAAGAATGTTTCTGAGGGCAATAAGGTAGTGGAACTGGCTTCGGAAGCTACAGCCATGCAGCCGGAACCTTCGGATATTATTGAAGATATTCTGGGTGAGGAGGAGATAGACATTACTCCTTCGGAGCCTGTGGAACCCGAGCCTACTCCCGATGAACTTTTCGAAGACTATGTCAGGGAGTTTGTAAGGGGCATGTCTCTTGAGGACCAGGTTTCAGGTCTCTTTATAGTAACACCCGAGCAGATTACCAATGTTTCTGCCGCTACCAAAGCAGGTGACGGTACTAAAAAAGCTCTGGGAGCATATGCTGTAGGCGGATTGATATATGATTCCAAGAACATGCAGGATCCCGAACAGTTTAAGACACTTACCGAAACGACTGCTTCCCTTGCAAGATATCCTTTGTTTTTGGCAGTTGATGAAGAACTTGGAAATTCTTCTTTCTCGAAAGCACTGAAAGCTCCTTCCACCATGACTCCTTTGGAAATAACCCAAAACGGCGATTTCTCAATAGCCAAAACCGAAAGCGAAAAGATTGCCTCACTTCTTTCGGATTACGGTCTGAATCTGAACCTTGGTATTTCATGTGAAGTCAATATGGGTGGCGAAGAGTCCTTTATGAAGGACAACTGTTTCGGAGACGATCCTGAGAATGCAGTTTTTTATGTACAGAATGCAGTAGCACCTTTTGTGGAATACGATATTACCCCCGCAATAAGGTTTTTCCCGGGGCAAAGCTCAGCGTCCCAGGACCCTTCCAATGGCCTTTCATATACCGCAAGAACCAAAACGGATTTTAAAGAAAGCGAACTTGTGACCTTTAAAGCTGCAGTCGATGCAGGCGCCAAAATGGCTGTTGTTTCGCATATGTCGGCGGAAGTGGCTACAGGTGAAAACGTTCCCTGCTCCATGTCAAAGGTATTTATGACCGACATTCTCAGAATGGAGATGGAGTGTCACGATTTGATACTCATTACCGATTCACTCAGTAAGGATGCGATAGCTTCCTATTACGATTCCGCAGATGCTGCCATTAATTCACTTAAGGCCGGAGCGGATATGCTTCTTTGTCCTGAGGATTTTGAGGCTGCAAGAGATGCAGTGATTGAAGCCGTAAATAACGGTGTCATAGCCAAAGAACGAATAGAAGATTCCCTTGTAAGAATCTATAAAGTGAAGCTTTACGAGGCGTTTTTCGGTACTCAGGAAGGAACTCCACAGTAGTTAATGAAAAAAGATAATCCCCCGAAGCGGTTAGTGCTTAGGGGGATTTTTTATGTCAAAAACAAGATTTGTATTTGAAAGATATTTTTTTTTGTAGGTAAGAAAGGCTTCTCTGTCAAGCTTATAAAGGTGCCCTTCGGGAACATCCGCAGGGTATATGTCTTCGTACTTGAGAACGCTTATGGGACACATACTTAGGGGGGCAAAGTTTTCTGATAGCCAGTCGAAAACGTAGTTATTGGTTCCGTTCCAGTTATACTGGATTTGCAAAGGGGTTCCCCGGTCGGATTCGAATTTGTCGAAGGTGTCGAAAAGAAGCTTTCTGCCAAGCCCTTTGTTCTGGTATTCTTTGTCCACATACCAGGCGGAAATGGTAAAGACCGAATCCTCCTCGGATATTGAACAGCGTCCTATGATATTTTCCCCTGCCCAAAGAACGGAATTTATCATGGAGCTTTCCTGTGTGTTGTTGTTTTTGAATTCTATACTGTAGTCTGCCATTGTTAAAAAACCTTGTTTTTTATAGGTATTATAGCAGATTACGACGCCAAAAGACGGATTTTGGAACTTTATTTTTTCGCAATTTTTCACAACAACCGATAATTACATGGCAAAGAATGATTGGATTGAATACTTCCAAAAGAGTATGATAAAATAAGTTGATAAAACGTTTTACAAACTTTTGTGGCGTTATTTCTACTTATAATGGATTGGAGGTTTATGTAAGTATGTTACCGATGTTGAGAAAAGTTACAACAGAAAACGGTGTAGTTAAGGGTCTTCCCGGAACCAACACCAGAATTACCGTATTTAAGGGTATTCCTTTCGCAGCTCCCCCTGTAGGAGAAAACAGATGGAGAGCACCTCAGCCCTGTCCCAATTGGGAAGGCGAACTTGAGGCTTACTCATTTAAAAACATTTCAGTTCAGGATACTCCCGGTGTAGGCGAAGGCTTATATGATAAGGAGTGGCACGTAGACAACCAGGTTCCCATGGGAGAGGATTGTCTTTACTTAAATATCTGGAGCCCTGCACATTCCACAGAGGACAAGCTTCCCGTACTTGTATGGTACTTCGGCGGCGGATTCCAGTGGGGTTACCCCTGTGAGATGGAGTTCGATGGCGAACACATGGCTAAGAGAGGCGTTATCGTAGTAACAGTTAACTATCGTCTCGGAGCTATCGGTTTCCTGGCTCATCCTGAAATTACAAAAGAAAATCCCGATGCACCCACAAACTTTGGTAACCTTGACCAGCAGGCAGGTTTGAAGTGGGTATACAGAAACATCAAAAACTTCGGCGGAGATCCCGAGAAGATTTCCATCGCAGGTCAGTCCGCAGGCGGCGGAAGCACTCTTTTACAGCTTACCTGTGAAGAAAACTACAAGATGATCAACAGCGCCATGATTTTAAGCGGTATCATCAGAAATCCCTATGCAGAGGACGCATTTATTGTTCCCCGCGATCTGGCTGAGCAGGAGAAGCGCGGTGCAGAGTTCTTTGAATTTTTGGGAGTTAAGTCACTTGCTGAAGCAAGAAAGCTTGACGCATTTACAATTCGTGACAAGTATGCAGAGTTCAGAAATACACACGGTATGTTCGCTCCCTGTATTGACCACAAGTTCTGTGTAGATGAGCCTTACAAGAGATTCATTAACGGACAGTGGGCTAAGTGTCCCGTATTAAGCGGAAATACTGCAGATGAATTCAAGTCATTCATTCCCGCAAAGGATGAGGCTGAATTGAAAGAGAAAGCAAAGGCTATCTTCGGAGACAAGGCGGAGAAGTTCTTAAGCTTCAAAGAAGCTACCGAGAAGGGCCCCATGGGTTACGGTACAGTAAGCGGTATCGAAGCTTCCGTTAAGGGTGCAGCGCTTATGAACGTTGCTAACGGAACAGGCGATAAGATTTACTATTACAGATTCAATCCAGATATTCCCGGCGATAATGCAGGAACATTCCATTCAGTTGATTTGTGGTTCTTCTTTGACAATATAGATAAGTGCTGGAGACCTTTCACAGGCCGCCATCATGACATCGCAGGCCAGATGTGTAACTACTGGACCAACTTTATTAAGACAGGCGATCCCAACGGTCTTGATGTGGACGGAAGCAAGCTTCCCACATGGAAACCCTACGGCGGATCACGTGAAGAACTTGAATTCACGAAAAACGGAGCTGAGGTTAAAAAGGACAGCTCCGAGTTTGTAGAATTTATTAAGGATGCAATTGTAGCAAAGGCTAAATAATTTAGCCGGTATACATATTTCTATATTCTGAAGGCGTAACCCCTTTAATGAGTTTAAACATTCTTATGAATGAAGAAAGGGATGTGAAGCCTGATTTATAAGCAACCGTAGTAACACTCATTTCCGGAACCGCTAAAAGCTTTTCAGCCGTATATATGCGGTTCTGGGAAAGAAACTGATAGAAGGACACATTCGTAAACTGCTTAAACAGTCTGGAGAAATGGTACTTGGAAAAGCCCGCAAGGGATGCAACTTCTTCAAGTGACAAATCCTCTCCGCAGTGAGCTGTAATGTAGTCGCAGATGGATACAAATTTTTCTGCGTATTCCCTGTTTTTGTTGCAGGAATTTGAAAGTCTGGGTTCTTCTTTTGAAAGATACTTTCCCATGGTGGAAATAATGGTTAATACTTCGCTGTACACGGCAGTTTCTGAAAATGAGCTGCCGTTTTTATATTCTTCCTGTATTGAAAGAAGGCATTCTGCCAGTTTCTTCGCAACTTCACCGTCCTTGTTCTTATGAATAATAAGATGAGGAACCATTTGTGAAACTATGGAATCAACTTCCTTTATGCCCCTTAATATCTGGGGGTCTACCTGGAAAATAATTCTAAGGCCTTTTTCTTTGGGTGAGACAAGAGAATGAAGGGTTCCGGGTGCAATAAATGCAATGTCGCCTTCGTTTATTACGATGCTCTGCCCGGGAAACTGTATGTAATATTCTCTTTCTATAGGCATTACTATTTCAAGAGGGGTATGCCAGTGGGGAGGATAATCCTCCATTCTGTCGTTAAGATAGAACTTTATACCCGAATCTTCTTTGAAATTGACGGTTTCAAATACGCCCTTTAAATTCTCAATCATCAAATACCTCCGTAACCTCTTCCCTTCTACCATAATAAGCAAGAATTGATATCTGATGAATTTCAAATCTTGCAACCTACATTACTTATCTTGCGAAAAAGACAAAATAGAAGTTGTAAATTGTCTTCAAAATGGTTTATTAAACCGGTATATCGACGTATACTAAACACATAAAGCGAAAGAAAATTTCGCCTCGCGATTAAAAATAAACTTTGAAATCAATAAAGGAGATTCGGTTATGGAAAAGAAGTTATACAAATCAAGAAACAAAAAGTTAGCAGGTGTGTGCGCAGGTATTGCAGAATACTTTAACTTAGATCCCACATTGGTAAGAATCATCTGGGCAATATTAATTCTTGCTTACGGCACAGGCGTTGCAGCTTACATTATCGCAGCAATCATCATGGATGATGCTCCTGCAGACTACAGTCCTGTTGATGAATCAAACGAACAGTAAAAGGGTTTAATAAGCCCCCGGGCCTTTATGAAGGCCCGGGGCTTTTTCTTGTGAAAAAAATATTATGTGGTAAAATCATTAAAAGAGAAAGGAGTATTGACTTAGTATGAAAAAAGCAATCTCGATTATCCTTTGTTTAGGAATGATTATGTGTCTTTCGGGCTGTGAGAAGACTCCTGCTTCAACGGTTGCAAGTGTGACGGAGCCTTCTGGAGGTGTTGTAACTGGCAGCTCGACAAATGAGCCGGTTAATGAACCGGATGCGGAAAATAAAGAGGAGCCTGCAAAGGCAACACATTATGCCTTCAGCCCCATATTCGACAGTATTCTTTGCATAGATGACGACGGTGAAATAGTTGATGAGGTAAGTACTTCACCTGAAGAGGGTGATTTTCTTTGTATCGCTGACGGCTTTGTGTATATAAGAAAGTTTGACCAGGATGCTTACAACGAAGGCCGGGAAAGCTATATATTGAAGGCCATGGATTTAAAGACCGGGTCCGTGGAAGAAATATACAGAAGCTATGTTATGAACGGCATAGATATTTATAACGGATTGATTTATATCAACAGTGACGGCAGCTCTGTAAACGATGTAAGCAAGGTAGTGCTGGATGAGAAAACTCATCAGATTGTGGAGGGCGCTGCGATTGATGTTGCTCCGGTTGAAGGAGGTTTCTTTGAATTCCCCCAGATGCTTACTTATTCCAACAGAAGCTGTGAAGAAAGAATGCTCAGGGAAGTAGGTTATATTATTGTAAACAAGGACCAGACGTTCTATACCTATGACGGAAGTGCTCTTTTGGAGATTCCGAATCTTCCTAAAGGGTATAAGAGCGCAAGGTATTATGACAAAGAATACCTTGTTTATACATGCTCCGATGAATATGAATACAAAGAAACCATCCACGTTTATGATATGGCTTCTAAAAGGGACATTTACGTAAGGGATAACTATTATTCCTATAATACCTTTGCTGACGGAAAGATTTACTTCACCACAACGGAAGGCTCAGTCGGAACATATGACGGCTCTGTCTGGTGTTTTGATGTGAAGACTGAACCTGAAAAGAAGGTTTTTGATTTCACGAAGAAAGCCGGAATGGCTGCTTATACGGAAGGTACAGAGGGCTTCTGTGTCGTAAACGGAAAAATCTTCTATGTGGGAGAAGATGACAAGGACATAAGATGGTATATATATGATGCCGAGGGAATTCACAAGACGGAATATGTTCTTGCAGAGTCTGCGGTAGCGGAGTTCGGACATGCGGAATGCGCAAAATGCATGGAAAAGTGCGAATTCTGTGATGAAGTGATTTTTGAGTTTTATGAGGAATACCTTTCTTTGGACTCTTCCTTCAGTCCTTATGCGGATGTTATTAACGAAACGATGAAATACAATGCCATGGCAAGCATGGAAGATGCCAAAGCCTATATGGGTATGCAGGCAACCGAAGAAGCGGACTGTGAAAACTTTGGCCACGGCCAGTATTACGGTTGTGAAACATCCGAAAACTGCATTGTAAAGGTAGCACTTTTCTCAGATGATAAATATCTTTATGTGGAGAAGCAGGGCTACTGGTATGGCGGCGGAGCTCACGGATATCCCCTTACCAAGACAGAGCTTTACGACCTTTCCACAGGCGAGCAGGTAGATTTTCTGGATGTATTCCCGGGAACACAGGAAGACCTTCGCAAACTTATTGCTGACAAAACAGTAGAACTTTACGAATATTACGAGGCACAGGATGAAGTATATAATCCCTTCGAATTCGAAGGAGATCCGGATACTGTATATGAGATAGCTTACGAATCGGTAGAGCCTCCGTACGATATCTGGTTTACCGATGAAGGTATTATTTACTATTATCCACCCTACGCAATGGCAAGCTATGCCCAGGGATATGTGGAGGTTCCCATTTCCTTTGAAGATATGGGCCTTTCCGACATTTTTTATTAAAAGGTTTTTTATGGAAGACAGTATTTTAACCAACCGTTTTAAGGACCTTGCAAACAGGTCTTTTCAGGGAAACAGATTTACATACAGTAACTTTTTGTCATTGGCGGACCAGTCGGAGCTTTTGGCCAAAGAAAGGGAGCTTTCCTTTGCCGGACTGACCCTTTTCGGAGGAAACGAATGGTGCGAGAGAAAGGTTGTAAGGTTCGGAAATCCTCAGGAATTGGGCTATGATGAAGATTTTCCCATAGCCTGCCTGGAGATAGCTCCCCTGAATGAAAAATTCAGTGATGATTTGACACACAGAGACTTTCTGGGGGCACTTATGAACCTTGGAATAGAAAGGGAAGTCCTGGGAGACATTTTTGTGGACAAAAACAGAGCTGTTTTGTACTGCCTTGAGTCCATGTCCTCCTATATATGTGAAAATCTTTCGAAAGTCAGGCATACAAGCATAGTAGTTAAGCCCTTTACAGGTGAGTTTGTGTACCCTGAAGAGAAAAAAGAAGCGTTGACCATACAAGTCAACTCCGAAAGAGTGGATGCTGTCATAGCCAGGGTGTATAAACTATCCAGGGACAGCTCGATTGATCTTTTCAGGGAGCAGAAGGTTTTCATAAACGGACGGCTTCAGACCGGAAATGACACAAAGGTCAAAGAAGGAGACCGCATAAGCGTAAGGGGCTTCGGCCGTTTTGACGTGTGCGAAAATGCGGGAGTCAGCAGGAAAGGTAAACTCAACGTTAAGGTTTTGGTGTATAAATAAGTTATGACGGAAGAAGAATTTTTAAAATCGAAGGATTTTATGAAGCTTGGGCAGGCGATAACCCATAAGAATAAGCAGGTGGCTGTTCTTACCGCCAACAGGCTTTTGAAGAATTGTACTGAAGCGGGAGTAGAAGGCTTTGATAAAAACTTTACAGCCATAAGACAGTGTATTATGACTTCTAATTATAATGAAGCTTTAAATATACTTACTTTAGTAACCGCGAAGCGTGTTAAACTTTTAAAAAAATACGAGATAACGGAGATATAGATTTGAAATTATATATTTTACGACACGGTGTAACAGATTGGAACAGGGAATACAGACTTCAGGGTCAGACGGATATCCCTCTAAATGAAGACGGAAGGGAAATGGCCCGTAAGGTTTCAGAGGAGTATACGGATGTAAGAATAGATTATATCTTCTCAAGTCCCTTAAAGAGAGCCTATGAAACCGCCAGTATAGTAAAGGGTGACAGAGAACTTGAAGTGGTAACTGACGACAGACTTAAAGAAATGAGTTTCGGCGAGTATGAGGGTACCACAAAAGATGACAGGGAGCCGGGCTGCTCAATCGCCATCTATTTTGAAACTCCCAACCACTATAAAGCAGACAGAGGAGCAGAGGAGTTAGACAGCCTTATTTCAAGAGCCGGTAATTTTCTGGAGGAAGTTATTTTTCCGCTGGCCAAAGAACACCCTGACGCAGGGGTTCTTATTTCCGGACACGGGGCGCTTAACAAGGCACTGATGCTTAATTTAAGGAAGGCTGAAAAGAAGGATTTCTGGGGCGGCCACGTGCAGAGAAACTGCGATATTGTAAGCTTTGATATTTAATTTGTTTAAAGAGGGAAATTAGCCCTCTTTATTTTTTTGAAAAAAGTTGTTGACTTTTTGGTTAATGGGTAGTATGGTTAGTTACATAAGTAATGAACCACATAACGAACTAACTAATTTACATATTAAGGAGAATGAAAAATGGAAGAAAAAAATGTAACACTGGGACAGCAAATCAAATATCTGATTTTGTCAATACTTCCCGCACTTGGAATGCTGGCTGTTATATTTGTGATATCACAGATTTGCCAGACTGTAATTTTAACAAAATATTCGTTGTCATCAGGAGTTCTTGATCCGAATGAACTTCTTGCCTACATTACAAATTATTTACAGGGCGATAATTTATTAAAGATTCTTGCAGCCGGACAGATAATTGTTTTCCTTTTAGGCCTTCTTATTCTTAAAAAGGGACTTAAGGCAAAGGCATTCGGAAATCCCATAAAGAAGCTTGGAAACATTAAGCTTCCCGGTATCATTGTAGGATTTGTGGGAGTTGAGTTAACTCTTTCATGTATCCTTGTTACAATCGGAAACCTGTTTCCCGAAGCACTTTCTGATTACAGCGAAATGATAAGTACAAGCGGACTTGCAGAACTTACACTTATATCTACAATAGCAACAGTAGTTCTTGCTCCTATCTGTGAGGAAGTAGTTTTCAGAGGACTTACAATGAAAATCCTTGAGAAGACAAACTGGAAGTTCTGGGTTGTAAATACTTTGCAGGCAGTGCTTTTCGGTATCGAACATTTAAACTGGGTTCAGGGCATATACGCATTTGTTCTTGGTCTTGTTCTTGGTTATGTATGTAAGAAGACCGATTCCCTCTGGGGCTCGATACTTGCACATGCGGTATTCAATGCTTCAGGTACATGGATTGTTTCAGCAATCTTTAGCGAGGGCGAAGGCGAAGAAGTCAAGGTAGTCAAAGTAGTAATAGTTTTGGTTGTTGCTATTGCAGCAGCAGTAGCAGGACTTTGGATGGTTTCCAAAAAGGACAGAGAGGTAGTTACCAATGAATGAATTCCTTTCACAGGAAAAGTCAATATATATCCAGATCAGCGAAATGATCGAGAATGATATATTACGTGACATAATAATGGAAGAGGAAAAGGTACCTAGCACCAACGATCTTGCAAGAATGTATACCATTAACCCGGCGACTGCAGCAAAGGGTGTGAACATTCTTGTGGATTCAGGGGTTTTATATAAAAAACGAGGTATAGGAATGTTTGTTTCAACAGGCGCCAAAGAACTTATTATGAAGCGCCGGAAGGCGGAGTTCTACGATAATTATTTAAAAGCTATTGTGGATGAAGCCATCAGCCTTGGTATTACCAGGGAAGAGTTAGTAAAGATGATTAATGAAATCAATGTTTAAGGAGAAAGAAAAATGAGTTTAGTAGCAAAGGATATAGTTAAAAAGTTTGGTAGTAACCAAGTTTTACACGGCGTAAACCTTGAGATAGAAAAAGGTAAGATTTACGGCCTTATCGGAAGAAACGGAGCAGGTAAGACAACACTTCTTTCCATTATTTCCGGTCAGAACCCCCAGACATCCGGTGAGGTTTTCGCAGATGATTTAAAGGTTTGGGACAACCAGGAAGCACTTGATAAGATATGTTTCTCAAGAGAAATCAATCCTACAGGCGGTACAAACGGTATTGCAGGTCTTAAGGTAAGCGATTATTTAAAGGCAGCTCAGTGCTACTTCCCCGGTTACGACAAGGAACTTGAAAAGAGACTTGTTAAAGAATTCGAACTTGACGTTAAGAAACGTCTTGGTAAGCTCTCAAAAGGTATGATGTCAATGGTTACCATTATTGTGGCTCTTGCCAGCAAGGCTGAGTACACATTCTTGGACGAGCCTGTTGCAGGTCTTGACGTAGTAGCCAGAGAATCCTTCTACAAGATTATTCTTGATGAGTTTGCTGAAGGCAACAGAACCTTCGTTATTTCAACACACATTATTGAGGAAGCAGCAGACGTATTCGAAGAAGTTGTTTTCCTTGATAAGGGACAGATCCTTCTTAAAGAGAATACTCAGGAACTTGTTTCAAACTTTGTTCATGTTTCAGGTACAGAAGAGGTAGTTGATAAGGTTATTGAAGGACATAAGGTTTATCATGTGGAAAAGATGGGAAGAAGTAAGGGTGCTTCCATTATGCTTAACTCCGGTGAGGTTTTAAAGAACACAGCAGATTTAACTGTTCAGCCCATGAATCTTCAGCAGGTATTTCTTGCTATGTGTGGTAAGGAGGCAGAATAATGACTGGTTTGGAAAGAGATATTAAGTACTGGCTCTTTTATATTTGTAAAGTCAGCCTTACTACATTTGCAATGATTATCGGTATTGTGGCTGTTATGTCTTTCGCTGACGGTTCAGGCTTTGTTGAGACTTTTCTCAGCACATTGCCATTGTACCTTATTCTTATGTGTACGCTTATGGTAATTGTTAACGGCTTTACCAATATTACGGTTGTTTTCCCCATTACGGTTTCTTTCGGCTCAAGAAGAAAGACAAGCGTATACGGTATGGCTATAGCAAACCATATTATCACTCTTGTTTTCTGGATTATTGCTCTCCTTTCTTTGTACTATGCATATCCTGAGTACAGAATGCTTATGTCCGGTTTGTGGCCTGTGTTTATCGCTATTTTCTGTTTCATGATGTTTTTGGGAAATCTGGTAGCGGTTTTCTCCAACAGGTTCGGAAGAACAGCAGGAATGGTTGTCTATATCGCTTTTGTAATATTATTGACTATGGCAGTTGTTATGTTTATAGGAAATCAAGCAATATTGGAAACAGTAATGACTGCAGCAATGATCAATTTCTTTGGTCTCGGTATTGTTATCGCTTTGGCGTGTGTTGCTCTTGACGCTTTGAGCGTATGGCTTTTGTACAGAGGAGTTGCAAAAAAGGATTTATCCTTCTAAGAAAGAGGTTTGAAAATGAATTATTTGAAAATGTTTAAAAGTCTGTTTTTGTGCAGTAAAAAAGATTTTTTGGTATATGCCGGAGCAGTTCTTGGCGGTGGCGTTTTCGGAACAATTTTATCATTAGCCATAATTGCCACAACCGATGCGGAAGGCTACAGTTGCGTGGGTACCATGTTGGGTGCAGCTTTCGGATTGATTGTTCTTTTGTTCGGTAATGCTTTAGGCGGTCAGGTTGATTTCCAGATGGCAATAGCCATGAACAGGGCAAGAATGCCGTATCTGGTAGCAAGATACCTTTTGGATGCTTTGCAGATAGCTTTTTCTTTGGTACTTTGCTACGGAATAAAGGCTATCGAAAGAATGGTGGGAAACAGACTTGGTTCCTTTGAAGATTTTTTCAACCCTTCACTGGGTATGCTTGCTGCAATTACCTTTGGACTTCCTTTAGTGATTCTTCTTTTCGCAGTACTTTATACAAAGTTCGAAAGAAAGTTCTTCTGGGTAATGTGGGGAATATACATGCTGGCATGTCTCGGAGGACCCAGAATTGCAACAGCCATGGAAAAACATCCCGAGTCCGTAGCCGCTAAAATCGGTTTCTTCTTTAGGGATGCCATGAATCTTAATCCTCTGGCATTTGGTATTTGTTCGGGAGTATTGGTTATCGGACTTATTATCGCCGATGTGCTTCTTTACAAAAAAGTTGATATTAAGTTATAAAAAAATCCCCGGTGAGTTATCTCACCGGGGTAGTTTTTTATTTGCCCATAACAAGAGTCTGTAAAATAACCGCTACGGCACCGCTTGCAATCAGTGTGCCGAGAGTCATAAGCCAGTACTTCCAGGGCTTGTAGTTAAAACCCTTCCACGCTTTTCCGATTCTGAAAATGGCTATAAGGTAGAACGCCATAAATACTACTGCCGGAATTATAAGCACATGATAGCTTAAACAGAAAAGTATAAACATTCCGACCATAGCACCGGACCAAAGCTTCAAAAGCGAGTCCTTGGGATGTTTTTCGTTAATCTCCATGGTGGTTTCCACCAGTTCGTCTACATCGATATAAAGTTTTTTAAAGTTGATAGTGAACCGAGCGTCGTACTCTTTTAGTGCCTGTACTTCGGGATCGGTGTCATCTCCCCAGTTGCCCATAATTAATACCTCCGTTTCATATATTATGATACATAAAAAGCGATAAGTAAACTTATCGCTTCAGACTGAAGACAAAGTAGTGGCGGAAGCAGAGCTTCCTCCGCCTTTTTTGCCAATATAATCGATTTTTCTTTCTTTCGAAAGGATTATTGCCTGTATTCAGGCCATCTCCAATCCCCATTCTTCCTTTATTCTTGCTAACTTCTTCAAATTCATGCACGCGTAAGTAAGCGCGACTTTC
>JAZLJG010000150.1:0-53871 GCA_045617745.1 Lachnospiraceae bacterium | reverse complement strand
GCGGTTGATGCGGTTACAATGCTTACCGAAGGCGGAATAGACGAAGCTATGAACAAGTATAACCGCAAGGTATCAAGGACTGAAGAATGAGAGCATTGACAGGGCCCCTTTACGAGCTTTCGAATTTTGAGGAAGCAAGGGTCTTACTTAGTAAAAACAAAAGCGTTTCGGTCGCAGGCTGCGTGGATTCGCAAAAGTGGAATCTGGCCTACGGACTGGCAGAAAGCTTTTCAAATAAGATAATTGTTACGTACAGTGATATCCGCGTAAAGGAAATATACGAGGACTACAGGATGTACGATAAAAACGTGCGCATGTATCCTGCTAAGGATGCCATTTTCTATCAGGCGGATGTGCATGGCAACAAGCTTACCAGAGACAGAATCACTTGTCTTAAGCGAATTCTTATGGGTCTTCCCTGCACGCTGATTACCACATTCGGCGGACTTATGAATGCGGGGGCAGGCCTGGATTCTTTGCGCAAAAGTCTTATAAAAATTTCCGTGAATACTGAGATTTCCGAGAAAGAACTTATAAAGAACCTTCTGGCCCTTGGCTACGAGAAGACTTATCAGGTTGAAACCGGAGGACAGTTTTCGGTTCGCGGCGGTATCATCGATATCTATGATTTTACCGAGGAAAATCCCTACAGAATAGAACTTTGGGGCGATGATGTAAGCTCTGTACGAAGCTTTGATGTTCAGAGCCAGCGTTCCATAGAAAGACTGGAAAGCATTACTATATATCCGGCCACTGAGCTTCCTTTATCTGAAGATGACCTTCTTTCCGGTCTTCTTTTGATAGAAGAGGACAGCAAAAAGTGTGTGAAGGCATTCAGGGAAAAAGGAATGCCGGAGGAAGCGCACAGACTTGAAGTGATGGTTAACGAGGTTCGTGAGCAGATTACAGAGCTTCCCTGGACATTTAATGCAGACAGCTATTTAAAGTATTTTGTTAAGGCACCCTTGTCTCTTTGCGACTATTTTTCTGAGGCGGCTTTTATTCTTGATGAACCTTCGAGAATAGAGGAGCATGCGGATGCCGTGGAGCTTGAGTTCAAAGAAAGCATGAAGGCCCGCCTTGAGAAGGGATACATTCTTCCGGGACAGACGGATATTCTTCTTTCAAAGGACTATGTGCTGGGAAGACTTTCGGGAAATCCTGTTCTTTTGATTAGTACGATGGCTGTGAAGAGCTTTTCCCTTAAACCGGATTTTAAGATGTCGGTTAATGCAAGAAGCATTCCTTCTTATAACAATAGCTTCAAGGATCTTGTGCGGGATCTTACAGCGTACAGAAAGAGAAACTGCAGGGTACTTATTCTTTCCGGCTCAAAGACAAGAGCCGAGAGACTTGCTAAAGACCTTTGTGATGAAGAGGTTCCGGCATTTTTCAGTGAAGACAGAGACCATGACCTTATAGGCGGCGAAATAATGACCATGTTTGGCCGTGCACTTAAGGGCTTTGAGTACCAGGATCTGGGCTTTGTTGTTATTTCGGAAACCGATATTTTCCAGGATGCGGTAAAGAAGAAACGTAAAAAACGTTATGAGTCCGAAGGAAACAAGATTCAGGACTTCAATGATCTACATATAGGCGATTACGTGGTTCACGAAAGCTTCGGTATCGGTGTTTACAAAGGTATCGAAAAGGTTGAGGTGGACAAGGTTGCCAAGGATTATATAAGAGTGGAATACAGAGACGGCGGAGTGCTTTACGTACCGGCCACTTCTCTTGATGCCATTATGAAATATGCTTCGGCAGACGCAAGAAAGCCGAAGATAAATAAACTCGGAACTTCAGAGTGGAACAAGACCACGTCCAAGGTAAAGACCGCCGTTAACGAGGTGGCGGAGGAACTGGTGCAGCTTTATGCTGCAAGACGTGACAAAGCCGGATATGTTTTCAGCGCAGATACACCCTGGCAGAGGGAATTTGAGGAGCTGTTCCCCTTTGAGGAAACCCAGGACCAGCTTCAGGCCATCGAAGAAACCAAAAGGGACATGCAGAGTACCAAGATTATGGACAGACTTATCTGCGGTGACGTTGGCTTCGGAAAGACTGAGATTGCCATTCGTGCGGCGTTTAAAGCGGTACAGGACGGAAAGCAGGTAGCATTTCTTGTGCCTACCACGATTCTTGCGCAACAGCACTACAATACCTTCAAAGAAAGAATGAAGGATTTTGCCGTAAGAGTGGATATCATGAGCCGTTTTGTAACCAAGGCGGAGCAGAAGAAAACAATAGAAGACTTGAAGAAGGGTATGGTGGATATTATTATAGGTACACATCGTATTCTTTCTACTGATATACAGTTTAAAGACCTGGGACTTCTTATTATTGACGAGGAGCAGCGTTTCGGAGTAACCCATAAAGAAAAGATAAAACAGATAAAGGAAGATGTGGACGTTCTTACACTTACCGCAACTCCTATTCCCAGAACTCTTCACATGAGTCTTGTAGGTATAAGGGATATGAGTCTTCTTGAGGAGGCGCCCAACGACAGACTTCCCATTCAGACCTACGTTATGGAATACAATGAAGAAATGGTGAGAGAAGCCATTACGAGGGAACTTTCCAGAAACGGACAGGTATACTATGTTTACAACCGTGTAAATAATATTGCGGATGTGACCGCAAGAATTCAGACACTGGTTCCGGATGCGAATGTGGCATTTGCCCATGGCCAGATGAAGGAGTCGGAGCTTGAAAAGATAATGTATGACTTTATCAAGGGTGATATTGATGTGCTTGTTTCCACTACGATTATTGAAACAGGCATTGATATTCCCAATGTTAATACTTTGATAGTCCATGATTCCGACAGATTCGGCCTTTCGCAGCTTTACCAGTTACGAGGTCGTGTAGGACGTTCAAACAGAACTTCCTATGCTTTCCTTATGTATAAAAGGGATAAGATTCTTGAAGAAGTTGCGGAGAAACGTCTGCAGACTATCCGTGAATACACGGACCTTGGAAGCGGATATAAGATTGCAATGCGCGATCTTGAAATACGTGGTGCCGGAAATATTCTGGGAATGACGCAGCACGGCCACATGGCAGCGGTAGGATATGACCTGTACTGTAAAATGCTGAATACTGCCGTAAAGGTTAAGAAAGGTATTCCGGTAAAAGAAGACTTCTTAACAACAGTTGACCTTGACGTGGATGCATTCATTCCGGGTGAGTATATTCTTAATGAAATACAGAAGCTGGATACATACAAAAGAATAGCTTCCCTTGAATCGGCAGAGGAGATTGCGGACTGCAGGGATGAGCTTTTAGACAGATTCGGTAAAATCCCGAAACCCTGCGAGCACCTTTTACGGATTTCCTTTATCCGCTCCCAGGCTCACAAGTTAGGAATCACGGAAATCCGGGGAAGAAATGGGGAAATTACATTTACTTTTAAACCGGATGCCAACATAAGAACTGAAAATATAGGAACATTGCTTCAAAAACATGCGAAGCATTTATCGCTTTATACGAAAACATTGCCTCCTGTGTTTACATATTCTTATAGAATATGTGGAGAAGTTGGTAAGGATGAGGCACTTCTTTTGGACAATACGCAGAAAGTTGTTGAAGATATGATTTCTTTACTGTTTTCGTGTTGACACACCCTACCTTCTTTGATAGAATCTCTTTGGCATAAGAGGTGGAGTCTGTCATGGGACTATTTTAGTTCCATTTATGCTTATCGATAGGGTAAGTTTATGCATCGTAAAGAGAGACTGACACGGTTTTATTTGTGTCAGTCTATTTTTTTGCTTTGGTAATCTTTCCGTTAACAGAAATGATGTATAGTATGGTCGTTGGAGTGTATTATCTGTAAGAATCTTTGTGGGAGAGTCTGATGAAACGTGGAGAGTTGAATGACATTATTAAAAATGTGGCGTTTCTGGGGCAATTAGGGCTCTCACTTATAATGCCGGTACTTTTGTGTATCGCATTGTGTGTCTTTCTTTCAAACCGCTTCAACATCGGAGCGTGGATTTACATTCCCGGTTTTATTTTTGGCTTTGGAGCTTCTTTCATGACAGCGTACAAGTTTTACATTTCAGAAACAGGAAAGAGCAAAAAAGAAGAAAAGAAAACAGTCTCATTTAACAAGCACGAATAGACGGAGTTATTGATGGGTAAATTATTTGACAGACTGGAACCTGCAGTTAAGAAGGAAACAAAGAACGTGTTTTTATACTGTGCTATAGGAACGATTGTAATGTGGATAGCGTTCTTTGTCCTGAATAAGATAATGCCTGAAACGGTTCCTTTTGATTACAGAATATTCACAGGCGGAGCCGGCGGTATGGTTATTGCTACTCTGAATTTCTTCCTTATGGGACTTACGGTTACAAAGGTAGCGTCTGAGGAAGACGAGAAAACAGCCCGTCGGATACTGAAAAACAGCTATTCCAAAAGAATGGCAATGCAGTTATTATGGATAGTCATCGCACTTGCGGTAAGCGGAATCTTCTGGGTGGCCGGAATCATTCCTCTTTTGTTCCCAAGTGCAGGTATCAAAATAAAAGGAATAATTGAACAAAGAAAATATAACAGACAGGAGGTGGAGCAAAAGCAAGATGGATGTTAACATTGTAGGCCCTAAAGTCTTCTGGGAACTTCCGATTGATATTCCCGTTCTGGGAAGATTTCAGTTAAGCGAGACAATTCTCGTAAGCTGGCTGGTCATGGCTGTGATTACCGGATTATGTATCTGGTTAACACATGATTTGAAGGTTGAGAACATTTCCAAGAGACAGGCTTTCGCAGAGATGATAGTGGAGGCTGCCGATAATTTTGTTATCGGAAACATGGGCGAAAAATTTGCTTACTTTGTACCGTTTGTAGCGGCATTGTTTGCAACCAGTGTGGTATCTAATCTTATAGGACTTTTGGGATTTAGAAGTCCTACTGCCGACATTAACACCGAGGCTGCCTGGGCAATAGTAGTATTCATTATTATTACATCCCAGAAGATAAAGGCCAGTGGTTTTGGAGGCTACTTGAAGGGATTTACCCAGCCTATACCGGTTATGACACCATTTAACGTATTATCAGAACTTGCAACTCCTATCAGTATGGCTTGCCGTCACTTCGGTAACATTTTATCGGGACTGGTAATCAATACACTGATTTACGGAGCTCTTGCAGTGGCAAGTTCAAAGATTCTGGGAATGATTCCCGGAGTAGTGGGAGCTGTTCTTTCGAATATCCCCATTTTGGATGTTGGTATTCCGGCTGTCTTATCAGTCTACTTTGACTGGTTCTCCGGAGTAATGCAGGCATATATTTTCTGTATGCTGACCACAATGTATATAGCAAACGCCGCAGAAGGCTAAATAAAAGTACAATTTGTTTTTCTTAAGGAGGAAAATTATATGGAATTTCAATTACTCGCTAAAGGTATTGCATTAGCAGGATGTGCTATCGGTGCTGGACTTGCTCTTATCGCAGGTATCGGACCTGGTATCGGTGAAGGTAACGCAGTTGCAAAGGCTCTTGAAGCAATCGGACGTCAGCCCGAATGTAAGGGTTCTGTTACATCAACAATGTTACTTGGTTGTGCGGTTGCAGAGACAACAGGTATTTACGGTTTCGTTACCGGTCTTTTGCTTATCTTCGTAGCACCCGGAACATTCATGAAGTTCTTAGGTTAATAGAAAACTTTTAGAAAATTAAGGAGGTTATGAAGCTTGAATCAGGATCTTGTTACTATAGTTCCCTGGACCCTCATAGCGACCTTGTGTAACCTATTTCTTCAGATGTGGCTTGTTAAAAAGTTTCTTTTTAAACCCATAAGAGAGGTTTTGGAGAAGCGTAAAGCGAAGGCTGATGCAGAAATCACCGAGGCAACAAAGGCCAAAGAAGAAGCAGAAGCCATGAAAGCTGAGTATGAGCAGAATATGAAGGATGCACGTGAAAAGGCATCGGAAATCGTAAGTACTGCCCAGAAGTCAGCTACACTTCAAAGCGAAGAGATATTAAAAGAAGCCAATGCTCAGGCAGTTGCTCTTAAGGCTAAGGCTGAAAAGGATATTGCGCAAGAGAAGCGTAAAGCGGTTAATGAGATTAAAGATGAAATCGGTGACATGGCTATGGAAATTGCCGGCAAGGTAATTGAACGTGAATTAAGCGCTAAGGACCATGAGAAACTGATCGACGAATTTATTAATAATGTGGGAGAAGAGTCATGACAGAATATGCCAGAGTGTATGGTGGCAGCCTGTATGACTTAGCTTCCGAAGAAAAGCTTACAGACGCCATTTTAGAACAGATGCAGGAAATTAAGGCTATTTTCCGTGAAAATCCCGAGTATCTCGACTTGTTGTGCGAGCCGGCGATTAAAAAGGAAGAGCGTACCGATCTTCTGGAAAAGGCATTTGGCGCCGAGGCAGAACGGTATTTGGTTAATTTCCTGAAGATTCTTTGTGAAAAGAACCTGCTTCGTGAATACGAAGGATGTACAGAGGAATTCACAAGAAGATACAATGCAGACAATGGTATCGCTGAAGCTGTTGTTACCAGTGCGGTTTCTTTGAACGAGGACCAGAAGAAAGCATTGAAGGCGAAATTAGAAAAGGTAAGCGGCAAGTCCGTTTCCCTTGTAACTAAAGTTGATCCTGCAGTATGCGCAGGACTCAAGGTTGAGCTCGAAGGAGTGGAACTTGACGGAACGGTTAAGGGACGTCTTAGCGGTATCTCCAAGAAACTCAACGAAACAATAATATAAGGATGGAATGGAAATATGCAATTAAAACCTGAAGAGATATCCAAGGTCATCCGCAGCCAGATAAAATATTACGAAAACTCCATTAAGCAGAATGAGACAGGTACAATTCTTAACGTAGGTGACGGTATTGCACGTGCAAGCGGCCTCGTAAATTGTATGGCAGGCGAACTTCTCGAATTTGAGGACGGAAGCTTTGGTATGGCTCAGAACTTAGAGGAGAACAGTGTTTCTATCGTATTATTCGGTTCCGACGAGAACATTGGCGAAGGTCAGACCGTTAAGCGTACCGGTAAGGTTGTTTCCGTACCGGTTGGAGAAGCGATGATCGGCCGTGTAGTAAACGCTTTAGGACAGCCCATTGATGGTGCAGGCCCCATCGTTACGGATGAATTCCGTGCAATCGAGAGCAATGCTCCCGGTATTTGTGAAAGACAGTCAGTATTCGAGCCTTTACAGACAGGTATCAAGGCTATCGATTCCATGATTCCCATCGGACGTGGACAGCGTGAGTTGATAATCGGTGACCGTCAGACAGGTAAGACTACTATCGCTACAGATACTATCATCAACCAGAAGGGTAAAGATGTTATCTGTATTTACGTTGCTATCGGACAGAAGCGTTCCACAGTAACAAACTTAGTTGAAAACCTTCAGAAGAACGGCGCAATGGACTATACAATCGTAGTAGCAGCAACCGCATCTGAAGCAAGCCCTCTTCAGTACATCGCTCCTTATTCAGGATGTGCTATGGGCGAATATTTCATGAACAAAGGAAAACACGTATTGGTAATTTATGATGACTTATCCAAGCATGCAGTTGCTTACCGTGCACTTTCCTTGCTTATCCGTCGTCCTCCGGGACGTGAAGCTTACCCCGGCGATGTATTCTATCTCCATTCAAGACTTTTGGAGCGTGCTGCAAAACTTGATGAGGCTCACGGTGGCGGATCGTTAACAGCATTACCTATTATTGAAACACAGGCAGGTGACGTATCTGCTTACATTCCTACAAACGTTATTTCCATCACAGATGGACAGATATTCCTGGAAACAGAACTTTTCCACTCAGGTGTTATGCCTGCTGTTAACCCCGGTATTTCCGTATCCCGAGTTGGTGGTAACGCTCAGATAAAGGCTATGAAGAAGGTAGCCGGTACTCTGAAGCTTATCTACTCCCAGTACAGAGAGTTGCAGAGTTTCGCACAGTTTGGTTCAGACCTTGATGCGGACACAAAGGCTCGTCTTGAACAGGGTGCACGTATTGTGGAAGTTTTGAAGCAGAATCAGAACTCACCCATTCCTGTAGAAAAGCAGATTGCTATTATCTATGCAGTTACCAAGAACATCTTAGGTAAGGTTGCAGTAACAGATGTTAAGGCTTATGAAGCAGGTTTATACAGCTTCCTTGATTCCGATGAAAACGGAATGGCATTCATGAAGGCTGTAAAGGAAACCGGAAAGCTTGAAGCTGACACAGAAGAAAACCTTAAGAAAGCTCTTGAGAAATATACAGAAGAATTCGTTAGTCAACATACTACCGAATAGAGGAGGAGATAAATGGCTGCAAACATGAAAGCGGTAAAGCTGCGTATCAAAAGTGTCCAGAACACCATGCAGATTACCAAAGCTATGGAACTTGTAGCATCCTCCAAACTGCGCAGAGCCAAGGAACGTTCCGAAACCTGTCGCCCTTATTTTAGAGAGTTGTACGCAACACTTCAGAAGATTGCTTATCAGAATACAGAGTTCTTATCGGTATATGCCAAAGAACCCGTATCCGAAAAAGTGTGCTACGTTGTAATCGCCGGAGACAGAGGTCTTGCAGGCGGATATAATTCAAACCTCTTTAAATGCTTAGAGGCCGACGCAAAGGGAAAGGATTATAAGGTGCTTCCCATCGGTAAAAAGGCGACTGAATATTTCAAGCGCCGTAAGGTGGAAATCGTTACTGAAAACTTTAACGAAATAGCACCCATAGACGTAGGAGATTGCTTCGCGATAAGCAATCTGTTATGCAAAGACTTCAAGGAAGGAAACTACGGTACATTAAAACTTGTTTATACCGAGTTCGTATCAATGTTATCCCAGGTACCTCATGCTGTAAGCGTTCTTCCGCTTACCGAAATCAACAAAGAGGAGCCTTCGGAGCCCATTAAGAACTTAACACTTTATGAGCCCGATTCCAACGAAGTATTCGATGCCATCGTTCCCGAGTATGTGGCAGGCGTTATTTACGGTGCTGTATGCGACTCACTTGCCAGTGAGCAGGCAGCAAGACGTACAGCAATGGAATCCGCCACATCCAATGCCGAAGAAATGATTGAGACTCTGAACCTTCACTACAACAGAGCCCGTCAGGCAAGCATTACGCAGGAAATTACAGAAATTATCGGAGGTGCTGAAGGAGTTTAGCACTAATTACTTAAAAAGGAGAATCGTAAATGAGCGAGAAACACATTGGCGAGGTTGTACAGATTACCGGTCCTGTTCTTGATATCAGATTCGGACACGACGAGTTGCCTGCACTTTTGAACGCCATTGAAATCGATAACAACGGTAAGAAGATTACCGCCGAAGTAGCTCAGCAGGTTGGTGACAATACAGTTCGCTGTATTGCCATGAACTCTACAGACGGTCTTGTACGTGGTACAAAGGCTGTTGACACAGGAGACCCCATTAAGGTTCCTGTCGGTGAAGAGTGCTTAGGTCGTGTATTCAACCTTTTAGGCGATCCCGTTGACAATCTTCCGGCTCCCGAAGCCAAAGAAAAATGGTCGATTCATCGTCCCGCACCCGCTTACGAAGAGCAGGCTACATCAACCGAAATTCTTGAAACAGGTATCAAGGTTGTTGACCTTATCTGTCCCTATGCTAAGGGTGGTAAGGTAGGTTTGTTCGGTGGTGCCGGAGTTGGTAAGACCGTACTTATTCAGGAATTAATCCATAACGTTGCTACAGAGCACGGTGGATATTCAGTATTTACAGGTGTTGGCGAACGTACCCGTGAGGGTAACGATATGTACAACGAAATGAAGGAATCAGGAGTTATTGACAAAACCGCTTTGGTATACGGTCAGATGAATGAGCCCCCCGGAGCACGTATGAGAGTTGCTCTTTCCGGACTTACAATGGCTGAGTACTTCAGAGATGTTAAGAACCAGGACGTGCTTCTTTTCGTTGATAACATTTTCCGTTTCACACAGGCAGGTGCAGAGGTTTCAACACTTTTGGGACGTATGCCTTCAGCCGTTGGTTACCAGCCTACACTGGCTACCGATATGGGTACACTTCAGGAACGTATTACTTCAACACGTAAGGGTTCCATCACATCCATTCAGGCTGTATACGTACCTGCAGATGACTTAACAGACCCTGCTCCCGCTACAACATTCACCCATCTGGATGCTACCACCGTTCTTTCCCGTGATATTGCTTCCATGGGTATTTATCCCGCAGTTGATCCTCTTGATTCCACATCACGTGTACTTACACCTGAAATCGTGGGAACAGAGCACTACGAAGTAGCAAGAGGAGTACAGAGAGTACTTCAGAGATACAAAGAACTTCAGGATATCATCGCCATCATGGGTATGGATGAACTTTCTGAAGAAGACAAGTTAACCGTTAACCGTGCACGTAAGGTACAGCGTTTCCTTTCCCAGAGCTTCTCTGTTGCTGAGCAGTTCACAGGTTTGGAAGGTAAGTACGTTCCCCTTAAAGAAACTCTTCGCGGCTTCAGAATGATCCTTGACGGTGAATGTGATGAAATCCCCGAAAGCTGTTTCTTAATGGCAGGCACAATCGACGATGTATTCGAAAAAGCAAAGAACGTGTAAAGGAGGCTGTCTATGACGACATTTCCGTTACGAATCGGTACACCGGACGGTCTACTGTTTGAAGGTAATGTTGAGCGCGTAGTATGTCGCAGTATCACAGGTGATCTGGCAATCCTTGCCAACCATATGAACTACTGTACCGCTTTAGGTATGGGAGAAGCATACATAATCCTTGAAGACGGCACCAAGAGAAGTGCTGCCTGCATAGGCGGTATGATTACCATGCTTGACGGCGAATGCCACCTTCTTCCCACCACATGGGAATGGGCGGACGACATCGACAAAGAACGTGCTGAACTTGCAAAGAAAAAAGCCGAAGAAGCTCTTGCGAGAGACAACCTTTCCGAAAAGGAAGTCAGGCTTGCTGAAGCAAAGCTCCACAGAGCTTTGGTCAGACTTGGAGTAAAAGGCTAAAAGCAAAATGAAGGGTATCCCTGACGGGATACCCTGTTTTTGTGGAATAACGGTGGAAAATTTGGTATTGTTTATATATATGAACTGCAATATGGAGTGTATATGAAACGGATCAAATATATTTTTAAGGAAATGAGAATCAAGAACTGGCTGAAAAACGTATTTGTTTTAAGCCCTCTTGTGTTCTCCCATGAGTTTTTCAATATTAAGGAGCTTATTCAGGCGTTGCTTCTTACTCTGGCTTTTTGCTTTGTATCGTCTGCTATATATGTATGGAATGATATTAATGATGTGGAAAACGACAGAAAGCATGAGGTCAAGAAAAACAGGCCGATTGCTTCCGGAAACCTTCCTATCCCGGCAGGCTGGGTGCTTCTTTGCGTATTGGCTGTAGCTGGATGCGGACTGGCTTTTTTTGTTGAAAAAACGGCATTGTATTATCTTGTTGCATATATAGTTATTAACCTTTTCTATTCCAAGTGGTTAAAGACAAAGGCGGTTATTGACTGCTTCTGCATAGCGGCAGGATTTGTTTTGAGGGTTATGGTGGGAGGCACCGTGGTAAGTGAAGGTATTTCCGACTGGATGTTTTTAACCGTTCTAGCCCTTGCTCTTTTTATGGCTTTCGGCAAAAGAAGAGGAGAACTGGATTCCTATCAGGGAGGAGAAACCAGAGATGTCCTGATGAATTATGATATGAGATTTCTGGATGGAATAGTATTTATGTGTGCGGGACTTACAATGGTATTCTACTCTTTGTGGTCCATATCAAAGGATACCATTTTGGTTTATACAGTTCCGGTTGTTTTATTTATCGTGTTAAGATATCTGCTTCTGGTGTTCAAAGGAAGGAAGGAAGCGGACCCTACATCAATGATTCTTTCCGACAAAACACTTATAATTGCAGGGCTGATATGCGGATTAATGATGTTCTTTATGCTGTATGGAACTAAAATATTCGGATGATTAAAGGCTTCCCGGTTGGGAAGCTTTTTTGGTACATTTTTATGGTGATGAATGAAGAATAGAGTGATTTATGCCAACTGATAAGATATAATATTTACGAAAAAGAATTATTGGATTTGACGGGGGTCATATTATGAAACAATTTAAAAGGAATATATGGGAAGACGGCGAATATAATTACGCTGCAGCTTACGGCTTTGTGCCGAATATAAAGGCATATCTTCACGAAGACGAAGAAATAAGAGAGTGTATGATGGTAGTTCCCGGAGGAGGATACTGCATGGTTACGCCTGCTGAGGGTGAACTGATTGCCAAGGAGTTCTACAAAAGGGGAATGAACTGCTTCGTACTTACATATACGACAGACATTACAATGTCAGTTCCTCTTAGAGAGCAGCCTTTTATTGACGCCTCCAGAGCAGTCAGATTTATCAGGGCAAATTGCAAAGAATACTGCATTAACCCGGACACGCTGTTTATCAGTGGTTTTTCGGCCGGCGGACATGTATGCGGAATGCTTTGTACCCATTATGAAGATTTTAAGGACGAGAACCCTGCATACAAAGATGTATCCAACAGGCCTACCGCCGCAATTTTAGGATATCCGGTAATAACAGCAGGAAAGTATACTCATATATATTCAATTCAGGCACTTCTTGGAAAGAATCCTACCGATAAGGAGATTGATTACTATTCGGTAGAGAAGAATGTTACGAAGAATACCCCACCCTGTTTTTTGTGGCAGACGGTTGAAGATAATCTTGTGCCTGTGGAGAATACATACCTTATGGCCAAAAGCCTTAGGGAACAGGGGGTTCTTTATGCACAGTACGCTTTCCCGAGAGGCTTCCACGGTCTTTCTCTTCCCAATGAAGACTTTTTCAAAGGAAACATGGGAGACCCCTTCACTTTTGAACAGGTTAATCTGGCTATAGAAAATGTAAGAAACTATACAGCGGTAAATGTGTCTAAGGAACGTCATGACGAACTGATGATACAGTTTTTCGGAAATAAGGAAGGCAAAGAAATGCCCAAGGAAGAAAACAATCAGGGTATGCCGCCACTTCCTGAAGGATTGTTTGATGATATCCTTCTTTGGCCGGATCTTGCCATGGTTTTCCTTAAACATCTCAAGTGATTAAGGAGGTTTTGCGATGAATCATGTAATGCTTGCTAAGTTCAAACCCGAATATTCAAAAGATGACATTTCGAAGATGTTTGAGGATATCAAAGCAATTTACGAGAATGCAAAGGACATAGTGGGAGTCCATGATGTGATATACCATACAAACTGCATAGACCGTCCTAACAGATATGATATTTGTGTAAATATTGTAATGGACAGGGAAGCACTTCCCGAATGGGACAAAAGTGAGTGGCATGCACTCTGGAAAAAGAATTACGGAGAGATGCTGGAGTCAAAATGCATATTTGACTACGAAAACTGAAACGGCAGTTTCTTAACGGAGGATATCATTTGAAGGTAAAGTTTTTTGTGTTTTCCGATCTTCACTATCATTTGTTTGAGAAAGAAGACGGAGACAGAAGGATTGCACAGTTAGAAGAGGCCATCAAAGATAACAACCCTGATTTTGTAGTTTCTTTGGGGGACTTTTGTGAGCCTTTGGAAGAGAATAAAAGGCTTCTTACAAAATTCAGGAGCCTGGGAATTCCTTTTTATATGACAGTTGGAAATCATGAGTCAGATGCCCATGGACTAAGCGATATCCTGGAATTCTGGCAGGATACTCCTGAGTACTATTCATTTGCTTTTGGAGATTACAAATTCATTGTCCTGAATACATGCTACGGAGATTTTAACGGAGAAGAGAAGCTGTTTTATAAGCACAACTTCAGAAAACAGGGAACCATATATCCAATAATCCCTCAAAAGCAACGTGAGTGGCTTGAGAAAGAGTTAAGTGACAACAAAAAGCACATCATAATGTCCCACCACGGTTTTTTCAACAATTTTCCCAATCGTGCTGTTAAGGACAAAGAACGGTATCAGAAATTGTTCGAAGAGAATAATGTAATTCTTTCTTTGAACGGCCATGACCACGGAGATGCAATGGAGGAGAAAAACGGAATTCTCTATTACTGCGTGAATTCTGCTTCCTACGTGTGGCTAGGTTCCAAAATTGCCGAATCTCAGGAATTACAAGCGAAGTATGGTCATCTTCAGGGAATGGTTCACTATAAGGAACCTCTTTATGTAACGGTGGAAATTGATGATTCAAAAATACTTATACGGGGAACCGACAGCTCCTATGGGGATGTAACTCCCGATGATATAGGCCTTAAAGAATATATGTGGAACGGAGTTTCCATACTGCCGAGAACAAGCTCTGTTCTTAAGAAATTAGTATAGGGGGGAATTTTATGAAAAAAACTTTATTGATTGCAGGCATTATATTAATAATTCTTGGTGTTTTCGGACTTATGCTGGGTTGTCTGTTCTGGTATGCCAAAATGCATACGCTGGACGGTTCCGAAAGCCTGTACCGCAAACAGGGAAGAATAGTAATGTATTGCTTTATCTGCGGTGCTGTTGTTCTTGCTCTTGGAATTATTTGCCTTGTAGTAAGAAGAAAAGTTGCATAAGAAAAACGGGGGTTTATTATGGCAGAGATTATAAAGATTAATGAAGATACGTACAGAATCGAAGACGGAATGGTCAGATTCTTTGTGCTTTTAGGCAAAGAAAAAGCTCTGGTAATCGATACTGGTATGACTACCGCAAACGCCAGAGAGATAGTGGAGGGAATTACAAAGCTTCCCTTGGAACTTTTGAATACACATGCAGACGGAGACCATACAGGCGGAAATGCCGGGTTTGAATGGTTCTACATGAGTCCTCGGGATGAGGAAAGACTTCACAGCAAGGGAAGAACCGGAAAAATCGTTCCCGTTAAAACCGGAGACATTATAGAGCTTGGTGAAAGAACTCTTGAAGTAATCGATCTTCCCGGACATACTCCCGGAAGTATTGCGGTTCTTGACTATAAAAACAGGGTTTTAATTTCCGGAGACTCCATACAGGACGGAAATATCTATATGTTCGGCGAAGGAAGAAATCTCGAACAGTACATAGAAAGCTTTAAAAATCTTGAACCTTACAAGGACAAATTTGATACTATTTACCCTTCCCACGGAAATTTCCCGGTTTATCCTTCACTGATTCCGCAACTTATTGAGTGTGCAAAGAAGATTTTGAACGGGGAAGCAGAAGGTCACGAGGTTGATTTGTGGGGAAACAAAGCGTTTCTTTACAAGTTTGATTGTGCGGGATTTTTCGGAGAGGTTCCCAAGGAATAGGAGAATAAATGAGTATAGCAAAACTGGCAATCAAAGTAGCGGTTAAAACGCCTAAAATAGAACAGTTTGAAAGATATCTTTTTATCGGTCCCCATGCAGATGACATAGAGATAGGCGCAGGCGCAACTGTAGCAAAGCTTGTTGCAATGGGTAAAAAGATTACTTTTCTTATATGTACGGACGGAAGATTCGGAGACGGAGCTTCCGATGGTGTTAAGGGAGAGGCGTTGGTGGAGCTTCGTAAGGAGGAGTGTCTTAAATCAGCTAAGCTTCTTGGCGTAGAGGATGTGAGATTTCTGGGGCTTAAGGATGGCGGAGGATATGCTTACGATGACCTTTTGAAGAAAATGGCCGAAACGGTTTCAGATGTGAATCCCCAAATAATTTTTGCGCCGGACCATCTTTCCAGAAGCGAGTCCCACGAAGATCATCTGAATGTGGGAAAGGCGGCAAGAACAATAGCATGCTTTGCGCCTTACGAAAATCTTATGACAGACAGGTTTTCCGTTAAGGGTGCCGATGTGGAAGCAATTGCCTTCTACATGACTTCAAGACCCAACAGATTTGTTAAGGTTAAGGGTCTTTTGAACAGGCAGTTTGATTCGATTTTCAAATGTCACACCAGCCAGTACAAAGAAGGTGCACCGGAATCAGACTCGCTTAAGCTGTATATGAAAATCCGATACTACCAGTATGGCTGCAAGGAAGGCTTCAGAGTCTATTCCAAAACACATATGCACTGCCTTCCTGAAGCAGATTAGCAAATAAAAAAGCTTCCCGTCTCAATAATCGGGAAGCTTTTCTTGGCTTATTTTTCTTTAAGTAAATCCCTGATTTCCGTAAGAAGCTCTTCGGAAGTGGGTCCCTTGGGTGCTTCGGGTGCAGGTTCTTCGGCTTTTTTTAGCTTGTCGGTAAGCTTTGTGATTGCTTTTGTAATAAAGAAAATACAAATGGCAATGATTAAAAAATCGATGATGTTCTGAATGAAGCTTCCGTACTTAAGTGTAGCGGCTTCTTTGATTACCTCGCCGGCTGCATCATATTCGGCAGGACTCAAAACAAGAGCTTTTGAGTTGAAATCAACTCCGCCGGTTACAAGACCTAAAAGAGGCATCAGAATATCGTTAACCAGTGACGTAACGATTTTTCCGAAGGCTCCGCCGATGATAACACCGACTGCCATGTCCACAACATTGCCTTTGGCAATGAAGGCCTTGAAGTCTGAAATTGTCTTTTTCATATAATAATCTCCCTTTACTAATTTCCCATAACCATAAAATATTATAGCCTAATTCGTAATATAGAACAACAGATAATGTTTTAATGCCCCGCGTGCATTATTTACAAAAACGGGCAAATGAATGTATAGTTAAGAAGTACGCTTAATGTACGCACAGGAGATAATAAATGAAAATTTGTAGCAATTGCGGAGGTTCTTTTAACGAGAAGGAACCCAAGTGCCCTTACTGCGGAGCCTTAAACGCAGAAGGCGCAGAAAAAGAATATATGGAAAAACTCAACAAGGTCAGAAAAAAACTTGATAACGTGGATGAGGAAGCGGTGAAAGCATACAAAGGAGAGTTAAAGACTTTCTTTACCGTATTTTTGATTACTTTGCTTATAGCCGGCTTTATAGGCGTTATTGTAGTGAATAAAGGAAAAGAAACCATAGAGAGGATTGAGTCATATAACAAAACTCCGGTGGACGTGACCATAGCCAAAATGGCTTCATTCCATGAAGCAACCGAAAAGTGGAACGCGTTATATGACAGTGAGGATTATGAGGGATTTGTCAGTGCTGTTGATGCGGAAAAGACAGATTATCCGGATATGATGTTTTACTGGAAGCATAATCGTTTCTATATGATGTACAAAGATCTTCTTGTGGCGGAGGATTCATATCAGACATTCCTGGAAAAAGAAGAGCATTCCGAGTATGAATACACTACCTTTTTAAACGACGTTCTTTTTTCGTATTATCAGTTGAACTATTCACCGGATGCACAGACTCTTTCGATGGAAGAAAAACTTTTGATTGAGGAAAAGCTGAATCTTCTGGTTTCGAACGTTAATGATACGCTTGGAATGAGCGATGCTGATTTTGAGGCATTAAGAATCCGCTCCGGCGGAAATTCGTTCCCCTCATATGTTGAGGTTTCAAACTTTGTAAAGGAAAGGTGGTTTGAGTAAGTGAAGTGTAAATATTGCAACTCAAATATCGATATAGATACTGCGGTTTGTCCTTACTGCGGTAAGGAAAACCCTATAGCGAAAAAACATCGTGAAGATATGGCTAAGTATTCCGAAGATTATAAGGCCACAAAAGAAGATGTTCTTAAAAACTCCAAAAAGTTTAACAGGAAAACCTTCAGAACAACAGCTGTAGCCATTACGGTAGCATTTATAGCTATTTCGTTTTGCCTTGTAATCTTTAATTTTGACATTGCGGATACGGTTTATCATATTAAAAAAGACAGGGAAAGCAGTAAGTATGCGGATCAGATTTTCGAACTTATGGAGGCGGATGATTACCTGGGGCTTACAAGACTTGTGAACAGTGAAGAAATTTCCTATTATTCAATACCCGAACTAAAGGATATTTACATGTCTGTTTATGTGGCCAGAAATTATTCCAACCTTTTCTCAGAAGTAATGAAAACCGTTAAAGATGATGAAACACATTCTTCGTACTTTGTGGAAAACGTAAACAATGCACTGGTTCAGATTTACAAGTACGCATCCATGGAGTGTGACGACGAACTTTATGTAAGGTTCTGCAATGATGCCAAAAGAGATGCCCTGCTTCTTTTGGAATATTACCTTGATATGCCCAAGGTTAAGACAGAAGCTTTGGAGGGTATGACTGACGGCCAGAGAATTCTTACAATAGAGGAGGCTTATTATGCGAAGCTCGAAAGGTAAAAACGGATTTGCCATAATTCTCGGAATTGTCTGGGGAATAATGGCTGTGGTATGGTTTTTCAGTATTAAAAACATTTTTACATATGAAAAGGAACATTATTACAGTGACCCTTCTTTGGTTCTTGGTTCCATTATGCAGGAAGACTACGGCGGAGCCTACTCACGTATGGAGGATATGCTTCAGTTCGGTTTAGATGTAAACGTAAAACCCCAGTATACTGAAGTGGCTGCCGAGCACGATTATCTGGAGGGAGCCGTGCTTTACAGAATGTATTCGGCGGAAGGACTTGATGACCTTGCGGCGGTCAATAAGGCCAAAATGGAAGAGGCCGAAAAAAACCTTGGCGGATTGTCCTTCATTAAAGAGGAAATTGATGCAGTCATAGGCTTGACAGAATAGCAAAAAAGAACCTATAATCACAAATAATGACGTAGACGAAGACAGTAGCACGTTTAAAAAAGCCAAAGCGAGCCGGGGAAGGTGAGAGCCCGGTGCAAGTATTGACGTGTGAAAATCACTTCCGAGTTTCGAGGCCGAACCAAGTAAGCCGAGACGGAGTCCCACCGTTACAGGGGAGGCGTATGAACCGAAAGGGAGTACTCTTAAAAAGGTGGTTAACAAGACTTTTACGGACTTGTCCTTTTTAGGGCAGGTCCTTTTCATTTTCTAAATAACTATTTTTTAGAGGAGGAAGATTATGTACAAACAGGTATCTACCAACATGAACTTTGTGGATCGTGAAAAAGAAACGCTTAAGTTCTGGCAGGACAACGAAATTTTTGAAAAGAGTATGGAAAACCGTAAGGAAGGCCCTACATATACCTTCTATGACGGCCCCCCTACAGCAAACGGAAAACCTCATATCGGACACGTTTTGACTCGTGTTATCAAGGATATGATTCCCAGATACCGTACCATGAAGGGATATATGGTACCCAGAAAGGCCGGATGGGACACCCACGGACTTCCTGTAGAACTGGAAGTTGAAAAGCTTTTGGGCATTGATGGAAAGGAACAGATTGAAGCATATGGTCTGGATCCCTTTATCGGAAAATGTAAGGAATCTGTTTGGAAATATAAGGGTATGTGGGAGGACTTCTCGGGGACAGTAGGTTTCTGGGCTGACATGGACGACCCTTATGTAACTTATCATGATGACTACATCGAGTCCGAATGGTGGGCATTAAAAGAAATCTGGGACAAAAAGCTTTTGTACAAGGGCTTCAAGATTGTTCCCTACTGCCCTCGCTGCGGTACCCCGTTGTCATCTCACGAAGTAGCACAGGGCTACAAAACACTTAAAGAAAGAACAGCAATTGTCCGTTTCAAAATCGTAGGCGAGGATGCTTATTTCTTAGCATGGACCACCACACCCTGGACTCTTGCTTCCAATATTGCTCTTTGCGTAAACCCTGAAGAGACCTACGCAAGAGTTAAAGCAGCAGACGGAAAGACATACATCATGGCAAAGGCTCTTCTTGACAGCGTTCTTGGAGGTATCCAGAGAGAAGAAGGCACTCCTGCTTATGAAATTCTTGAAACATACACTGGTAAAGACCTTGAGTACAAAGAATACGAGCCCTTATACCAGTGCGCAAAGGACTGCGTAGAAAAGCAGCACAAGAAAGCTTTCTTTGTATACTGTGATGATTATGTAACAATGTCAGACGGTACAGGTATCGTACACATTGCTCCCGCATTCGGTGAAGACGATGCAAGAGTAGGTCGTAAGTACGATGCTCCTTTTGTACAGATGGTGGATGAGCACGGTGTCATGAAGCCTGAGACACCTTTTGCCGGTATGCGCTGCAAGCCTACCCAGAAGGAAATCGATGCAGGTGCCATCAACTGTGACCCTGAGGTACTTAAAGAGCTGGACGGCAGAGGAATTCTTTTCTCAGCTCCCAAGGTTGAGCATGATTACCCTCACTGCTGGAGATGCTCCACACCTCTTCTTTACTTTGCAAGAGAATCCTGGTTCATTAAGATGAGTGCAGTAAAGGATGACCTTGTAAGAAACAACAAGACAGTTAACTGGATTCCCCAGACAATCGGTGAAGGACGTTTCGGTAACTGGCTTGAGAACATTCAGGACTGGGGTATTTCCCGTAACCGTTACTGGGGAACACCTCTTAACATCTGGGAATGTGCGGATTGCGGACATCAGGAAGCAATCGGCTCCAGAGCACAGCTTGAAGAATTGTCCGGAAACCCTGCAGCAAAGACTGTAGAGCTTCATAGACCTTATATCGATGAAATCGTATGCAAATGCCCTAAGTGCGGCAAAAATATGAAACGTGTTCCCGAAGTTATCGACTGCTGGTTCGATTCAGGTGCAATGCCCTTCGCGCAGCATCATTATCCTTTCGAGAACAAAGAAAAATTTGAGGCACAGTTCCCTGCTCAGTTCATTTCCGAAGCAGTTGACCAGACCCGTGGATGGTTCTACTCACTTATGGCTGAAAGCACACTTCTTTTCAACAAGGCTCCTTACGAAAATGTAATTGTCCTGGGACTTGTTCTTGATGAGAACGGTGAAAAGATGAGTAAGTCAAAGGGTAATGCTGTAGATCCTTTCAATGCTCTCGAAAAATATGGTGCAGATGCTATCAGATGGTACTTCTATACGAACTCAGCTCCCTGGCTTCCCAACAGATTCGCAGGAGATACGGTTCTGGAAGGACAGAGAAAGTTTATGGGCACATTGTGGAATACATACGCTTTCTTTGTACTGTATGCAAATATCGATAATTTTGATGCTACAAAGTATACACTTGAGTACGATAAGCTTCCCGTAATGGATAAGTGGCTGCTCTCCAAGATGAACACCATGGTTAAGGATGTGGATACAAACCTTGAGAACTACCGTATTCCTGAGGCAGGACGTGCTCTTGATGAATTTGTGGATGATATGAGTAACTGGTATGTAAGAAGATCCCGTGAAAGATTCTGGGCAAAGGGAATGGAGCAGGATAAGATCAATGCTTACATGACTCTTTACACAGCTCTTGTAACTGTTGCAAAGGCTGCAGCTCCCATGATTCCTTTTATGGCTGATGATATCTACAGAAACCTTGTATGCTCTATCGATTCAAAGGCTCCCATCAGTGTTCACCTTTGTGACTTCCCTGTTTGCGACGAAGCACATGTGGACAAGGATCTTGAAAAGAACATGGACGCAGTATTAAAGACCGTAGTTATGGGTCGTGCTGCCAGAAATACATCCAATATCAAAAACAGACAGCCTATCTCAAAGATGTTTGTTAAGGCTCCCTTCGAGCTTTCCGAGTTCTACAAGGAAATCATTGAAGACGAGTTGAATGTTAAGGATGTTATCTTCACAGACGATGTAAGAGACTTTACATCATATACCTTCAAACCCCAGCTTCGTACAGTAGGTCCCAAGTACGGCAAACAGCTTGGCGGAATCCAGAAGCACCTGGCTTCCATGGACGGAAATGCAGCCATGGATACCCTTAAGGCAGAAGGATTCATCACTTTTGACGTTGATGGAGTTGAAGTTAAACTTGCCGAGGAAGACCTTCTTATCACAATCACTCAGAAGGAAGGCTATGTAACTGAGGCTGATAATGTTGTTACGGTTGTTCTTGATACAAATCTTACGGAAGAATTACTGGAAGAGGGCTACGCCAGCGAAGTAATCTCCAAGATTCAGACAATGCGTAAGGAATCAGGCTTCGAGGTTATGGACAGAATCAAGGTCGTTGTAACCGGAAGTGATGTTGTTACAAAGGTCGTATTAAAGAACAAAGAAGCTATTTCCACAAAGGTTCTTGCTGTTGAAATTACCGATAACGGAACTCTTGCCAATATGAAAAAATGGAACGTTAATGGGCAGGATGTTACAATAGGTGTCGAAAGGGTTTAAAGGGGAATAAACTCGAGCGAGGAGACCATTAATGGCAGCACCTAAATTTGATAAAGAACTGTTCAAAAGAAGCGTAGTTTATAACGTAAAAACTCTTTACAGAAAGACTATGGAAGAGGCAACGGATCAGCAGATTTTCCAGGCTGTGTGCTACGCTATAAAAGACCAGATAATAGATTCCTGGATGGATACCCAGAAAGCCATCGAGGAACAGGATTTGAAGATTGTTTACTATATGTCCATGGAGTTTTTAATGGGCAGAGCGTTGGGAAACAACCTTATCAACATGCAGGCTTACAAGGAAGTCGCACAGGCCCTTGAAGAGATGAATGTGGATATTAATGTTGTGGAAGACGAAGAGCCGGATGCAGCTTTGGGAAACGGTGGCCTTGGCCGTCTGGCAGCATGTTTTCTGGACTCGTTAGCAACGTTGGATTATCCTGCATACGGTTGTGGTATAAGGTACCGCTACGGTATGTTTAAACAGGTCATTAAGGACGGATATCAGGTGGAAGCTCCTGATAACTGGCTTGAGAACGGAAATCCCTTTGAACTTAGAAGACCCGAGTATACCAAAGAAGTCAAATTCGGCGGATATACCGTGTTTGATACTGATGAAAACGGCAGAAACCATTACCGCCAGGAAGGCTACCAGTCTGTAAATGCTGTGCCTTACGACCTTCCCATTTTGGGATACGGAAACGGAATGGTTAATACATTAAGAATCTGGGATGCCCAGCCCATGGAGTGCTTTAAACTGGACTCCTTTGACAAGGGTGATTACCAGAAGGCCGTTGAAGCAGAAAATCTTGCAAGAAATATTGTTGAGGTCTTATATCCCAACGATAATCACTACGCAGGCAAAGAATTAAGACTTAAGCAGCAGTACTTCTTCATTTCCGCCTCTGTTCAGGAAGCGGTTGATAAGTATTTAAAAACTCACGATGATCTCACAAAGTTTTATGAGAAGGTTGCTTTCCAGCTTAATGATACGCATCCTACTGTTGCAGTTCCCGAGCTTATGCGAATCCTTATGGATGAGCACAACTTAACATGGGACGAGGCATGGGATGTTACCACAAAGACCTGCGCTTACACAAATCATACCATTATGTCGGAAGCCTTGGAGAAATGGCCCATTGACCTGTTCTCCAGACTGCTTCCCCGTATATATCAGATAGTCGAAGAAATCAACAGGCGTTTCGTAGAGGAGCTTGAAGCGAAGTACCCCGGCAACCGGGAGAAGGTTCGCAAGATGGCCATCCTCTATGATGGCCAGGTGCGCATGGCGAACCTTGCAATTGTTGCCGGCCACTCTGTAAACGGTGTTGCAAGACTTCATACGGAAATATTGAAGAATCAGGAACTGAAGGATTTCTACGAGCTGTTTCCTGAGAAGTTCAATAACAAAACAAACGGTATCACACAAAGACGTTTCCTTCTTCACGGAAATCCTTTACTTGCAGACTGGGTTACCAAAAATGTGGGTAAAGACTGGGTTACCGATTTATCAAAGATTGAAAAACTAGCTTCTTTGGCTGAGGATTCCAAGGCACAGAAGGAGTTTATGGACATTAAGTACGAGAACAAGGTACGCCTTGCAAAGTACATAAAGGCCCATAACAACGTTGATGTGGACCCCAATTCCATTTTCGACGTTCAGGTAAAGCGTCTCCACGAATACAAGAGACAGTTACTTAATATCTTAGACATAATGTATCTTTACAATATGCTTAAGGAAAATCCCGACATGGAGTTCACTCCCCGCACATATATTTTCGGTGCGAAGGCAGCAGCAGGGTATTACACGGCAAAACAGACCATTAAACTTATAAATTCAGTGGCTGATGTTGTGAATAATGATGCTTCCATCAAGGGAAAAATCAAGGTAGTATTTATTGAGAACTACCGTGTATCAAATGCGGAACTGATTTTTGCCGCATCTGATATTTCGGAACAGATATCCACTGCCTCCAAGGAAGCTTCCGGTACAGGTAACATGAAGTTTATGCTTAACGGCGCCATCACCCTTGGTACAATGGACGGAGCAAACGTGGAAATCGTGGAAGAAGTAGGCGAAGAAAACGCTCAGATTTTCGGCCTTTCAGCTGAGGAAGTAATAAGGTTTGAAAACTACGGCGGTTATATGCCTATGGAAATTTACAACAATGACCCTGATGTTAAGAAGGTTCTTACCCAGCTTGTTGACGGAACTTATGCTCCCGGAAATACAGATGAGTTCAGATCCCTTTACAATTCACTTCTTAACACATTGGAAACAAACCGTGCAGACAGATACTTTATTCTTAAGGATTTCAGATCCTACCATGATGCAAGGGAAGCCCTTTGCAAAAAGTATGAGGACAAGGCTGCATGGGCTAAATCCTCAATATTAAACGTGGCACATGTCGGAAAGTTTTCTTCGGACAGAACCATTGAAGAATATGTAGAAGATATTTGGCATCTTGAAAAGGTGACCAGGAAAAAGGGGAAAGAAAGTAAATGATTAAATTACATGAGAATGGAGCATTTTTAGTAGGCGGCGTTGAAATTGTTCCTGAAGATTCGCAAAGAGCTTCGGAGTTTTCTGCATCGAAAGCAAGAATGGGTACCATGGCTTACCATATTCTGAGTGCTCATAATACTTCGGGAAACATGGAAAAGCTTAAGATTAAGTTTGACAAGCTTACATCCCATGACATCACTTTTGTAGGAATTATCCAGACAGCAAGAGCATCGGGACTTACAAAGTTTCCGATTCCCTACGTACTTACAAACTGTCACAACTCTCTTTGTGCAGTAGGCGGAACCATCAATGAAGATGACCACATGTTCGGACTTACCTGTGCCAAGAAGTACGGCGGAATCTATGTGCCCCCTCATCAGGCAGTTATTCACCAGTTTGCTCGCGAAATGCTTGCTGAATCAGGTGCTATGATTTTAGGCTCTGACTCCCACACAAGATACGGTGCATTAGGTACCATGGCAGTGGGTGAAGGCGGTCCTGAACTTGTAAAGCAGCTTCTTTCCCAGACATATGATATAAAGCTTCCCGGAGTGGTAGGTGTATATCTTAAGGGTGAGCCGGTTCCCGGTGTAGGCCCTCAGGACGTGGCACTTGCCATTATCGGTGCAGTATTTGCAAACGGATACGTAAACAACAAGGTTATGGAATTTGTGGGACCCGGTGTAAAGAACCTTTCCGCAGACTTCCGTATCGGCGTTGATGTAATGACCACAGAGACTACATGTCTTTCCTCCATTTGGACAACAGATGAAAAGATTGAAGAATTCTACGAAATCCATGGCCGTAAGGAAGCTTACAAAGAATTGAATCCCGATGAAGTGGCATACTATGACGGAATGATAGAAGTAGATCTTTCTGAAATCAGACCCATGATTGCTATGCCTTTCCATCCTTCAAATGTTTACACAATTGAAGAGGTAAATAAAAACCTCAAGGATGTTCTTCACGATGTGGAAGAACGTGCAAAGGTGTCCTTCGGTGAAAAGGTTAACTATTCACTTCAGGACAAGATAAGAGACGGCAAGCTCTATGTTGAGCAGGGAATCATCGCAGGCTGTGCAGGCGGCGGATTTGAAAACATCTGTGCCGCAGCTGATATTTTAGAGGATTCCTACATCGGAAACGATGAGTTTACATTAAGCGTATATCCTGCTTCCACACCCATTTACATGGAACTTGTTAAAAACGGAGCGGTTACAAAGCTTATGAAGGCAGGCGGTGTTGTCAAGACAGCCTTCTGCGGACCTTGCTTTGGTGCAGGAGATACTCCTTCCAATAATGCATTTTCAATCCGTCATTCCACCAGAAACTTCCCCAACAGAGAAGGTTCCAAAATCCAGAATGGCCAGATTGCTTCCGTTGCACTTATGGATGCCCGTTCAATTGCCGCTACAGCAGCAAACAAAGGCTTCTTAACACCTGCAACAGAAATAGACAAGGAATTAAAGAAATACAAATATTACTTTGATGCATCCATCTATGCAAACCGTGTATTTGATTCCCACGGTGTAGCAGATCCCAATCAGGAAATCAAAATGGGCCCCAATATTAAGGACTGGCCCAAGATGGTGGCACTTACAGACAACCTTCTTTTGAAAGTTGTTTCCGAGATTCATGACCCTGTTACAACAACAGACGAATTGATTCCTTCGGGCGAAACGTCTTCTTACCGTTCAAATCCTCTGGGACTTGCAGAGTTTACTCTTTCCCGTAAGGATCCTGAGTACGTAGGACTTGCAAAGGAAGTTCAGAAGGCTGAAAAGGCACGTGAAGCTTCCGAAAGCATGACCGAGGTTCTTCCCGAGATTAAGGCAGTTGTTGAGAAGGTTAACGCAGCCTTCCCCGGCGCTACAGATAAAAACACAGGTATCGGCTCCACAATCTTCGCCGTTAAACCCGGCGACGGTTCCGCAAGAGAGCAGGCAGCTTCCTGCCAGAAGGTACTTGGCGGCTGGGCAAATATTGCCAACGAATATGCTACAAAGCGTTATCGCTCCAACCTTATTAACTGGGGTATGTTACCTTTCGTAATTGATAAGGGCGATCTTCCTTTCACAAAGGGTGACTATGTATTTATCCCCGACATTAAAAAGGCTGTGGAGGATAAGGCAGCAGATATTAAGGCATACGCCGTTAAGAAAGAGGGACTTAAGGAATTCTCATTAAGGCTTGGCGATCTTACAGACGAGGAAAGAGAGATTATCCTGAAGGGATGCCTCATTAACTATAACGCAGTATAAAATGCAATATTCATCGAGAAATAATTGAAACATATGAAAGTCCTGTCAGGGGTGAAGCAAACAATTGCTTTTGTTTTCCGGACAGGACTTTTTTTATTACGTGTGATGGTGCGAAAAGGAATGAAGCTGGTTGACATAACACAAAAAGAGGCGTATAAAAGCAACGGTCTAAGTTTTTTTATGGGAAAAATGCTTGAGAAAGGTATAGAAAAGCAGATAAATCAACTATTTGCCGGCAAATACAAAGCAGCACTGTCAAGAACTGTGCCCTGCGACGTGCACAATGTTCCTGACAGTGCTGTTTACACTATCTTTTATGTATCAGATTTCCTTAGGTCGCAAGGTCCAGATGCTGGACAGTGCCAACTTCACCGGATTCGTAGAGAAAGATTCCGGTTCTTCTTACCATACCGGTTACTTCTCTGGAATTTTCCTTTGTATAGGTGAACTGAGTATCGGCGCTTCCAAGATTTATGGCACCGATATCAAGGTCTTTAAGGGAATAGAGGATGTCGTTTCCTTCCAAATCCTTGGCCCATACCTTCAGAAGATTGAATACGTCATCATTTTCATCAATCCATCCGTTGCCGTCAAGGTCATATAAGGCCAGATCCTTGAAACCGTCTCCCGAAGAGGTTCCGAAAAGTTCGGAGCCGTCATTAATTTTTCCGTCTTTGTTTTTGTCCAGTGCCAAAAAGCCGCTTCCTTCCTTAAGGCCGGAGATATATTCTTCATTACCGTCACAGTCCAGGTCAAAGAAGAAGCTTAAATCGGAAAGGCCCTTTGGAACATCATGCATATTGATGACCAGTGGATCGATGGGCCGTGATATAATTTCCGAGACACTTTCCGAAAAGAAAGAAGTGAAACTCGAGGACATTGTAATATTCAGATTAATATTGATGTCCCGGCCGTCATCCGTATGAACTGTTCCTATTGCGCTAAATGAGGTACATTCAAATTCCTGGTAAACAGACGTGAAATTGGTGGTCTGTTGTACGGATTCGTAGTGGGATACGGCTTCAATCTGTGTGTTTTCTGCTCCTTCTTCGGAAGAAGAGTTGTCGGTGCACTTGGAGCTTTTTTTACGATGCCGGAAAAGAAGTTCCAGAATGTTCTGGATGAATTTCTGCTGCATTCTCTGAAATTCCGATTCCACATCCCGGTTTTTTTTCGGTATGTCGTAAATCTTTGTTTTGGTCTTGGAACCAAGCTTTTCCATTGTGGAAAGCAGGGGGTTCTCGGCGTCCCCTTCTTTCGCTCCGAGTCTGTCATCCAACCCGAAATTGGAAAGAGAACCTTCTTTCTCCACGTAATCTTCTTTATAAAGAAGACCGGAAAAAGAACGTGTAAGCTGACTTCCTGTCGATAAATTAGCGCTTACACCTGTTTCTACGCTTTTACTTAGCGTTTTTGTAGACCTGTAAAGTCTTGCGGAGTCCATTCCTATGTTACCGGAATCGATTCTCAAATGTGTTTATACCCTCCTTTTTGGGAAAAAAATAGACGTGTGGTTCGGAAATTCCTTTCCGACTCAAACGTCCTTGTAATAAATATATCGGACTCAGACGGGATATCTTGAGTATCTTTTTTGAATTGTTCGTTGTATAATGAAAAATATTTACGGGGAATTTTTATGAAGATATGTAAAAGGATACAAAACTGCATATTGCTATTAACTGTATCGTGTTTTCTTTCAGCCTGTATGGGAGAATCGGTTGAGGTAAAAGAAAACATTTTTACGATGGACCAGACGGCAAAAGAACGGGAGTCCATGTTGGAAGAAGCAAGTCTTGACTATGAAATTCCGGAAACACTGCCATCCATATGCGTAAGCCTTGGAGGATATGAGACCGGAAAAGACAAGGTGGCTGTTTTAAGCGCTCAGACTCTTCCCGCGGCTTTTGTGGTAAAGAACTTTTTTACGGGAGAAGTGGTCTATAAAGGAAATGTCAGAAGAAAGGATACGGTTGAAGAGGACGGCCTTTCAACAGGTATTGCTGATTTCAGTGAACTGGACACGGAAGGCTTTTATTATATAGAGACTGAGATTTTGGGAAAGTCGAAGGGCTTTCCGATAGCGGCCGGGGTATATGAGAGTCTTCTTTCGGAAAGCTATCAAAGACTTCACAATTTAAGATGTGACGGGTGCCATGAAGAACCGGTGGATTTCGAAAACTCCGCTTTAGGTTCCCTGGATGTTAAGGGAGGATGGCATACCAATATAAGCGGCGAAAAGGATGTGGTGGAAGGATGTCTTGCAGTTCTGGACATTTGTACATCCTACGATTACTATTCAAATTCCTATACGGATGATTATGGCGCAGAGGACAGCGGAAACAAAATCCCTGACATTCTTGATGAAGCAGCATATGAAGTAAACTGGCTTCTTCTGATGCAGAATCCGGAGACGGGAGGCGTTTACACGTCGGTTTCTTTGGATCAGAACGGGCAGAAGCTGGTGGTAAGAGGTGAAACCACAAAGGCAACGGCGTACTTCTGTACCTGCATGGCCAAGTTTTCCCAGACCATTAAAAAGTTTGACGCAAAGCTTTCTGCAAAGGCTATTTCGGCAGCGGGCCTTTCCTGGAAATGTCTTGAGGCCAACCGGGACATTGTAACGGCAGATCAGATGTACAGAGCAGCTGCAGAACTTTATAAGGTTACGGGCCAGGAAACCTACAGAAAAGTAGTGTCTGACTATCTGAAGGATAATGCGGGAAATCCTTATGAAGGAAGACTTACCATGGACGGAGCCATTACCTATCTTTCAACGGCCAGAAACACGAATGTTGATTACTGTACAAAACTCATGTCAACTTTTGTAACGTTGGTGGAAAAGAAAGCATCAACGGCAAAAGAATCCAGATTCTTAGTGTACGATACAGGAGAGGAAGCAGAAGACATCTTGCGTGATGCCTGTGAATTTGCGATAGTAGATTATATAAACACAAGTGATGAGTACGTTTCGGAAAGCATGGATTTTGTGGATTACATCTGCGGAAGAAATGCATTAAGTAAAAACTACTTTAATGACATCAATACGCCGGATGCCCTTGCCAAAATGATATCGGTTACGGCAAGAATCAAAGCTTCGGGAAAATAAAAAACAGGAATGGGATAGGATGAAAAGTTTTTCAATTTATGATGCCATCAGGGCAACGTCGGGAAAGATAGAGAATGAATACAAAGCGGACACACAGATTCTCAATGTAACCATGGATTCCAGAAAGGTTACAAAGGGAAGTCTCTTTGTGGCTATAAAGGGTGAACGTGTTGACGGACACAGCTTTATTAAAGAGGTGTTCGAGAAGGGCGCTGTTGCGGTTCTTTGTACATACGTGCCCGAAGGAGTAAAGGGACCTTGTATAGTAGTTCCCAATACAGTCAAGGGACTGCAGGATCTGGCAGAGTTTTACAGAAAGAGCCTGAACGTAATGGTAGTGGGTATTACCGGCAGCGTGGGAAAGACCAGCACCAAAGAAATGGTAGCTTCAGTTCTTGCTGAAAAATTCAGGGTTTTAAAAACACTTGGCAATTACAATAACGAAATCGGTCTTCCCCTTACTGTTCTTTCGATTGAAGAGGATACTCAGATTGCGGTTCTTGAAATGGGTATAAGTGATTTCGGAGAGATGCGCGTGTTAAGTAAGGTAGCGCGTCCCGACATTTGCGTCATAACAAATATCGGCCAGTGCCATCTGGAGTTTTTACACGACAGAGATGGTATTTTGAAGGCTAAGTCGGAAATATTCGAATATATGAATCCTCAGGGAAAGATATATTTGAACGGAGATGATGATAAGCTTCGTACACTCAAGAACGTTAACGGTATAAAGCCTACGTTTTACGGATTCGCACTTTTGAATCCTGTTCATGCCACATGTGTTGAATCCATGGGACTTTTGGGCACAAGAATGTGCGTGGTTTTGAAGGATACAGAGTTTGATGCTGAGATTCACATGATGGGTAATCCAATGGTTTCAAATGCCCTGGCTGCTTCCGCAATCGGACATGACCTTGGAATGACGGATGATGAAATAAAGGCAGGCCTTGCAAAGGCTCGTACAATTGACGGAAGAAGTAATGTAATTCCTGCCAAAGATGGATATATTATCGATGACTGCTATAATGCTTCTCCTTTATCTATGATGGCTGCACTTGATTCGCTTTCTGCAGCAGATGGAAGAAAGGTTGCCATTCTGGGTGATATGTTCGAACTGGGCGAGGAATCAGACGAGATGCATGCACAGATAGGCCGTTATGCGGTTAAAGTCGGAATAGATAAACTGATATGTGTGGGAAAAAATTCCAAATATATGTACACCGCAGCAATAAAAGAACAGGGAGCGATAGCCCTTGGATATTATTCGGACCTTGATTCCCTTTTGAAAAATATAAAGGTGGAAGTCAAGGACGGTGATACAATTCTGGTAAAGTCCTCAAACGGTATGGGATTTTCGAGACTTGTGGAAGCATTGAAGAACAGATAAAAAGACGGGACAGTTCATTTTTGTTATAAACAAAAAACAAACTGTCCCGTTATTTTTATATAAGTGCTTTGTTGGCTTCGTAAGCGGCTTTGATTTCTTCCTGAACCTTCAGACTTATGTCACGTTTGTTTTCCTTGGAAAAATCAGATGGATCGATGGGTTTGCAATATTCGATTACTACTTTTGTTTTTCGGATTTTAGGAAACTGGGCTTCGAAAATCTTTTCCGAGTTGTTGATTGCTACGGGAATGATTTTACAGCCGGATTTCTCTGCAATTTTCAGGCTTCCGTCGTGGAAGGGAAGAAGTGTTTCATCTGTTTTGTTACGGGTGCCTTCGGGAAAGATGCAGACGCTGGAACCCTCCTTTATAAGGTCTGAGCATTTCAATATTACCTGAAGTCCCTTTCTTAAGTCTTTTCTGTCAAGAAACTGGCAGTTCATGAAGCTCATCCATATGCTGAAAATCGGAACTTTCTTTGTTTCCTTCTTAGCTACATAAGCAGTCTGTCTGGGGCAAAGAGGATAGGAAAGAATAATATCAAAAATGCTTCTGTGATTCGGAACGTATAAAACAGGTTCGCCGGAAGGAACATTTGAAAGTCCTTTGACTGTAAGTTCGGTACCTGCTATGGCTTTAAGTACTCTGAATGCTGTACAGATAATTGCCTGGGAGTGTTTTGCACGGGTTTTGGAACTGAAAAGACCGATGAAAAATTCTATGATAATTACGGGTATGGACAAAATAAGAAAAAGGGTAGTCCATAAGGCCGCAACGATAAATCTGAACATTTATATATACCTCGTTGTGAAATGTAGTTTTCAAAACTACGTATATTATATTTTATTTGTATAAAACAAGCAAGACAGAAAGTGAAGTTTTGTGATAGTCTATTATTTGTCGGGAGAAATATACTATGAGAATTTGTAATGCGAAGATAGTGGACCCTGTAACAAAGCTTAAGGGTCAGTATGATATTGAAATAGACAAGGGCGTGATAATGGGTGTTACGCCGGCGACGGGAGAAATTTCCGATGGCGCCATAGACGCCACCGGACTGTGTGCGTCGCCGGGATTCTGCGACGTCCACGTCCACTTCAGAGACCCGGGACTTACCCACAAGGAAGACATATATACCGGGGCAAAGGCAGCCGCCCGCGGAGGGTACACTGATGTTATTATGATGGCCAATACCAAACCCGCCATCGATAACGTGGAGACACTTCGTTATGTTCTTGAAAAGGGCGCTGAAACCAAAATAAATGTAAGAAGCTGCGGCTCGGTAACAATGGGACTTGCGGGAGAAGCACTTACGGATATGGAGCTTCTTAAGAAGAACGGTGCCATAGGTTTTACCGACGACGGAATTCCGATTATGAATGAGGAGCTTCTTTCTGAAGCTTTTAAAAAGGCAGCAGAGCTTAAGGTTCCGGTGAGCCTTCACGAGGAAGACAAGGGCCTTATTAAGCAGAATGGTATAAATCACGGCGCAGCAAGTGATTATTTCGGAATCTACGGCTCCCCCAGAGAAGCAGAATCCAAACTTATCGGAAGGGATATGAAGATTGCTCTGGAAACAGGGGTAACACTTAACATTCAGCACATAAGCACAAAAGAAGGCGTGGAGCTTGTAAGAAAAGCAAGAGAACAGTCTGACAAAATATTTGCTGAAGTAACTCCGCACCATCTGTATCTTACCGAGGATGCAATCTTCTCAGACGGTGTAAATGCCAAAATGAATCCCCCTCTTCGTACAAAACGCGACAGAGCAGCACTTATAGAAGGTGTTAAGGACAAAACAATTTCCATTATTGCAACCGATCATGCTCCCCACAGCTTTGAGGAAAAGAACGTGGACATTGAAAAGGCTCCTTCGGGAATCATCGGTCTGGAGACTGCTTTCAGTATTTCTTACATGGCTTTGGTAAAGTCCGGGGCAATAAGCATTGAAAGGCTTGTGGAAATGCTTACCGTAAATCCCAGAAAGCTTTACGGAATGCCCAATTACGGAATCAGCAAAGGGGCACCTGCGGACCTTGTTCTTTTTGATGAAAAAGAACAGTGGACATTTAAGGAAAGTCTTTCCAAGTCTTCCAATACTCCTTTTATGGGTATGAAGCTTACCGGCAAAATAAAATACACGATATGCAGAGGAGAAATCGCATATGAAGATATATGAGAATTCGGTTGTGGTAAAAACAGATTCCCTGGCAGGGGGAATATATGAAATGTATATAGAAACCGTGGCTGCAAAGTATTCAAAGCCCGGCCAGTTTGTGATGGTATATCCTACCGATTCCTCAACAATTCTTCCCCGCCCCATAAGTATCTGCGAGGTAATAGGCGGAAAGGTTTTAAGGCTTGTGTACAGAGTGCAGGGAAAGGGAACAAAGGAGTTTTCCACCTACAGACCCGGAGACGAAGTACGTATCATGGGACCTCTCGGTAATGGTTTCCCCCTTGAAGAGGCTTCGGGAAAACGTGTTCTTTTGATAGGAGGAGGAATAGGAGTACCGCCAATTCTGGAACTATCAAAGAAACTTAGAAAAGAAAATATTACTATTCTTGCAGGCTACAGAAATGATGACCTGTTTTTGAGCAAGGATTTCAAAAAGTATGCTTCTCTTGAAATCGCCACCGAAGACGGAAGCGTAGGTGTACACGGAAACGTAATGGATATTATCAGGGAAAAAGGTCTTGAGTGCGATGTTATTTACGCCTGCGGCCCTATGCCCATGTTAAGAGCCATCAAAAAATATGCTGAAGAGAACAATATTAAAGCATACATCTCTCTTGAAGAACGTATGGCCTGCGGAGTGGGTGCTTGCCTTGGCTGTGTATGCAAGACAGTTAAAAAGGACGCACACTCTCATGTAAATAATGCAAGAGTCTGTACAGAAGGACCTGTATTTGAAGCAAGGGAGGTGGATATCTGATGAATACAAAAGTATCAATAGCAGGAGTAGAGTTTAAAAATCCCGTTACCACAGCATCCGGAACCTTCGGCTCGGGAATGGAATACAGCGAGTTTGTGGACCTGTCCCGTCTGGGTGCCGTGACCACAAAGGGTGTAGCACTTACTCCCTGGAGCGGAAACGATACAATAAGAGTTACGGAAGTATACGGCGGAATGCTTAACGCTATCGGTCTTCAGAATCCCGGAATTGATGTTTTCTGTGAAAGAGATATTCCTTTCTTAAAAAAATATGACACAAAGATCATAGTAAATGTCTGTGGAAAAACCGTGGAAGAATACGTGGGTGTTGTGGAAAAGTTGTCGGAGCAGCCGGTGGATATGCTGGAGATTAATGTTTCCTGCCCTAACGTAAAAGAAGGCGCAATCGCATTCGGGCAGGATGCGAAGGCTCTTGAGAACATTACGAGAGAAATAAAGAAGGTTGCAAAGCAGCCGGTGGTAATGAAGCTTAGCCCTAACGTTACCAGAATAGCGGATATGGCAAAGGCTGCGGAGGCAGCCGGAGCGGATGCCATTTCCCTTATCAATACCATTACGGGTATGAAGATAGATATTAACCGCAGAAGATTTGTGCTTGCCAACAAGACCGGCGGAATGTCCGGACCTGCCATAAAGCCTGTGGCAGTAAGAATGGTTTATGAGTGTGCAAATGCAGTCAATATTCCTATTATCGGAATGGGCGGAATTACCTGTGCAGAGGATGCGCTGGAATTCATTCTTGCGGGAGCCACGATGGTAGCAGTGGGAGCGGCAAACTTTACAAATCCTTTTGCAACGGTTGAAGTGATCGAAGGAATAGAAAAATACATGCAGGATAATTCGGTGGAAGATATTCACGAATTAATCAAAGCGGTCAGATAGGCAAAATAAAACCGGGGACGAATTGTTTGTTCGTCCCCGATTCTATGGAAAAAGAAAGATGAGTTAAAAGAAATTCTCTTGTAGTCGTTTAAGCTTCACTAATGAGGTTGTCGAATTTTTCCAAAACAGCATCATAGGTCTTTTGGGAAATTTCGGGAAGCTCGCCACCCCATGTTTTTTCGGCCTGTTCATAGCCTTTTTTGAAGGCATCAAGCATGTCCCCGAGTTTTGATTTGTCTCCGCCTGTCAAAGCCATAGCAAAATCAATGATTCTGTCGGATGTGGCATTCACGCCCCAATATCCGTCTTCAGCAATATCTGCCTGAGCCTGAGCTCTCGTTTCGGGATCCACTTCCACTTTGCCTTCTCTTAACATGTTCCAAAGGTCGTTTGCATCTGCGTTCACACCGGCCTGTTTGGAAATCAGTTGCTGTACAAGTGACTGCAGCTTTTGAAGTCTTGCTTCGGCATCTTTTCTTAACTGAGCGATAACTTTTTCGTTGGCCTTGAAGGTTTTGGTGGGTGTTTCGAGGGTCGGCTCGTATTTTACTCCGGTGTCCTCTTTGGCAATTGCGGTTTCCTTAACCGCTGCGGCTTCCTTGGAAGCCTCGGCCTGCTGATACCTGGCATAGCCGTCAACTTTAGTAACTCCGTTTACTTTCATGATTATCCTTTCCGGGATCTCCCCCATCTCATGCGCACATCCATGTGCTTAGATTATACTATCTACTGTTATTATCGGACGAACCTAATATAATATTAACACCAAATTTGAAAAAAATGCAAAAAAGGAGTATATTATTGAAAAAATTGGATGTTGTATACAAGATACAAAATACAGGATACAAAAAACATGATTTTATATGAGCAGGCGAGAGCCAAGATTAATCTTTCTTTGGACATTACCGGAAAAAGGGAAAACGGCTATCATGAAGTCCGGATGATTATGCAGACGCTGGATCTTTGTGATGACCTTTCTTTTGAGAATGGTAAACCCCAAAGCGGTATAGTTTTAAAAACAGATAATGAAATGCTTAACGATGAGCAGTCTCAGGGAACTGACAACCTAATTGTAAAGGCAGCGAAGCTTCTGGAGGAAAAGTCGGGAAAGAAGTTTGATGTGGTGATTACTCTTTCTAAAAGAATCCCCATAGCTGCGGGCATGGCAGGGGGAAGCTCGGACGCTGCGGCTACCTTAAGAGGCCTTAACAGGTTACTTGAACTGGGCTTTTCGATGGAAGAACTGAAAACCATGGCGGTGAAAATCGGAGCGGATGTGCCTTTCTGCGTTGAAGGGGGTCTTTGCCTCAGCGAAGGAATCGGGGAAGTGCTTACGAAACTTACACCTTTACCCTCGATACCCACTGTAATCTGTAAACCGAATGTGTTTGTTTCCACGAAGGATGTTTATAAGGCTTTCGATAGTCAGGAAAATCCCAGGCACCCGGATGTGGACGGAATGCTTAAATGTATAGAAGCTTACGACGCGGCCGGAGTCAGTGGTCTTTTGATGAATATTCTTGAGCCTGTTACGGTAAAAGAACACCCGGTTATAAGTGAGATAGAGAAAAATCTTGAAAGCCTTGGTGCGACAAAGGCTATTATGAGCGGAAGCGGTCCTACGGTATTCGGCCTTTTTAATTCCGTAAAGGAAGCATCGGAAGCTGCAGAAAAGTTAAAAGAAATCTATCCGGATTTTGACATACATTCGACAAAATTCAGTAACACCAAAAAGAACCATTTTGAGTAAGGAGGACTTATGGAAGGAAACTTTGAACTTAACATGGATGAATTTCTTCCCTTAAGAGATGTTGTTTTTCAGACTCTCAGAAAAGCCATTCTTACAGGGGAATTGAAGCCCGGTGAAAGACTGATGGAAATACATCTTGCGGAAAAGATCGGTGTAAGCCGTACTCCCATAAGAGAGGCCATCAGAAAACTGGAGCTGGAGGGTCTTGTTACCAATGTTCCCAGAAAGGGAGCCCAGGTTGCGGAAATTTCCACAAAGGGACTTAGGGATGTTTTGGAGGTCAGAAGAGCGCTGGATTCGTTCTGCGCCGAACTTGCATGCGAAAGAATAACTTCTCAGGAAAAGGTTCTTTTGAAGGAAGCTTGTGAAGCCTTTGAAGAAGCAACCAAAACAAAGGATGCCACAGTTATTGCGAAGGCCGATGTGGCATTTCACGATATTATTATTAATGCTACGGGAAATGAAAGACTTGTGGCACTTCTTAACAACCTGGCAGAGCAGATGTACCGTTACAGATTTGAGTACATAAAGGATGAGAGCCAGCACGAAAAACTGATTAAAGAGCACAGAGAGCTTATGGATGCCATTACGGGAGGAGACGTTGAAAACGCCCGTTTCGTAGCCCGTAAGCATATAGATAATCAGGAAAAATCCATTTTAATGCAGCTGGAGGTTTCCAAGTGACCAAAGATGTTTTAGTAACAGTGAAAGGTCTTCAGTATTCCCTTGATGGGGAAGGCGGAGACGACCAAAGAATAGAAACTATAACCAGGGGAAATTATTATCTTAAAAACGGGAAACACTATGTGACTTATGAAGAATCCCCCGACGGAAGCGTAAATATAAAGACCATGCTCAAATTCGACGAAAGTTTCTTTGAGCTTACAAGAAAAGGTCAGTATTCGGTTCACATGCTTTTTGAGGAAGGTAAGAAGAATTATACCGATTACAGAACGCCCTTCGGAAATTTTGTGGTGGGAATTGATACATCCTTGATAGAAATTAAGGAGAAAGAAAAAGAAATCCTTCTTCACATTGATTACGACATGGATATGAATTACGAGCATCTTGCAAAGTGCAATATTGATGTCTGTATACAAAATGTGGAAGAATAGGAACCTGTCCCTTTTTCGCCAAAAGGCGAATAGGAACCCGTCCCTGATTTGCCAAAAAAACCAAGTCGTGATGACTTGGTCTTTTGAATTATTTAACTGCTTTTGCGCCTGCCTTTTCCTGCATGCGTTCAACCCAGGCTTTAAAGCCTTTTTTCTTCTTAACATCCTTTGTTTCAATTTTGCCGTGAAGACCTTTGACTTCTGTGATGTAGATACCGCTTACAACTGCTTTAACTTCCTTCTTAACGGGAATCTGGTCGAAGATTTTCTCGTCTGCAACAAGAGACATAATCTGGGGACCAACCTTAGCCTTTACGATGGGAAGCTTAGCCTTTCTCATAAGCTTGGGTGTCTGGTCGATAACCGACTGGGGAAGACCGGATTCGGTAATCTTCATACGCTTCTTGTCAATGATTAACATTGAATAAGTCTGTTTGTACTGTTCAATCTGAGCGTTCTGTTCGGCCTGACGCTTTTCGGCCTTTTTGCCAAGGATATATAATACAACGATTAATGCAATCAAAACGGCTAAAACAATAATCGTAATAATCCAACCTGTTGACATATTAAATTCCTCCTAGATAAATCATGCTCACACATTGTATCATTACTGCCTTTGAAAAACAAGAAAAATTCTGTTAAAAATAGGGCAATCCTTGAATTTAAGGGCTTTTTGTGCGATAATTTTAATGCTTTATTTTGAAAGGTATACCCTATGTTGAAGAAATTTTTGTGTGCAATATCTGTTGCTGTTTTGGTGTTCTCTTCTTTGGGCTGCGGAAAACAGGAAGTGCCTGAAACGCGGGAACTTACAGAAGAATATGCCATGGAATACGTTCTGAACCTTGCCTCTTACGAAAATATCCAGGTGGCGGTTGTAAAGGATTCTTTGGATGATGAAACAGTAGAGGACTATGCGGATTTTTATTATAAAGAACTGGCTTCGCAGGTGGAAGGACTTACCGATGCCGAGGAAAATCTGCTCCCGCTTTCCGATGAAACGGTAGCAATGCTTGGTTCCGAAGCCTTTTCCACTGTAAGTGAATTTATGGTTTTCACCAGAAAAACCGCAAAAGAATACATTGATGAAAAATTCAAAAGGCAGGTTTTTGAAGAAGCCATAGAGCAGGTGGTTGAAAAATCCGTTTTCGGGGAAATCGACCCGGCTGTTCTGGAAGGTATGAAGCAGTATGTTTTTGAAGATTATTCAAAGCTTGCGGCGGAATATGATATGGATGTTGATACGTACGCAAAGTATTTGGGAACATCCGTTTATGAGCTGTGCGAAGACTACGCCAGACTTCAGGCGGTATGCACTTTGATAGCAAGGGAGCAGGGAATCGACACAAAGGACAGAGATACTATGTTTTCCCTTGTGACAGATTATATTTTCAGTGTTACAGAGACTGAGTAACAACAGGCATCGTAATCCACAAAGGACTGCGGTGTTTTTGCTTTATTAATACGGAGAAAAGAATTGACCGGTTATGTGGTTTTTTATGTGACAAACTTAATAATGTTTCTCGGAATACTGGTTCTTTTGAAACTGTTGTATGAAAGACTGGACCTTCCTGAAAACAGGGATCTGTTTTTGACCGTTATCGGTCTTGGAATGGATCTTGTGGGATGGTTTGCCATAGCCCATTGCGAGGAACTTTCCACGGCGATGGTGTGTTTAAGACTTTCTTACTTCGGAAGAATCCTGTTTGCCTGCGGATACGTAAGATATATTGCCAGGGTATACAAGGCAAAGCACTCGCTTTTGGTTGTTCTGCCCGTAGTCTTTACTTTGGCGGCGGGATTCGTGCATTCTCTTTTGGATTTTTCCCAAGACCCGTTCCTTTCCAATATCAGACTTATTGAAAAGGGTGGTGTCAAGCTTCTTTACGGAATAAGAGGCCCTCTTTATGACGTGCATACGGCAGGAGTCTGCATTATCGGTATCTGGAGCGTTCTGGTGGTTCTTCGTTCGCTTACCAGAGATGGCGGGAAAACGGCCGGCAAGGTTAAGATAAACGATTTCTTTTATGTGGGCGCTGTTCTTTTGCAGGGAATCAGCCTTACCGTTTATGAATTGGATTACGGAAACATAATAAACCTGGTTCCCTTGGTAAGGGCTCTTTGTACGGGAATATATGCAGGACTTTCTTTGAAATATCATTTTCTGAACTTTGATACCCTGGCAAGACAGAGTCTTATGAATGATGTGGGCGCAGGATATGTTGTTCTTTCGGATAAGTACGAAATACTTTTTGTAAACGATATAGCAGCGAGACTTTTTCCCCAGGTTACAAGAGAGGACTCCGAGTTCTTAAAATCAGTTACAAGAAAACGTGAATACCAGTTTGAAAAAAACGGATCTACCTATAAAGTTACTGCAGACCGTATTTTCAACAATGGTAAGGTTGAAGGTTATACGGTACTTATTGTAGATATAACCGATATAATCACCCTTGAGAAGCAGGCCGTAGCCAATGAAAAAAACAGGCAGAATCTTCTTACCAACATTTCCCACGAGCTGAAAACTCCTTTGAATGCCCTTATAGGTGCTTCTGAGGTAATGAACTCCGAGGACGTGTCCAAAGAAACCTACAAGGATTATGCGGAACTTATAAGAGTTTCCACCATGAACCTTGACGATATACTAAACGATATTCTTACAGCCTCTTCGGCCTACGGAAAAGCTCTCGTATCGGACATGGCTCCTTACAGTGTATTTACACTGGTGGAAAATATCGTAGGAATGTGCAACGAACGTGTATCACGTAAGAAGGTAAAGCTTTCCGTATCAATGGCAGAGGATATTCCGGTTAACGCAATTGGCGACGACAGAAGAATTCGACAGGTTATCCTTAATATCCTTACCAATGCCATAAGGTATACCGACGACGGATATGTAAGCCTGAGAGTATCAGGAGAATACTTTAGCGACGGAAGATTTGAATATATTTATACCATTCAGGATACCGGAAGAAATTTTTTCAATAATGCCATGGATATTGAAAGAGCCTTCTCGGAAGGGGACGCTTTGGGCATGGATTATAACACGGGCTACGGAATAAGCCTGGTGGTGGCAAAAAAGATTGCAAACGCTCTCGGCGGAGACGTTTCAATGTACAGTATAAAGGGAAAGGGAAACGTGTACTCGGTGATTCTTCCTTCCCAAATTCTGAATACCAAAACCCTTTCGGGATTTGAGTTTGATAAAAAGCTTTCCATTACCTTCTTTGGCGAATCGGATGTAATGTTTGAGGATTTAAAGCATTCCTGTTATGAACTGGATGTGGCAAATGAAAGCGTTTCGACCATATCAAAGGTACGCAAAATCGAGGAAAGCGATGGGAAATACCCTGTTGTTCTTTTCGATTTTGATAAGTACGGTAAAAAGGTTGTTTCTTCGGATAAGTTTGAAAAGTACATAAAGGTTGCGGTACTTACAACGGGAAGTGTTCCGAAAAACTACAACGACGACTTTATTTTTGTAAGAACACCTTTAAGTGCCCTTACACTGCATCATGTTTTAAGTGAAATAGAAAACCGTGTTTCCAATACACAAAGCGAGGACGATTTCTTTACAGCTCCTTCGGCTAAGGTTCTGGTGGTGGATGACAACACCCTTAATCTTGAGATAGCACGTACCATGCTTGAGCAGTTTAAGATTTCGGTGGATATGGCGGAAAGCGGTTATGAGTGTCTCGACCTTATTAATTCCGGCCAGAGCTATGACCTGATCTTTATGGACTACATGATGGAGGGTATGGACGGAATTGAAACAACCGGAAAGATTCGTGAACTTCCGGGGAATATAAAGAATGTTCCGATAGTGGCCTATACGGCAAACTCTGTTGAGGGAGCCGGCGAAAAGTACCTTTCCGCCGGAATGAACGGTTTTGTATTTAAACCTGCCGGAACCCAGGCCTTCGCAAACGCATTAAAAACATTCCTTCCAAAGGAACTTCTTGTTTACGAGAAGGGTAATGGTGCGTCGAGGAAAGTCTTGCCCGCAGATGAATTCCCTGACATAGAGGGAATTGACATGGAGAAGGCAAGAAGGTACTCCGGTGACAACATAGACATGTTTACCGATATGATAGCTTCTTTTGTCAGGGAAACTCCCGAAAAGGAAAAGAAGATGCTTGAGTACATAAAGGATAAAAACTTTAAGGACTTCACAATTCTTGTCCACGGTATAAAAGGTCTTGCCCGTACCATGGGAATGACGGCTTTTTCAGAGCGCATGGCAGCAATGGAAAAAGCCGGTACAGACTGCGACGAAGCATATATCAATAAAAACCTTCCGGAACTTCTTTCCGGTTACAGGCATTACGCAGGTGTTCTTGCGCCTTATGCGGCTGAAAAGCTTGAGAAGAAAGTTAAAAAGGTTCCCAAGGATGAGATGGAAGCGGTGCTTCTTGAAATGCTGGAGCTTCTGGAGGAGTTTGAAATTGAGAAGACCGAAAAGCTGTTTTCCGGTATTAATTTCGAGGAATCGGATGAAAGCAGAAAGCCTCTTATAAGGGGACTTAAGGATTCAATAGAGAAGGTAGATTATTATGCATCAAAGGAATATGTGGAAGAGCTTCTTGCCACATACTCCGATGAAAAACAGGAGGTAACAAAAGAATGAAAGTATGGTACAGAATAAGGCAGTTTTTTATGTCATTGGCCATCAGGGTTCTTTCAAGGGAGCCTGAGGTTATCAAGGGAAGCAAAAGCCTAGAAAAGATTGCGGACAGTCTTGCGGAAAACAAAAAGAAGAGTGTGTTTATCGTAACCGCTCCCGTATTTATCGAGTGGGGTTCTCTTAACGGTCTTTTGGAAAATCTGAACAAAAACGGTATCAAAAACGTTGTTTTCGGCGAAGTAGCCACTGAGCCTACGGTTGAACTGGTTATGAAGGCTTTTGAAATTTACAAAAGAGAAAGCCTTGAAGCAATTGTTGCGGTTGGTGGCGGAAGCGTAATCGACTGTGCAAAGGCGGTAGGCGCAATTTCGGCAACAGGGAAAACCATACAGAAGATGCGCGGCGTTTTGAAAATTCGCAAAACCCTTCCTCTCTTTTATGCAGTACCTACAACAGCAGGTACAGGTTCGGAGACCACAGCGGCAGCAGTCATTTCAGATACAGTTGACGGAACTCACTACAAGTATACACTTAACGATTTCTGCCTTACCCCTAAGTATGCTGTACTGGATCCGGATCTCACACTTACGGTTCCCGCCAAGATTACCGCAGCAACAGGTCTTGATGCTCTGACTCATGCGGTTGAGGCTTATACAAACAGATTTGCCAGCAAACTGGTAAAAGAAAAAGCAACCGATGCCATTTCGTTAATCTACAAAAATCTCTATACAGCTTACGAAGAAGGAAGTAACATAGAGGCACGAGGCAATATGTTAGTAGGTTCTTTTGAAGCGGGTGTTGCTTTCACAAGAAACTTTGTAGGATATGTTCATGCAGTGGCTCATGCTGTAGGCGGACTTTACGGAATCGCTCACGGTGAAGCAAATGCCATTATTCTTCCTTACGTAATGGAGCAGTTTGGGGAAGCTTCCTACAAAGAACTTTCAGAGCTTGCGGATTACGCAGGAGTTTCCGGTAAGGATACCAAAGAAAAGGCTGTTAATTTTGTGGAATCCATAAAGGAACTTAACAAAAAGATGAATATTCCCACAGTTATTGCACCACTTAAGAAGGAAGACTACGAAGAAATCATAAAGAGGGCACTTAAGGAAGCGAATCCTTTATATCCTTGTCCTGTGATCTGGGGTCACGATGATTTTGTAACACTTTTAAATAAACTTTACGGAGGCAACTAAATGAACTGCTTGGAAGAAAGAATCATAAAAGACGGAGTGGTCAAAGAAGGTAATGTTTTGAAGGTAGACAGCTTCCTTAACCATCAGATGGATGTGGCTTTGTTTGATGAGATGGGTGCTGAATATGCAAGACGCTTTAAAGGGAAAAACATTAACAAGATTCTCACAATTGAAGCTTCGGGAATAGGTATTGCAAGCGTAGTGGCCAGACATTTCGGAAACTGCCCTGTTGTTTTTGCCAAGAAAGCAAAATCCATTAATCTTGACGGAGAAATGTTCACAGCAGAGGTTGAATCATTTACCCATAAAAATACAAACCATGTAATTGTTTCCAAAAAGTTTTTAACAAATGCGGACCATGTTCTTATTATTGATGACTTTCTTGCAAATGGCTGTGCTCTTCAGGGCCTTATTCAGATTTGCGGTCAGGCAGGCGCAACAGTGGAAGGTATCGGAATTGCCATCGAGAAAGGCTTCCAGCCCGGCGGACAGATGATAAGAAATCTGGGATATCAGTTGGAATCACTTGCCATAGTGGAAAGCATGGATGCTTCTACGGGAAAAATAGTATTGAGAGCTCAAAAGTAAACGATATTGAGCAACAATGACACAAAGTTAACAAAACAGATAAGAAAAAAAGGCTCAAAATCATCAATTTGCGACATTGAATTTTGAGCCTTTAGTTGTTAGTATAAATTTGTAAAGATAATTATTTTCGATATATATCAAAAGATATGGTTTTGAAGTTTCTACCCGGATACCGTAAATAACCGGACTATCGATGAATATGACAGCAGTTGAGAAGAAGATTAGGGATACTGTCATTCGTCAAAGGGTTTAGGAAGACTTCATCGTCCTAAACCTTTTTTATTTTTTCTGTATATTGAATATAATTACTAACAAAGTACTCAATAAAAAGATGAGGAGAAGAAAAATGAAGAAAATTGCAGCATTATTATTATCTTTACTCATGGTTGTATCTTTGGTTGGATGCGGCCAGACAGGTACAAAGGCTGAAGGAAAGCTTAAAGCAGGATTTATCTTCCTTCACGACGAAAACTCAACATACGACTTAAACTTCATCAACGCAGCTAAAGAAGCTTGTGAAGCTTTGGGAGTTGAGTGCGTTATCAAGACAAACATTCCCGAAGGTCAGGAATGTTACGAAGCAGCATGTGAACTTGCAGACCAGGGTTGCGGATTCGTATTTGCAGACTCTTTCGGTCATGAAGATTACATGATTGAGGCAGCTAAGGAATACAAGGATGTTCAGTTCTGCCACGCTACAGGTACAAAGGCTCATACAGAAAACCTTTCAAACTACCACAACGCATTCGCTTCTATCTATGAAGGCCGTTACCTTGCAGGTATCGCAGCAGGTATGAAGTTAAACGAAATGATTGCTGACGGAAAGATCACTGCTGATGATTGCAAGATCGGTTATGTAGGTGCTTTCACATACGCAGAAGTTATTTCAGGTTATACATCATTCTTCCTTGGCGCAAGAAGCGTTTGCCCTACAGCAACAATGGAAGTTACCTTTACAGGTTCATGGTACGATGAGACAGCAGAAAAAGAAGGCGCTAACACACTTATCAACGATGGTTGTGTTCTTATTTCCCAGCATGCTGAGTCAATGGGTGCTCCTACAGCTTGGGAAACAGCAGGTGTTCCCAACGTTTCCTACAACGGTTCTACAGCAAGTGTTGCTCCCAACACATTTATCGTTTCATCAAGAATTAACTGGGCTCCTTATATGAAGTACGCTATGGAATGCACCATGAAGGGCGAAGCAATCGCAGCTGACTGGACAGGTTCCATTTCTACTGAGTCCGTATTACTTACAGACCTTGGTACAGCTGCAGCAGCTGGTACAAAGGAAGCTCTTGAAGCAGCAAAGGCTGACCTTGTAGCAGGTAAGACACACGTATTCGATGTTAACACATTCACAGTTGGCGGCCAGAAGCTTTCAACATACATGGCTGACGTTGATACAGATGCAGCTTACACAGGCGACCACGAAGCAATTAAGGACGGCTACTTTGCAGAATCTTCAGATCGTTCCGCTCCTTACTTCGATCTCCAGATCGATGGCATTACACTTCTTGATACAAAGTTCTAATTAAGAAGAAGTAAGATATTTTTGATATAATTTCAAAGGGTGGCACCCTAATGCCGCCCTTTGATTTTTTCGTTTTTAAAGAAGTTAGATCTACCCGTTGTTTTTACCTCTATAGGAGAATGGATTTTGGACACAAAACAGGCTGCAGTATCCATGCGTAATGTCACCAAGACATTCGGTGCAGTTACTGCTAATTCACATGTCAACTTAGACATCTACAAGGGCGAGATTTTAGCCCTTCTGGGAGAGAACGGTAGTGGAAAGACTACCCTTATGAATATGCTCTCCGGTATTTATTTTCCCGATGAAGGACAGATTTTCATTAACGGCAAAGAAGAAGTTATTGCTTCCCCCAAGGATGCTTTCAACCTTGGTATCGGAATGGTTCACCAGCACTTTAAACTGGTGGATGTATTAACTGCTGCTGAAAATATTGTTCTTGGAATGGAAGGAAAACTTAATATTAAGGCAGCTTCCGCAAAAATCCGTGATATTTGTAACCGCTATGGTTTCGAAGTTAATCCGGATCAGAAAATTTACGACATGTCCGTATCTGAAAAGCAGACAGTTGAAATCGTAAAGGTTCTTTACCGCGGAGCGAACATACTTATACTTGATGAGCCTACCGCCGTACTTACTCCTCAGGAAACAGAGAAGTTGTTTAACGTACTTAGAAACATGCGTGATGACGGAAAGGCAATAGTTATTATCACTCACAAAATGCACGAGGTTGAAAGCCTTTCGGACCGTGTTGCGGTTCTTCGCCGCGGTGAGTATGTGGGAGATATGATTACACAGGATACAACGGCACAGGAAATGACCGATATGATGGTAGGTCACAGTGTGACGCTTAACATAGAAAGACCCGATCCCGTTAACCCCAAGCCCCGTATTGAAGTCAAGGGACTTACGGTTCGTAACGAGGAAGGTATCGTAAAACTTGACAATGTTTCTTTCACCGCAAACAGCGGTGAGATTTTGGGAATAGCCGGAATTTCCGGATGCGGCCAGAAGGAGCTTCTTGAAGCGATTGCAGGCCTGCAGCCGGCGGAGGCCGGAAGCATCAGCTATATAGATGATGCAGGTGAAAAGGATGAGCTTTTAGGCAAAGATCCTTTGAAGATTGCGGAAATGGGTGTTACCCTTTCCTTTGTACCTGAAGACAGACTCGGTATGGGCCTTGTGGGAAACATGGATCTTGCTGATAACATGATGCTTCGTTCTTTCAGAAGAGGACATTCCGTTTTCACAGACAGAAAAGCTCCCAAGCATCTTGCAGAGGATGTTGTAAGAGATCTTGAGGTTGTTACCCCCAGTATCGAAACACCTGTAAGACGTCTTTCCGGAGGTAATGTTCAGAAGGTTCTTGTAGGTCGTGAGATTGCTTCTGCTCCTACGGTTTTACTTACAGCATATGCGGTAAGAGGTTTGGATATTAACTCTTCATACACAATTTACGACCTTATAAACCAGCAGAAAAAGGCAGGAGTTGCGGTTGTATTTGTAGGCGAAGATCTTGATGTTCTTTTGGAAATATCCGACAAGATTTTGGTTCTTTGCTCGGGTAAGGTAAGCGGTATCGTGGATGGACGTACCACTGATAAAAATACGGTCGGAATGTTAATGACCAGAGTAGGGGGTAAGAGTTTAAGTGAGTAATACAGCAGTTAAAGAACCCTTATTCCATATTGTAAAGCGTGATGCGGTTCCTGCAAAAAAAGCCTGGACCATAAGAGGTATAGCAGTAGTGGCAGCACTTTTGGTCTGTGCTGTAGTTTCCTGGATACTTACAAAGGAAAACCCTCTTTCGATTTATGCCACCATTTTTAAGGGTGCATTCGGTTCCGCAAGAAAGACATGGGTTACATTCCAGGATCTGGCCATCCTTTTGATTATTTCCCTTGCACTGACACCTGCTTTCAAGATGAAGTTCTGGAACATCGGTGGTGAGGGACAGGTACTTATCGGCGGTCTTGCTACTGCAGCATGCATGATTCTTCTTGCAGGCAAGGTACCCAATTTCGTGCTTATTATTCTTATGGTTGTTTCCAGTATTCTTGCCGGAGCAATCTGGGGATTTGTTCCCGCTGCCTTTAAGGCAAAGTGGAATACAAACGAGACACTTTCAACACTTATGATGAACTACATTGCTACTCAGCTTGTGGCATTTTACGTAGTAAGATGGGAAGTTCCCAAGGGCTCAGGTAACATCGGTATCATAAACCAGAGCACCAATATCGGATGGCTTCCCCAGATTGGAAACAAGTACTTGCTCAGCATAGTTGTTGCTCTTTTGGTTACTTTCGGAATGTATGTATACCTTTACTATTCAAAGCACGGCTATGAAATTTCGGTAGTAGGTGAAAGCGAAAGAACAGCAAAGTATGTGGGAATGAAGGTTAACAAAGTTATCATCCGTACAATGCTTCTTTCAGGAGGACTTTGCGGTCTTGCAGGTCTTCTTCTGGTAGGTGGAATCAACCATACACTTACCACCACAATTGCAGGTGGACAGGGATTTACGGCCGTAATGGTTTCATGGCTTGCAAAATTCAATCCCATCACAATGATATTTACTAGTTTGCTTATCGTATTTTTGAACAAAGGTGCGGGAGAGATTTCCACACAGTTTGGCCTTAACCATTCTTTCTCGGATATCCTTACCGGTATTATCCTGTTCTTTATCATCGGAAGCGAATTCTTTATTAACTATAAGATAAACTTCAGAAAAGCAAGGAAGGAGGAGACAAATGATTGATTTAGTAGCATTTATCCCTCGTGCGGTAGGCCAGGGAATTCCTCTTTTGTACGGAAGCACAGGCGAAATAGTGACACAGAAGTCAGGTAACCTTAACCTTGGTATTCCCGGTGTTATGTATGTGGGAGCCATTTCCGGAGTTATTGGTTCTTTCTTCTATGAACAGGCTGTAAAAGCCGGAACAGCAAATGAAAACGGATTTTTAATGATAATGATTCCACTTCTTTGCTCATTGGTGGGTTCCCTTTTGATGGGACTTCTTTACTGTTTCCTGACAGTTTCTTTGAGGGCAAATCAAAACGTAACCGGTCTGGCGATGACCACCTTCGGTGTAGGTTTTGGTAACTTCTTCGGCGGTTCATTGATTAAACTTTCGGGACTTGATGTTCCTTCCATTGCTCTTTCAAAGACAAGCCTTTACTTTAAAAAAGCCTTTTATGCACAGGGCCAGGGCGGATGGTTTGCAAAGATTTTCCTTTCCTACGGCTTTTTGGCATATCTGGCTATTATTATTGCTCTTGTGGCATCCTACATTCTTAAACGCACAAGAATGGGTCTTCATCTGAGAGCTGTGGGTGAAAGCCCTACAACAGCCGATGCTGCAGGTATTAATGTAACAAAGTACAAATACTTCTCCACCTGTATCGGATGTATGATTGCAGGACTTGGCGGTCTGTATTACATAATGGATTACGCCTGCGGTGTGTGGAGTAATGACGGATTCGGTGACAGAGGATGGCTTGCTATTGCCCTTGTAATATTCACCATCTGGCGTCCTAACTTAAGTATTTTCGCATCCATTCTTTTCGGCGGACTGTACATTCTTTATCTGTACCTTCCCACAGGAATGGACAACATGGAGTACAAAGAACTTTACAAGATGATTCCTTATGTGGTTACCCTTGTGGTTCTTGTTCTTACAAGTGTGCGTAACAAACGGGAAAATCAGCCACCTGCTTCTTTGGGCCTTTCTTACTTCAGAGAAGAGCGGTAAGCCTTATAAAATTTGCAAAAAAGTGTTTTTTCATCAGTTCCAAATTTTGTAAAATTTTTATAGTGCGATGATAATTTCTGTGTGATATAAAATTTTTGTAATAGTAATTTAAAGCAATTTTACGATTATGGAGGTCTCATTATATGAGCGAAAAACGTCCCGAAACATTAGAAAGAATTACTACCGAAGCTATGGCAAAGGCCTTTATTGACGAACAGGTTGAAGCCGTTAAGAAACAGGTAGGAAACAAGAAGGTTTTACTTGCCCTTTCAGGCGGAGTTGACTCTTCTGTAGTAGCTGCACTGCTTATCAAAGCAATCGGCAAGCAGCTTGTATGTGTACACGTTAACCATGGTTTACTTCGTAAGGGTGAACCTGAGCAGGTTGTTGAAGTGTTCAGAAATCAGATGGACGCAAACCTCATTTATGTAGATGCGGTTGATCGTTTCTTAGATAAGCTTAAGGATGTATCAGATCCCGAGACAAAGCGTAAAATCATCGGTGCTGAATTCATTAATGTATTTGCTGAAGAAGCTGCAAAGCTTGAAGGAATCGAATTTTTGGCACAGGGAACAATTTATCCCGACATTCTTGAGTCTGACGGTGTTAAGGCTCACCACAATGTTGGCGGCCTTCCCGAAGGCCTTCAGTTTGAACTTGTGGAGCCTGATAAATTCCTTTACAAGGATGAGGTTCGTATCGTAGGAAAGGTTTTAGGACTTCCCGATAACATGGTTTATCGTCAGCCTTTCCCCGGTCCCGGACTTGGTGTTCGTTGCGTAGGCGCAATCACCCGTGACCGTCTCGAGGCTCTTCGTGAAGCAGATGCAATAGTACGTGCAGAAATCGAAAAGCTTCCCGAAACACCCTGGCAGTACTTCTGCGCTATACCTGATATGCAGTCAACCGGTATCAAGTACGTTGATGGCAAAGGCGAGCGTTACATGGGCTGGGCATGCGTAATTCGTGCAGTCAACACAACGGATGCTGTTAAGGTAACTGTTCCTGAAATTCCTTTCACCACACTTTGCAAGATGCGTGATGAAATTGTAAAAATCCCCGGAATCAACAGAGTTCTTTGGGACATCTCAGAGAAGCCTGTGGCTACTATAGAGTGGGAGTGAGTAACGAGCACAAACCGGTGTAGAAAATTAAAAAAGAGTATTGGATGCGAGCTTGCTCGTAATCCAATACTCTTTTTCAATTTTCGTGCACGGCTTGGCGACAGACAGGCCGTGCGCGGATGCGAAGCATACGCGGCACCGGTTTGAGCGACAGCGTGCCTGCACTTTCGAGGTATAGTCAAGGGCTTACGGACTAGAAGAGCAAAAAGAGGCAGTTAGTCCGCCAGCGGGACAAGGGCTTACGGACTAGAGGAACAAAAAAGAGACAACTAGTCCGCCGGAGGAAGAAAAATTTACGTACTAAAGTCCATAAAAAAACAAGAATAGTCCGTAAAGGCAAAGAAAACCTACGGACTAATTAATCGAAAAAATAGATATAGTCCGTCAAAAAAGACCAATGATACGAAAAGCCGGTCTATGTTTCGGATTTGGACACTAAAGCATGAGAAAATGCCGGATTGGTTGAATTGTTCGGTTATAAAGCATGCACTCACAACAGCGAAGACAATCTGCAATTGCTATTTCACAATTGTTAAGAATCGTTGACAAATTGTTAAGGCCGGTTGGTGGCATTTTGGGCCTTGGGTTTATATCATATGTCTATCAAAAACATTTGGAGGATTGACAGATGAAAAAATGTATGAACGCATTTAAAAATTTGCTGAAGGTGTGGTTTTTGAAGTATTCTGTAATATTGTACTGATGCTTTTGGGGTATGATCCTTTGAATGGTTATCTGCCCGCAGAAGAGATTTTCCGGCCTGTTTCGCTGTACGGCTTCGCTACTTTTTCACTGGTTACCTTTTTATTTATATCGAAGAATAATTGAAAAAGAATCAATAAAGACACTGGGATTTACCCAAAAGGTATCTGATTATCTTTTGGGAGCAGGAATTGCAATTCGGATGCTCTTTGTGATTATGAGTATCTGTAATTTGACGGGTTCATAAGCCTTATCGGAATCAATGAGAACATCAACATTCATACCCTGTTAAACCTGCTTATGTATCTTGGAGCCTACATGGTTCAAGGGGCTTCAGAAGAGATTATGTGCCGTGGATTTTTGGAAACTTCTTTGAAAAGGAAGGTGTCTCTTACGATAGCGGTTCTGGTGAGTGCATCAGTATTGTTCAAACATTTGGATTTCATGCGCGGTATTCCGGAAATGGAAAAACTGGTGGCAATAAGTGATTTGTTTGATATTTCTTTGGATGAACTTGTAAAAGGTGAAGAACCTGTGCAGACTGTAACCGCTACAGGCTAAAATTCTTTTAAAAGTTTTTTCGAAACGGTTGCCAGCGAGAAAAATAAAGCGAAGACGAAGAAGGTATTGAAGATTGCAGGAATTGTTTTTATTATTATATTAGGCATAGATTTTTTGCCTTTTGTGATTTATGTGTGCATATGCGAGGTTCCTAAATAAGTAGTATATTAGTTGTGTTTTAGGGGAGATGACGGAGTATGATTAATGCTATTTTGCCACCTGTTTTTGAAGTAGTACTGACGGTAGCTTTATTGTTTCTTTTGACAAAGAAAAACAACTTGAAATGGATACTGATTTCCTTTGCAATTTTTTATGTGGCAATGTTTGCGTTCTTTGGTGACTATACCGGAAGCGGCTCATTTATCATTAATGCGTTGGCTTATATTCTGTGTCTTTCAATTTTCTTCATTCCATATATTTTGTTTGCAGTATTCAGCAAATATGATTCTTTTTTTTATACATTGATTTTCCCTGTGGGAATCGTTATTACGGATTTTATCGGTATGCTTACGATTCTGAGCCCGGGAATGAATATTGGGTACAGATTTTTCTACGCAACCCCGTTAATCCAGTGTGCTTCCCTGATAGGAGCTGCTGGACTTTCATTTATTATCGGCTGGTTCCTTTCTTCGGTTGTTACCATGATTTCAAGAAAATTTAAAACGCAGTACGTGGTTGCGACAGCTTTGTCGGCACTTGTTTTGGCGGGTGCATTTATCTTTGGAATCAACAGACTGAATAATCCGGAAGAACCGTCAAAATATGTACATGCTGCCTGGACCACAGGACCGGAACTTAGTAGCGAAGGGCTGGAATGGGAAACATTATCCTTTGAGGAAAACATGAATTCTTTTTTGAACACTTCCATGGAAGCTGCAAAAGAGGGTGCTGAGATACTTATTTATGCTGAGGAAGCATTCGGAATTGACAAAGAAAAGGTTGATGAGTTTTTGGCAGCTGCACAGGCCAGGGCCAAAGAAACCAATATGGCAATACTTATTTCTTTTGACTTGGAAACAGATGGTGATGACGGATGTGAGAACTGTGTATATTTTATAAACAAAAAAGGTGAGATGGCCGGCAAGTACGTAAAGCGTATGGTAATCCCTATTGTTGAGGCCGGATTCAATCGCGGTGACGGAACATTTGGAAACAGCAGCGAAACCTTTGAGTGCGGCGATGTGGATATGGCATATTCCATATGCTACGACGGAAACTTCGAAGTATATGTAAGGCGTATGCAGGATGATGCGGACCTTTATCTGTACCCCTCCTGGGACTGGGCACCCATAGAGAATAACCACACCATGATAGCAGGATTCAGGGCTGTTGAGAACGGAATAACCCTTCTGAAGCCTACCTGTTACGGAAGGTCTGTTATGTATGATTCCTACGGAAATATTATTTTCGAGACACATACAAAAGACGGGTTCGAAAAGGTATATGCCTTTGATGTGCCCTTAAGTGATGAAGTTACATTTTATGAAAAGTACGGATTGTATGAAGATATAGTTTTCTTTGTGTTGGCGGTGTTACTTTTTGCTTCGGGAATTGTATCAATAAGTAAGAAAAAGGGAAAATAAGAAAGAGCGGCTTTTGCAGCCGCTCTTTCAGACTGAAGACAAAGTAGTGGCGGAAGCAGAGCTTCCGCCGCCTTTTTTGCCAATATAATCGATTTTTCTTTCTTTCGAAAGGATTATTGCCTGTATTCAGGCCATCTCCAATCCCCATTCTTCCTTTATTCTTGCT
>JAZLJG010000149.1:0-15538 GCA_045617745.1 Lachnospiraceae bacterium | reverse complement strand
TAGCAAGAATAAAGGAAGAATGGGGATTGGAGATGGCCTGAATACAGGCAATAATCCTTTCGAAAGAAAGAAAAATCGATTATATTGGCAAAAAAGGCGGCGGAAGCTCTGCTTCCGCCACTACTTTGTCTTCAGTCTGAGCCGGCGCTTTTAGCGCTGGCTTCTTTCATATTTGTCTTTTTCGTAGGTTTGTTTTTTAGCCTCATACATAATGTCATCGGCCTTCTTAACGTACTCGGCAAGAGTATATGATGAACCGGGATCTGTCATAATGTAACCGATACTGGCTTCAAGAGTGAAGGGAAGCATCATGTGGGTTACCTGGCGTTTTTCGTTTTCAGCAAGCTCCGATACCAGGGCTTTGACTTCGTTCTCATCGGAACACTCTCCGATAATCAGGTATTCGTCTCCACCGTAACGGATGCAGATCCAGTTGGGAGGAGCGGTCATGGATATTACGTTGGCGATGGTTCGGATGGCAAGGTCGCCTTGCAAATGTCCGAAGTTATCGTTTATGTGTTTCATACGGTCAATATCCATGAATATTACAGCGCAGGTTTTCTTTTCTTCCATGGCCTTTGCAAAAAGCGGAACAGCGAGACATTCATAACCGAAACGATTGTAAAGACCGGTAAGAGAGTCTCTGGTGTAAAGTTCCATAAGCTTTTTATTAAGGTACTCAAGCTTCATGTTCTGCCTGTATTTTTCAAGAGCATTACGAAGTGCTCTTCTGTATATTTCCAAAGAAAAATCTTCAACTCTGGACATGCAGTCACCCATTACGATGTAACCGTATAGAATGTCGTTACTGTGAATGGGTACGAAAACGAAGTTTTTGGGAACAGGGCTTTCGCCGTCATAACCTGGAATCAGCTGCTTATTTGATATGGTTTCTGCCTCGAAACGTTCGCCTTCTTTAATGGCTACGATGACTTTTAACTCATCACTGAAATTGTTTCTGGTAAGTTTAACTTCGTCGTTGTAAATGGAGGTGCCGTAGCTTTTTTCTGCCAGAATATAGAAATTGTCTCCTTCAACGCGGTGGTCCTGAAGGTAAAAGCCTGTTAATGTATTGCCTATTTGGCCCACGCTTGAGCAGGCGTATAGGGTATTTTCCATTCCGGTGAGGTGATCGTTAAAGAAAACCTTCTCGTTTTTGTCCTCGTAAGCCTTTCTGCAGGCCTCGTCTCTGGCTTTTCTGCCGCTTCCGCCATTTTCGCATCCGCAGCTTTCTCCGGGGAAAAATTCCGAATCAATATATTTTGTTACCGGCGTAATATCACCGGAATTAATCATATCCATTATTATTTCAGCACAAGCAGTACCCTGCTTAGCGTAGTCCTGTTTGACGGTGGTAAGGGAAGGGTAGAAGGTGAGGGCATCAGAAATGCAGTCAAATCCGGTAACCAGAACGTCATTTGGAACAGAGATTCCGTGGTAATTAAGTCTGAAGCATGCAGATAATGCAATATAGTCATTGGCACATACAAAAGCATCGGGAAGATTATCCTTTGTGGAGTGTTTCGCATCGATGTATTCCACAGTGTGATCTGTGGCCCAGTTGGTATAGTGTACTTCTTCCAATGTTCCGCCCGCTTTTTCAAGGGCTTCTTCCAGGCAGCGCTGACGCTCTTCGGAGTCCGGATTGCCCTCGTTGCCCGCAAGATATATTACCTTTCTCACATTATGTTCATTTACAAGATGTTCACAAAGAACATTCATGCCGGCTTTGTTGTTGGTGGTAACACAGCTTATGTCGGGGAAGGGTATTCCAAGGCTTACGGCGGGTACTTTGGCGGCTATGGCGCGGTTGACAATTTCTCTTGCAATCTCAGTTCCGTTGAGACCGTTGGAAAAGACGATAACTCCGTCGAAATCCTTCATGTCTGCCAGCCTGAAAATACTGGTATCTCCTGATTCGTCGGCAGGATCCATTCCGTAGAAGCTGAAGGAAAGAAATGTAAAAATATCAATGTTTTCGGGATCTGTTATTTTCTTGATTCCGTCAATAAAATAACTCAGATTAGAAGCACCCCAACCATTAGCGTAAACCGCAATCTTTTTCTTCACTAAGCACCTCCGAAGGCTTAAATTCATACACAGTAATCGTATCATCTTTTGTCAGACATTTCACTATTTTTTACATTATTTTTTGTTAATTTTTCGGTGATAATATAGACTAAACTCGAAAAGTATGAAGAGAGGTATATATATGGAAAAAAGAACCTCGGCAAGGAAGTTCTCTTTACTCACAAATATCGGAATAATGTTTGCTGTGGTGGCTTTGTTTGCCACATCATGTTTTTTGTCATACATGCTTATTAAAGCCGGAATGAAGATTATGGTCGGGTTTGTTCCGATTATTCTTTTCTTTGCAATCTTAGAGGGTGTGGCTGTAACGATGACATTCAGTCAGAGTAAACTTAGAAAGGAATCCACTTCATATGTTGAACTGGTGGAAGGCTTGACGGATGACTGTGATACCATCGTACTTGTTGATTTGGAAAAGGATACAGCTCAGATAATAAAGGTTCCCCTGCCAATGAGGGACTTATATAACGATATTGCTGCAAAGGGCGCCAGAGCGTACAGGGAATATTTCCTGGAAAACGTTCTTACGGATGAAAGCAGGGAATATATTGCGCCCATGCTTCGTTACGATAATATTGTGGAAGAACTTACCAATAATCCGCATTTCTATATTGTCTATAATATGTTTCGTGATGACGGCTCAAAGCACCATTATGAGGCAAAATTTATTCGTGTAGGTAATTTTTCCGAGGAGCACAGATTTATTTTTGCGGCCCGCTGTATAGACCATCAGGAGCACGATGAAGCAGAGCTTCGTCAGCGTCTTGAGGATTCTGTTATTATGCGAACCGAGGAACTTCAGGAGAAAAACGAAAGACTTAACAGACTTAATGAAGATATCATCGGTTTTTTGGGAAATATTGTAGAAGCAAGAAATCTTGAAAGCGGAGAGCATGTAAGGCGTGTTAAAGGATTTACACACATTCTTGCCATGAAGGTTATGGAGAATTACCCGGAGTACGGTCTTACACCGGAAAGAATCGATTTGATTACTTCCGCCAGTGCCCTTCACGATCTTGGAAAGATTGCGATTCCCGACGCCATTTTGCTTAAACCGGGAAAACTTTCCACGGAAGAGTTTGAAACCATGAAGACTCACAGTGCAAAGGGATGCGAGATTTTGAAACTTGCGCCTATGGACTGGAGTGAGGAATATCTTCAGACAAGCCTTGATATTTGTAAATACCATCATGAGAAATATGACGGCAGAGGCTATCCGGAAGGACTTAAAGGCGAGGAGATTCCCTTAAGTGCCCAGATAGTATCAATAGTGGATTGCCTTGATGCTTTGATTAATAAGCGTTGCTATAAGGAAGCCTATGCCTATGACACCGGGTTTAAAATGATTCTGGACGGGGAATGCGGAGCATTCTCACCTAAAATCATTTCCTGTTTTAAAAAGTGCAAAGAAGAGTTTAAGGAACATCTCGATAACAAGAACAGCGACTTCAGTATTCCTTCTCATATAAAAACAAAGGATTCTTCACTTGTGGGAATCAACATCCTTTTGGTGGAGGATGACAATCTCTCAAGAGAGATAACCGCTTCAATTCTTTCTTCAAGCGGTGCAATTGTAACGGAGGTTGACAGTGGTGCGCAGGCTCTGGAGGTACTGGCAAACGCACCAAAGGATGCTTTCGATGCCGTTTTAATGGATATCTATATGCCGGAGATGGACGGATTCCAGACTACACAGGCAATAAGGCATTCGAAGATTTACGGAGCCGATACAATTCCGATTCTGGCAATTTCCATAAGCAGATCGGAAGTGGATGTGCAAAAGGCTACGGAAATCGGTATGAACGCATACCTTTTTAAACCTGTGTCTGTTAACCAGGTATCCAAGGCACTTATGTACTGCATGAGAGATCAGGCTAACGTCCTTCAGAAGAAGCTTACGAAAACAAGCAGAATAGCCAACAGGGATTCCCTTACAGGCGTACGAAGCATGTCTGCTTATATGGATAAGGTTGAGGCTTTAAAGGAAAAGGTTAAGAATGCAAAAGAAGCTTCTTTTGCATTGGTGGAATGCGACCTTAACGGTTTAAAGGGAGTTAATGACACTTATGGTCACGAGATAGGTGATGTTTATATTGTAAACAGCTGTCATGCCATTTGTGATGTGTTTAAGCACAGCCCTGTCTTCAGAATAGGTGGAGACGAGTTTGTGGTGGTTCTTGAGGGCGAGGATCTTGCAAACAGGGATTCTTTGATGAAACAGCTGAAGGCTGCAAGTGATAATTCAATGGATAAGCAGGACCCTGTTCACGGAAGAATTTCCATCGCTTCAGGTATGGCGGTTTATGATCCCAAAAAGGATAAAACAGTGGGTGATGTATTGAAACGAGCCGACGTTTCTATGTATAATGATAAAAAGATGATGCACATGACTGTGCGTGATTAGTAGAGGTTTCGGTATGCGTTTCAAGGTATTGGTTGATAATATTTCGTCAGAAGAGTTGAAGTCTGAATGGGGACTCTCAATTTATATTGAGTACGCTGATAAGAAAATCATACTGGATACCGGCTGGACAGGAATATTTAAGGATAATGCAGGGACACTGGGTGTCGATTTGTCGAAAATCGATTTCGGTGTCCTTTCACATGCCCATTACGATCATGCGGATGGATTGGAAACTTTTTTCGAGGTAAATTCCACCGCACATTTCTATATTCAGTCAGAAACAAAAGAAAACTGTTATCGTAAAATGGAGCCGAAAAACAAGTATATAGGTATCAAACCCGGTACCCTTTCTAAGTATTCCGACAGATTTGTTTATGTGTTTGGAAAGTCGGAGATTTGCCCGGGAGTATTTCTTCTTCCTCATTCCACAAAGGGATTAAGGAAGGTGGGGAAGGCTTCGGACATGCTTGTTAAGAGAGGGCCGTTCTTTGTGCCGGACAGTTTTAAGCATGAGCAGAGCCTTGTTTTGGATACGGCGAAGGGGCTTGTGATATTTAACAGCTGTTCCCATGCGGGAGCTGACAACATCATAAATGAGGTTTCGAAGGCATTTCCCGATAGATCCATATACGCAATGGTGGGAGGCTTCCACCTTTTTGAAAAGACAGATAAAGAGGTTGAGGCTTTTTCAGACAGAGTGGAGAATACAGGTATTGAGCATATAGTAACCGGACACTGTACCGGAGACAGGGCTTTTGAGATACTCAAAGAACGCCTTGGGGATAAGGTTGAACAGCTTCATGTGGGATTGGAGATTTCGATATGATAAATAAAGAGAATGTTGTTTCCCTTCTGGAAACTAAATTTATAAAGGTATTTGACCTTCAGTACGCCGAAGGAAAGCACTATTTTGACGCTACCAGAAATAAGGCAGAGGATCTTGTGTGCGTTAAATCCGAGGAGGAGTTTAAGAAAATGTCTGCGGACGCAGCTACCTGTTATGTGGTAATAAAGACTCCCGGAGAAGAGCCGAAGCTTTTGTTACATTATGAGTACAGATTCCCTGTGGGCCAGTATCTTCTGAGCATTCCTGCTGGTCTTGTGGATGAGTGCGACAAGGGTCTTGAGGATGCGGTTTTAGTGACTGCAAAACGTGAAATAAAGGAAGAGACCGGAATAGATGTGAAGCCTTCGGACAGACTTTTTGTGATAAATCCCTGTGTATTTTCTACACCCGGAATGACAGATGAATCCAATGCTTTGGTGGGTGCTGTTATTAACCTTGATTCTTTGGATGCCCTAAGAGAAGACGGAGCAGTGGGCGGCGAAAGCTTTGACGGGTTTTCTTTGGTCACCAAAGAAGAGGCAAAAAAGCTTTTAAAGCAAGGTACCGATAACAAAGGTATTTTTTATCCCATGTTTACCTGGGGAGCCCTTATGTGGTTCGTAACGGATATGTGGAGGGAAGAAAATGATTAAGACAGTTGAGATTAAAACAATAGAAGATGTTCTGCCGCTTATTACAGAGCAGGAATACAGGCCCGATCTGGACAGAAACAGAAGCCTGTACCTTTATAGAGGAATGACGGACGCCAAGTTCAAGCTAAGAACCAGTTTGCGTCGTAACTGTAAGGACGCCAAAAAGGCTTTGGAGCCCTGCATTCTTGATAACTTTACAAAATACGGAGCATTGGAAGATCCTCAGATTGAAAAGTCAGTTTGGAGACAGATGATTTTGGGACAGCACCATGGCCTTCCCACAAGACTTCTCGACTGGACCCAGTCACCTTTGATTGCCATGCATTTTGCCACATCGGAGCACGACCTTGACAAAATGGAGAGCCATGACTGTCTTATCTGGAGAATAGATATTAAAGAGCTTCACGCTATGCTTCCGGGACGTTACAAAAAGGTTCTTTCGGACCACCAGACCTCAGTGTTCACCGTTAATATGCTTAACGAAGTAACTACAAACCTGGACCAGTACGATGAAGACATGCAGGATAAATCCATGGTAGTGGTAGAGCCTCCGTCAATTGACCCCAGAATCGTAAACCAGTATTCTTTCTTCTCAATTGTTCCGGATGCTGTTGACAATATCGAAGAATTTTTCGACAAATACACAGAGAACACTGTCCGCTACGTAATCGACAAGGACCTTCGCTGGAGAATCAGGGATATGCTTGACCAGCAGAACATTTCAGAGCGTATTGTATATACAGGCCTTGACGGGTTGTCAAAGTGGTTGGGAAGACATTACTTTGTAAAGAAGAAGGATGAATAAATGATAATATCAAAAGCCCTTCGGCGTTTGCCGAAGGGCTTTTTTACGGGTCGTTCTTTTGACTTTAATTATATAATCAATCGGAAGTATCGGGTAAAACAATAAATGGAGATGCTTCATTAACTGCATATATTTCCAGTTGTTTTCCTTCTGATATGTACTTTTCAAAATCACCTTCCATAGTAAGATTTTTATTCTGTATTTCAGATATGTTTCCTTTGTCATTTACATATACTTCGAAGTCACCGTCTGAATACAGTAACATTCGCAGATATGTGAAATCATCTTTATATGTTTGAAGGAGGGATTTCTTTTCACTAAGGTATTGGGTAAAGTTCTCATTCCAAGCGTCTGATATGCCCTCATTAACTTCATATGTTTTGTACTTATTTATGAAATAGTTTCCCAAAAACTGCGTGATTTTCAGACTTCCGGCAACATTAACGTGTGAAGTGTCGGAATAGTCCGTTGAAGGATCGATTTGTACATCTTCAGTTGCAAGATTAATATAGTTAACTCCATGGTCACTGAAATATTGTTCAAACCGGTTCAAGGTTGACATTACTGTTGCGTTTTCGCTGTTGGGAAGACAAATGAACAGAATATCAACACCTTCTTCTGAGCATAAATCTATAATCTCTTCTAACTTTGCCGATTCAGGTACGAAAACGTCGGCGTAGGAAGTTTTGTCCCATTCGAAATTGTCCTGGGGCATTATATTGGTGCGGACCTCGGCACCTTTACGAACGCTGTGGGTTTGCTTCCATAAATCACTTGGCTTTTTTGTGTACCAATTGCTATGATACAAAACCCAGGGAAACAGATATTCCATGTAGAGAGAGCGGGGACAAATCTGGGTTACCGCCTGTATCTTAGTTAATGATAAAGGCATATGGTCTATTTGCTTGTGAAATGCTGCCGTACTGCTTGCATCATTTACATCGACCGCGTAGGCTCCGTAAAACATCGAAATATCCAACACTACCAACTGAGGATGATTGTGTTCCAGAGCATTTTTTAATTGCCAATAGTCCCTTGCCAACCCTTCTGAATGCTGGGACATGTTGAAACTTCGGATATTGAAATCATCCCATAATTCCATGGGTTGAACAGCATCCAGCATTCTGCTTGAGCCAAAAAACAATACATCAAAATTTTCTTTTTCACGATAAAAATCCTCGTATTTTCGGGCTTCATCAGCGTAAAAGAATTTATTCAACAGGATAAATACATAGGCAAGCAAACCCAGAAATAATACAAATCTAAATATATTTTTGAAAGCTTTCTTTTTTTTCATCTCTTAATCCTTCTAAAACTGGAAATAGATAAATGCTGATGCATCAAAATCGGGTCCCCAGACTCCAAAGATCAGAACGGTCAGTATGGACACAATATAAATAAACCATTGAATTGCAGTGGGCAGTTTTTTGATACGATTAATCAGGAATATATTTCGATAATGTAAAAAATCTATGACAAAAATAACTATTAAAGAGATTAACATTGCCACAAAAACATGTTTTTCCATTATATAAAAATGAACCGTATTATCAAAAAAAGCACTGAAGTTATTTGCCGGGAACATATTTTTGAAAATTTGAACAGCTTCTTTTGTTCCCGGGGCTCTGAAGAAAACCCACGTTATATCAACCGCAAAAAAGGTAAGTAAGGACAATCCGATTCGGCTTATTACTTTGCATATCTTCGACTTTTCAAACAAGGCATTTTTTAAACCATTTGTATATCCGGAAATGCAATCTTCCAATATTATGAAGCAACCGTTAAGTCCGCCCCATACCACATAGCTCCAGTTTGCACCATGCCATAATCCGCTTAGCATAAATACTATAAGTGTATTAAGCATTTTTCTGAATTTACCTTTTCTGTTACCACCGAGAGGTATGTAGACATAATCTCTAAACCATCCCGTCAGGGAAATGTGCCATCTGGCCCAAAAGTCACGAATTCCTGCGGCACAGTACGGAGATTTGAAATTCTCCATGAGTTCAAATCCCATAACACCTGCGGCGCCTATGGCTATGGTAGAATATCCTGCAAAATCACAGTAAATCTGAAATGCAAACAATACGGATGCCAATATCAGAAGCCATCCTCCGTATTGCTCATAATTGCCATAGACAGTATCAACATAAATAGCGATTCTGTCTGCAACCACTATTTTCATAAAAAAGCCCCAAAGCATTACTAGCAAATAATGTTTTACTTTCTCATAATCAAAATGATGCTCTTGCTTAAATTGATTTAAAAAGTGATCGGCTCGTTCTATTGGTCCCGCAACCAGTTGGGGGAAGAAGGAAATAAAAGCAGCATATAGCAAAAGATTTTTTTCGGCATTTACTTTGCCTCTTGAAACATCAATAACATAGGCCAGCGCCTGAAAAGAATAAAATGAAATACCTATTGGAAGGATAATTGAAAAATGATTGATGCTTTTGGAAATCCGAATCAACTGAAGCAGTTTGTTGAGGTTATCTATAGCAAAGTTTGAATACTTAAAATAGAGAAGAAGTCCCATACAAATAACGGTAAACAGCGCCACCATTCTTTTTTTCGTACGGATTCCGCTCTTACACTTTTCTATGAGAACAGCAATAATCCAGGATAAGAGAATAACACTTGCCAACAAAATGCCATAAGCAGGTTCCCAGCTCATGTAAAAATAAAAACTTGCCAACAAAACCAGTATATATCTAACTTTATGAGGAATAACATAATACAAAAGAACAACTATAGGGAAAAAAATCAAAAAAGAAGCAGAATTAAAAAGCATACCGTTCCTCCGTCCGTATTTGAGTCCTTTTGAATTATATCAAAACAGTATAGGACTGTAAATGAAACAAAGATGGGAAGTATTTTACCCTTTACTTTTTCTCTTTTTTGTTGATAGAATAGTTTACACTGGCAAATGGGAGAGACTAGTTTTTTCGTAAATTGCCGGTATTTGGGGAATCGTATTGAGAAGGTATAATAAGGAGGTAAAATGGCGTATATTGACGCCATAAGGGGTATGCGAACAAAATTCAAGAAAAAACTCTCGTCTGTTATAGCTCTGATAGCTATGACATCTGTTTTGATGACTTCTTTGCCCGTTGATGCGCAGGCATTGCGCACGGGTGCAAGTGAATTAATTTCGAACCTGTCTTTAGATGACAAGGTTAATTCCGGAAGGATAGACATTCCCAAAGAAAAAATAGACGAAGAAAAACCGGGATATGAGATTAACGTCAATTGTTATGTTCACCATTCAAGTGACACATACTATGGGGCTGCCAAATCAAACAAATGTTACAAATACAAGGTTTGCGATATTTGCAGTGCACATTATGACACAGTAACATATACAAATCATTCGTATAAATCTTTCACTACAGAAAAAACTTGTATCGGCGGAAAGGCCGAAGACAGATGTATAAATTGTGGGTATGTTGCAAGAGGTTATAGTGTTCCGGTTTATGACCCTAATAATCATGCAGGAACATTAAGTAAGCATCTGGATTATCCTCCGGATAAAGAAACAAAAAAGGACGGCAGAACTACGATTTATTGTCCCGCGTGTAAAAAGAGTTGGTACGAATATATTCCTGTGCCGGAAGAAACCGGTAAAGATTCCGGAAGCCAAACTCCAGGAAATCAGGATTCGGGAAAAAACGGATCTGCTTCAGAGAATAAGCCGTCGACAGGAGAAAATGGAAGCAATACTACCCCGGGAGGAACACAAACAACAAACAGTTTGACGCAACCGGAGAAAAAGAAATCCGGAAATGCAGATACTGTAACTACAGGTGACCCCGTAGATGTATTCAGCGGAGCCCATTTAATTGACCTGACAGTTATGTCTGCGGGTGGCGTTAACAATATTTCCATAGGACTTAGCTATAAATCCAATAAAACTATTAAGGGTTTCTTTGGTAACGGCTTTGCATGGAATTACGAAAGCTATGTGGAAGAGTCAAGCGAAGAGATTCGTTTGTACCATTCTCCCTCAAGTTATGTTGTATATACACTGGATAAAAATAAATCTGTTTACAAGACGGAAACACAGGGTTATGAACTCGATGAGGTTACCAAGAATGCTGATGGTACGGTAACCCTTAAAAGCTTTGGAAAGACTTTTGACTATAATGCAGACAGTAAGCTTTCCAGGATAACATATAAAACGGGTAAAACGGTAAAGCTTGAGTATAAGGAAAATGAGATTGACCTTATTGACGGTAACTCGGGCCAGATAATCTACTTATACCTGAATAGTAACGGACTTGTTGAAAGAGTATGTAATGAGGGAAGTGCCGAAGCATCTTTTGAATATGATTCCAACAATAACCTTATTAAATATATTGATGTGGATGGTTTTGTTACGTCCTACACTTACAAGGATAATGGTCAGATTCTGTCTTCAACCGATGCAGACGGAAACGTAGTCTTTACGGATTTTTACGGAGAAGGTGGAAGAATTGTAAAGCAAATTGATGCATCAGGGATTGAATCTTTCTTTACGTATGTTATTTCGAATGATGGTTCGGTAAAGACAACTTTTACTGACAGAGAAGGGAATAATGTTAAGTATAGTTTTGATTCTTTCGGACACAAACTTTCATACACGGACGAAGGGGGCAATACATCAACTTATAAGTATGATTCAAAGGGAAATTGTATTGAAGAATCTGATCCCTTATTGAATACCCAAAAGTACGAGTATGATGAAAAGGATAATCTCATCAAAACAACAGATGCTTTAGGAAATGAGACTGTCTATACTTACGATGAAAACAGAAACATAACCAGTATTACAAATGCAAATGGTGATACTGCTTATTATACATACGATGATTATAACAGGTTGGTTATATCAAAGGATTTAAGAGGTACTGTTACAACAAATACTTATGATGAAAACGGAAATCTGTTAAAGTCAAAGACCGGCAACAGAATCGTGTATTATACGTATGAAAAGGGCAATTTAAAGACTGCTACTGATGCAATAGGAAACGTTACGACTCTGACTTATGATGAGAACGGACATATTGCAGAAACAATGACCGCTGATGGAGCAGTAGTAAAGACAAAAATGTCAGCTTACGGTGATGTCTTAGAAACGACAGATGCTCTTTCGAACGTTACTTCTTCAACTTACAACTGGACTAGTAAACCATTAACGACAGTTGATGAGGATGGAAATGTAGTAACCTGCAAGTACAACGAGCTTGAACTTTTGCGGGAAACTACAGATGCAAAAGGAAACAAAACAGAGTACTTCTATGACAAAGAAGAACACTTGATAAAGACGGTATTTCCTGACGGTTCATTTACCAAAAACGAATATGACAAGGTGGGAAGACTGACCGCCTCTTATGATGGTGAAGGAAATAAAACCAGCTATGAGTACGATAAAGCAGGACGCTTTATCAAAGAAACAGACAAAAACGGTAATACAGCAACAAATACGTATAACGCTAATGGTCAGCTTTTATCAAAGACGGACTATGCAGGCAATATTACTTTATACACGTACGACAAGCTTGGAAGGGTGCTTACAATAACCAATTCTTTTGGTGGAGTAACGACCTATTCTTATAATGCAGCCGGGGATATATTGTCTGTAAAAGATCCGGAGGGAGGAGTTACCTCCTACACCTACGATGAATATGGACAGAAAGTCTCGGTTACTGACCCCAATGGTAATGTAACAAACTATAAATATGACTTAAACGGAAATCTCGTAAGGACGATAGATGCGCTCGGACAAAGCGTTGTATATAAATACGATTCAGAGAACAGACTTATTGAGACTCTTGTCAGAGAAACTGAAGACGGCAGTCTGGCAAAATCCGAAGACAGGGATGTAACAAATCAAGAAGATTTGTTACAAAAGTATAGCAATAATTTTACAATTGGCTTAGAGGAAAAAGGAGATAACAATACCGTACTTGCATCCGCAGATATAACACATGTTCATTCCGGAACAGATGCAACCACGTCTCCGAACGGATGCTATTCATCCGCATATCAGTGCTATGAAAAGACAGGATCATATTCATTTGTGGCGGGTACACGTGGAACCGCTACAACTGTGTCTTGTTTAGCAGGTTGTAAGAATATTCCTGCCACAAATGTGTCTTGTGCAACTTGTGGTGGATATCTTGGAACAACTTGGTCTTGTCCCCACGCTACATATAGTACATATCCGGTTCATACACATACTGCAGATTCTTACGGTTATGTAACACGTTATACGTGCATTCATAATGATGAGATTACCGGGAAAATTGCGATTTTACTTAATGGCGATAAGTTAACCACAAAGATTTCATACGCCGATGGAATTGAATATCCCGTAAGCGCTTATAGTTGGAAACTAAACGACGAAGAAGTAAGTAAAGAGTCTGTTTGCAAGATAACAAAAGCAGGCACTTATAAGCTTACTGTAGCCGTTAATGATAAGTATACGGGCAAACAGCAGTCATTTTCATTATCGTGCGAAGTAAAGAATCTTCTTTTCGCCACACCATCTACCACAGAGTTAACCGACAAGAGTGTTAGCGTTACTTTGGCTTCTACAGAAAGCATTGTGGATTGGTCAAAGGATGGGGGTATTACCTGGCAAAAAGAGAACAGATTTAATATAGACAGGAACGGTATTTATTTCTTCGCTGGGAAAAAAGGAAACGGTGAAATATGTAAGTGTGCATTGATTATCAATAATATATCCGAAAGAAGAACTTCTGATGTTTCGGATACGGCTACTATTGATGTTCAGTTGTCCGGTGCTGATGATTTCGGCTGTGGCATTATGGATAGTGGAAATATCGACATTAGCCATTATAGGTATATTGTAATCAGTACGCGAAATTGTAAGGTTTCAATTGATGGAGAAGTTAAATACGATTATAGTGGCAAAAACGCCAATGATTCGGTTGTAACGGACATCATTAACGTCGAAGAAAACAGAACTTTAAGGATTTCTTCTAAGGCTGAGTCTTTTGGAAAGGGTGATTCTTATGCTGCCTCAGTTTTGAAGATTGTTGCAACTGATTCCGAACCGGTTATTGATGAGCCTGATAGTAAATTTGTTGAATTAAGTGAGAAGAGTGAGGAAGATAAAGAAAAGCAGGGTATTCATTCTTCTAAGTTGGCATATGATTTGAAGGGGCAGTTAGTATCTGCGACCGATTCAAATGGCAACATTTCAAGATCCGTATACGATAAAAGAGGTCTTTTATCCAAGTCCATCGATGCTTTAGGTAATATAACCTCATATACGTACGATAAGAATGGAAACAGAACATCGACTACAGATGCATTGGTAAGAGTAAGCAAGGTGGCTCTTAATAGTATAAACCAGGTCGAATCCTCGACTAATGCATTGGGTCTTGTTACGACATTTGAGTACAACAAAAATGGAAAGCTTATTTCATCAGTTAATCCTGAAGGTGGGGTAAGTAAGAATATTTTTGACAAGAATGAAAACATTGTTGAACTTGTCGGACCTGAAGGAGCTTCAACAGCGTTTACTTATGATGAAAACGGAAATCTCGTTACGCGTTCAACAGTTGAAGGCAACAGTATTAAGTATACATACAATTCGCTTAATCTTGCAGAATCTTTAACAAACGGACGTGGTGAGACTACTTCTTACGAGTATGACCTTGCAGGTCGTATTGTTAAGTCAATATATCCTGAAGGCGAAACAATCTACAGTTATGACAAAAATGGAAATGTTTTGTCTATAACTGACAGTAAGGGAACAATAAAGAGAACCTTTGATGCTTTAAATCGTGTAACAAGTGTAACAGACGTCAAGGGAAGAACAATTGGATATGAGTACGATTATTATGGAAATTTATCTGTATTGACATATCCTGACAATACTAAAGTATATTATTCTTACGATAATAACGGGAACATTAAAACAGTTACCGACTGGGAAGGAAGAGTTACGACATATTCTTACGATTCTCTTAACAGGGAAATTGCCAGTGATTCAGGAACTGTTCGAACTGAAAAAGCATATGATGCAGTAGGAAACCTTGTAAGAAAGATTGACTATGCAAAAGATATGACGGTAAGTGATGTCGTATACGTATACGACGATATTAACAGACTCATTTCTGAAGAAGACGGTATAGCAGGGAAACGCTATGAATACTCATATGATGATATGAGCAGGGTTCTTTCGCGTGTAACAATAAACATTGTTACAGGTGAGCAAATAGATGAAGAATCGTTTGCGTATGATAAAGCAGGAAATATAACTTCCGCAGACGGAAACGCTTATACCTATACAGCAAACGATAACACTATTTCGACATCTATGGATGGAGTCTTTGACTTTGATGCTGACGGAAACATGACTATTGGCTTCATAGACGGAAAGGAAGTTAACCTTTCATATGACAGTCATAACCATTTGATAGCCTATAACGGAGATACTTATTCATATGATGTAGAGGATGTAAGGATTTCATCTTCGTCTAAAAAGTATATTAAGAAAGAAAAGAATGCAGATGAAGATGATGCAGACGATTATATTCCGGAGGGAACGAGTGTATCGTTCGAATATACCGGTACTGTACAAAAGTATATAGTTCCGACAGATGGACTGTATGAACTGGAAGTATGGGGTGCAAGTGGTGGCTCCGGTACACTGTGGAACGGATTAAAAACTACCGGCGGTAATGGCGGTTATTCGAAAGGCTATGCGAAACTTAAAAAAGGTACTGTATTGTATGTCGTTTGCGGTG
>JAZLJG010000148.1:0-64935 GCA_045617745.1 Lachnospiraceae bacterium | reverse complement strand
CATAACCTTATATGAATTATTCTGTTTAGCATTAATCTGTAATTCCATAACAAACTCCTAAAAAAATCCTGTCATAAATTGCTTTATGACAGGAAAGATATTCCAAACTTATAAAGCATCAAATGCACCGGTTAAGGAATCCTGAAACTCACCGGAAACATCAACACAAGCAGGTGTAGCAATAAAAATAAAATTGGAAATCTTCTGAAGATTACCTTTCTTAGCCATGCAGGCACCTGTAACAATATCAAGAACGCGCTGGGAAATTGTCAAATCAACACCTTCAAAATTCATTACGATTGTTCTGTTTTCGAGAAATGTTTCAACGATTTCTTTGGCTTCTTCAAATGACTTGGGTTTAAAAACACAAACTGATGATGAATCACTCATGGTATTCCTCCCATTATAAGCCTTTGCAGCTTTTTTCTCAGGTTTAAAGAATCGATTTTCTTCAGGTTCTTTCTCGGTCTGGGGCTCTTCTACGTAGTCCTCGTCTTCATCGTATACTTCGTATTCATCATCATCAGACCCCTCTCCGATTTTGAATGAATTAATAAAATTATTAAGAAAACCCATTTAACAGTCTCTCCTTAGATATTAATATTCCTCGCCCCAAATATTCCTGTTCCAACTCTTACCATGGTAGCACCTTCTTCGATTGCAACTTGGTAATCTCCGGTCATTCCCATGGAATATATACCTATGAAAACATTATCAATGTTTTGATTATTGATGTCAATGCCCAATTGCCTTAATGCAACAAAGTGTTGACGATTATCTTCCGGGTTGTCTACATATGGTGCAATTGTCATTAAACCCTTGATTCTTACATTTGATAATTCCGAAATCTTTTTTATAAGGCTAACGGCTTCTTCGGGGAATATACCGAATTTGGTTTCTTCTTTGGCCACATTGACTTCCACCAGAATATTGGTAATAACATTTGCCTTCACAGATTCTTTTTGAATTACCTGAGCCAGTTCAAAGCTGTCTACGCCATGTATAAGATAAGCCTTTCCGATAAGATATTTGACCTTGTTCTTTTGAAGATGACCAATCATATGAAAGCGGACATCTTTAGGCATAAGTTCGTATTTGTCCATAAGTTCCTGAACTTTGTTTTCACCGAAATCCCTAACGCCTTCTTCGTAAGCTTCGAACAAATCGGTAATAGGTTTTGTTTTGCTTACAGCAATCAGTGTAACATCTTCAGGATTGCGTCCGGACCTCTCTATGGCTTTATTTACATTTTCTCTTACTGCTTTTAAATTTTCTTTTATCATAAATTCACCTAATATACGAAATCCTTATCAGAAACGATAGATGCATCCAAAGCAATGAAATCATAAGTTTTCAGACCATACATTGATAAAGGATTTATAATGGAATACTCGTCATTTTCATAAAGAATCTCTATTTTGTTAAATTCGGCATAGCCCTTATTAATATTGTAAACGCCGGTAAGTGTGCCTTGTTTGCCTACAATAAACGTATTGGTCTGATCATCCAAAACAGGAGCATTCGGTTTAAGAAGAACACTTCCATATTCAATATCAGCAGTATCTATATAGTAAACTTCGTCATTTTCTTCATATACACTGACATTTATAGAATTAGTAAATTCACCGGTATCGTTATATTCCCTTTTTAAAACCTTGTATTTTGATGACTGTTCATCATATACTACGTATTCTTTATCGATTAAAAAGAAAGGTTTTTCCGTAATGGAAGAATTTGGAACTTTCAATCCGTTATCAGCTTCCAGCAACAATTCTATATCCACAAAACGGTCTTTACAAAAAGTAATCATAGAATTGGTGAATTCCAAAAGAAGAAGTGTTTTTCCATCATCTTCTTTAATCTTGGAAACCTTTGCCCATGATGTATCAAGGGTTTTTAAAAACTTTACTTCAAGATATTCTTCCGAAAGAAGTCGGGCTGCTTCAGTGGAATCAACCCATATAGCCAGTGACCAATTTTCATCGGAAACGTATTTATAAACAAAAGTACCTTCTTCCACAAGGTCGTCGTTTAATATTTCTGTCCTGTAATATTTTTCTTCATTAAAATCTTCTATATTTAAGTCAATGGCACTTTTATTTTCAAATCCATCGTAGTAAAAAAGACAAATTCCTGACTTTGGAGCTCTGCAATAATTGATAATAACATTATTATGACTATTACTAATATCATTTAAGTTTTCAAGAATTCTTCTGTTTTCAATTAATGAAAGGTTCTTATTTATTTTTTCCGTAAAAGAATCACATGATGAAAAAGAAAAAGGATCAAATCCTTTTGAAAAAAGCATAATGTCCTGTTTCATTGATTTTAAATCAGAATGTGAAAGAGAATTATCTTCTGTCGGAGCTTTTGAAACCAATGAAGAAAATTTCCCGGTCTCATCTATACAATAAACAAGGTTATTATATGCTGCCCTGTCTCCTTCTTTTACGAAATAGCTTATATAACCGGAATAATTGCTGGTTACTATATTTTCTTCTCTCAAAGCCACCGCCTTATACTGACGGTTTTCTGATAAAGTACCTGTTTTTACCTGGTATCCTTTTATAGCTTCTTTTTTAGAAGAAATAATAATACACATAGTAATGTACAGTAAAATAACAGCAAAAATAATAATTCCGAATTTGCCGGTTTTTACATTTTTATATTGTAAAACCTTTTTGTCCTTTGCCATCAGACTCCCCTTTTAATAAAAATGCCCCGACAATAATTGTCGGGGCTTTTAAATTTTTTGATTAAAGTGAAATAAGAATTTTTGACTTAGCGTAATCGGAAAGATCTGATTCATTAAGTGAAACAGATACTACAAAATCTACTCCGAACTTTTCCCCAACTTTTTCAAGTTTCTTAAGGCATACGTCAAAATCACCTTTTTCACACTTTGAAATGGGAAGGAAGCTGTCAAAATACATCTGCTCAAGATCGTGGTCCTGAGAAATGATTCCGCATACGAAACCTAAAAACTCACTGAAATTTTCAATAAAATAATCGGATACATCGATAAGTCTTACCTTGTTGTTAAGCTCATACATGTGCTTAGCACTCTTGTCCAAATAAACGATGTTACCCGATACGGATTTTATTTCGGTATTTACTTTGTCAAGCAGGTGTTTGGTTTTGCCCTTACCCTTTTCGCCAACAATCAACTGTACCATTGTAAACCCTCCATCTTCTTTTTCGCTCTGTAGAACGTAATTTAATTATAGTTTATTGACCATTAAAATACAACAGTTAATTCATTATTTGTGCCAACAAATCAGTCATCTGGATATAAAGATTATCTCTCCTGTCTGCACCAAGAATTATGCCTATATAAGGATTTGAATATTTATCTTTTGCCAAAAGTAAAAGACAATTACCGGCTTCCGTCGTGGTTCCGGTTTTTGCTCCTACTACGGTTATTGAATCCGGTGCAGTTGCGTTTCCCCTGAAATACCAGTTTGTAGATGATACACTGATAGGAACTGCATTTTGATTCTTATCAAAATAAGTGGTCTGATACTCTCTTTTTTGAATAATATCAATTAAATCCTGATTCTTTATGGCTTCTTTGAAAATCAAATATAAATCATAACATGTAGTATAGTGCTCTTCGCTTCCAAGTCCGCAGGAATCGGTAAAATTAGTGGAAGTACATCCAAGTTTATGCGCTTCTTTTGTCATAAGCTGGGCAAAATCAGCTTCGGTTCCGCTTATATGGCAGGCAATATCTATGGCAACATCGTTTGAGGAAGGAATAAGGCATAGATTGAGTGCCTGGTCCATTGTCATACTGTCGCCAACCTTCAATCCGAGTCTTGTAGCTGTCGGATCTGCAATATTAACAGGTTCCTGCCCGCATACGATAGTTTCTTCAAGAGTACACTTTTCCAATGCAAGGTACGCAGTCATTATCTTAGTAATACTTGCAGGCGGACGTTTCTCAAAAGCATTCTGAGCAAAAAGAACCTCTTGATTGTTTACATCGATTAAAAGACCAGCCGCAGCATTCTCAAGTGTATACTTTTCGGTATAATCTCCTTCAAATGCAGCAATTTCGGAGGCAAAGCCTACTGTGGAAGAATCATGCTGGAATAAATCGAATTCGTATTCATCGAATTCTTTGGGGAAATCAGAAAATGGCATCCTGATTTCAGCTTTGTTACAAGCTGTAAGTAAAGATGCCATAAGACCTGCTATAAAGATGTAAATAAGTTTATTTGTACATTTCACGCCACTCTAAATCTCCACGATCAAGTGATTTTATTAAAAGCTCAGCACTGGCAAGATTAGTTGCCAAAGGAATATTATGCATGTCGCAAAGTCGCATAAGATTGCTGACATCAGGTTCATGAGTTTTCTGGGTAAGCGGATCTCTTAAGAAAATAACCAGGTCAATCTGGTTGTGTTCAATCTGAGCACCTATTTGCTGTTCACCGCCAAGATGACCTGCAAGATATTTATGAACAGTAAGATTGGTTACTTCTTCTATCAATCTTCCCGTTGTTCCTGTAGCATATAAATCATTTTTGCTTAAAATGCCTCTGTATGCTATACAGAAATTCTGCATAAGTTTTTTCTTTGCATCATGTGCAATTAATGCGATGTTCATTTGAATCCTCCAAAAAAATATCCCTAAAAAGAAATTTCCCTTGTTTCTCTTACTGGCTGGCTGTGAAGTCTTACACTTAGAACAAAACCAAGCCCAATATAGAAGCTTACCAAAGAAGTTAATCCATAACTTACAAACGGAAGTGTAAGTCCTGTGTTGGGAAGAATAAAGGTCGTAACACCAATATTAAAAAATGTATGTATTCCCAACAAAACACCCATGCCAACACCGATAATACGTCCTGCAATATCAGAAGATCTTCTGGCGACAAGAAAGCACTCAAAAACGATAAGGAACAAAAGCAAAAGAACAATTATGCATCCTACAAAACCAAGCTCCTCGCCTATAACGGCATATATGAAATCCGTGCCCGGTTCAATAATATAACTACCGTTTTTTAAAGAAGTTATCTCGTTGTTATTTAATCCTTTGCCAAATAACTGTCCGGAACCGATAGCAATTACTGAATTTGTCTGCTGATAAGCGTTATCAACGAACTTTTCCGGGTAAAAGAAAGACAAAATACGTCTTCTTTGATAAGGTTCCACAAGTTTCTGGTCTTCTTTTAATATCGCACTTAAGAATATTATCGAAGTAGGAATAGCTACAGTTATCGCGCCTAAAACCACTTTCCAATTGATTCCGGCCACAAAAAGTAATGATACCAAAAGTATGCAAAACACGATTGTGGTAGACAAATCGGGCTGCTTATATATAAGGGCCATGGGGATAGCACAAAGAACAATATAGCTGACAATAAAGACGATGGTATTAATCTTCTCCCTATATTTCATAATAAACTGTGCGAAAAAAATAATCAATATTATTTTGGCCGTTTCAGAAGGCTGGAAACGAATTCCGAACAGTTCAAACCAACGTGTGGAACCGTTTGTGGAAGAACCTTTCAGCAAAACAGCTCCCAATAAAGCGAGGTCTACAAAATACCAGAGCCAGTAAAATTTTAAAATAACTTTGTAATCAAAAAGCGATACTACAACCATGAGAAAAAAGCCCAGAATAGAGCCCAAAAGCTGCTTTTTCTGATCCATGGGGCTGGCACTTCCGACAGCAAGAATACCTATAATATTCAGGCTGAGAATATATACAATTAAGCGAAAGTCGTAATCGGCTATTTTTAATCTTCTAAACATAATCCCTTTATTTCAATAATTCGTTTATTGTTTCTTTACTTATATTTGCAAGAACTACCTGATTGTCTGTTACGTAAGCGATTTTGGAAACCATTTTGGGTTTAACAACCCACTTGGGTTTTTCTTTGGAGAAATAACTGTAATCTCCGATAATTATGTTTTCAGCGCTGACGTCAAATGCAGCTATGAAATAATCCGAAGCCTCTTCTCCGCCTGCTAAAATGACACTTCCGTATAAACCGCCAATAATAATAACATTTCCCTTTGCAACTATCTTTGCTCCGGGTTCAACGTCTCCCACTACTATTACACTGTGTTCGGACTCTATAATCATATTCTTTTTCAGATTACCATAGTAGAACTTTCCGAATTCCGAATCATCAAGAGGACCCGGAACGGGTCTTTCAACTGCCTTAAGAAAATTCCTGTTGTTTTCTTCATCTTTGCCGAGTATATAAAGAATAGTCATCTCGGCTGATTGTTCTATTACATTTGTCAGTTCTTTTTCTTCTTCAGAAGAAAGCTTTCTTCCCTCAAAAGAAATGGCTATTTTCCCGCCTTTAAAAAAGTTTTTTGATTCCAGAAATTTTTCCCTGGTTTCATTAATAATGTCCTCGAAGGAACAGGTTTCATCCAGAAAAACCTTTAGGCCGTTAGCATAGCTTTTCATATAAACATTCGAATTCATAAAGTCTCCCCTTTACTTTAATCTCCGGCATGATTTGATGTATCAATTTCAGATGCGGATCCTGTTAAGGTATCCTCTTCTTTTCCGATTTCAAATATATATTTATATGCATCCTTAGCAGCCTGTGAAGCGTAGTCAGATGTATAACCGTTTGAAATACGACAAGCCAAAGCATACTGAGGGTCTTTATAAGGAGCAAATGATATAAACAAACCGTGGTCAGGAACACTTGTTGAAACCTGGGCTGTTCCGGTTTTTCCTGCTGTTTCAAAAGGAATCTGTTTAAAATAAGATTTACCTGAAGTAACTCTTCTCATTCCTTCCTGAATAGCATCCCAGTATTCCTGTTTCATATCTATGACATTTCTTATGGTTGCTTTACAATCCACAAGAGTATTGCCTTCGCGATCCGTTATTTTATCAAGTAATGTAAGATCATATACCGTTCCTCTGTTGGCAATTGCAGTACAATACCTTGCAAGACCTACAGTGGTAAAACTGTTGGTACCCTGACCGATTGCTGAAGGTACAGAATAAGCGCTTGTTAAAATGGGTGCATATTCTTCTATTTCTACGCCGGATTTATCTCCAAGGCCATACATGGAAGCGTATTTGTTTAAATTTTCTACACCAATGGAAGAAACATAGTTGTTATTGGAATCCATACTCAGCCTGTATCCTACATTGTAAAAGAAACAGTTACATGACTTTTCTATTGCTGAAGTCACATTCAGTGCACCATGGGAACCCGGATAAACCCAGCATTTATGGGTATCTGTAGTAACGTTAAAAGAACCAGAACAGTTAATAATAGAATTAAGTGTAATAGCTCCTTCCAAAAGGCCTGCTGTAGCCGATACCGGTTTATACGTGGAACCGGGTGCAGTTCTTTGCTGAGTTGCATAGTTAAACAATGGCATGGAAAGATCGTTTGTAACTTTGCTTAAATATTGGGAATCTGCTCCGTTTGCCAGGTAATTGTTATCATAGCTTGGGTAAGAAACCAAAGCCTTGACTTTACCTGTTTTAACATCTGTGACGACCATTGAGCCTGCGTAAGGTTCCAGGGCCAATTGTGCCGGAGTTATATCAAGATCCCTTATTCTGTTTATCATAAACTCATAAGGAGAAATTCTGGAAGCATCCCATTTTTCTTTTTCCTCATCGGAAATTTCAATAACATTCTGATCAAAGAGACACTGACAAATTCTTCTGGGTGATATCTGATCCGCTTTAACGATATAGCGGTACATCATTTTTTCAAATTCATAATTTTCATCCAAAGCAGAAATAAGATTATCTACTATTGCGTCGAATATTTCCGCAGACTCAGAATAAGCAGTATCCAACTCCAATATTTCAATATCAACCCAGCTTTGAGAAATGGCATATTCAAGATATTCTGCAAGACTTATTGTTTCATCTGTAGCCCATGCAATATATGTAGGGTCATTAACATCAATTGCAGAAGTCATTAAAATACCATTGTTCTTTAATATTTTTTCAGCCTGGTTCTGGTAGTTTTTATACTCTGTTGTAAGCTTTTTGTAAGGAGTACGTTTGTTATACAGCTCGTCGGTAAGCTTGCTTAATACATCTTCCTTTTTGGAAAGAAAGACAGAATAAATAGCTTTTTCATTCTCTGTTGCATCATCAGCGGAAAAATGCGAAGAATCGATAACTGAATTCTCAATAAGTGCATAATATACATCGTAAATAGGAATCAGAATATCCGATGCGGAACTGTTTTCAGTGGGTTTGTATTCTTTTGTATTTACGATTTTCTTTAATAAAACACCTGCAAGAGTCTGTTCCAGAAGATTATAAATGGACTCCTGCCATTCACTGTCTATGGAAAGATAAATATCGTTTCCCGCAGTAGGTTCTATATGATTATCAACAGAAATCACTTTACCTGTGGTATTTACATATATTGTTTCAGAGCCCTTCAGGCCTCTTAAAACCGTATCCATACTCTTTTCAATACCGGTTTTTCCGATAATATCATTGGCAAGGTAGTTATCGTCATCAGATAATTCGGCCAGTTCTTCGGCAGAAATTTTACCTGTATATCCAATAATCTGGGAGGTATAAATACCGTTTGGATAAACTCTTTTGGCATTTTCGGAAACATTTACACCGGGAAGAATATCAGCATTTTCATAAATAACAGCAACTGTCTTTTCATTAACATTTTCAGCAATAACTGTTGAAATATACTTCTGATACGCATTAAGACTCATTGCATATCTGATGGCTACAATCTGAAGCTTTTTTTCTTTTGTAAGGCCTTCAATTTGAAGATTATATTTGTCCTCTCCCAACAGATAATTCATGATATCATCCGCTGTTGCAGAAGACTCTGAATAAAGCATATCATCGATATATTTTCTGCCGAATACATCCGCTTTAAATCGGTTAAGTTTTGTGCCTGAAAGCGTAAACTTATAATTATTCTTTTCGTCAAGTACAATATTAAAATCGGTTACAATTTTGTCGCCGTTGCTCTCAATAAATTTAATGGCTTTATATATTGTGTTGTTAAGGTTATCGTTTTTCTTTTTCCCGGATTCAAATACATCTTCAATGGAAATAGAATAAGCAAGTTCATTGTACGCCAAAAGGACTCCGTTGCAGTCGTATATATTACCGCGTACGGAATCGATTGAACGTTCTTTTTTACTCTTTAACTGGAAGTTATTTAGATAATCTTCACCGTGTACTATCTGAAGATCGAAAAGACGGCATACCAGTATTCCGAAAAGAACAGAAAATATTATCATCAGGTATAAAATACGTGATGTTATTAAGCTTAAAAAGAACTCTTTAACCTTATTAAACAAATTTTCTTTCCTGCTTTCTTTCACTCTTTTCAAGCATATTGTTTATTCCTAAAAAGAGAGGATAAAAAATAACTGTTATAACCATTGTATATATACATTCGGGAATGCAGATGTTCAGAAAATAATAACCGATATTCATTCTTCCTCGAAGTAAAAACATAAAACAATAACAGAAAAAACCATATAATAAATCCGATATGGCAATCAGACCCATGGGGAGCTTTACATCTTCCGGGAAGAATACTTTGTGAAAGCTTCCTGCAAGATATCCGATGTACATCATAAGAAGAGCATAAAAGCCTATATGAGAGCTTAAAAAAATATCTGACAAAAGTCCCGAAGCAAAGCCAACAAGAAGACCTGTCTTCTGGCCCCTCATAAGGCCCAGTGACACCACAAGGACAAGAATCAGATTCGGTGAAATGTTACCAAAACTAAAAGCACTGAATAGGGTTCCCTGCAAAACAAAGCATGTAATTGTAAGTAAAATATATATTAATATCCGCTTCATTATTTATTCCAAGGTCTGGGCATTTTCCATGTCTTCATCGGTTATGTTCTTTTTAAGATTAACAATAATCAGAACTTCATCAATATTTTCAAAATCTACCGCCGGAATCAAAAGACCCGATTTTGTAAGGTTATTTGAATCGGTTTCAATAGAATTTATATAACCGACAAGAATACCCGGAAGATATTTATCGCTTATATTACTGGTTACAACCTTATCTCCTATTCCGACTTTATCTTTATCATCAAGAAGCTGTGAATAGCTTATATAACCATCGTTTATTAGTTCCAAAGAACCGGAAACAATAAGGTTTTGTGACGCCGAAAGAACAGTTCCGGATACATTTGTGGTATCGGAAATAATACTGGTAACTCTCGACCAGTCAGGTCCTACCATGGACACATAACCGACAAGGCCATTACCGGATATTACATTCATATTGAGTTCTATTCCGTCGTTGGAACCTTTATCCACGATGAAATTTGAAAACCAGTTGCTGCTATCATGATAAATAACCCTGGCGCCTGTTTTCTCATAAGTTTCATACATTGCATCAAGGTTAAAAAGAGCACGCAAATTATTCAGTTCGTATTTATCCTGCAATAGTTTGGTATTATCATTTTCCAGCTCGGTAATCTTTTCCTTTAAAGCAGCATTCTCTTCCATTAAAGCCGTAATACTCTCCAACTCATCCTTTTTAGCGGAAAGTCTGGAACCGATGGCAGAAATACCCTTTTGATAAGGCACAATAACATAATTGACTGCATAGCCCATAGGCTTGTCAAAAATATCAGTGGTAAAAGTAATAACCAGCATTATGCAGCATAGGATTGTTAAAATAAAAAGGAGATATTTACTTGGTAATGTAAATTTTTCTCCTTTTTTCTTGATAACAGGACTCATTTACCCATTCCTTCTATCGAGTATGCGACTGATTTAAAGTTGTCATCTTTAATGATTTTTGCAAGACCTGTAGCAACGCTTGACTGAGGATTCTGCGCAATATTAACCTTTAATCCCGTACCGTTGGCAATACGTTCCGCAAGCTTATTAACCATAGAACCGCCACCTGTAAGATAAAGGCCGTGTCTGTAAATATCAGCGGAAAGTTCCGGAGGAGTACGTTCAAGAATAACTTTAATATTATCAATGATAGAGTCGAAATATTCATCCAAAGCGTTGTTTACAATCTTAGTGGAGATTTCTCTTTCAACAGGAAGACCTGTTACGATATCTCTTCCGTAAACAACCGCATTCTCGTTTTCTGCTTCAAGCTTTGCAAGATTCTTCTTCACGTTTTCAGCGGTTTTTCCACCAATAAAAAGTGAGAATTCTTTTCTTACGGCATTCTTAATTGCTTCATCAAATTTAAGTCCGCCGGTCTTTATAAGTCGGCTCAATACTATTCCGCCAAGGGAAAGAATAGAAATTTCAGTAGTTTCAAAGCCTATATCAACCACAAGAACACCCTGGGAATTTTTAATATCAATATCCATTCCGAGGCCGTCGGCGATAGCTTTTTCAACTACCATAATCTTTCTGGCTTTAACGTTACTTTCTTTAATGAGCTCATAGAAAGCTCTCTTCTCAACTTCAGTAACATCAGTAGGTACTGCAATATAGTAATCCGCAGGCTTAATATTGTTCTTCATAAGGCTTGTAATATAGCACTTAATGATGATTTCCATATTTTTCAGATCTGCGATAACACCGTTTGAAAGTGGATATGTAATATTAATGTTACCGGGAGCTTTTTCGTACATTTCAAAAGCGGAATCTCCGTATGCGAACACTCTTTTTTTGTTCTCGATGGCAATCATGTTCTTCTCCATCATGATAGAATCGTCCGCATGGTTATAAATTCTTATATTGCTTGTTCCAAGATCAATTCCGAATGCGTTATTGTTCAAAACATTTCCTCCTATAATAAACCGCTTTCCCTGAAGGAATAATAACGGTTGTCGCCAATAATAATGTGGTCGGTAATGGGTATTTCCAAAATTTTAGAAGCTTCTTTAAGTCTTGCGGTTATCTCTTTATCTTCTTTACTGGGGTAAGGATCACCGCTTGGATGATTATGTAAAAGTATAACCGATACTGCAGAATTCTTTAGAGCCGACGAAAAAAGTTCTCTTGGGCAAAGAACACTCAGATTAACTGTCCCAATACTGATAATCTCATCGCAGATAAGCCTTGATTTACTGTCAAGAAATACAGCAAGAACCCGTTCTCTCAAAAGATTTCTCATGCTTTCCATATAGTAATCGGAAACATCCTTTGCACAGGAAAACAGTTTATTCTTTTCCCGACTGTAAATACGTATTCTTCTGCACAATTCAGCTATACACATTAACTGGGCAGCCTTAATCTTTCCTATTCCGGAAATAGTAAGAAGTTCTTCCTTTGTAAGTCTCAAAAGTCCGGGAAGACCATACTTTTTAATCTTGGAAAGATTCATAAGGTTATATGCAGTATCAAGAACATTGGAATCCTTGCTTCCTGTTCTAAGAATAACCGCAAAAAGATCAGCATCATTTAAAGCTTCCACACCGTATTTATCAAATTTTTCATAGGGAAGATTTGATAAGAAGAATAAATCTTCAACAGTTTCGTTAACAGATAATTTTTTTCTGTTCATAAAAAATTATCTTCTTCCCCAAAAACTACCACAGTTTATCTTAACACAAAATTGTGCATATGTGTACAAAACATATGCACTAAATTATTTAAAATATTCAAATAATATTCTGCTTCTTAAGACATTCGGTCATATACTGCAGAATTTTTTCCGTGTCATAAGAAAACTCGGGTTTGTTAAGCCAAATAACATCTTTTTCTCTTTTAAACCAGGTAATCTGTCGTTTTGCAAAATGCCTGGAATCTCTTTTGATTCTGTATACGGCTTCCTCAAGAGATATTTCACCGTCAAAATACATCAAAATTTCTTTGTAACCAAGACCCTGCATGGATACATCTGTTTTTACAAGTCCTTTATCTTTTAATGCTTCTACTTCTTTCAAAAGCCCTCTTTGAAGCATTTTATCAACGCGGAGATTGATTCTTTCGTACACCTTTTCTCTGTCATCATTCAGGACAAAATAAGCACTGTTATAGACTGATTCTTTATTGCGTTCCTCAAGGTTGTGCTCACTTATGGGACGGTTTGTCTCATAGAAAAATTCCAAAGCACGTAAAACTCTTTTTCTGTCGTTTTGATGAATAATACCGGCTGTTACAGGGTCCACTTTTTTGAGTTTCTCAAACATATATTCAGGACCTTCTTCATCATATTTACGTTCAAGCTCTTTACGAAATTCTGATTCGGAGCCTTCGGATTCCGTAAAATCAATCCCGTATAATACAGACTGGATATAGAAGCCTGTTCCGCCGGCAATAATGGGTGTTTTCCCCTTTTTTACTATTTCATCAATGGCTGACGTTGCTTTCTTTTGAAAAACAGTAACGTCAAAATTATCTTTTGGATCAAACTCGTCAATAAGGTAATGTTTAACACCTTTCATTTCCTCAGGCATAATCTTTGCGGAGCCAATATCCATACCTTTATAAACCTGCATGGAATCGGCAGAGATAATCTCTCCGTTAATTCTGAGTGCAAGTTCAACAGCAAGATTCGATTTTCCGACTGCAGTAGGTCCTGCAATAATTACAAGGGGTTTAAGCATTAAACAATCCTCTTAAACTTCTTTTCTAGTTCTGTTTTTGTGATTTTTATAAATACAGGTCTTCCGTGAGGGCAGTTATAGGGATTTTCAAGTTCCATTAACTGTTTCATAAGGTTTGACATTTCCGTATATGTAATCTTCTGGCCACCTTTAATAGCTGATTTACAGGACAAAGAAGCCAGTTTTTCAAGAACAAATGTGGATGAATAGTAACCCTCTTTCTCCATGAGTTCATCCAAAAGTCTGTGAAAGAGTTCTTCTTCATTTATTCCAAAAAGATTTAACGGTATTTCTCTTACAGCAAAAGAATTAATACCGAACTCTTCTATTTCGAACCCGATTTTCGAAAAAACTTCGAGATTTTTATTTAATATATCACATTCCACGGGGCTTAAATGAAGTACCATAGGCGTTGCAAGCATCTGCCCGTATACTTTTTCAGAGGATTCGTAGTATTTTACCAATCTTTCGTAATTAACTTTTTCGTGGGCTGCGTGTTGGTCTACGATAAATAAATCATCATCCAGCGTAATAAGCCAGTATGTGTCAAAAACCTGTCCGATAATACGGTACTCTTTTAACGGAGCATCGGAAATAAGCTTCTTTTCAAATAAAGTTTCCTGTACATATTCAGGTTCTTTTTCTGCATAAGAATATTCTTTTCTTTTGATTTCAAAAGGTTCCGGACCATGTTCTCTTACAATGCTTTTATAAACAGCAGGTCTTGCGAAACTTTCATTTAATGGAACAAAAGGTTCTTTTTCTCCTGAATCACTGGTCTGAAAGGCTTCATCAGAAGAGACGTCAACTGTATTTTGCTCCGGCGTATAATCTTCCGAAAGCGTAACTTCAGGAATCAGTTCTTTTTGATTAAATGCACTATTCAAAGCGTTAATAACTGATTCGGATATAAACGAACTATCGGAAAACTTAACCTCAAGTTTCTGGGGATGTACATTAACATCAATTGTTTCCGTGGATACATCAATATCAAGAACACAAAAAGGGAATCTGTGCTGCATAAGATAGTTTCTGTATACTTCTTCTATAGCCGTGTTAATGATTTTTGATTTGACATAACGCTTATTTACAAAATAAATTTCACCGTTTCTGGCCTGATAGGAAAAAGAAGGCGAAGCTGTAAAACCGTTTATATTAATGCCTTCTGAAGAATATTCAACTTTAAGTAAAGATGAATATACGTCTTTACCGAAGATGTGAAAAATAACGTCCTTCAAATTGCCGTTACCGGACGTGGAAATCTTTGTCTTCCCTGAAATCAAAAGTTGGAAAGAAATACCGGGATTTGAAAGGGCAAATTTTTCCATAATATCTTCTATTATGGCATTTTCAGAAGTGTCGGTTTTCAAAAATTTCCTTCTGGCAGGTGTGTTGTAAAACAATGTTCTTACGATAATAGTCGTTCCGTTGGGCGCACCTATTTCACTGTTTTCGGTAAGTTTTCCACCTTCCACCACTATATGGGTACCAAGAAGCGAATCGGCAGTCTTCGTAATCATTTCAGTCTTGGAAACAGCGCTGATGGAAGAAAGAGCTTCTCCCCTGAAGCCAAGTGATTCAAGGGTATATAAATCTTCGATTGTACGAAGTTTACTGGTGGCATGTCTTAAAAAAGCTTTTGTACATTCAGGACCCAGGATTCCGCTACCGTTATCCGTTACACGAATAAGTTCGCTTCCACCGCCTTTTATTTCAACTGTTATGGCAGTAGAACCTGCATCTATTGCATTTTCAACAAGTTCTTTTACAACGTTAACAGGTCTTTCTACCACTTCACCGGCTGCTATTTTATCAATTGTCTCATTGCTTAATAAGGCTATCTGATTCATATATCTCCTAAAATCAAGCTTTCCAACGGTTGTTTAACATACTTTGAAATCTTGAAAGCTGATTAAGTGCATCCAAGGGTGTAATATTTGTTAAATCAAGAGATTTCAACTCGTTCAAAACATCCTCATCCTTTACAGTTTCAAATAAAGAAATCTGTCCGAAATCCATGTCGTTCATCTCGGGCTTTTTCTTAACGGTATCCTTTTTGATATTCACATTGATATTATGGATCTTTTCAGTAATATCATTGTCCGAAAGCTGTTCCACTATTTCTCTTGCTCTGTTAAGAACTATCTCAGGAATTCCAGCAAGTCTGGCTACCTGAATACCATAGCTTTTATCTGCCCCGCCCGGGATTATTTTTCGCAAAAATACAATATCCTCTCCGTCTTCCTTAACCGCAACACAATAGTTGTTTACATTACTCATCTTGCCTTCAAGTTCTGTAAGTTCATGGTAATGTGTGGCAAAAAGCGTTTTGGCACCGAGAATCTTTCGGTTACTGATATGTTCTATAACAGCCCAGGCTATTGACAAACCGTCAAAGGTTGAAGTACCGCGTCCGATTTCGTCAAGTATCAAAAGGCTCTTGGAAGTTGCATTCCTTAAAATATTGGCAACCTCATTCATCTCAACCATAAATGTACTCTGACCGCTTGCAAGATCGTCTGAAGCACCAACACGGGTAAACAATCTGTCCACGATACCGATATTGGCCTTGGTAGCGGGCACAAAGCAACCTATCTGAGCCATAAGTACAATTAATGCCACCTGTCTCATATAAGTGGATTTACCGGCCATATTGGGGCCTGTAATTACACTGATACAGTTATTATTGTTATCCAGCTTAGTATCGTTAGGAATAAAGAGACCGTTTTCCATAATCCTTTCCACAACAGGATGACGGCCGTCCTTTATTTCAATAACACCCTTTTCATTAAGTGTGGGCCTTACGTATTTGTTATGCTGCGAAACATAAGCCATTGAAGCAAACACATCAAGTTTAGCAACAGCTTTTGATGTTTCGTATATACGTGAAACATTGGCTGCAATAGTGTCTCTTATGTTACAGAAAACATCATATTCCAAACCGAAAAGCTTATCCTCGGCATTAAGAATAGTGTCTTCCATTTCCTTCAATTCTTTTGTGGTATATCTTTCGGCGTTGGTTAATGTCTGTTTTCTAATATAATCATCTGGAACAAGGTCTTTAAAAGAATTTGTTACCTCGTAATAATATCCGAACACCTTGTTATAACGAATTCTGAGGTTTTTGATACCTGTTCTTTCCCTGTCCTTTTCTTCAAGAGCCAGAAGCCAGTCTTTTCCTTCGGTTTTGGCCTTTCTGAAATGGTCTATCTCTTCCATATAGCCGTCTCTTACGATTCCGCCTTCTTTCAGGGTAAGTGCAGGCTCTTCAAGAATTGCATCATCTATAAGTCTGTATAAATCGGTTAATGGATCCAGAGAATTCTGTATTTCGACAGAAAGTTTGCTGTTAAAATCATTCAGAATAGTCTTTATATGCGGAAGAATGTAAAGAGAATTTTTAAAAGCAATCAGATCCCTGGGATTTGCGGTTTTATATGTAATCTTTCCCAAAAGTCTTTCAAGGTCGTATACCTCATCCAGGTATTCTCTTAATTCATCCCTGTTTACAGTATTTTGGTAAAGCTCTTCCACAAAGTCCAGTCTTTCGTTCATGCGGTCCTTCTCAAGAAGCGGCTGTTCAACATAGCTTCTCAAAAGACGTCCGCCCATAGCGGTCTTTGTCTTATCGAGAACCCATAAAAGAGAACCCTTCTTCTGCTTTTCACGCATAGTCTCACAAAGCTCCAGATTACGTCTTGTGGAGCTGTCAAGATGCATGAAATTAGTGGAATCATAAGCATGTATACAGGATAAGTTTGAAAGAGAGTTTTTCTGGGTCTCGTAAAGGTACGAAAGCATTGCACCTGCAGCAATGGTACCTGTTTTATAATCCAAAAGACCAAGACCTTCTATGGAATTTACTTTAAAGTGGTCTTTAATAATCTTTACGCATTCTTTTTCATCGAAATGGTGGGAATCAATTGTGTTATAAGATAATTCTGCCCGCTCTTTAAGATATGAGAAAGGAAAATCAGACATCATAAAGGATTCGTTACATATAATCTCGTGAGGTGAGTATCTTTGAACCTCATCAAGAATTCCTTTAACATCCTTTACTTCAGTAAGATAAAAATCACCGGTAGTAATATCGCAAACCGATATTCCGGACCCGTTATCAAGATAGCAAATACACATAAGATAGTTATTGGTACGTTCATCCATGGATGAAGTATCAAGATTGGTTCCTCTTGATACAATACGAATAACTTCACGCTTAACAAGACCCTTTGCAAGCTTGGGGTCCTCTACCTGTTCGCATATTGCTACTTTATAACCTTTATTAACAAGACGGTTCAAATAAGAATCAACTGCATGAAAAGGAACACCGCACATAGGTGCACGTTCTTCCTGCCCGCAGCTTTTTCCGGTAAGTGTAAGTTCCAGTTCTTTGGACGCAATTTTTGCATCCTCAAAAAACATTTCGTAAAAATCCCCTAATCTGTAAAAAAGAATACAGTCGGAGTATTCCTTTTTAGTCTCCAGATATTGTTGCATCATAGGCGTAAAATCAGCCACTTTATTCCCCTACCTTTACTCAACTATTTCAGCATCATAGTAAAAACCGTGAAAAGCGGTAAGCTTAACTTTAACAAGTTTACCGATAAGTGAAGAATCTCCTTTAAAATGAACCACGGTATTGGATGACATTCTTCCGTCAAGATAATTATCATCCTGCTCATTTATTTCTTCACATAAAACTTCTACTGTACGACCTTCAAAACGGGCTGTACGAATTTTGGCCATTTCCTGAACCGTGGGAAGAACCATGTCAAAATGTTTCTTTACGGTTTCCTCGTCTACCTGATTCTCCATTGCGGCAGCCGGAGTTCCGGTACGTTTGGAATAAATAAATGTAAAGGCGTTATCAAATTCTGCCTTTTTTATCACATCAATAGTCTCAAGAACATCCTCATAGGTTTCGCCGGGAAATCCTACTATAATATCCGTAGTAATCGATATATCCGGTATTGCTTTCCTGATTTTTGAAACAAGCTCCAGATACTGTTCCTTGTTATATCTTCTGTTCATCTGCTGAAGTATTCTGGAGGAACCGGATTGCAACGGAAGATGTATATGCTTGCAAATCTTTTTGGATTTAGCCATTACCTCTATTAACTCATCAGATAAATCCTTCGGATGTGAAGTCATGAAACGTATTCTCTGAATTTTTTCAATACCCTCTACCATTTCAAGAAGTTTCGGGAAAGGAAGCGGATTTTCAAGGTTTTTACCGTAAGAATTAACATTCTGGCCAAGAAGCATTACCTCGACAACACCGTCTTCAGTAAGACGATTGATTTCTTCGATAATTTCCTCGGGTTTTCTGCTTCTTTCACGCCCTCTTACATAAGGAACAATGCAATAACTGCAAAAATTATTGCATCCAAACATAATATTTACTCCGGATTTGAAAGAATATTTTCTTTCAACCGGCAATTTTTCTACGATTTTATCTGTGCTATCCCATATTTCAACAATCTGTTTATCCTCTGTGTACATTCTGTAAAGAAGCTCGGGAAAACAGAAAATATTATGGGTTCCGAAAATCAGATTCACAAAAGAATAGCTTTTTTTAAGTTTTTCTATTACGCTGGGTTCCTGTGTCATACAGCCGCAAAGAGCAATTTTCATTTCTTTATTTTTCTTCTTGCAGCTTTTTAAAGCACCGAGTCTTCCGTATACACGCTGATTAGCGTTATCACGTACAGTACAGGTATTATAAATAACAAAATCCGCATCATCTTCTGCAGTCTCTACAAAACCGGCTTTCAAAAGAATACCAAGAAGCTTCTCTGAATCCCTGGCATTCATCTGACAACCGAATGTGGTTACCTGACATGTAAGCTTTCGGCCAAGCTTCTCTTCTTTTGCTTTAATTATTTCTGAAAGTTTTTCAATATAACCTAACTGTATCTTTTCTTCTTCGTTAAATTCCAAAATATCTACCTCAAAAACTGTTTACTGATTTTATTTATTTCACTTAATGTGGTATTTTCGTTTACAAGAAAATCCATTTTAATATCATGCTCACCGGCGGGAATTTCGGAAACCATCTGCATATCAAAACAAAGACCGCACTTGATGATTTCGGGTTTATCCTTTAAATAAATATCATAATATCCCATTCCATATCCTATACGATAACCTTCTCGTGAAAAAGCAACACCGGGTACCAGCATCAATATTTTCTTTCCCACCAATTTGTCATAAGAAAAGGTTCTGGAACGGTTTCCTGTAGGCTCTAAAATACCTTTAAAGCCTTTGATTAATTCGTTTGATGAATATATCTCATAAAACTCCATACAACGTTCCGTAAAATTATCAAGTACCTTGGGCAAATAGACTTTTTTACCGGATAAAAGAGCGTCCTCAATAATCATAAGTGTACCGACTTCTCCGTTGAAATCGCTGTAACACATTATGCAGTCACTTTCTTTGTATATATCAGATTTGATAATATTCTTTTCTATAGTTTTGGAATGCTTGCTCCACTCCTCAAAATTCAGTGAATCTCTTTTTTCCTTTAAATCTTTCCTTATAGTTTTTTTCTCTTCCATATCCCTTTTACCAAATGACTATTTCTTCTTTTCAAGCTTTGTTATTGAACCGTCCTTTTCAACAATGTCAATATTATCAAGCTGAACCTGAAGACTTTGTTTAACAGATGCAATGTATTCCTTTCTAAGTGCTGCCTGTTCGTCCTTCTCTTCTTTTGTAAGTTCCCTTTCTTTGGACAAATGATACAATTCATTAATCCTTTTTATTCTTTCGTCCATATTCATAGTACTAAACCTCTGACTCTGTATATTCATATTGTGAAGCATACTTTTCGGCGGCTTTTATCCCGTCCATGGCAGCAGAAGTGATTCCGCCCGCATATCCTGCTCCTTCACCGCAGGGATAAAGACCTTTAATGTTTAATGCTTCAAAATTTTCATCACGTAAAATTCTTACGGGAGATGATGTTCTGCTTTCAACAGCACTAAGTAATGTATAATCTCCTGCAAATCCGTGGATTATACGGTCAAAGTATTCCATTCCTTCGATAATGGTTTCGGAAAGTTCTTTAGGAAGAATATCACTGACCTTTGCCATGCTGTAAGAACCTTTTATCGAAGGTGAAACCTTCATTACCTGGTTTATATCAATATCATCAAGTGTTTCCTTATCAAGAACATCCGCTTTAAAATCTTTATATAACTGAACAGGAACAGAACCGTTACCGGCGTTATAAGCTTTCTCTTCGAGTTTTCTTTGGAAATCAATTCCGCTCAAAGGATGTCTGGTCTCAAAATCATCCTTTCCAACAGTAACAACAATGGCACTATTAGCATTTTCTCCGTCTCTGGCGGAATAACTCATACCGTTAATACATAGCCTTCCCTGTTCACTGGAAGCATTTACAACATAGCCTCCTGGACACATACAAAATGAATACACACCTCTTGAATTGAGTGCCTTGTATGTAAGCTTATATGAAGCAGGAGGAAGCAATTTCAAAACATCCTTATCATCAGAATAAAGGGCTTTGTTTATCATGTCCTGGCTGTGTTCAACTCTAAAACCGACAGCAAAATCCTTCTGCTCCATTTCTATACCTTTGTCATAAAGCATTTCAAAGGTATTTCTGGCGCTGTGTCCTATACAAAGAAAAGCCGTATCACAATCAACATTAATGAGTCGGTTTACTTTAAGTCCTTTGAGTTTTCCTCGTTCATAAAGAACATCAGTAACCTCAGCGTTAAAGGTAAACTCTCCTCCAAGTCGCTTGATTTCTTCCCGCATATTTTTAACGACTTTTTTCAAAACATCGGTTCCGATATGAGGTTTTGCATCATAAAGTATTTCCTCTGGAGCACCAAATTTCACAAAGGTTTCCAAAACAGCCCTGTTTCTGCCGTTTTTATCCTTTACCAAAGTATTAAGTTTCCCATCACTAAAAGTACCGGCTCCGCCCTCTCCGAACAAAACATTGGAGTTGGGATTCAAAGCACCGGTATTCCAGAAATTTTCCACATCTGATGTTCTGGAATCTACATCAAAGCCTCTTTCAAACACTATAGGTCTATAACCTTCAAGAGCCAGATAATAGGCTGCAAACAAACCACATGGACCGGCACCGATTATTACGGGCCTTTTATTGGTCTTTTTATCACCATGTTTTGGGAAAACGTATTTAACAGGTTCATAATGTTTAACCTTATCTCTTTCGGTTCTACGCAAAACACTTTCTTCATGTTTGACTTCGCACAAAACATTTAATATATAAAAAACTTCAGGCTTTTTTCGAGCGTCTATGGACAATTTATCAATTGAAATACTGATAAGATCTTCAGGAAGAATTTTTAAAGCAGAGGATACTTTTCTTTTTAATTCTTCTTGTGTAAAGCCCGGTTTAAGCTTTATCTGATTAACAATAATCACTTTGTATCCCCCTTCTCTTTATTTTGCAGCACTTTCACCTGCAATGTGACCAGTGGAGAAAGCCCACTGGAGATTATACCCCCCGCAGATTCCGTCCACATTTATAAGTTCCCCTGTTACAAATAAACCGGTTACTTTTTTAACTTCAAGATTCTCAGTCAATTCTTCGGTATATAATCCTCCACCGGTAACCTGTGCCTGATCGAAATCATTCACTCCTGTAGGTTTAACGGTAAATTCTTTCATGGACAAAACAGCATTTAAAATCTGTTCTTTTGAATATTCGGAAATCTTTAATGAAGGCTTCATTCCGGCCCTTTTTATGATTTCCATATTCAGCTTTTTGTTCAAAAAGCCATTAAAGAATTCTTCAACTGTAAGATCGTTATGCAAAAGAAACTTTGAATAAACAAAATTTTGTAAATCATCTTTTCCATAACCCGGTAACAAATCCAGAACACAGATAATATCTTTTTTCAAAGAAACCGCTTCAGCTACAAAGTGGCTTATTTGAAAACTTACTATTCCTGATATGCCATGATCGGTAAAAAGAATCTCTCCGCCCTGCTTCATAACAAGATTTTCTTTTTCGAAAACATATATTTCACACTCAGAACGCACTCCTGAAATCGCTTTAAAGTTAGCACCTTCGGCAAAAATCTGTGTAAGTGCCGGATATAGAGGAGAAATCCCCAGTTTGAAACTCTTCAAAAGGTCATAACCGTTTGCGGTTTCTTTTTTACCTATTCCTGCTTTACCACCGGTGGAAATTATAACTTTGTCAAAAGAAAACTCTTCGCCGTTTTCAGTTTTAACAAGAAAAGCATTACCTTTTTTCGAAACAGAACTTACAAGTGAATCAGTTTTTATCAGAATACCGTTTTCATTTAACGTATTTCTAAATAAATCAAGCACTGTGGAAGCCTGCTCACAGGCAGGATAAAAATAACCGTTTTTTTCCCTTATTAACATTCCAAGCCCTGTAAAGAAACGGCAAAGATCATCATTATCGAATCTTTTAAAAACCGATTCCACAAAAGCATCATCATCAGTATAGTAATTTTCACAGGAAAGAATCCTGTTCGTAAAATTACATCTTCCATTACCGGTTACAAGTATCTTTTTCCCGACTCTGTCTTTTCTTTCAAACAAGGTGACTTTAGCACCGTTATTAGCAGCACTTATAGCGGCCATCATTCCGCTTGCTCCGGCTCCGATTATTCCGATTGAATTCATATATCCCTCTTTACTGCATTAAATGAAACTTTTTAAGAATATTGTATAATCTTCTGCCACCGGGGAATTTATAAATTTCTTCCTTTCCGATAGCTTTGGTAAACAACATGGAGAAACCATAAACTAAAATCCCGATAAGTACTATTAAAACAATCTTTGCTCTTGAATACCCGTTCTGCTGAAGTAGATTGCTTAAAACCCAAACAACAATTCCCATCAAAGCAGAGCATAAAACAGGAAGAACAAATGTCTTTTTAATCTCCTGCCTGTAACGAAGATATCTTCTTATGGAATTAAAATTCAAAACACACATTGTAAGGGCAAAAACATTGTTGGAAATTGCAACCGAATATGTATTAAGATTTGTAAAATACAAAAGCGAGGACATAAGACAAATGTGAATCGCAAATGCAATAAGCCCATGCTTAATAGGTGTATATAAATGGTTCATACCCTGCAAAATAAAGCTCGATAAGGTAGAAAAAGAAAACAAAACTATACCGATTGAACCTATTCTCAAAAGGTTGGGTGCTAAAGGATCCGTATTGGAAAAAATCATAAAAATTGCAGAAGGAGCCATTACAGCCAATCCTGTAGCTGCAGGTATTGCAACAAGCATGGTAATTCTGATGACGCTTTGTACCTTAGAGGCAACAATATCAAATTCTTTACGCTTAACATGACCTGCAAGTGTGGGAACAGTTGCTGCTCCCATAGCAGTAGCCAAAGCAAGCACAACGTTAACAAGAACCATGTACTGTCCTGAATATACACCCCAGTTTGCTGACTTAAGTTCATCAAGCCCCTTTAACTCCATAAAAAAGTTATGAAGAATATGGTCTGTAATATTTGAAATCATTGTAATCGATGAACTCAGTACTATCGGAATGATAGTCAATATTACAGAACGGTAAATACTTAATGAACTATCCAGCTTGTTGGTAGGATCTTTGTAAATGTTTCGCTGAATTCTCTTTTGATTTTTTCTGTATAAAAGAATTAGAAATACCGTGGCACAAATTGCACCCGCAACGCATCCGCCAATAGCGCCGGCTGCACCGTAAGCATATTTATAGTTTTCGTTATGTAATAAAAGGCCTACCTTTGTTCCGTAACCTGCGAGAAAATATGCACCAGCTATTCCCACTCCGACTGTTGCAATCTGTTCTATAAGCTGTGAAAAGGCTGTAGGAACCATGGTTCCCATACCCTGATAATAACCGCGAAAAACAGATAAAATACATACAAAGAAAAGTGAGAAAGATATAACTTTAACAGCAAGATAACTCATGGGTTCTTTGAACACCGATGCCAGGCTGTTACTGAAGAAAAATACTACAACAGTAAACAAACCTCCCACAAAAGCAGCAAGCTTCAAAGTACATTTAAATATTTTATCAGCGTTTCTATACTCACCTTTACTGATTTTGGCTGAAACAAGCTTCGATAAAGCAACGGGTATTCCGTAAGCGGATATGGTAAAGAAAAGATAATAAACATCATAAGCTGATGAATAATAGCTGTTTCCCACATTTCCGATTATGTAATACAACGGAATTCTTTTGGCTAAACCCAAAAGCCTTACCAGGATACCGGCAACCGCTAAAATAGAACCCTGAACTATAAAATTGTTTCCTGAATCTGATTTGTTCTGTTTATCCATTAATTACTCTCTCTGGTTATGTTTAATGACTGTAATATATTTTCCTGCTTTTCTTCCATTACTTTTCTTTCTTCATCATCCATGTGGTCATATCCGAGAAGGTGAAGCAGGCTATGGGTAATCAGAAAAGCGATTTCACGTCTGAACGAATGACCATATTCAACAGCCTGAGCGTGGGCATGTTCCAAAGATATCATAATATCCCCTAAAATCAGCTCATCGGTATCAGGATCAAAATAATCTGCTTCATCACCGTTTATAAATGAAAAATCCGCGGGATTTTCAAAATCTATGGCAGGAAAAGAAAGTACATCCGTAGACTTATCAATTTCTCTGAACTCTTTATTGACCTGTTGAATGGTCTCGTCATCAGTAAATGTAACATTTAACGTTACATCGTCATAAGGCACGTTCTCGGCCTTAATAACAGCCTTAGTAAGGCTGTCAATTAATGCGTTAATATCAAATTCAAACTGCTCTTCTGTCTCGTTCTCAACGTAAAAAGTCATAATATAATCTTTCCTTTAACATAATCTCTTTTATAAGGCGGAAATCCTTATATGTAAGTTCACTGTCCTCAAGTGCTTTGGTAAAAGAACTCTTTTCATACATTGTATTTATAAGCTCATCATAATTGATTTCAGCATCCTTCTTCTGGGAAAATGCAGCCATCAAGGTGGAAATCAGTTTATCGGAAATATATACGATACTGGATTCTTTGGAAACCAGTTTATTGCCTTTATCCAGGAATTCCAAAAGCTGATTTGCGGCTTTAGGCGGGAACTGGTTATCTGAAACAAATCTTTCGCAATCTTCCTGTGAATAACCAAAAGCAGATTTTATGCGGTGATAGTATGCACAGTTTTTGGAAACATTCACATCACAGCCGATGGCATTTGCCATTCTCTCTACCAGATAGGCAGTATGAATGGAACGAAAATATTCGTCTTTGGATTTTTCTTTTAACTCAATAAGTGCTTTATATTCCTGGTCATTAAGCTCAAGGTACTTGTTACGGTATCTGTTTGCAACTTTAAGGTTAAAATACTTAAGACAGAAAAACATAATCATTGAGTTTACGGCAATGTTCGCGATAGGCATAACAAACTGTTCTGCAGTAAGTTCTTTATTCTCAAGCATTACAAAACCTGCAATTTCCAGCACAAACAAAATAATGTCCGATACGATAATTGACGGTCCGACCTGAAAATTGTCTTCGATATTCTGAAAAAGCACAATTGCTATCATAGACGAAAGAAAATACACAAAAAATGTATATATATTTCCGTCATTACATAAAATCAGGGTAATCAAAATAAAACCCGAAAATGTATACGCAGCAATAATCGAGTTTGAAAAAAGGAGCAAGGCTACAGCAATACTTATAAAGAACCAGCCCTTTTTATCCAGGAACGGAAAAAGGCAGGCACACACAAGACCGGTAAAATAAGTAACCAAAAATCTGAAGGGATGCTCGCTGTTATCGTAATCCAGTTTTCCGTATCTGAAAGAATAATGACTTATATAAACCAGGCCCAAAGAAAAGAACATGGCAAATACACCGTTTCTTATTATTTCGCCCTCAGATTTGTTGTACAAAAAGGAAAGGCCCAAAACCACAAAAACAGTTACAAAAAAGGATAATAAACTTGTTATAAGAAATCTTCCGGTTGCTTTTTTCAAAATATCTATTTCCTTTGATTTTTATTTTTCGAAGTGCGTTCTTCGTAAACTTCATAAGCTTTAACAATCTTTTGAACAAGAGGATGTCTTACCACGTCTTTACTGGTAAGTTTACAAATCGAAATGCCATCGATTTTATTTAAAATCTTTATGGCCACATCAAGACCGCTTGTAACATCCTTTGGAAGGTCTTTCTGTGTGGAGTCACCGGTAATAACAACCTTTGAACCGAATCCGATACGGGTAAGAAACATCTTCATCTGAGCAGGTGTTGTATTCTGGGCTTCATCAAGAATAATATAAGCATCATCAAGAGTACGACCTCTCATATAAGCTAAAGGAGCCACTTCTATAAGGCCTTTTTCCATATTCTTCTGAAAACCTTCAGCACCCATAATCTGGTACAAAGCATCGTAAAGAGGTCTTAAATAAGGATCAACTTTACTCTGAAGATCGCCGGGTAAAAATCCCAGTTTTTCACCTGCTTCAATTGCAGGTCTTGTAAGAATAATTTTATTTACTTCGTTGTTTTTGAAAGCAGTAATAGCCATTGCCATAGCAAGGTATGTCTTTCCGGTTCCGGCAGGACCGATACCAAAAACAACCATGTCCTTCTTCATGGCTTCCACATATTCTTTTTGGCCGATTGTTTTAGGCTTTATGGGTTTTCCATTTATGGTGTGGCAAATAACTTCTTTGTCAAAAGAAACCAGTTCGGATTCTTTGTTTTCCTGTGTAAGTGTTATTGCATAATCAATTTTCTGTTCTTCCAAATCAGCACCCTTTACAGAAGATAAAAGATGTCTTATCATGCTTGCTGCGCTTTCAACATTTTTATCCTCTCCTATAATTTTTAAAGAACCGTTTCTATTTACAAGCGAAACATCAAGTTCGGTTTCAATTTTTTCAAGATATCTATCATTAAAGCCAAAAAGATTTCTAAGCTCTTCGCTGCTTAAATCAAGTATTTTTTCCATTTTTAACCTGCTTTAATAATTATTTACTAACCATTTTTTTACACAAAAATACAGAATAAATTATACAACAAGTTTTAAAAAACTACCACAAAATAAACTTTATTATTTATAAAAAAACCGATATGCATTATTTATTAAAGAATAATGCATATCGGTTGTAATTTTACATATAAAATCATTCAAACAATACTTTGAATTTCTGATTAGAAGTAATGTCATTTTTCATTTCTTCGGGAAATGTCTCAAGTAATTTTAAGAAAAATTCCTTTCTTATAACCGGAATAGGTATAGAAGTATCTTCAACTTTTTCGAGAATATGCGCTGTATAACTTTCTTTTATACCGGATTCACTAAATATTTTTTCACAAGAAACATAATGTTCAAAAGCTGTTTCAAATGAGGACAAAGCTGCTTTTTGATTACCTGTTTTTGAATAAATCGATGCGCAATCCAATTCCAGCAAACACATATCACTATGAAACTTTCCATAATCATTGCCGTTAAACACAGCTTTATAAAGATCCTTCAGAGCAGATATAATCCCTAAACCTTCATCGGTATCTTTAGTTTTTTCATTTTTTAATACTGCGTTTGGTAGTTTTAATGACAGTTCATGTAGCAAAGATAAAACAGCTTCACCGTGATATTTACCGCTTATGTTATTATTTTTTTGTTCATAGGCAAAATCATCAATAAATGCAAGAAGCATTTCTCTGCTTTCATCCAGTTTAGGTTGCATAGACGCCTTCTCTATTGCCTTTTCATATTGCCCCATAATAATGTAATTATACAAAAGAGGCTCAATAACCCTAACGTTTTCACTCAAAAGACCTTCCAGTAATTCAGCAGCTTCTGACAAATAAATATTAGGCTTCTCTTCCTGCTTTTTGCCTTCAGATGTTAAAGCAAACGCCAATAATCTTCGAAGTTCAGGATCACCGGGAAATTCATTTAAACAATTCTTTATATTAAGAATATAATTATTCAAGTCCGTTGATTCTGCATCGTTTTCAATAAAAAAACGGTTAAACCGTGTTCTGTATTCTTTTATTCTTATATCCCTGTCATTATCGTAACCAAACAAAGAATCAATTGATACATGAAAATAATTTGCAATCGAAGGAATCAGATTTATATCAGGAAAGCAACCGTTTGACTCCCATCTGGAAACAGCCTGTGAAGTGACACCCAGTGCATTTGCCAGATCCTCTTGCTTCCTGCCGTCTCTTTTTCTTAATTCTTTAATTTTTCCTCCAATATTTACCTGCATTGTCATGCCTCCATAGATTATTCACCGGTGTAAATAAAGCATAACAAAGAAAGAAAAAGCATTCAATTATCAATTATTTGTTTGTTAAACAACTATCTGTTGTTTTTATGAATTTATTTATTATTTCCCTAGTAAGAAAACTCTCGATTAAGAAAAAAACAACACCTACACATACACAAATCAATGTACATATAAAAATTCTCAAAATATAATTATCAATCAAACTTTCTATCGAAGGAAAATAAATACAATAGAAAATCATTTGAACAAGGAAGATATTAAAAGAGGCCATTCCTACTACCTCAAGTGGATAAAATCTGATTTTATTTTTGCTAATATAAAGTAAAAACTTTAATACCGGAACAATAAACATACAAGTTGCGAAACTTGTTCCTTTCCAATAGTTTAAAATTTTAGGTTCATAATCTGTATAATAAACCAAAACAATAAAGAATAAACCGATTAATAACTCGACAGCATCAATTATTCTGTACTTTTTTTCTACATTCTTATCTTTTTCACACAATGCTGCATAACATCCCGCCGAAGCAACAAATAAATATCTGAAAAATATGAATCTATACTCTTCTTCATTCATTAAATATGCTGATTTCAAGATCTCGTAAATAATATTACCGATAAAAAGAAAAGCCAACCCTTTTCTTTTAAATTTTTTAATAACGAAATAAATAACAGGAAAAAACAGAATAAATTGAATAAAAAGGGGAACATAATAATTTCCGGGTCCATATCCTCCTTTTATATAATCAAAAAAGAACGATAAAAGACCATATTTAAACAGGTTAACCATGAACAAACCATTAACCCTGAAAAGAACGTATTCAACTAAAAAAGCAATCGTAAAAGGAATTACAATTCTCAAAAGTTTTGGCGCAAGAAAAGAAAACGAATAAGCTTTTTCGAAACTGTCAACGGCTGTTTTTTCGTAAGAAACAGAAAAAAGATACCCACTAATAAAAACAAAAGCAGGAACTGAAAAATTTATCAAGAAGCTAAAGACAAATGAATTATTTTCACCATATCTCCAGTTAAAGTGAAGCAAAATAACACATATCGTAAAAATACCTTTTATGATATCTAAAAAATGATTTCTTTCGTTTTTATTCATAAAAAGCCTCAATTATTATGTAAAAGAATACTTGTTCATATGTAAAGCCAAGCAAAGGATAAAGCAAAATATCAGTTGTAAATTCTAATGGAATATTACTTGATATCATAAATTAACCTTTCAATACCCAAAATCAAAAACACCTCTGGCAATAAATCTTGCCATTAGTGTAATTTTTGATTTTGAGCGCTTTTTTCACTATTCATTTGTGGTAAGGTTCGTTAGAATTAATTTTAAAAGCCCTGTATATTTGTTCCAAAAGAACAACACGCATAAGCTGATGTGGAAATGTCATATCAGAAAAGCTGAGTTTCATGGATGACATGGCTTTTACATCATCAGATAGGCCCAAAGAGCCGCCTATAACAAAAGCTATGGAACTGTTACCGCCAAGAGTAATCGAGGCAAGCTTACGGGCAAAAATCTCACTGGTATATTTATCACCGAGAATTTCCAAAGTAATAACATAATCAGAATCTTTTATCTTTGCCTTTATACGCTCTCCTTCTTTTTGAAGTATCTGGTTATTGACAGCTTCAGAGGCTCCGTCAGGAGTCATTTCATCAGGCACTTCAATTATTTCAAGAGAACAATACCTTGAAAGTCTTTTGGAATATTCTGAAATTGCGTCTTTGAAAAATTTTTCTTTTACTTTTCCGACGCAAATAATCTTAATCTTCATCAAGAATTTCTCCGGCAAAGCGGTCAACAACGTAGAAAGCAAAGCCGGGTTCAAGTTCAGGGAACTTTTCTTTCACATCAGCTACAACAACCTCGTTCAGAAGAAGATATTTTTCCTCATAATCTTCGCTTTCTTTGGAAAGATTATATTTACCGGCTTCTTTATTCTCTTTTATGAAAGAGACGATATCATCTATAGTCTGCTTCTCAGCAGAAACTTTGTCCTTTAGTGATTTTGCTTTGAAAGCGGAGCGAATTCCTGTTGCAAGGAATATCAAAAACAGGCATCCCATAACAGTATACATAATCGTATTAGAAAAGCCTGCTATTGGCAATGAAATAATTCCTAAAGCTAAAAGAACAATAAATGCCAGTCCCAGAACTCCGCAAGCAATCAAAACAACTGCTCCGGATTTGTTCTCGGAATAAGCATCTTCTTTGGACTTATATTGAGGAATCGAAGCCATGCGCATAGCTCTTTCAACAATTTCCTTCTGAGCTTCTTCATCGGGAAGTTCATCAATATAAGGTCTTATTATTGAAGCCATCATATCCTTGTCATCTTCTTCACTTGCAAAATCAAATTCTTCAGTCTGTTCCTCAAGCGAATCCACAAGGGCAGCTTTACAGTCAGGACAAACTGTAACGCCCTCTACATATTCAAGTTTACAATTAGGACACCAAGCCATAGTAACCTCCGAAATTACAAATTAGTAAGGTATTCATCAATACCCTTTGCAGCTGCTTTACCTGCTCCCATAGCAAGAATAACGGTTGCTGCACCTGTAACAGCATCTCCTCCGGCAAATACACCTGTCTTAGATGTTTTACCGAATTCTTCTTCTGCAACAATACACTTTCTCTTATTAATCTCGAGGCCCTTTGTGGTGGATGAAATCAAAGGATTGGGGCTGGTACCAAGAGACATAATAACTGCATCGACTTCAATATCAAATTCAGAACCGGGAACCTCAACAGGCGATCTTCTTCCCGATTCATCAGGCTCACCAAGCTCCATACGGATACATCTGATGCCGTTTACCCAACCATTTTCATCTTTAAGGATTTCAACGGGGTTTGTAAGAAGATTGAAAATAATACCCTCTTCTTTTGCGTGATGTACTTCTTCAACTCTTGCAGGAAGCTCCTCCTCGCTTCTTCTATAAACAACATGAACTTCAGCGCCAAGTCTTAAAGCTGTTCTGGCCGCATCCATTGCTACGTTACCGCCACCTACAACAGCAACCTTCTTCGCTCTCATAATGGGAGTATTGGACTTTTCATTAAAAGCCTTCATCAGATTGCTTCTGGTAAGATATTCGTTAGCAGAGAATACGCCGTTTGCATTTTCGCCGGGAATACCCATAAATTTGGGGAGGCCGGCACCTGATCCGATAAATACGGCATCAAAGCCTTCATCGCTCATAAGTTCATCTATAGTAATTGATTTACCTACAATAACATTTGTTTCAATTTTAACACCAAGAGATTTAACGTTTTCAATTTCTTTGGCAACTACTTTGTCTTTGGGAAGACGGAATTCCGGAATACCATAAACAAGAACACCGCCGGGCTGGTGCAAAGCTTCAAAAATAGTTACATCATATCCCATCTTAGCAAGATCGCCTGCGCAGGTAAGGCCTGCAGGACCTGAACCGATCACTGCAACTTTCTTACCCTTCTTATCAGCATTTACAGCAGGTTTAATACCCTTTGCAGATGCATAATCTGCCACAAATCTTTCAAGCTTACCGATTGAAAGAGCTTCACCCTTTATGCCTCTGATACACTTGCCTTCACATTGACTCTCCTGAGGACATACACGTCCGCATACAGCAGGTAATGAAGAAGATTCGCTTATTATCTCATATGCCTTTTCAAAATCACCGTTTTTAACCTGTTCGACAAATCCCGGAATATTGATTGCAACAGGACACCCCTTCATACACTGGGCATTTTTACAGTTAATACATCTGGAAGCTTCTTCCATAGCCTCTTCTTTGTTATATCCAAGGCAAACTTCATCAAAATTTTTAGCTCGGGAAACAGGATCCTGCTCACGAACCGGTACTTTCTTTAATACGTCCATGATTAATCCTCCTTAACAGTTTCCGCATCCGCCGTGGTGGGTATCGCCTTCTTTGGCTTCCAGAAAAGCCCTTCCCTCAGCGGTTTTATATAATGTCTGACGCTTCATTGCTTCATCAAAGTCAACAAGGTGACCGTCAAATTCAGGTCCATCAACACAAGCAAATTTAACCTTATCACCAACAGTAAGTCGGCATGCACCACACATACCTGTACCGTCAACCATAATAGGGTTCATGGATACAATAGTGGGAATTCCGAGTTCTTTTGTGAGTTTGCAGACAAATTTCATCATAATCATAGGTCCAATGGCTACGCAAACGTCATATTTTTTACCTTCATCTACAAGGTCCTGGATGGTTTTTGTAACCATACCGCTTCTTCCGTATGAACCATCATCTGTCGTAATATAAAGATTGGTGGCAACGGCTTCCATTTCCTTTTTAAGGATTAATAAATCCTTTGTTTTGGAACCTACTATAACATCAGCATTTACACCATTCTCTTTAAGCCATATAACCTGAGGATAAACAGGCGCAGTTCCGACGCCACCTGCCACAAAAAGAATATTTTTCTTCTTAACTTCGTCTAAAGGATCAGTGCAAAACTCCGAAGGGCATCCTAAAGGACCGACAAAATCATGAAAAGCATCTCCCTCACGAAGTTCGGACATAAACATTGTTCCGGCGCCGACTATCTGGAATACAATTGTAATTGTTCCTTCTTTTCTGTCATAATCACAAATTGTAAGCGGAATACGCTCACTGTCTTCTCTGGTTCTTACGATAACAAATTGTCCCGGCAAACAGGATTTTGCTACTCGCGGAGCTTTAACAACCATCATATAAATGTTGGTAGTCAACTCCTTTGCTTTCAAAATCTGGTACATAATAAATTATCCTTCCCACAAAAATTTATCTTAAAAATCTATAAGGATATATTCTCCGGTTCCGGTGGAAGTAACCTTATAAACGCTTAGATCGTTAGAATCAACAGCATATGTGTTGTTGGTGTTCGTAACATTTCCCGCCTCATCTTCATGATATTCTACTACAAAGTAGAAAGTACCTCTGTCGGGAATAGGGTAAATCGCGGAATAAATATAAAGAAATTTTCCCGAAATGCCTTCTTTTGTATCAGAATCATGATTTAAAATTCCCTTTTCTCTTAAAACATCCCCTAAATGAGCAACTGCTTCAGCAGGTCCGTATACCACCTGAATGGACAAAGAATATGTACGTTCCACAATAGTACTGGGCGTACCGTCAGGCGCATAACAGATAAATTTAAAGGTATGCTCTCCTTCGGGCATAGGGATAGGAGAAACATAACGTTTTGATGTTTTGTCGGGATCTTCTCCATCCATAGTGTAATAAAGCATATATAAAGGAGCAATTTCAGCTTCAATAAGTGTAGCTTCAGTATAATCTCCGGATTCAGTCAAAATTTTAGGTTCAAATTCAAAAGCAACATCAATAAGGTACTTCTTTGAAACCGGTTTTCCGCTTACACCATATTTGTTCACATATACAGCGGTAACCACATAGCTTCCCATTTCTAAAAGAACAGGCTTTTCATAATGATTTGAAGAAGTTGTAGGGACGGAGGAATCAATAGTATAGTAAATATTTCCGTTACCTTTTGAAGAAATATTTACAGTACAAGCTTCTTCATAGGTTCCTTCTTCAAGACTGAATTCCGGTTCAAATACAAGATAATCTTCATAAGCGGAAAGGACAACCGAATTGTCGCAATCCGCAAGTACCTCTGCTATCTTTTCATAGCTTTGATTTTCACTGTAAACGGATATTACCTTTCTGTAAGCGGATTCAACATCGGTTTGTTTAAAATCACCGTGGGCAATATCCAAAAGTGTGAAAATAGCATCGTTATCACGCTCAAGAGTATAATAATAATCAGCAATTGTAAATAACAATTGTGCATCAGGCTTTATTTTATTTGCTTCCTCAAGATATCTGATAGCTGAAAGAAGGTCATTCTCCGCAACCTCCTGCTTAGCCATTTCTATCTGATATTCGTATGTATTTTTGGATGAAAGCTTCTTTCCCAGAATAACGGCCGCAATAACTACGAAAACAAGAACAACAGCTATAGAAATATAGAAAGCCTTACCGCTCTTTTTCCCGCCGGAAATAAGTGAAAAGATATTTGGATCATCGTCAAAATCCATATCAAACTCTTCAAATTCATTGCGGGCAATATCTTTTAATGTTTTGTCCATCTCTTTATCAATATCATATTCAAGATCGGCAACAATCTCCAATTCAGCTCCGCAGTTTTCACATATTAATTTGTCGTCGGGAATATTTGCTCCGCAATTGGGACACTTCATACAAATACCTCTTACTTTAAATTCTTTATCGCTTCTACACAGTTATTCATTAACATGGCAATAGTCATGGGGCCTACACCACCGGGTACAGGAGTGATTTTTGAAACCATGTCTTTTACATTTTCAAAATCAACATCTCCGCACATCTTATTGTTTTCATCTCTGTGAATGCCTACATCAATAACAACCGCACCCTCTTTAACATATTCTGAATTAATGAATCTGGGTTTTCCAATGGCAACAATCAGAATATCGGCCTGCTTACAGATTTCCTTAATATTTGTTGTCTTTGAATGGCAGATTGTAACTGTCGCATTTTCTCTAAGCATAAGCAAAGACATTGGTTTACCGACTATATTGCTTCTTCCGATAACAACGCAATGCTTTCCGGCAATTTCAACGTTACTTCTTTTCAAAAGCTGGATAACTCCTGCAGGTGTACAGGACACAAAGCCCTTTTCACCGATACATAAAGCACCCACATTTTCAACATGGAAACCGTCAACATCCTTCTTGGGAGAAATAGCACGAATAATCTTGTCCTCATCTATATGTTTTGGAACCGGAAGCTGCACAAGAATACCAATGATTTCATTGTTCTTATTCAAATCATCGATTATTTCAAGAAGTTCTTTTTCGGTTGTGTTTTCGCTAAGTTCATAGGAAACAGAACCGATTCCTATGTATTCACACGCCCTTTTCTTGTTCTTAACATAAATTGAAGAAGCAGGATCGTTTCCTACCTGAATAACAGCCAAAGAACCGGATTTACCGGCCTTTTTTAATTTCTCTACTTCTTCTTTTAACTCATCCTTTATATTTTGTGAAATAATCTTTCCGTCTATTAATTCCATAACCTTTTCTCCTAGAATAAGCCTTTAATAATACCGTCTTCGTCAATATCAATACGATAAGCTGCAGGTTCTTTTGAAAGGCCGGGCATAGTAACAACCTGACCTGTAAGAACAACCACAAAGCCTGCACCGGCTGAAATATAGACTTCTCTTACGTTAAGCGTGAAGCCTTCAGGTCTTCCCAATAAAGTAGGTTCATCAGATAATGAATACTGAGTCTTAGCGATGCAGACAGGGAAATTTCCAAAGCCAAGATCTGTAAGTTTATCAAGCATTTTAAGGCTTTCAGGAGAAAATGCAACATCCTTAGCACCGTAAATCTTTGTTGCAACGGTTTCAATTTTTTCTTTAAGAGAAAGAGAATCCTCATAAATAGGTTTGAAATTACTCTTCTTGGTCTCAAGAGTCTTCAAAACCTTTTCGGCAAGTTCAATACCACCTTCGCCGCCAAACTCCCAAACCTTTGAAAGAGCAAACTCACAGCCTCTTTCTTCGCAGAAATTCTTTACATATTCGATTTCAGCATCTGTGTCGGAAGAAAATGCATTAAGTGTTATAACAACAGGTACATTGTACTGTTTAAGATTCTCAATATGCTTTTCAAGGTTCACAATACCCTTCTTCAGTGCATCAAGATTTTCTTTTGAAAGGTCTGCCTTTAAAACTCCGCCGTTATATTTAAGAGCACGAATAGTAGCCACAAGAACTACTGCTTCAGGCTTAAGTCCGGCTTTTCTGCATTTTATGTCGAAGAACTTTTCAGCACCAAGGTCTGCTCCGAAACCTGCTTCCGTAATAACATAATCAGCCATCTTCAGGGCATATTTAGTAGCTCTTACGGAGTTACAACCATGAGCTATATTTGCAAAAGGACCGCCGTGAATGATAGCGGGTGTATGCTCAAGAGTCTGGATAATATTGGGTTTAATGGCATCTTTAAGCAAAACTGCCATAGAGCCTACTGCCTGCAAATCTTTAGCGGTAACAGGTTCTCCTTTAAAGTTATAAGCAACAATAATGTTACCAAGCATCTTTTTCAAATCCGACATATTCTCTGCAAGACAAAGAATAGCCATGATTTCACTGGCAACAGTAATAACAAAATGTTCCTCTCTAACCATACCGTCGGACTTCTTTCCAAGTCCCACTACTATGTTTCGAAGAGCTCTGTCGTTCATGTCAAGACAACGTTTCCAGACAACGCTTCTGGGGTCAATTCCCAACACGTTACCCTGCTGGATATGATTATCCAGTAATGCTGCAAGAAGATTGTTTGCGGAAGTAATTGCATGGAAATCTCCGGTAAAGTGAAGATTCAAATCCTCCATAGGAACAACCTGCGCATAACCGCCGCCTGCTGCTCCACCCTTTATTCCGAAGCAAGGTCCCAAAGAAGGCTCTCTTAAAGCAACAACACACTTCTTTCCAAGCTTGTTGAAAGCCTGTGCAAGGCCAACGCTTGTAGTGGTTTTTCCTTCTCCTGCCGGAGTAGGATTAATTGCTGTTACAAGAATAAGCTTGCCATCCTTGTTGTCTTTGTTTTTTAAGTACCATTCATCGGAAATTTTAGCTTTATACTTTCCGTAAAACTCAAGATCGTCTTCAGAAATGCCGACCTTTGCGGCAACTTCCTTAATGTGTAGTTTTTCGGCCTCCTGGGCAATCTCAATATCTGTCTTCATACAACCTCCATTAACCGCCATATTCTTCAAGGTAATTTTCAAACTGTTCATGGGACATAATAATCTGACGAGGTTTAGTACCTTCATCAGGTCCTACAACACCCGCCTCGGCAAGCTCATCCATAATTCTTGCGGCTCTGTTGAATCCCATCTTGAATTTTCTTTGAAGCATACCTATAGATGCTTTGTTATTGTCTATAATATAAAATCCCGCATCGGCAAATAAGGAATCATTTCCGTCTCCACCATCATCAGAAGATGAAGAGGAAGCACCTGACTCTGCCTTTTTAACACAGGCTTTTATTTTTTCTTCAATCATGGCGTCATAAGAAGGAGTACCCTGTTTACGAACAAATTCGCAAACATCATTTACTTCTTTATCACTTACAAAACCACCCTGCAAACGAACAGGTTTCTTAAGGCCCTTGGGGAAGAACAGCATGTCACCCTTTCCGAGAAGTTCTTCTGCGCCACCCATATCAAGAATAGTACGGGAATCCACGTTACTGGACACAGCAAAAGCAATTCTGCTGGGCATATTAGCCTTAATAACACCGGTAATAACATCAACAGAAGGTCTCTGAGTGGCGATTATAAGGTGAATACCTGCTGCTCGAGCCAACTGTGTAAGGCTCTGAATGGCATCTTCCACGTTCTTTCTTTCGGAAAGCATCAAATCCGCAACCTCATCAACAATAATTACAATATGAGGCATCTTCTTTTCTTCAAGTTCACCACTATCTGTTATTGCTCTTGTATAACCTTCTATATCACGAACACCGTATTCAGCAAACTTATTATATCGTTCATGCATCTCATTTACCGCGAAATTCAATGTTGCAGCGGCTTTTTTAAGATCCGTAACGACAGGAAGAAGCAAATGCGGAATACCGTTATAAACACTCAATTCAACAACCTTGGGGTCAATCATGATTAATTTAACATCATCAGGATTAGCCTTATAAAGGATGCTCATAATCATGGTATTAATGCAGACCGATTTACCGGCACCGGTTGCACCGGCTATCAACAAATGCGGGAAATTATTAATACTGTAAACAATTGTTTTTCCGGTTATATCTTTACCGACAGCAAAAGCAAGATTGCTGTCAAGACTCTTGTATTCATTACTTTCAAGCAAATCCCTTAAGAACACAGGCTGTGATTCTTTGTTAGGTACCTCAATACCAATGGCAGCTTTACCGGGAATAGGTGCTTCAATACGTATCTCGGAAGCAGCAAGATTCAGCTTAATATCATCAGAAAGATTCTTTATCCTGCTAACCTTGACACCCATTTTAGGCTGTAATTCAAATCTTGTTACGGTAGGACCCTGACTTATATCTGTAACAGTAGCTTCAACGCCGAAAATAGCCAAAGTATCCTGAAGTTTTTGAGCGGTCTGCCTTATAGCCTGAGCAGAATCGCCCGCTTTCTTAACACCCTTATTAAGAAGATTCATAGGAGGCAGCTTGTAGTTTTCATGCATAACTGCAGGTGTAGTCAACACATTACCGTTTTCATCAACTCCGGGTTCCTTTTTGGGAGCCTTTGCAGATGGACGTATTATATCGGGAGAAATAGTATGGTTCACCGGATTAGGATTGCCCGGTATTATTTCATCATCTTCTGAAACGCCGTTTATCGGAATCTGTGATACTTCAAAAGATAAAGTATTTGGATCGAAATTATCCAGTTTTATTTCGTGAATATCACCTTTTTTAACGTTCTGAGTATTTGCAGGAGAAACATTTTGAACACCTAAATCAGTATTGTTGGTAATTCCTGCAACCTTTTGATTTTTACGAAGAATTTCATCATCCTTCTTAGCCTGTCTGATTACTTCTTTCTTCTCTTTTGCTTCCTGTTCCCTGTTAAGCTTTTCCTGTTTTTCACGTTCAAGCTTTTCCTGTTTTCTAAGAAGCATTTCCTGTCTGCGTTCTTCGTAGAGCTCTTCTTTAAACTTTTTGTCCTCGTTATTACGTTCACGGACAATTTCTGTTGTGTTCTTTACACCTTTAACAAAAGATTTTTCGGTTAAAAGAATGACACAAATCAAAATGAGGGCAACAATAATCATTATCGTACCCACAATATCAACCAAAGAAATCAAGCCGTAATTCAAGGAAGAAGCAATTACTCCGCCGCCTTTATGTTCGGTTTTAGAAAATTCATAAAGCGCTTTTATATCGTATTTGCTCAAAGTCTTTGAAATACCGCCGATAAGATCAAAAACCATGCAGATTAAGAAAAACAGGATTGTGGAAAAAACAGTTTTTCTAACAGCGATACCATATCCTGCATTCACCTGATAATAGATAAAAACAAACGCAAAAATCAGAGCCACACAATAATTCATGGTTCCGAAAATGCCAAAAAGAAAATCAGATATAAAATTACCGAATTTACCGACTATACCGAAATTGCATACAAAAAGGAACAAAGAAAAAGTAACAGCAAGAATAATCTTTATGTCACGAATCAGTTCATAGTCCTGCTTTGTTCTCTTTGAAGTTTTCTTTCTTGATGAAGTTTTTGAACGGGAATATGTAGTTTTTCTTCTTCCCGGTTTTTTACTAGTACCCATTATAACCATCCATAAAAATTAATACTCTATTATATCACAAAAAATCTTAAACACTCATAGTAATATATGTTTATTTTATATCAAAATCATCCGTTTCATCGATGACAATATCATATTCCATTTGATCTGAAGAAGGCTCAAAAGCATATTCAATATTTTTCTTCACATGCTTTTTCGGAACGGGAAGAGGATTCTCAATAAACCTGGGCTTAGAAGGCTTTGGAATATAAATCTTTTCAAGTCCATCGTTACTATCTTCTTTGGCTGTTTGTTCTATAATAGCTTTTTCCACTTTAACAGATGCCTCTTCTTTGATATCCTCAGTACTCTTTTCTTCTTTCGGGATTTCATTATTGTCTTCAATCATTTCATTATCAGGAATAATCTCAAACACCTTGTAACCATCAAAAAAGAAATTTTTAAATCCGAATCCGGCCAGGATGAAAATAAAAAACGCAAGCGGAAATTTCAGTTCGTTAGAACTAAAATCAAGCAAAAGCAAAACAGTTAAAGAAGTAAGAAAAATATTTGCTATCGAAGTTTCATCTTTTTCCAGTTTCAAAAAAGAAAGACAGCCAAACAAAGCAAATATCGTAACAATTCCTGTTACCACAATATTATTTGAGAAGGAAAAATCAAAAAACGAAGAATTAATACCGTTTTTTAATTCAAACGGAATATATAAAAAGTGATTAAATATTAAAACCGAAAGAACAATTATCAATAAAAGGAAATATGATACTTCTTCATATTTGTCCTTTAAAGCATCAAGAAAATAGGCAGCTATAAAAACAAATAATGAAACAAGCAAAAACCAGAAGTTTTTGCCGAAGCCATCAAATAAAGACAAAGGCGATGAAGGCATACACATAAGATAGCCAAATACCGCCAATGCACAAAAACCGTTAAAACCATAATATACGGCAAAACAGGTAAGCATAGCTGCTACTATAAACATTATCGCATTAACATACCCTATAACAATTTGCTTTTCACCGAAAATTTCAAGAAATATTTTAATAATTTTGTAAAAAAGTAAACTGATACACCCGGAATTTTCAGGTGAATAGACATTCATAACAGAATCGGCAAAAAAAGAAGCAAATCCCAGTCTCTCACCGGATTTCCAAAACTCAGAAATCAATTGGTATCTGGAAAAACAGCCATAGAGTAAAAATGCTGCAAACAAAACTACAAAGAAAATACATTTTAAAAGAGAAGAAACACGTTCATCTAACGAAGGAACCGCTTTCTTTAAAAAAGAAACAAGAAAGAATAAACCAAAACATACAATTAAAAGGCATGCCGCCAAAACATAGGATAAATCTATGCCTGCAAAATCAACATGCCCCCAATTATTATTTATCAATTCCCCAAACAATGAAAAAAACTGTGTATAAAGATATGTCCCAATCAGTAATGTACCAAACGCAAACCAAAGATATCCAAACCAGCTTTTTCTAAGATGCATAAGTACTCCCCTTATATCTTATTATTGCTTATCAGAAATTACTTTTTCTATATTATAACGAGGTCTGTGTTTAACCTCCACATAAATCTTACCGATATACTGCCCGATAAGTCCTATACAGAGAAGTTGAACACCACCCAAAAACCATATTGAAAGTATTAAGGATGTCCACCCTTGCACTACAGTTCCTCTCAGATAAGAAACAAACGCATAAATAGCAGCCAAAATACTAATGAATATGATAACAACACCAAGTCCGGTTATAAGTGAAATAGGCTTAATACTAAAAGAAGAAATACCGTTAAATGCCAATGCAAGCATTTTCTTCAAAGGGTATTTACTTTCGCCGGCCACTCTTTCTTTGCGGTCATAGTATACGCAGTCGGTTTCATAACCAATTAACGGTACTATTCCACGTAAGTAAAGATTGCTCTCCCCATACTCCGAAAGTTTAACAAGAGCTCTTTGACTCATCAGACGGAAATCTGCATGATTATAAACCGTATTAACGCCAAGAAGCTTCATGAATTTATAGAAGCACTGGGCTGTTGTCCTCTTAAAGAAAGTATCTGAATCACGATTCTTACGAACACCGTAAACAATGTCTTTTCCTTCGTGAAACTTATCTACCATTTCTTCAATAACAAGAACATCATCCTGCAAATCCGCATCAATTGAAACTGCCATATCGCACATCTGCATCGCTGTAAAAAGGCCTGCGCATAAAGCATACTGATGGCCTACATTCTTAGCAAGTTTAACCCCGAAGATTCTTTCGGGAAAAAGCTTATGTTCTTCTTCTATAAGTTCCCATGTTCTATCTTTTGATCCGTCATTAACAAAAAGAACATAGGAATCATCGGAAACCTTTCCTTTGCTAATCAGATCTGAAAGAACATCTCTTAAAGCTTTTGATGAAATTTTTAAGACTTCTTCTTCGTTGTAGCAAGGTACAACAATAGCCAAACGGTCCATAACCCCTCCTATAAACTTATCAGCCTATTGCTTGAGCCAAATCCTCAATAAGGTCATCAACATTTTCGATACCAACGGACAATCTGATTAAATCAGGTGAAATACCGGCCTCAACAAGCTGTTGTTCGTTCATCTGACGATGAGTATGACTTGCGGGATGTAAAACACAGCTTCTTGCATCTGCAACGTGTGTTACGATAGCAATAAGTTTAAGTTTATCCATAACTGCAGCGGAGGCTTCTCTGGTGCCAAGACCGAAAGTAATAACACCGCAAGTACCGTTAGGCATATACTTTTGTGCTAATCCATAATATTTATTTGATTCAAGTCCGGGATAATTAACCCACTTAACCTTCGGATTTGCTTCAAGCCATTTAGCAACCTTTAAAGCATTTGCACAATGACGCTCCATTCTCAAAGCAAGAGTCTCAAGTCCAAGGTTAATATAAAATGCATGCTGAGGAGACTGAATCGAACCAAAGTCTCTCATAAGCTGAGAAGTACATTTTGTAATATAAGCAGCTTTACCAAACTTTTTAGTATAGATGATTCCGTGGTAAGTTTCATCAGGTTTACAAAGGCCGGGGAACTTTTCTGCATGAGCTTCCCAGTCAAAATTTCCGGAATCTACAATACATCCGCCTACTGTTGCAGCATGTCCATCCATATACTTTGTGGTGGCATGGGTAACAATATCAACACCAAATTTGAAAGGCTGACAGTTAATAGGTGTAGGGAATGTATTATCTACAATTAACGGCACACCATGAGAATGAGCAGCTGTTGCAAACTTTTCAAAGTCAAGAACAGTAAGTGCGGGATTGGCAATTGATTCACCGAATACACACTTGGTATTAGGTCTGAAAGATGCATTAAGTTCTTCCAAAGAACAATCAGGATCCACAACTGTTGCTTCAATACCCATCTTGGCCATAGTATTCTTCAAAAGATTAAATGTACCACCGTAAATTGCGCTGGACATAATGAAATGATCGCCACATTCACAAATATTAAATACTGCATAAAAGTTAGCAGCCTGTCCTGAAGAAGTGAGCATTGCAGCAACACCACCTTCAAGTTCACAAATCTTCTTTGCTACGTAGTCATTTGAAGGATTTGCAAGTCTGGTGTAGAAATATCCGTCCTTTTCAAGGTCGAAAAGCTGACCCATTTCATCACTGGATGAATATTTGAATGTAGTACTCTGGATAATAGGCATTATACGGGGATCACCGTTACCGGGTTCGTATCCGCCCTGAACGCAAACAGTTTCTTTTCTCATGTATTTATACTCCTAAGTATATTTTTATTCTTCCTCTTCCCAGTTGGTATATACGTTCTGGACATCATCATCCTCATCAAGAAGATCAAGTGTTCTCTGAAGATTCTTAACTGCTGTTTCTTCTGTAAGTGAAACATAATTCTGTGGAATCATTGTTACCTCAGCACTGTCAAATTTGATTCCTGTCTTTTCGAGTTCTTTTAAAACGTTATCAAACTCATCGGGATCTGTAAGAACTTCATAACAGTCATCTTCTTCGTTGAAATCTTCTGCTCCACAATCAAGAACAGTCATCATAAGTGTATCGGCATCCATATCACATTCTTCTTTGTCGATATAAATCTGACCCTTTTTGTCAAACATGAAAGATACACAGCCCTGTGTTCCGATGCTTCCCTGTCCTTTAGTGAAGGCGCTTCTTACGTTAGCTGCAGTACGGTTCTTATTATCTGTAAGACAGTCAACAATAATAGCGATACCGTTGGGGCCGTAGCCTTCGTATGTACAATATTCATAGTTAACAGCACTACCTTCACCGGCTGCTTTCTTAATACCTCTGTCGATAGTGTCATTAGGAACGTTATTAGCTTTTGCTTTTGCAATTACTGTAGCAAGCTTAAAGTTATTATTGGGGTCGGGACCGCCTTCCTTAACAGCAACAGCAATTTCTCTTCCGATAATGGTAAAAATCTTACCCTTTGCTGCATCATTCTTTTCTTTTTTGTGCTTAATGTTTGCAAATTTTGAATGTCCTGACATCTTTTAGTCCTCGTCTTTCTTTACTTCTGTTTTCTTAACGGATACCTTTGAAACCATTCTGTTTTCAACCTTCAAAATGGAGAAAACATATCCGCAATATTCAACACTGAATTCTTCTTTTTTGTCCGGGATTTTATCCAATTTCGAAATCATGAAACCGTTAAGTGTTTCAAAATCCTCTACGTCAAACTCAATTTCCAGTGTATCTTCAACCTCGGAAAGAGGTGTGAATCCGTCAATAATATATTCATCTTTACCACGGCCCCGAATATGCTTTTCATCAACATCATATTCGTCCATGATATTACCAACTATTTCCTCAAGAATATCTTCCATGGATATAAGGCCTACAGTCTGACCATACTCGTCTACTACTATGGCCATCTGAGTCTTTTTCGATTGCATAACCTTGAAAAGATCATCTATATTGGTGGTTTCCAGAACAACAAGTGCTTTTCTTATAAGGTTTTTTATTTCTCCGATAGGTTTGTCGAAGGTTTCATCCTTGGCATGAAGACGCATGGCGTCCTTAAGATAAAGAATACCTATAACATGATCAAGGTTTTCATCAAAAACAGGATACCTGGAATTATTATTGGCAAGCATAAAATTGATGGCATCCGTCAGATTGGTTTCTTTATCGATGGAAACAATATTGGAACGGTTGGTCATTATCTCTCCCGCTTCTTTGTCTCCGAAATCAAAAATGTTATTAATCATGGTCGCTTCACTGGTTTCAAGAACACCCTGTTCATGACCTTCGTTAACCATTGAAATAATCTCGTCTTCTGTCTGAGGTTCTTTATTGTTCCTTAGTTTAATAATGCGAAGAACTACGTCCGCCAAAACAAGAACAATCAATACGGATATAAGTACCGCGACACCTGTTGAATCCATAAATCTCCTTTCAAAACAACAAATTTTAATATATCATCTCAACAAAATATCGTCAAGAAATCCCACAAATATTAAGCCTTTTCCAGACAATCCAAAGCTTCCGGCAATTTATTCATAATATCGGTAGCCCTAATGGAAATGGAATTGATGGTTTCCTTGCATAAATCACCGCATAAACCATGTAAATAAACAGCAAAAGCAACTCTTTTATCAAAAGAAACTGTTGCGCATCTGAATAGTGTTGCACCCAGTATTCCAGACAATACATCACCGCTTCCTGCAGTTGCCATTCCTTCATTCCCGGATTTGTTAACGTATATATTTTTCCCGTATGTATGGGTATTGTTACCTTTCTTGACGACAACAATTCCCTTATTAATAAGCTCAGCCAAAACTTCATCTTCCGTCAAACCGGGAAACAAGCCTTTACAAAGTCTATTTAATTCATCCTTATGAGGAGTAAAAACGCATTTAATATCCAATCTGTTGAAGCATTCCGTATATTTTTCGAGTAACGACTTATCTCTGGACAGTATATTAAGTGCATCTGCGTCCATAATAACAATCTGCTTCTTATGAAATAATTCCGGAAGAAGTTTCATTATTCTTTTTGAGGACATATAAAAACCAAGCCCCGGACCCACAACAACCGTGTCAGCCCATAGTAAACTGTTTTTCAACTTTTCTTTTAAGCTAAAATTTTTGTAAAAAGAAAACATAGCTTCCGGCAAATCATGTTCCAGAGAGTACTTGTTATTTCTATGTGTAAAAACCTTTACCATACCTGCACCCGAAAGGAAACAGGACTTCGCACACAAAAAGGATGCCCCGTAAATGTCTTTACTGCCTGCTATTACAAGAGTCTTTCCGTAAACCTTTTTGTCGGCATTTGTTATTTTTACGGGAAAGCATTTTCTTGCATCTTCAAAATCATAATCAACAGTTTCTTCTTTGTCAGATTGATTCATCATTTTTGTTTTCAGTATCTTTATTTGTTAACGGTTCAACATTGTATTTCATATCAAAAATATTTATTACTTCAGCACCGAATATATCATGCATATAAGTATAAAAGTTTTGATTATTCTTTAATTTTTGTTGTTTCTTAACTACTTTCTTTTTAAGCTCAACCCTCATTTCTTCCACCCATTCACTGATTTCCTCTATTTCAGCGTTGTTGTCCTGAATCTGCTCATAGCAAACTTCCATGGTGGCGAGCATAAGCTTATAATTCACTTCATTTATGAGGCGTGGAACATCAAGGATATCATCACCGTATTGCTCCAGCTTTTGATTACATTCTTCTATAAGCCTTTTGTTATCATCAAGTTTTTTCTCAAGGCTTTTATTATGCGTTGTACCCAAAGCATCCATCTGTTCCACTATTTCATCCATGAGACGCTTTTTAAGAGCTTTTATGTCTTTTGTATCAGTATTTAGTTTACCCTGTTTTTTCAAAAGATCGTTCAGCTCTTCTTCGAGCTTAATGATTTCATCTGAAGGATTAGTCTGGGTAAAAAGTCTGTGCCAAGTATTATCAAGAGTCAATATAGGTATTTTCTTATCTTTTAGTGCAGGAATAAATACTTCTTCTTTTCTCGACATATCAGGCCTCCGTGATAATCACTGATTGTTTTCTGATTCTTGACGGGTTATGTTATAGGTTAATTTCATAAGTGAATCTGAAAGGTGTACATTCTCAACCACAATATCTGAAGGAACATTCAAATCCACGTGAGCAAAATTCCAAAAAGCCTTTACTCCACAGTTTACCAGTTGTTCGGCAACCTTAACCGCACTGGTTTTGGGGATTGTAAGAACTGCAATATCTATATCATTTTCCTTGACAAAAGCTTCAAGGTTATCCATGGGCTGAACATACATATCACGAATCTTTTTACCATGTAAAGCTTCGTTACAGTCAAAGATTCCGGTAAAATGAAAGCCTCTTCTTTCAAAATTCATATAATTGGCAAGAGCCTGGCCAAGATTGCCTGCACCGACAATAATCAAATGATGTGTTTTATTAATACCGAGTATTTTGGCTATTTCATCATAAAGATAATTTACCTTATACCCGTAACCCTGCTGACCGAAACCGCCAAAATTGTTAAAATCCTGTCGAATCTGTGATGCAGTTACATTCATAAGTTCCGATAATTCCTGTGAGGAAATTCTTTCAACATTGGAATCCTTCAGTTCGCCAAGATAACGTAAATATCTCGGAAGTCTACCTATTACTGCCTGTGAAATATTCTTATCGTCCATATCATTCTCCTGAAAGAAATTCTTTGCATTTCTTGACAAATATATTATATATGTTTGTTAAATACGTGTCAATGTTATCCATAAGTCTTCGCAAAAATTGAAAAAAATGAAAAAGCCCTGAATAACCAGGGCTTTATATTACATATTCTTTTTAATTGCTTCAAAGAAATCGTGTGTATTAACAGACTTACAATCGGGATTTTGACAAATTCTGGACAAATCCGCTGTCATAATTCCGCTTTCAATTGTGGTAATAACAGCTTTTTCAAGCTTTTCACCGAATTCTTCAAGTTCTTTATTACCATCAAGTTCACCACGTTTCTTTAAAGCACCGCTCCAGGCAAATATGGTGGCAACAGGATTTGACTTGGGTTCTTCGCCTTCAAGATAACGGTAATAATGCTTCTGAATGGTTCCGTGAGCTGCTTCATATTCAAAAACACCCTTAGGAGAAACAAGAACACTTGTCATCATGGAAAGTGAACCGAATGCAGAGGAAACCATATCACTCATAACGTCTCCGTCGTAATTCTTACATGCCCAGATGAATCCGCCTTCTTCCTTCATAACACGGGCAACAGCGTCATCAATAAGTGTGTAGAAATACTTTATACCGGCTTCTTCAAATTTTTCTTTGTATTCATTATCATAAAGATCCTGGAATACATCCTTAAAAGTATGATCGTACTTTTTGGAAATTGTATCCTTTGTGGCAAACCACAAATCCTGCTTAGTTTCCAATGCATAATTGAAGCATGCATATGCAAAACTTGTAATGGATTCAAGAGTATTATGAATTCCCTGCAAAACACCGGGGCCCTTAAACTCATGGATAACTTCCCTTGTTACAGTACCATCAGCAGCAGTGAAAACAAGCTCTGCTTTACCGGGACCTTCAATCTTCATTTCGGTATTTTTATAAACATCACCGTATGCATGTCTTGCAAGGGTAATAGGTTTTTTCCAGTTAGAAACACAAGGATTAATACCATTAACAACAATCGGAGCTCTGAAAACAGTTCCGTCAAGAATTGCACGGATAGTTCCGTTGGGACTCTTCCACATTTCGGAAAGATTGTATTCTTTAACTCTTGCAGCGTTGGGAGTAATGGTAGCGCATTTAACAGCAACACCGTATTTCAAAGTTGCCTCTGCAGAATCCTTTGTAACCTGGTCTTTTGTCAAATTTCTATTTTCAAGACCAAGATCATAATATTCAGTCTTTAAATCCACATAAGGCAAAATAAGTTCATCCTTAATCATCTTCCAGAGGATTCTGGTCATTTCGTCTCCATCCATTTCTACTATAGGCGTAGACATTTGTATTTTATTCATTTGAATAAGCCTCCTTTAGACCATTCTTTACCATATTTTTGTAAGCATTATTAATATGAACCGTGGCAAGTCTTTCAGCTTCCTCAGGGTTCTTTTCTTTAATTGCTTCCATAATCATCTGATGCTCGTGATTGGAAGCAAGGCTTCTTTCAGTAGTTGAAAGAGTTTTTTTGCGGACTCTCTGAACATACTGATGAAAATCTCTCAAAAGGTGTTCAAGCATTTTGGAATTACATGATTCATACATAATCTCATGGAATCTGGAATCAAGTTCAGCCATCTGCTCAAAGTGGCCTCTCTCTGCATGAAACTTAGCAAGATAAATATTCTCTTCCATTTCTTCAAGATGCTCTTCCGTAATATGTTCGCAAGCCCAGGCTGCACATAATCCTTCAAGCTTTGAACGAATCATGTAAATGTCCTTTACATCTTCAATTGTAATACCGGTAACATATGCTCCTTTATTGGGCACAATCTGGATAAGGCCCTCAAGTTCAAGCTGTCTGAAAGCTTCTCTTACTGGAGTACGGGAAACACCAAGTTCTTCACCGATGGCAATTTCCTTTAACTCATCATTCTCTTTGTATTTTCCAGAAAGAATATCTTCACGTATTTTATTAAAAACACGTCCACGAAGAGAATACTTATCAGTTACTTCCTGCTTTAAGTCGTAGTTTCCCATATCTTCTCCAATCCAAGTTTCTTGGTATACTTTTTGATAGCTGCCATAAGTTCATCATCGGTCATTACAGTAACACGACCGTTTGCATACTCTTCATCAACCCATTCCTTGATGGAATGAACAAGCTCGGAGTTTTTATCAACTGCTTTGTCTCCTGTAAGCTTGAATTTGGAATTAATCCAGTGAGCTATTCCGGCAAGACCGGATGTATTGGAAATAGCGCAAATAACAGGTCTGTTCAAGAACTTCTCTGTATCGAAAATGTTATAGATTTCCTCATTTTTAAGAAGTCCGTCAGCATGAACACCGGCTCTTGTAACGTTAAAGTTCTTTCCTACAAAAGGAGTTCTGTCGGGAATATGATAACCGATTTCCTTTTCATAGTATTCTGCAAGCTCGGTAATAACCGTTGTATCCATACCATTGAGATCACCCTTTAACTGGGCATATTCAAATACCATGGCTTCAAGAGGTGTATTACCTGTTCTTTCGCCTATACCGAACAAAGAAGTGTTAACACCCGAACAACCGTATAACCAAGCTGTTGTGGAATTAGCTACTGCTTTATAGAAATCGTTGTGACCATGCCATTCTATAAGTTCATGAGGAACACCTGCATGTGTATGAATAGCGTAAATGATACCCTGTACACTTCTGGGAATAACCGCACCGGGGAAGTTTACACCATATCCCATCGTATCGCACGCACGAATCTTGATGGGAATTTTGTACTCGTCCATAAGCTTCATAAGTTCAAGGCAGAACGGAACTACATAACCGTAAATATCAGCACGTGTAATATCCTCAAGATGGCATCTTACGGCAATACCTTCTTCAAGACAGTCACGTACAACAGAAAGATAATGTTCCATTGCCTGTTTTCTGGTCATCTTCAGTTTAAGGAAAATGTGATAGTCAGAACAGCTTACAAGAATACCTGTTTCCTTCATACCGATTTCCTTAACAAGCTTGAAGTCTTCTTTTGAAGCTCTTATCCAGCTTGTAACTTCAGGGAATTCATAGCCTCTTTCCATACATTTATAAACAGCATCTCTGTCCTTTTTTGAATAAAGGAAAAATTCACTTGCCTTTATCATTCCGTTAGGGCCGCCGAGTCTGTGAAGATAATCGTAAATGGTAACAATCTGTTCAGTGGTATAAGGAGCTCTCGACTGCTGACCATCTCTGAAGGTTGTATCTGTAATCCATATGTTTTTAGGCATGTTATGAGGAACAATTCGATCGTTAAAGGGAATTTTAGGAATTTCCGAATAGGGGAACATGTTACGAAAGACGTTGGGTTTTTCAACATCGTTCAAAATATACATATGCTCCTCAATCTGTAAAAGGTTATTTTTTTCGTTCATTGAAACGGGTCTGTTTGTAAACAAATCCGAAGCTTCTTGTGAATAAACCTGTGAATCATTCATGGACATAATACATTACCTCTTTATTGTAAATTGTATTCTTTGTACGATTGTATACAATAATGCAATCAATGTCAATAAACATATTACTATTTCATTAAAAAAAGCCAAAGACTTTAATCTTCGGCTCTTTTATTTATGCAATTTGTTCTTTCCTTTTTATCAGAATCATTACCCATCCCAGGGCAAAAAGGCCCAAAGCAAGGAAATATTTAGGATGAATCCAGTCACCCGTATCAGGCGACGCATCAAGCGGCACTAAAGCAACCGCAGATGAATTAAAGGAATACATACCATAGTTTCCGGTATGTGAAATATCAAATTCCACAAAAAGACCGGTTCCGTCAGAAACAACCTCAAAAGGAAGATCCTCCAGCTGGTTGTATTCATCAAGACAAATAACGTGAAGATTTGTGGTAGGCATATTATTCGCAAGAGGAATGGAAATATGGTAAGTCTGTTTTCCAAACTTGGAAAGCTTAACGCCTGTTTCCTGCTGTGTCATGAATATGGAATATGTCGTGAAGTTTGCGGGAACTGTATCTCCGTATATTCGCTTATACGCATATTTAACAGATTCATTCACATAAGAATCCTTAACAACATCCAGGGTAAATCGTTCTTTGGAGCCATTGAAAGTCACATAAGGCTCTTCTTCTACACTTTCAAAATAAGCGCCGGTCTTTGCCATTTCCATAACGGATGAAAGCTGTTCGTCCAGGAAATTATATCCTTTTCCGTAAATAAGTACGGAAGAAGGAATATATACGCTATTGGCTTCGCTGGCATTTAACGTACAATCTATTATTTTCAGTGTACCGTTAAAATATTCATTATTTGGTTCCGTTATTACACAAATAAGTCCTGCAAATCCCGATTCATCTCTATCAAGTACTGAATGCAGACGGTTAACCTCTTCAGAGTTTACAATGGCAATATTAATGCCCTCCAAAGAATCTTCACGGAATGCATCGTTTGTAAGACGGGTGGTAGTTTTATTGTAGGTTGAAATAGGTAAGGTATTTCCCTGGAAAACTACTACTCTGTTGGATGCATCCATATTACATGCATCAAGATCAAAAGCACCAAGACCTATCTTTCGAACCTTATCCGTAATTCTTACAGTAGAAACCGGGCAACCGTAAAAGCATCTGTCATCCAAAACTTCAAGTCCCATACCACCGGAAATGGATGTAAGGTTGCTGCAGCCCATAAAGGCTTCATCACAAACTCTCCAAACTGATTCGGGAATAGTAACTTCTTTAATCCGCTTGTTATTCTTAAATACTTCCGGTCCGATCTGTTTAACATTATCAGGTATTACAACACTTGTCTGCTGACCTTTATATGCCACAAGAATACCGTCACCAAGAACCATGAAATCATCTTCGCCATAGGTATACCAGTTTTCCATCATCCTGGTTTTGTTAAAGGCCGAAGCTTCAATATCTGTAACAGTAGCCGGAACAAGTATGGTTGTTAAATCATCACAGTGATAAAAAGCACCGTAACCAATATGAATAACATTATCCGGAATAGTAATACTCTTAAGAGCACTTCTTGCAAATGCAAAATCACCGATAGAAGTAATACCCTTACTTATATCATATTCTTTAAGTGTCTGATCGTCGTAGAACGCTCTTCCGGCAATTTCATTATCAATAATGGCAAACTTAGGAAGTGACAAACCTTTTCCGTTGGTTTCTTCCTGAAGCACCATTTCCATCTGTTCCACTATCTCGGAATACTCTTCACTGTTGTCGGAAATATCGGCATTATGAACGGTAATCTTAGTATTATCTATAAAGAAAACAGCCTGCCTTCCGGCAATTATCGTCTCACCGATAAGTCCGTCTATGGGTTTGGGTACAAAAGAATTTATATCTATCTTATTACCCGATGCATCTTCCAATTCAGAATCGTTGTCCTCTGTATCAATAATATGAACTTCTTCTTTGTTGAAGTTCTCAAACCACTGGTATGCATAGCTGGAAACAGGAGCAATAATATTTAATTTCGAACAGCCGTCAAACGCTGTGGGATGTATGTATGAGACATTATAGGGAATCTCAACATCCTGAAGATTTATACAATATTCAAAAGCCTTAACATTTATCGTATTGACAGAATGAGGAATCTTTATATTGTTTAATCCGTTACAATACGAGAAAGCGTACGCCGGAATCTCTTTAATATTATTTGAAAAGGTTACCGTTTCAATATTTTTACATCCGTAAAAAGAATACGGCATTATATTTTTAACGGTATTGGGCATCGAATAATCCTTCAAAGTATAAAAATCATTTGATGTCTCATCTTTTCTGCATTTAGCGGACTGAAAAACCTGATAGATTGTTTCCAATTCGTCATCATAAATGACTCCGTCTATACAAACAAAATAATCATTGTCAGAAATAGTTGAAAGTTTTGGACAGCCCGTAAACAAACCGGTTCCAATCTTTTTGGTACTCTTTCCAAGCGAAAAAGCCGCAAGCTTACTGCAATTACAAAAAGCAGCAGTTCCGATTTCTTCTACTGAATCAGGGATTTCAACCTTAGTAAGGTTATTACAGCCCGAAAAGGCCGCATAGGAGATTTTTTCAAGGGATGAAGGCAAAGAAACGGAAACCATCTGGGAATTATTGGCAAAGGCTTCTTCGCCAATAACTTTTACTCCATTAGGAACAGACACGGTTGTAGCCGTGCCTGTATATTTAACGAGTAAATTTCCATTCATTTCAAAGTCCGATACTACGGATTTAGTATCCTCAGCATTAACTTCTGAGGTAGGAAAAGAAGCAACCACCAAAGAAGCAATAATGAGAATTGCACCGAAGCATCTTCTAAATGCTCTTCGACCCATTTTTTCTCCGTTTAAGCAATACTCTTTACAGAAACAGGTTTTTTATCCTTCATGAAGAACAACGCTATACTGAGTGCTGCCAGACCAAATACCAAAAACCACTTAGGAGCAATACCGTCTCCGGTCTTAGGGCTTCCGTCAATGGTTATTGCCTCGCCGTCTCCGGAAAGGTTTGCTGTATCTACATAAATTGTATAAGGTGAGAAGTGGGTTGCAGTAAATGTGATACAGGGAACCCCGTCAATAGATGTAAATTTAGGGCTCAGTTTATCAAGTTTTTCATTAACTACACCTGCCACCTTATTATTACCTGCATACTGAGTCAGCACATCAGGAATAGGCATTGTAATCGTTATGCTAAGGCCGGAATAATTGGTAATTCTGTTTGTTCCGGTTGCATCATATAAAGTAATATCCATAGCTGAATAACGGATATTGTCAAGACTGCCGTATTCATTGGTAAGTGCCTTTTCTACAGCAGCTGTAGCCTGTGCAGTTTCAGCTATTCTGATTACGTAGTTATCTGAAGATCCGCTTACATAAGCCGATGCAAGACTTGTGTTAGAAACACCTGGCTTGGAAATTAGTATTGTGGATCCGTTCTTTTTAACAGGATTATTACCGGTTTCATCACGCTTATTGGAACTTCCTCCGCCGGTATTTGTAGGAGCAGCCTTAAATGTTGCTGTTACACTTGCTTCATGAGCAGGCATTTTAAGAGTGGTAGCTGCAACATTAACACTAGCAATACCAAGGTCTTCAGTGGTAGGAATCCATTTATCAAATACCTTGCCACTCGGAGGCTCTGTACATGTAATAATAACTGTTGCTCCTTCGGCGTATGAACCGCTTCCGTTACCATTGGTAACAGTAAGTGTGTAAAATTTCACATCACCGTTTCCAGAAGTACTTCCGTTGCCACTTCCATTACCACCGTTATCACCATTTCCACCGCTGGGATTATTACCGCTGGGATCTGTTGAATTAACAGGATCCTGAGAATATGTAGCAACAACAACTGTATCGGTTGTAATGTTTGTCAAAGGCTTATTCCAACCTTTAAATGTATATCCGGCTCTTACAGGATCTTTGGGAATATCTTCAAGAGCTACACTGGCTCCCACATTCACATAGATAATTCTGGATAATTCTTCACCGTCATAGTCAAAGAACTGAATCTTGACAGAGTCATCCAAAACTTCCGAAACATCAGCTCCCAGGTCTCTGGCTGCTTTTCTAACAGCTGAATCCTTGTAAGAAACTACTCTCTTTGCTTCAACATATTTGTTATTACCAACCGTTGAATTCGATCCAAACGCATCAGCGGGAAGATAAACTTCTTTACCGTAGCAAACAAGCTCAATACCTTCCATACATCCTGCGAAAGCATTGTGTCCAACTGAGGTAATATTATCGGGAAGAACAACCTGATTCAATTTATCGCAGTCCTTGAAGCAGGCATCCGGAATATCTTTAAGAAGCGACATTCCTGTAAAATCAACACCGGTAATGTAATCACAGTTTTCAAATGCACCGTCTGAAATAGAAGAAACATTTGAAAGATAAGGATCTTCCTCGGAAGGCTTAATCTTCTGACTTCCTACAGACTTACCACGTGAAGCAAGAACCTCAACTATATTATATGTTCCGTCAGGATTTTCCGAATAAACAATACCGTTAATACATTTGAAATCATCTGTTGAGCTTCCGATACTGTTAAGCTCTGTACAGCCTGTAAAAGGCGCATCTCCCATCTTGGTAAGATTATTTCCAAGATGAATGTTTGAAAGATTTTCACAACTGTAGAAAGCATAATCGGGAAGATATTCTACAGAGTGCATTGTAATAGACTTAATTCGGTCATTACCTATATCTTCAAGTTCGTATTTAGCTGTAGTACCATCGGTAGGATATTCTCTCTTACCGTCTGTACCATCGTATGTACCGTAATAGCCCTTGAACAAACCGCCCTGATAAGGGGAAATGCTCTTGTAGGTCTGATAATAGTCAGAACCAAGAAGGTAAAGGGAAACATTACTACTGTTAGTGGCCAGTTCCGAATAACCTTCACCCAATAATGACTTGTTGTTCATGTAACCGTTAACGTCTATTGACTTTACACCGGCGGGAACATCAAGATTAAGGGTTGCATTGATAAGCTTTTCTTCGGAAAGATTAATGGAATAAGTATAAGTTACTTCACCTGTACTTACATCAATTTCTTCCTGACCAAGTTTCTCATATCTTTCAATAAGAGATTTTTCATTGTGTTCCATTCCGAGACTGTCCTCAAGAATAGTACCGAGAGTATTCAGCTGCTCGTAATGAGGATAGTCAACCAATGTAGGAAGTCCGTTTCTGTTATCAACGATAACAGTAAGGTAATAAGGATAACCTGTCTTATAGCAGACTCTTACACCATTTGTTTCATCAACATAATTGTCCTTCTGCATAGCCCATACGAAAGGACCATAAGCTTCATCGATAATACCTGTAAAGATCAAAGAAGGTGCAGTTGTACTGAAAGCATTTACGCCAATGTTTTCAAGAGGGAAGGACGCTGCCCCGTCCTTAGGAGTTGCAAATGTCACTTCAGTAAGCTTTTTACATCCTTCAAATGCAGAATCACCAATTTTCTTTACCGAGTTACCAATGTAAACCTTTTCAAGCTTTCCGCAGTTTTTGAAAGCTTCTTTTTCGATTTCGGTAATAGTATTATCAGCAATTGTAAGCGTCTTAATATTGTCATGAATATCAAGGTCTGAGAAACAGGTACTTGCTACACCGGTAACCTTTGTATCACCTACGACCTCAGGAATTACCAAATCGATACCGGCCTGTGCAGCTTCTCTCATCTCATTATTGGCAAAAGAACATGACTGAAGAACGCCCTGTTCATCAATAATCAAAATATACTGACCGTTACTGATTTCGACATGTTCACCGGTAGCATTTGTATAAATGTAAGGAACATCGTTCTTCAAACCGGTCTTTAAGCCCCATGTTGAGGATCTGGGTCCTGCCACCTTACCTGCTCCGTCTGTTTCAGGTCCGTAAACAGCAAACTCGTCACTCTGGATAGTATCAAAAATAGTACGTCTGTCTTCTCCTGTTCCGGAAGTACCGAATGAAACATAACCGCAGGATCCGCCTCCGTCTGAAGGGAATGTAACGGATTTAAGATTTATACAGTTATAGAAAACACCGAAAGGAAGTTCAACTGCTTTTGAACGTCCGTAATCGGAAGGCATAGTTACATAGTTAAGATTAGTTCTGCCTGCAAGGACGAAATTACCGATACCTGGTAATTCAGTATTGTAAACATCCTTATAAAAACCGTTAATATGGTCAGGGAAACTGAACTTGGACATATTACCGGTTACACCCATACCAACCGCAAAAGCAGCTTCACCTACTCTTGCAATCTTGTCTGAGAAAATAACACTTGTAAGAGCAATACAATCATAGAAAGCAAAATTATCAATATTACAATTGCTCTGGTTAATAGCAGATAAATCAACCTTTGCAAGGGCTGTATCAGCAGCAAAAGCTCCGGGACCCACATAAGCTATTGACTGAGGAAGTGCAATTGCAGCAAGTGAATTACAGCCGTAGAAAGCTTCTGTACCAATGTTTACCGTAGTATTACTGAGATTAATATCAGTAAGTCTTGTACAGTTCTTAAATGCTCTATTACCGATATCCTGAACGTTATCGAAAGAAATGGATTCTACGAATGAATTATAGAAAGCAAAGTCTCCGATATACTTCATTTCATCGCAAAGTTTAAGGCTGGTAACATTTGTGGTATTGGCAAAAGCATTATCACCGATACCAAGAATAGTGGTCCAGTTACTTCCCAGGAAACCGTAACCGTCATTTACATCAATACCGTTTACAGCATAATTGGGAGTTCCCTTGGGCATATAGCAATACTCAACAGGAGTTGTGGAGCCGTTTCTGGAGTCTACAACCTTTTCAAGAGCATAGGATTCGGCTGTTCCGATACCGCCGAGCCTGTCTCTGTAATAAGGCTGTGCAGCACAGAAATACTTGTATTTGTAAGGAAGCTCCATATCTGTTACCCAGCAGGTAATCTCGGGAGCATCTCCGGGTGAAGCGGGAATAACAGGCTCGGGAGCAGTGTTTCCGCTTACGGAAGCCCATGCAGCATGTTCACTGACCTTAGCATCATACTGTTCTTTCTGCTGTTTCCAGGAATTATAGTTAGCTTTATAAGTCGAGAATTTATCAGGGAAGTATCTTTCAATCCAATACTGATCCATAGAGTTATTTACTGAGTTTGAAATCTCAGAAATATGGAACATGGATTTAAGAGAAACAGTACCGGCAACACCGGGTTTCTCTACTATGGTTGCATTGGGATTATTTGCGGTTTTAGCGTCTGAATGAGCTGCAAAGAACGCATCGAAAAAGTCCTCTTCTACTACATTGTAGGAAAGGGGAAGCATTGCAGCGATTTCAAGGGTACCTGTTGCATACATGGAGTTGTACTTACAGATAACGCCTTTACCGTTGGGAAGAGTATAAAGTTCAAACTGCCAGCCGATCTCGTAAGCACCGGAAGAAAGCTGCTTAACGGTCATGGTCTTATATATCTTTGAACCACCTTCACTGTATTCGGGCGTAGTACCATACTTAGAAAGATCTACGGAATCCGAAACAAGATTTGCATCATACTTGTTAAGGTCTGTTCTGTCAGTCTCCGCTACTCCGTATGAATAGGAATTGGATATTGAAGGCGGCGTATACGCTTTTGTCACTTCAGGCGGAACAAGCGCAACAATAATGGCGCTGACCATACATACACCGGACAGTGTACGCCTGATTGTCTTCTTTACCCTCCTTGACATTTTCTTTGTGGTATTGAATACTCCCATGTTGTTTCTCCTCCAAAGCTGAAATGCTTAGTAGATTTTTCTTGCAACAACTACAAATCTTCCGTTCTTTTCCTGATAATCACAGGTCGAAAGTGTCAAAAGCCTATCTCCATACTCAGCAGTGACACCGGTTTCTATCAATGACATGGCCGCCATGTCATCCATATATGAATCAAACTCCTCGGAAGAATTTGCATCAATAAACTGATAATATTTAAATGTTATCTCGTCAGTATTGTAGATTTTAGACCGGAAAGCATACATTATTTCGTATGTTCCCTTCTCATAAATCGTGTCAAAAGTAATTGTTTTGTGTTCTTCGTAAAATTCCTGATTGGCATATTTGATAAGTGATGAAAACATCTTTCCGTTTTTCATATGATGTCCATACAAAATCCAGTTATCATTTCCAAGAATCACGTCACAATTACAGTCTAAGAAGATGCAACCGTTTGCATCTTTGTTCTGGTCAAAGTTATGATTCAGATAATAATCGTTATCCGTAGATTGCATTACAGGATAATCAATTATAGTATCGGCTATTTTTATCCATCCGATTAGGCTTTTATTTTTATTATATAAAGCAACATACTCATCAAGTATGTCCGGAATGACAACATCCTCGGAATACTGCTTCTTTACAACCGGTTGAACATTCTTTAAAATTTCCGCATATTTCGTGTCTTTCAGTTCCGAATACTCTTCGGAATTCTTCTGAACACGCCTGGCATCCGAATAATACTTAATAAAATAGCCGATGGAAAAAACGCTTATAAGAAACAAAGAAGCAATAAGTGTTATCCTGATACGGTTATTTTTTACTATGGCTCTTTTCGCACCCGCATCGATCTCTTTTGATACTTTAGAAAGTTCAGGTATCTTCGTCTGAAGAGTCTGATTCTTTTCTGCTACATTTTCATGAGTAATCTCTTCGCCGTTTTTAACCTTTTGATATAATTCAAAGACTTCATCATCAAACCTGTCTCCCACTTGCGTCTTAAAGTGAACAGACTGAAGTCTTGTGTAAGCCTTCTTAATATCCGAAGAAATACTTAAATCATAATTCTTCTTAATGTCATCAATTATCGATTTATCATATAGGGCTTTTTCATATTCATCCCTGTTTGAAAACCCTATTCCTTCAACAAACAGCATTTAAATATAATCCACCTAATTTTATTAATTACCATTTATATTGTACTATATATTGAAATATTTACAAGAGCAAAATCTATATCTAGTAAATTAATGGTGCAAAAAAAGTTCCCGGCAATATATACCGGGAACCGAAAACATCTTATAAAACAGCAAAAAAACTATGTCTTTATTATTCTTAATTTAATTTTACTTACAAAGTTCAATAAACTCATCAATTTCGTCAGTAAGTATTTTTATGGATTCTCTCCAGAAATTAACATCCGTAAGATCTATACCTGCGATTAAAGCAGCATCTTCTACAGACCTTGAACCGGTTGCCTTTAAAAGCTTTTTATAAAGCGGAACAAAATCCTTGCCTTCCTTTAAGTACTTTGCGTATAAACCTCTAGCGAAGAGACCTCCAAAAGCATAAGGATAGTTATAAAAGCTGTATGTGCTGTAATAGTGTGATTTACAAGCCCACATATAAGGATGCATACAGTTTTCATCAAGACCTGTTCCATATGCTTTTTTCTGAGCATCAGTCATAATATTGCAAAGCTCGTCAGCGAACAAGAAGTTATCTTCACGTTTTTCAAATACAGCCGTTTCAAATAAATATCTTGAATAAATGTCGCAAATAATCTGGGCAGCATCCATAAGCTGGCTCTCGATAAGCGCTCTCTTGGCAACAGGATCTGTCTCACGTGAAATTGCAGCATTCATGCAGACTACTTCATTGAAGGTTGATGCTGTTTCTGCAACCGGCATCGAAATATCAAGATTCAGGATACTGTTATCACGCATACAATAGTTATGGAAGCCGTGACCTAACTCATGTGCCAGAGTAACTACATCACCAAGGGTTCCGTCAAAGTTTGTAAGAATACGGCTCTGCTTCAGGCTATGGCAATCCGAGCAGAAAGCTCCGCCCACTTTTCCGTCACGAGGGAAGAAATCAATCCATGAATCGTCAAACGCGGTTGCTATCATATCTGCTTCTTCTTTGTCAAAACCACTAAACAAATCCACAAGATAATCACGGGCCTCTTCTGTTGTAAACTTTTTGGTGTTTCCCTCAAGCGGAGCAAAAAGATCATACCATTTAAGTCCGCCTTCATAACCCAAAAGGCCTGCCTTTGCTCTCATATAATCCCAGAACTTAGGAAGAGATTCCTTCAACGCTACCATTAAAGCATCAAGCGTCTCTCTCTTCATATGGTTTCCTTCAAGGTTTTCGGCCAAAGGAGACTCATAATTTCTTAATTTACAACCGTTTATTACCTCAAGCTTAATAGAATTGACAGCATATGCTATTGCATCTTTTATTCTGTCATATGCTTGTAATTCAGCCTCATAAGCACTCTTTCTTATTTTCGCATCCTTATCATATGCTTTATTTCTGATGTCAGACAGAGTTGTTGTTTTTCCTTCGTACTCCACGGGAACAGTGCTGGTAAGATATCCCTGCAAATCCGACCATGCACTTGAACCGGAAATTTTATACAAAGAAATTGCCTCTTCGGTCGCAGGTAAAAGTGTATGCTCCATAGCCTTTTTTCTGTTAAAGAAATGGAAAGCATATTCAGAAAGATATTCCTCCTCATTTACAGTCTTTTCAAGCTCCGGATAATTTGCGAGATATTCGGTGAATTTAGTATCTGCCTGTGTAACCTCCGAAACCTTTTGAGAAATCTTTCCCAGAAAACCTATTGCTTCGTTATCGGATGTGTTGGCACTCTGTCTCAAGCCAAGATAAGTAAATAATTTATCAAATAATGACGAGATTTCTTCTGAATACTTGATGTATTTTACCAGAGTTTCTTTATTACAATCATTCAGATTATCAGCAAGCTTATTGCCCTCTACTATAAGTTCATCAAGCTTTGTCATATCCTTTTTAAATTTTTCATCCGCAACACCGCTATATAATTCTTTCAAAGACCATTCTTTGTTCATGTATGTACCTCCTGTATATCAATATAGCAACATTCTTAAACGCTCCAATACAGTATACCATAAAGTTTCCTCAAAATAGAATCTGTATTTATCAAAGCGCAAAAAAATCCGCAGTCTTTTCAAACTGCGGATTTATCGTAACCAAAACACATTATAAGTTTTTTATTGTGTCAATTGCTTCATCGTAAGCATATTTAAGCTTTGACATGTTATCTGTATCAAAGTTCAAAGAACCTGCTCTGAAAACCTCTGTAATAATCCTCATTTCCTTAAAGAGTTTATCAAGGCCCAGATTTGCGGTTACACCCTTAAGTGCATGAGCTGCATCAAATGCGGCCTGAGCATCTTTATTCTCAATAGCGATATTCATATTTTCATAATTCTTGTCATCCACAAGCTTATTAAGACATCTGAAATATAAATCCTCGTTATCCACAAACCTTTCAAGAGTTTCATCAATATTGACCCCTAACTCTTCAAGTTTAACAGTCTGTTCAGCAGTCATTACATACTACCCCCTTTTATTCACTACGATTAGTTTACATGGGAATAATTTGCAAATTATTAATCACTTTTTTGCAATAAATACGACTGCTTCCAAAAAAGAAAGCAGTCGTAAAAGTCAATATGATAAGGATTAATTAAGCATCAACATTACTTTCAGCAACCTTAGCAGCACGTTCCTTAACCTGTGCTTCCTGGATATCGCTGGGAGCCTGCTCATAGCGGTCAAATTCATATTCGTACTCGCCGCGTCCACCTGTCATGGAACGAAGGTCTGTACAATATCCGAACAAACTCATCTGAGGAACAGATGCTTCTATTATCTGACGTCCGCCTGCTACAGGATTCATACCAAGAACACGTCCGCGTCTCTTGTTTAAGTCGCCCATGACATCACCGGTGTATGAATCAGGAACATTAACCTTTAAGCTTACGATAGGTTCAAGAAGGATAGGTCCTGCTTCCATGAAGCCCTTCTTAAATGCCTGAATAGTAGCCATCTTAAATGCCATTTCCGAAGAGTCAACAGGATGATATGAACCATCGTAAAGAATAGCCTTAACTCCTACTACCGGATAAGCAGCCAAAGGACCTCTTAAAACAGAATCCTGCAAACCTTTTTCAACTGCAGGGAAGTAGTTTTTAGGAACTGCACCACCAACAACTTCTTCAGCGAATTCATAAGGAACAGTAATATCTGTACCGGGCTCAAAACGCATCTTAACGTGGCCATACTGTCCATGTCCGCCGGATTGCTTTTTGTATTTATATTCAACATCGGATTTCTTCTTAATGGTTTCTCTGAATGCTACCTTCGGCTTTTCAAGAGTAATTTCAACCTTGTATTCGTTCTTAAGAATAGAAGTAACGATATCAAGGTGCATATCACCCATACCGTAAATCAAGGTCTGACCGTTATCAGCATCGTTAACGTTCTTTAATGTAAGATCTTCATGCATCATCTTCTGCAATGCCTGGGAAATCTTATCCACATCACCCTTATTAACAGGACGATATCTCATGTATGTATAAGGCTTGGAAACTTCAAACATACCGTACTTGATAACATTTGCCTTTGTGGAAAGGGAGTTACCTGTTCTGGCACCGGTAAGTTTTGCAATGGCACCAAGATCACCTGCATGAAGTTCAGAAACTTCAACAGCCTTGCCACCCTGCATGGTGTAAAGCTTAGAAACCTTTTCTTCAATATCTTTATCAAAGTTATAAATCATATCATCCGACTTAAATACGCCGGAGCAAACCTTGATAAGTGAATATTTACCAATGAAAGGATCCACAATTGTCTTGAAGATAAATGCGGATTTAGCCTTGGAGAAATCGAAGTTTGCTTCGAATACTTCGTTGTTCTTCATGCTGACACCGGCCATCTTGCAGTTTTCAGGGCTGGGAAGGTATTTAACAATATCATCAAGAAGTGTGTAAATACCATAGCAGAGAATACTGGAACCCATAGTCATGGGAACTACTGTACCATCAATAATGTTAGTACGAAGAGCAGATCTGATTTCAGCATCTGAGAAAGTATCACCGGAGAAGTATCTTTCCATAAAGTCTTCACTTGTTTCGGCAACAGTTTCCATCAAAGTATCACGATACTGCTGTAAGTTAGCCTTTGAATATTCAGGAACAGGAATTTCAACAGCTTCCTTACCCTGCCATTTATTACCGGTTTCGGAAATAACGTTAACGTATCCGATAAGTTTTTCATTCTCTCTAATAGGAAGATGGAAAGGAGCCATTCTCTTTCCATACTTTTCAGACATAGTTTCAAGAACATTCTTGAAGGATGCATTATCAACATCCATATCTGTTACAAATACAAATCTGGGAAGTTTATACTTTTCGCAAAGATCCCAAGCTTTTTCGGTTCCAACTTCAAAACCGGACTTACCTGAAACTACGATAATAGCTGCATCAGCTGCTGCAACAGCTTCTTCAACTTCACCAACAAAGTCGAAATAACCGGGAGTATCTAAAACGTTAATCTTAACGCCCTGCCATTCAAGAGCGATCAATGATGTATTAATAGAGAACTTTCTTTTCTGTTCTTCTTTTCCAAAGTCGCTTAAGGTATTTCCGTCATCTACCTTACCCATACGTGAAGTAAGTCCGGCAAGGTATGCCATTGCTTCCGCAAGACTAGTCTTTCCACAACCACCATGTCCTAACAAAACGACATTTCTGATTTTGTCCGTTGTGTAAACATTCATAGCAAATTCCTCCAATGTAAGTCGTTTTGAGTTCTCATTTGTTAAAAATCCCCAAAGAAATTTGTTATTAATAAAAACTCATGTTTATATTTTACTAGACGAAGGGAAAGTTTACAAGTAAATTGT
>JAZLJG010000147.1:0-1332 GCA_045617745.1 Lachnospiraceae bacterium | reverse complement strand
GCCTTCCGTTCCTCCATCCTCTTAACCTTGCGTTTGAGGTTGTGGTTCTCGTTACGTAACTTTTCGATCTCCTCTTTCAGCGAAGCGATTTTTGCTTCCGTGACTTGATTTTTCTTTGCCATATGAGTGTAAATATATAGCAGTGAAGTTACAAAAAATCAATGAGTTATGCAAGAGCTAATCAAGTAATATTCAATAAAATATACAACTTTTTCAACTAAATTTCAACACCTCTCAGAGGCCTCTGCCGGAAGGTCAGAATCGGCAGTTTTCAGCACTTTTTTCTGACCATTTTTCAAACAACTAACTTAACACCCTAGCAAAGAAATTAGTTTTTTGACCGAAATCAACTCGTACCGTTACTTTGCCGCTCATAGTGACCTTCTCAATTAATTCACAAAACACTTTTGTCTGGCCATTTGCGGAAAACGCAGAAAGGATGATAATAGTCAGGAGAATGAAAATCTTTTTTATAATATTGAATTGGTTAAAGGTTTGAATATCAACTTATTTCAGTCGCTCGACTTCCCACCGGCCTCCAATGGTAGGCCCAATCCAAGTAATACGGTAAGTTTTGCGAAGCTTATCGATATCCCTTTTGATTGTGGACTCCGAAACGCCCAATTGTTTACCAAGATCTTCTTTCGTCAGATACGGTTTTGAAATGATAGTCTCAAGCAAAACATGGCACCTCTGGTACGTTGTTTTATCGGGCCCATTCTGGGGTTCAATTTGGGGTTCAATCTGGGGTTCATCTTGAGCCTTGGATTTTATAACACGTTCAGCATCAGGGCAAAATTGGGGTTCATCCATTTTTGTGCCTTTCCTCCAGATTATCACTCTGAAATCTTCGTCCTGAATGAATTCCGGTTCTCTCAATCCGGCCTTCTTGCAGTAGTTGACAATATCAGTTGTGCCTGTTCCTGAGTGTTCGATGTATCCGGCCAAAAAAGCAGGAACAGCAAGAATCGGGTTCACGGGAACGGAGGAGTGCAACTGTTTCAGTTTGGCGGTAGTCATGCCATACGGAAGAGTGCCCGGGTTCCATACTTCGAGTCTGTCCTTGAAGAGCATTACCTGCACGGATCCGGTGCTCTCGTATGAGCGGTGGACACAGGCTTATGTAAAGTCTGATATTATGTCAAGAACGTTCATCGCAGCCTGATTCTACGTAACTCTAAGCTATAAACTTTACATAATCTGTTTACATAATATATTTGCGTTTTCGGTCACAACCAACACAAAAATATTATGTTACAAGAATCATTACTCAACCTACGCCAACGCGTAGAAGCCTTGTTTCGTGACAAAGGATACAAGGAAGCGTGTATT
>JAZLJG010000146.1:0-46807 GCA_045617745.1 Lachnospiraceae bacterium | reverse complement strand
GATTCCTTAACCGGTGCATTTGATGCTTTATAAGTTTGGAATATCTTTCCTGTCATAAAGCAATTTATGACAGGATTTTTTTAGGAGTTTGTTATGGAATTACAGATTAATGCTAAACAGAATAATTCATATAAGGTTATGACAGCGGAAAATTTCGAATTACTTCCCCTTTCGCTGGAAGAACTTTTTCCCGAAGCAAAACAGGTTCTTATTTTAACCGATTCGAATGTTGAAAAGCTTCATAAAAAAGACTTAGTCAATTACCTTGATAAGAAATATAATGTGTTGTTTTATTCGATTAAAGCAGGCGAAGCATCTAAAAATATAGATTATGTTTTTGATGTAATTAAATATCTTGTTGAAAAAGATTTTTCCAGAGAAGACGTGATTATCGGTTTAGGTGGAGGAGTTGTCTGCGACCTGGCCGGATTTATAGCTTCCTTATATCACAGAGGCGTGGGACACGTTCTTTTACCTACCACTTTATTAGCTATGGCAGATGCTTCCGTAGGTGGCAAGACTGCTGTAGACTACGAAGGCTTAAAGAACATTGTGGGTGCTTTCAAAATGCCTTCTTTGGTTTATATGAATCTGGAAACTCTTAAAACTCTTCCTGAGCGGGAATACTATGCAGGTTTTGCTGAAATTATGAAAGCAGCGCTTCTTGATGACACTGATTTTTACATGTGGCTTATAGAAAACATGTATGAAATATGCGATAAGGATAAAGAAACATTGTCTTTAATGCTTGAAAAGTCTCTTTCCATAAAGAAAGCCATAGTAGAGAAGGATCCTTTCGACAAGGGTGACCGGGCTCTTTTGAATCTTGGACATACTATCGGACATGCCATTGAAAGCTATTTTAACGGCGAATATCTGCACGGTGAAGCAGTTGCTTTGGGATGTGTCGCTGCTGCATACATTTCCTGGAAATCCGATATGATAGGAATGGAAGACTACTACGAAGTAAGAGATATGTTTGTGCCTTTTAACCTTCCGATTTCCATTATGGTTGATGAGAAAGCGCTTGATGAGATTGCTTCAAAGGTTAAAAAGGACAAGAAAAACACAAAAGATTCCATTAACATGGTTTTGTTAAAGAAAATCGGAAAAGCAGTTCTTGTTAAAGATATTTCAATTGATTTGGTTAAAGAAGCCCTGAAGGAACTGAACTTTACTGAAGAGGATTAATATGTCATCGAAAACAATAAAAAGAAGAACACTTTTTATAATTGATATAATAATCATTGTAACCGGCCTGGTTCTGGACAGATTATCTAAAATTTATGCGCTCAAAAACTTAAAGGATCACCCTTCGGTTTCCGTAATATCCGGTTATCTTGAGTTGCATTATTTAGAGAACACCGGAGCCGCATTCGGTTTTTTGAAAAACCAGAAATCCTTTTTTATTCTTGTGGGATTTGTTATTTTGGTCGCCTGTTTTTATGTAATGTTTAAAACACCTGCCAAGAAAAAATATATAATAGGCCATATTCTTTTAAGCATGATTATTACCGGTGCAATTGGAAACATGGCTGACAGAATTCTTTACAATTTTGTAGTAGACTTTATTTATGTAAGTTTTGTTAATTTCCCTATTTTTAACGTTGCTGATATATATATTACTTTAGCAACAATAGTGGCTATATTTGTTATTATTTTTTACTACAAAGAAGATGATCTCAATTTTCTCAGATTTAACGAGAAAAAGATTCGTAACGTTGATTAGGAGTATTCATGACAGAATATAGTTTTATTGTTACCGAGGAAGAGGAGGGTGAGAGAGTAGATAAATACTTATCTGTGCTTTTACCTGATCTTACAAGGTCATATATTCAAAAACAGATAGCTGACGGTTTGCTTTTAGTTAACGACAAAGTTTCAAAGGCAAATTACAGACTTAAAGCTGACGACCGTATTTCTTTGTCGGTTCCTGATTCTGTAGTTCCCGATATTAAGCCTGAAAATATACCTTTGGAAATCGTTTATGAAGATGAAGATGTTGCTATCGTAAATAAGCCTCAGGGAATGGTAGTACACCCCAGCGCAGGTCATTATGAGGGAACACTCGTCAATGCACTTTTATACCACTTATCGGGACGTTTAAGCGGTATAAACGGGGTCTTAAGACCCGGTATTGTCCATAGAATAGATAAAGATACATCCGGACTTTTGATTATCTGTAAAAACGATTATTCTCACAATAAAATCGCCGAACAGCTCAAAGAACATTCAGCCAACAGAATTTATCATGCTATAGTTCATGGAGTAATAAAGGACGATACAGGAACTGTTGATGCTCCTATGGGAAGAAGCACTGTGGACCGGAAGAAGATGAGTATTTGTGTAGACGGCAAGAGAGCAGTGACACATTACAAAGTTCTTGAAAGGTTTAAGGATTATACCTATATAGAGCTAAAGCTTGAAACCGGCAGAACCCATCAGATAAGGGTTCATATGTCCTCAATAGGTCATCCTTTAATGGGAGACCCTGTGTATATGCCTCAAAAGGAGCCGGTACACTGTGAAGGACAGATTTTACATGCCAAATCCATAGGCTTCATAAGTCCATCCAAAGGAAATTACATTGAATTTGATTCGAATTTACCGGAATATTTTAAAAAATGTTTAAGATATTTGAGAAACGGTTGACATAATTTATTTATGTTAACCGTTTTCTTGTTTTTTTGAGAAATTATGATATAATTAAAGAAAAAGGAGGCATGGTAACCTATGAAAACAGTTATCACCATTGGACGTCAATACGGCTCAGCCGGTCATGAGATCGGAGAGAAAGTTGCAAAGTATTTCAATGTTCCTTTTTATGACAAAAAGATTCTTACCAGAGCAGCAAAAGACAGTGGTTTTTGTGAAGAAATGATTCAGAATCATGACGAAAGACCTACAAATTCTTTTTTATATAATCTGGTAATGGATACTTATTCTTTTGGCTATAATTCATCATCCTTTGTGGATATGCCTATTAGCCATAAAGTATTTTTAGCACAGTTTGATGCCATAAAATCCTTTGCCGATGAAGGCCCATGTGTAATCGTCGGAAGATGTGCTGATTATGCGTTGGCAGATTATGATAATGTTTTAAATATATTTATTTATTCTGATGACGATTTCAGGGCAAAATACCTTATGGAGCATGACAAGAGCATTAAGTCTTTAGAAGACGCAAAAGATATTTTTGCAAAAAAAGATAAGCAGCGTCAATCCTATTACAATTATTATTCCACCAAAAAATGGGGACGTGCTGAAAGCTATGATTTATGCATTAATTCGGCAAAGCTTGGTATTGAAGGAACTGTTAAATTCATAACTCAGTATATTGAAGATTATGAAAAGTACCATCAAAAATAAATATTAATTATTCTTTTTGAATATAAACACCGGTAAGAAAATTTATTTTCACCGGTGTTTATTATTGAAAATTATAGAAAACAGTAGTATACTGAAATATATATTATAGCGTTAAATCTCAATTTAACGCTAAAAGAGTGCTCAAAAAGCCTTTATTTAAGCCTTTTGTTATTTTTCATGTTTTTGGAGGTTTATATACTTATGGGTCGTGATTCTGAATTTAACAAACAAAAAGATCGTAATTTGAGAATTAAACTTGAAGAATTGAAGAAAACTCTTCCTGTATATACTTTTGAATTTTTAGATTCCCGTGCACAAAGAAATCCCAATACAGCCGTTTCATATGCGTATGATTTATACGTTTTCTTTGAGTACCTTATAGAATTCTGTCCTAAAGCAAAAAATCTAAAGCCTATAGATATTCCGGAGCAATTACTTAACGAATTATCTTTTCAGGACATAAATGAATATCAGAAATATTTAAGCGCTAATGATGTAACAATTATTGGTTCCAAGGACCTTCAGAATAATGTTAACGGAATTGCTAGGAAAATGTCTGCTTTAAGATCTTTTTATAAATATCAATGCGAACATCAATTTTTGGATAATGACCCTACAGTCGGCGCCAATAAACAATCACGTAAGGATGACGACCATGTTATCATAAGGCTTACTCCCAGTGAGGTTGATACATTTTTAACAACCATCAAAAACAGCGCCGTTGGTTCATTAAGGCAGCAAAAAATGCTTCAAAACACCAAATACCGTGATTATGCAATACTTACTCTTCTGCTTCGAACAGGTATTCGTGTTTCAGAATGCGTTTCATTAGATTTATCAGACATTAATTTTAACGAGAAATCAATGTGTGTTGTCAGAAAAGGCCGCAAGGAACACATATTATACTTTGATGGCGTTACTATGGAGGCATTACTTGATTATATAGAAATTGAACGCCCACATTATATAGAGAATAAAGAAGAAAAAGCTCTATTTATGTCCTCTAGAAAGAAACGTATGGCCGTTAGAAGCATTCAGGAAATGGTTGATAAATATGCCAGCGTAGCTGTTTCCAATAAAAAAATATCGCCTCATAAAATGCGTTCCACATATGGTACTGCATTATATAATAAAACAGGCGATATCAGGCTTGTAGCGGACGTTCTGGGCCACTCCGATATAAATACTACTGCAAAGCACTACGCGGCGTCTGAGGATGCCCACAGACGCCAGGCAGCTAAAATAGATCCATATTCCGAATGAACATTATTTGTTTTTATTGAATTTGTTCCTTAAAGAATCAGCAAATTTGATAAACAGATTTTTTATTCCTATGCAGCATTTAGACAAGAATTTGTAACCATTACTGTTCTTGTCTATTTTCTTTTTCTCGGGCTTGTGATAAACATATTCGTTAAATACGCCTTCTTCAGTAATACTGCCAACCGATAAATAAGGCTCCGGTTCTTCGGGAAGGTTCTTTTTACTTAACTTATTCTTGGTTATTCTGTCAATAAATGAAATAAGTACAGCTGTAATCGGAACACCTATAATCATACCGATTATTCCCCACAATCCGCCAAAAAGTGTGATTGAGAAAATAATCCAGAAGCTTGTAACACCTGTGGACTGGGAAAGAATCTTGGGGCCGATAACATTTCCGTCAAGCTGTTGCAAAATGATAATGAAAATAATAAATGTAATAGCTTTTTTAGGGTCAACCAATAAAATAATCAAAGTACTGGGTACCGCTCCGATTAATGGTCCGAAGAAAGGAATTATATTAGTAACACCAACAATAACGCTTATCAAAAGAGGGAAAGGCATTTTCATTATTAAACAGCATATATAACAAAGAACGCCGATAATAAAGGAATCAAGCACCTTTCCGCTAAGGAAATTGATAAATGTATGATGCATAAATCTTATGGAATCAATAAATTTGTTTGCTGAAGTTCTTTCTAAAAATGCATAACAAATTCTTGTGCTTCCCTGGATAAATTTTTCTTTTCCGGCAAGTACATATATTGAAATAACAAGGCCGATAATGATATTCCATAAGAATGAAATAATCTTAAAAATACTATCAGTTACAGAACTTAATATTCCCGAGCCCAAAATACCTGTTGTTTCATTTCCAAATTTCTTTAATGCAGGAAGAACCATGTCATTTAAGAAGTCTTTGGTTTCATCATAATTACTTTCAACAAGTCCCGACAAAGCCTTGGATATTTCAGGATTCTTTTCAAATATCGAATTAAACCATTCCACCAGGTTATTGGTATATACCGAATACTGTGAAACCAATGTGGAAATACTGGTACTTAACTGAGGAATTACGGATACAAAGAAAAGGTACAAAACCATAATTACGATAAGCAAAGTCAGAACAACTGATACGGTTCTGATATTTTTATCTTTTTTAGGCTTTCCCTCAAACCAACCTTCTTTTTCAAATAAAGGCCTTACAAATTTTCTTTCGATTGCATTAAGCAATGGAGCCATCAGATAAGCCAAAATAAATCCGTAGAATACCGGAGCCATTATTTTGTTTATCTTAGAAAGCCATTCTTTTATGGAATCTATCCTAAAAAACAAGAAATATGCAGCCATAATTGCTATGGCAGTAAGAAAAATTGTTAATCCCATGTGAAAGTATTTCTTTTCCGGTTTAAATTTCATTATTTTGTATCCTTTATCTGTTATATTTCAATAAAAACAGTAATCAAAATCAATTACTTTATCAGTATATCATATATTAATTAATTAATTCGCTTATGTTACAATTATTTTGTCTAAAAATTTACTTAAGATATGGTGTATTTATGGATTTACAAAAGGTACTTAGCCTTGTAAGAAAGGCTTGTGATGATTATGGGATGATTGAAGAAAATGACAAGATAGCCGTAGGCGTTTCCGGCGGAAAGGATTCACTTACGCTTCTGATGGCTCTTGCCAATCTACGAAGGTTTTATCCCAAACATTTTGAATTATATGCCATTACTGTTGATCTTGGGTTTGATAATTTAAATCTTGATAAGATAAAAGAATTCTGTCAGGAACTGGATGTTCCATACGATATTTGTAAAACAGATATTGCTAAAATAGTATTTGAAGAAAGAAAAGAATCGAATCCATGCGCGTTATGTGCAAAAATGCGTAAAGGCGCATTAAACGACGCTATGAAGGCAAAAGGAATCAATAAAATTGCTTATGCACATCATAAAGATGATGTAGTGGATACCATGATGATGTCATTGATATTTGAAGGAAGATTTCACACCTTCTCTCCTGTCACTTATCTTGACAGAACTGATTTACATGTCATAAGGCCACTCATTTATATGAATGAAGCTGATGTAATAGGATTTGTAAACAAAAACAATATTCCGGTTGTAAAAAGCCCCTGTCCTGTGGACGGAGCCACAAAACGCGAATATATAGATAATCTTTTAAAGGAATTAAACAGAGAAAATCCCGGTGTAAAAAACCGTATGTTTACAGCAATTCAGAATAGTCATATTAAAGGTTGGGATTTAATGGGGTAGGTTTTCTTGGGGAGGAAAACTTATGCAGATTACCATAAATAAAGCAATTGAGCTAGCTGCTTTATCCAATGATTTAATACTGATTTTTAAAGAAAAGAACAAAGAATTATTTATGGAATTCTTTTCTTCCGGTGTGCCTTCTTTGTATGGATACAGTGAAGGTGAATTCGAAAAGCTGAAGGAAAAGAATGCTTTTTCTTATGTTTCCGAGTACGATGTTGAATATTTGAAAAGAGGTTTATTAAAAGCAAAAGACAATGATGAGCCTTATTCCTTCAGTATTCAGGTCAAGCATCGAAACGGGGGCTATGTATTCTTCTCGGGCTCTTGTACTTTTTTAGGTTCCGAGTACGATTCTGATTTCTATTTTATCAAATTAACCGGCAAGTCAGGAAAAACAGACAAAAATCAGGAAAACACGCTTCTTTTTGAAAATGAGAAGCGTTATAGTGATGCAATAAGTTTCGGTAACATTTTAACATGGGATCTGGATTTGCAAACCGGTAAGCTTTTTAACGATAAACTGTTTTCTTTGTACTTCCCTAATTCCCAGAAAATTGATTTTCCCGAAGAATTAATTGCTTCAGGAGTCATCGATGCAAAGGATGCTTCTGATTTTACAGAGTCTATTGAACAATTGAAAAACAATACTCCCGAGATAACTCTTGAAAACTGGTATCATTTCCCCGGAGTTAAGCAGCCCAGATTTATAAGAAGTAAGTATATTGTTGAATACGATAAAAACCGCAGGCCTGTTTGCGCACATGCCATGGGTATAGATTTAACTGAAGAAAAAAACGCGGAAATCACTTTTGAGCACAGAACAAATGCAGTTTTAAGAAATGCTCCTGAGGCTCTGGCTACAGTGCATTTTAATATTACTGAAAATCTTTGCACAGGTATTTCTTTTTCAAATCAACAGCTTAAAGAATTAATGAAAAGCAAAACTGTTGATGATTTTGAAACTGAAATTTTATCCTTAATTAATGACAAAACCGAAAGAATCCATTTTGCTAACGTTATTTCAAGAGGTAATCTTCTCTCCTCCTTTAACCAGGGAACTTTGCAGGTAAAGATTGAGCATCATCTTGAAGTTAAAGAAGGTCATGATGAATGGGTTAAAACCGTTGCAGAACTTGCCAAGAATCCTATTACATCTGATATAGAGGCAGTTATAAGAATATCAAATATCAACATTCCCAAACTTATGGATTTCATGATTAACGGTACTGTTCAAAGAGACTTTGACTTTATATCACTTGTTAATCTAAAAACTTCTTATGGGTTGTTTGTAGACCGTTTTAACCATGGAATCAAAGAAGAACGCCCTGATTTCGAAAAATTCTTTAGGGAAGAACTTGAAAAACGTATATTCATTCCCGAAGAACTGGAACGTGTTTCAAATGAAATGCGTTTAGATAATTTGTCTGAAAAAATCGATACATATGGTGAATATACCATTCAGTATAATACATGTGATGATCCAGACAAAAATCATCATCAGATAATACGATGTTCTTTCTTGAACAACAGAAGGGATATAATAACCATTTCTTGTCGTGATACCACAAAATTATATAATGAAGAACAAACTCAAAAGATAAAACTTGCAAATGCATGTGAAGAGGCAAAAAATGCAAATCAGGCAAAGTCTGAATTTTTATCTTTGGTAAGTCATGACATAAGAACTCCTTTAAACGGAATAATGGGTATGACACAGCTTGCCCAAAAAGAAGTTGAAATCGATAAAATCCGGGAATATCTGAATAAAATCGAAATGTCCTCAAGTTTTCTTTTAGGGCTTATCAATGACCTTCTTGATATGGCTAAAATTGAATCCGGTAAAATTGAATTCAATCCTGAACCTTATAAGTACAAAGAATTTGAAACATACATTAGTTCAGTCATAAGACCCTTGTATGAAAAGAAAAATATCGATTTCAGTGTTTTCAAATCGGAAAATATCAACACTATTATCGTTGATAAGCTTCGTTTTAATCAGATACTGTTTAATCTTCTTTCAAACGCCTGCAAATATACCAATGAAGGCGGAAAAGTATCCTTAAAAATGCATTCGGAAATCGTATCCGAATCTTTAACTATATTAACTATTGTTGTAAAAGACAATGGTATTGGTATGAGTGAAGAATTTCAGGAGAAATTATTCGAAACTTTCTCCCAGGAAAACAGAAAATCCTTTAATCACAACGAAGGTACCGGGCTAGGGCTTGCAATTACCCATAAACTGATAGAACTTATGGGTGGTGAAATAAGTGTAAACAGTGAGATTGACAAAGGTTCAACCTTTACGGTACAGCTCACCTGTCCATACATAGCCGAGGAAGAAACAGAGAACATTCCTGAAATTACAGAAACCAAAGAGGAAAAAAGTGAAAAGAAGCCTCAAACAGACCAGACCGGAAAAACATTCCTCTTATGTGAAGACAATATTATTAACCAGGAAATTGCTACAGAAATCATAACTAATATAGGTGGCAAAATAGAAGTTGCTGATGACGGAAAGATTGGTGTTGAAATGTTTAAAAACAGTCCTGCCGGTTACTACTCAGCTATCTTTATGGATATAAGAATGCCTAATATGGATGGACTTACTGCTTCTAAGGAAATACGAAGTCTTGATAAAGAAGACGCAGCAACAATTCCTATTATTGCAATGACAGCAAATGCCATGAGCAAAGACAAAATGGAATGTGTGGAAGCAGGTATGAATGCTTTTATCGCTAAGCCTATCAATGTATCTGAATTATACAAAATAGTTGATGATTTAACATAGAAAAAGAAGTCTCCTTTTTCAGGAGACTTCTTTTTAGGTGGTTTATTGTGATAAGGATTAACCTTCGTAGGTATCATAGCAAGGAACAAAAATCATTTCTCCGGCAATAATGCTATCTTCATCATTAATATTGTTAATAAATTTAACTTCATCAATAAAAGAACGTGAATTATTAAACTCAGGATTTACATATTCCAAAGATAAATCATATAAAGTATCTCCGGGTTCAACTGTAACAGTCACATAATACTTATATAAGATTTCTTCAGCTTCATTGCTGGCAACACTTTTGGAAGAAAAGAATATAAAAACCAATGAAACAAAAAGAATAAGCGAAAAAGCAAAAATCAATAAACGTCTTCTAAGTTCGCGATTCCTGCGGATTTTATTATTTCTTATACGCTCTTCACTTCTATTATATGCAGGTCCCATATAACGTTCCATTTCATAACCTCCGAATAAGTGTTCAGAACATCCGTTTGCCTTACAAATATATAATAGCGAACATTCATTCGAATGTCAACACTTTTTTCGAACAAATTTTCGGAATATATGTTTGCTTTTATACCGAACATATGTTATTATATTCTAAAAAGGAGGTAGAAATTGATGAGTCAGGGACCTATTACACAAAAGCAACAGGAAATCTTGGATTACATGAAAAAAGTTATTCTGGACCGCGGCTATCCCCCGTCAGTCCGTGAAATATGTGAAGCAGTAAATCTTCGTTCCACCTCTTCTGTTTTTTCCCATCTTGAAAGACTTGAGAAAAACGGCTGGATAAAAAGAGATCCTACCAAACCCAGAGCAATAGAAATCTGTGACGATTCATTCCAGACTGTCAGAACCGAAACTGCCAGCATTCCTGTTGTAGGACAGGTTGCAGCCGGCCAGCCTATTCTTGCAGAGCAGAATATTGAAGGTTATTTCCCTATTCCAATGGAGAGAATTCCCAAGGGTGAAGCTTTTATCCTTCGCGTTAAAGGTGAATCCATGATAAACATCGGAATTATGAACGGTGATAACGTTCTTGTGGAATCCACAAAAGATGTAAGAAACGGAGACGTTGTAGTTGCCTTAATCGAAGATTCCGCCACCGTAAAAACCTTCTATAAAGAGAACGGACACATCAGATTACAGCCCGAGAACGATACAATGGATCCTATAATTGTTGATGATTGTATGATTCTTGGTAAAGTATTCGGCGTATACAGGTTTTACAGATTTTAGATAAAATAAGGCCGCTTTATGAGCGGCCTTATTTTTTATTCAACAACTGCATCTTTCCATATTCTGTCAAGATTATAAAATTCCCTGGCTTCTTTCTGAAATAAATGAATCATAAAATCGCCAAAATCAATTAATATCCAGTTTCCAGTCTGATAGCCTTCTATCTGCTTGGGATGAACTCCGATTTTGGAAAGGTTCTCACAAACTTCATCGCAAATAGCATGCATCTGGTTAACATTTGAACCGGTAGCCAGTATAAAATAATCGGCAAGAGGAGAAATCTTTGAAATATTAAGAATTTTAATTTCTGAACCTTTCTTCTCTTCTATGGAATTCACAGCATTTAATACTAACTCTTTAATTTCTGCCATTTATTAACTCCCTGTAATATTCATAAGTTTCCAAGGTTTTTTTATCAAACTCAATGTTCTTGCATTTAAGATGTTCCAAAGTCGCACTTGCAGTTTCAAAAACTGCCAGGTCCAAATCTTCAAAAGCAATTTTCCTGATTTTATCAAGATTGTCAATACGATATCTTGACGGCTCAATATAATCTGAAACATATAAAATCTTCTCAAGAAGATTCATATCAGGCTTACCTGTTGTGTGGAAAATAATTGCCTGCAATATTTCTTCATCCTCCACACCATAATCTCTTTTAGCCAAAAAACTTCCAAGTTTAGCATGGATCAACTGTGGATTTCTTATTTCATCTTCTGTAAGAAAAATGTTTAAGTCTTTAGCCATAATCAGGTTTTCGGAAGAAGAATATGCTTTTGCCACATCATGTAAAAGACCGGCAAGTTCAGCTTTTCTTTCATCATAACCATAATGCAAAGCCAAAGAAAAACACATATCTTTCACACCCATTGTATGAATAAATCGATATGAATCAAGGGTATTTTGAAGCTTTTGAATTATTTCACTGTAGTTTTGTTCCATAATTATGCCTTCAAATATAGTTTTTGGTTTTCAATATATTTTATAACGCTTTCAGGAACTTTTCCATCAATAGGTTCACCGTTAATAATGCTATTTCTAATATCAGTTGAAGAAATATCAATATGTTCTATTGAAAGGAATTCAACTTTAGCTTTGAATCTGTCAAAATATTCATGACGTTTGACTTTCAGATCTTCTATTGTGGAATCGTCTCTTACGGCAACTAAAATAGTGGCATTTTTAAATATTCTTGAAGGTTCTTTCCACTTATCCATATACAAAAAAGAATCAGCTCCCACAATAAAAAACAAATCGGAAGTAGGATAAATTACCTTCAATTCTTCAAGGGTTTCAAAGGAATATGAATTTCCGCCTCTGTCAATTTCTATAGTTGAAACCTCGAAATATTCTGTGCCTTCAACAGCCAGCCTGGTCATATCCAAACGATGTCTGCTGTCAAGAACATCATTCTTTAAATAAGAATTGCCACTTGGAATAAACAAAACTTTATCAAGAGAAAATTCTTCGTAAGCAGCTTGTGCAAGCTTTATATGACCGAAATGTATCGGGCTGAAGGTTCCGCCCATTATACCAATTCTTTCAAGCATATCAAACCCTCACTAGTCAGGAAGTTCGATTTTTTTGTTTTTCTTGTCTTCTTTGTATAAAACTATCTTTTTACCGATAACCTGAACGACTTCAGAACCTGTTCTGTCTGCAAGAATCTGAGCCATATCACGGGGATCTTCAAGGCAGTTATTTAATACGGAAATCTTTATTAACTCATGAGTATTAAAGCATTCTCTTACTGCTTCGGTTATCTCAGGTGTAAGTGTTCCCTTTCCAATCTGGAAAGAAGGTGTAAGATTGCTTGCGAGGCTTTTTAAATAAGCTCTTTGTCTGGAATTTTTAATCATTTATTCTCTCCGTTATTTATAATAGTCAAATGCAAAACCGTACATTCTTACTGTATCGCCTTCGTTAATACCAAGCTCCTCAAGGCGGTCAAGAATACCGTTGTCTTTAAGGAATTTCTGGAAGAATTCAAATCCCTTTTCTGAATCAAGATTGGTATATCCAAGCATTTTTTCGATTCGTGGACCTTCCACAACATATTCATTCGCCTTTTCATCATATGTAACTTCAAAAGGCTCATCCGAGTAAAGACCACCGAACTCAGGAAGCATTTCAGGTTCAAATACAACAGTCTTTTTAGGATATTTTTTCAATAATTCCCAAATATGCAAAAGTAAATCTTTTACGCCGGCTCTGGTAGCTCCGCTTATAGGGAATACTTCGTATCCCTGGGGCTCAAATTCAGCCTTAATTTTGGCCAACACGGCTTCTTTGTCCTCACAGACGTCCAATTTGTTAGCAGCGATAATCTGGGGCTTGTTGGCCACGTCTGCGCCGTATTTTTTGAGTTCCTCATTTATGGCATATATATCTTCAATAGGATCTCTGCCTTCAACGGAAGCAGCATCCACTACATGAACAAGAATACGGGTACGTTCAATATGTCTTAAGAAATCAAGACCAAGACCGACACCTTCACTGGCTCCCTCTACAAGTCCGGGAATATCAGCAACAATAAAGCCTCCGATACCTTCCATGTCTACAACACCAAGGTTAGGTTGAAGTGTTGTAAAATGATAATTGGCAATCTTGGGTTTGGCATTTGATATAACAGAAAGCAATGTGGATTTACCTACATTTGGAAATCCTACAAGACCCACATCTGCAATGGATTTAAGTTCCAATAATATATTAAGTTCCTTGGCCGGCTGTCCGGGTTTAGCGTATTTGGGAGCCTGCATGGTGCTGGTAGCATAGTGCTGGTTACCAAGACCACCCTTTCCGCCTTCAAGAAATACGACTCTTCTGTTGTCTCCCGACATATCAAGAAGAACCTTTCCGCTGGCTTCATCTTTTATAACAGTTCCTTCGGGCACTTTAAGAACAATGTCGTTTCCGTCTTTTCCGCGACAGTTTCTTTTGCCGCCCTGTTCTCCGTCCTCTGCGCGGTAATGCTTATTATAACGGTAATCCATAAGAGTATTCATACCCTCATCGATTTCAAAAATAACACTTCCGCCGTGACCGCCGTCTCCGCCGTCAGGACCACCGTCAGGAACAAATTTTTCTCTTCTGAATGAAACGTGGCCGTCTCCGCCTTTTCCGCTTCTTACATAAATTTTTGCTCTGTCTGCAAACATAATAATCCTTGCCTTTCTAATGCATTATAACATAACACCGGCAAATAATAATATTCATAAATTAACATTAAAAAAGGGTTTCGCTTAAGTACGAAACCCTTTAAAAGCTTTAGAAAAGAATTACTTCTCTACAGGATAAACGGAAGCCTGCTTTTTATCTCTTCCTACCCTTTCAAAACGAACAACACCGTCAACAAGAGCGAATAATGTATCATCTCCGCCACGACCAACGTTGATACCGGGATGAATCTTAGTACCGCGCTGTCTGTATAAAATATTGCCGGCCTTAACGAACTGTCCGTCAGCTCTCTTCGCACCTAATCTCTTGGATTCGGAATCTCTACCGTTCTTGGTAGAACCAACACCCTTTTTATGAGCGAAAAATTGAAGGTTCAATTTCATCATGGTTTACACCTCCTATTAGAAAGTCTCAAATACTTTGAATAATTCTCCTGGATGCCATTCAAGCCAAGCCTTAAGGATTCAAACAAAAGAACAACGTCCTCTTTTTCATAATCCTTTATCGTAACTTTCAAATAACCTTTACTTTCGTCAGACTCTGTTTCAACACCCGTTTTAGTAAGCTTTTCAACAGAATTGATAAAGTTTATGGTAAGTATCGAAATACCTGCACATACAATGTCTTTACCGGCTTTGGCAAAACCGGAATGACCGTTACATTCAAAACCAAAGCATTTATCATTGTCGTCACGATAGAATGTTATTTCTGTCATAAAAATCACACCAAATTATGCGTTAATCTTTTCAATCTTAACCTGAGTGTATGCTTGTCTATGACCGTTCTTCTTGTGGTAACCGCTCTTTCTCTTGTACTTGTAAACGATAACCTTCTTGCCGCGGCCCTGATCCATAACAGTAGCTGTAACAGTTGCATCAGCAACGTCCTTGCCAACTTTAAGCTTATCAGCGCTAACAGCGATTACGTCTTCGAAAGTAACAGATGCGCCTGCTTCAGCGTCGAGCTTTTCAACACGGATAACATCGCCTTCAGAAACCTTGTACTGTTTTCCTCCGGTAGCAATAATAGCGTACATAGTTTGTACCTCCTATCTCTAAACCAATAATGGTTTTACTCGCCAGTTGTGGTGGTGTCTGTAAATGGGCACACTTATACCTCACTGTGCGGCATACTCGATAATAATAACAGTAATATATATATTTGTCAAACCTTTATTTCATTAAAAATCAAAGAAAATCAAATTTCTTCTGCCTTGTTATTTCGCAAAGTCCCAAAGGCGTAAAATCAACAAAAGTTGTCTTCACAGAATCCTTTTTAAAGCTCTCTTTTAAGATATTTTTTATTAGTAATCTGCCTTTTTCATCAGTGTTTATAAAATCAACAATAATGATTCCGGAAAGATTTCGAAGCCTTAACTGGCGGGCTATCTCGTTAGCAGCTTCCCTGTTTACTCTCTCTGCTGCTTCCTCTTTGGAAACTTTTTTATCAAATTTTCCGGAGTTTACATCAATAACAGACAAAGCTTCTGTTTTGTCGATTATCAGGTAACCTCCGCCTTTTAGCATAACCTTCCTGTCGGTTGCAAGTGAATAAGCTTTATCAAAAGAATACAACGCTTTAAGGGGGAATGATTTATCATCATAGAACCTGACCTTAAAGTATTTACTTAAAGAATTGTATATGTCCGAAGAATCGGTAATAATTTCATCGTATCTTTTGCAGGAAATTGATTTAATCCGTTCTACATATGAGTCCTCTGCTTTATAGAGACATGTAAACGCTGTTCTTGAAGCTGCAGACTGAACAATATTCTTCAATTTAGCGGAATTTTCATTTACTTCCAAAAGAATATCTTCAACCTCACCGGAACTTGCATTAGTCCTTACAATAAACCCGAAATCGCCTTTATAAAGATTACTAATCTCTTCAAGCCTTTCGGTGTCTTTTGTTTTAAGTTTTGAAGAAAAATGGATTTCCTTATCATCCAAGGTTACTATGGAATATACTCCGGCCAAAGAAAGATGCATCGTAAGGGAGCAATCCTTGGTTTTCATCGCTTCCTTTGATACCTGCACAAGAACAATGTCTCCCTGAACAGGTTTCCCGTTATAGGTTCTTTTGACAAAACCGTCCGGATACAATTCTTCAAAGGGAAGATATCCCTTAACACCCTCTGATATATCAACAAAGCAGGCATTTAAATCCTTTTTTACATTGCTTATTCTTCCCACATAAATATCGCCTACGTTAACAGCTTTGTCGGAAGAAGCAATAATTTCGCTTATGTCGCCGTTTTCAAAAAGGAATCCGGTTGTAAGGCCCCTGTATTCAGTTACGATAAGCTTTGAATCATTCATATTAAAACAATGATAAAGGAACCAGTTCGTCCTTTTCGTTTCGTTTATAAGTGTCTTTTCTTAAAATATGGAAAGGATATTCGGAAGAATCCTTATTCTCAAGCTTTAAAAGTGCTTCAATAAATGTTAAAGGCTTTAAATTACCGGAACTTGAAGCATCACATAAAAGATATAATGTACCGGAATCAAGAAGCTTTAAATCAAAAACATATTCTTTAACATTAATTATATGTTCACCTGTTTTGGTGGTTTTTATAAATTCAACACTTTCGGAAGTGGCATATTTTTTTAATAAATCTTCACTTAAAGGGCTTTCTTTGTAAAAATTTAACTCATATCCCGCAGCGGCTACACTGGCCATGGCATTCTGGGTTTTTTCAGGCAATATTACTGCATCCAAAATTGCCACTCCTTCAGCCATTTCCTGATTCAGTTTATCCTTAAACAAAGAAACATTTTCCGAATCATCCACTTCAACATCAAAATATTCCCCATCACTTTCCACACCAACACCCAAAGGCTGGGCAAAGGACATAATCATATGGGGAGAAAAACCTTTAGAGTATAGAACTTTAATATCCGTTCTTCTGAATGCTTTTTGGAAATATCTCATTAAGTCTAGATGACCTATATATTTCAAAACACCGTGTTTTGAAAATTTAATTCTGACTTTCATCAAATTACCTTCCGTTAATACAAATTCCGCAGTCAAATCTTGCGCTTCCGCATCCGGAACATTTTGATCTGCAGTTGTCGGTTACTATACCTTCTTTGGCCTTGTTCCATTCTCTCAAAAGATGAGCCTTGGTAACACCGCAGTCGATAAAATCCCAGGGGAAAAGTTCGTCTTCTTTTCTTTCCCTTACGGTATAGAACAATGGATCGATACCCTCTTCTTCAAAGCACTGAAGCCAGACATCATGCTTATAGTATTCTGTCCAGGCATCGTAAATGCAGCCTTTTTTATAGGCATTGAGTATAACCTTTGAAAGACGTCTGTCACCACGGGCAAATACACCTTCCAGCATACTGATATCCGCTTCATGCCAGATATATCTGATAACCTTCTGATTAAGCTGTTCCCTGATGTAACGTTTTGTATGTTCGGCTTTGTCGATAAATTGTTCCGAAGTATTCATGGAAGCCCACTGGAAGGGTGTAAAGGGCTTGGGAATAAAGAAAGAAGTGCTTGCGGTAATCGCAACCTTTCCGTTAACTCTTTCTTCCTTCGGAATGTTGTCATAAAATGCTGCGGCTATGGAATTACAAAGCTTTGCTATGCCTTCGATATCTTCTTCTTTTTCGAAAGGAAGACCTAACATAAAATATAATTTAACCTTTGTCCAGCCGCCTTTAAACGCAAGAACAGCACCGTTAATAATATCCTCTTCGGTAAGTCCTTTGTTAATAATATCTCTCATTCTCTGGGAGCCTGCTTCCGGAGCGAAAGTAAGGCTTGATTTCTTAACATCCTGAACCTTATTCATTACATCTACGGAAAACTGGTCGATACGAAGACTGGGAAGAGCTATATTAACCTTCTTTTCAGTACAGTCTTCAATAAGGTAATTCAAAAGTTCTTCAATATGCGTATAGTCGGAAGAACTTAAAGAACTGAGGGAAATTTCTTCGTGGCCGGTTGCTTTAAGCATTTTTGCAGCTTTTTCTTTTAAAAATTCCACGCTTCTTTCACGTACAGGTCTGTAAATCTGGCCTGCCTGACAAAATCTGCAGCCTCTTATGCAGCCACGCATTATTTCAAGTACCACACGGTCCTGTGTAACCTTCATATATGGCACTACAGGCTTCTCGGGGTAATAAGTATCGTCAAGATCCTTAACAAGCTCCTTGAGGATTGTGGCCGGTATATCATCCTTTGTAGGTTTAAACGCCTTCAAAGTGAAATCCTCATTATATTCAGGCTCATACAAAGAAGGCACATACATACCCGGTATTTTAGCGGCTTTATGCAAAAACTCTTCTCTTGAATCATTGTTTTTCTTAGATTCTTTATATAAATCAAGAAGCTCCCTGTACTTTGTCTCGCCCTCTCCGATATAGAAAATATCGAAAAAATCGGCTATAGGCTCAGGATTATAGGAACAAGGACCACCGCCGATAACTATGGGATCTTCCCAGGTTCGTTCTTTGGAAATCAAAGGAATACCAGATAAATCAAGTACCTGAAGTATATTTGTATAACACATTTCATATTGAAGGGTAATACCAAGAAAATCCATGTTTTTTACAGGTTCTTGTGATTCTATGGTAAAAAGAGGGATGTTTCTCTCCCTCATAATTTTGTCTAAATCCACCCAGGGAGAATAAACCCTCTCACACCAGGTGTCTTCAAATTTATTAAACATATCATACAAAATCGCGATGCCAAGGTGTGACATCCCGATTTCATATACGTCAGGAAAGCACATGGCAAACCTGACGTCCACTTTATTCTTATCTTTGTAAACAGCATTGATTTCGTGACCAATATATCTTTCCGGCTTTTCAATGCTAAGTAAAATATCCTCCGGCAAAGCGGTATACTGCATAAACTATCCTTCCTATCTGTTGGCAAGCTCTGTCATTATTTCATCCCATGTTACGCCTTTTTCAGCCATTAATACCATAACATGATAAAGGAAATCGGATATTTCATACTTTATTTCATTGGGATTGGGATTTTTTGCGGCAATAACAATTTCTGTTGCCTCTTCTCCCACCTTTTTAAGTATCTTATCAATTCCTTTGTCAAAAAGATAATTGGTATAGGAGCCTTCTTTGGGATTTGCCTTACGATCCATAATAACATCATATACGTCCGTAAGTACAGATAAAGGACTTTTTTCCTCAAAATCGTAGGAAATAATATCGTTAAAGAAGCAGGAATAAGAACCTGTATGGCAGGCAGCACCAATCTGTTCAACCTTTGCAAGCAGTGTGTCGTTATCACAATCGTAGCTTAAAGATTTTACGTACTGGAAATGACCGCTAGTCTCGCCCTTAAGCCACAGACTCTGTCTACTTCTTGAAAAATACGTCATTCTGCCGTTTCTTATGGTCTTTTCATAAGCTTCTTCATTCATATAAGCAAGCATAAGGACCTGATTTGTCTTATAATCCTGGACAATTACGGGAATCAGTCCGTCGCTGTTAAGCTTAAATGTACTGAAAGGAGTAACGTTTTCACCCACAAGTTCTTTTATCTTCTCAAAATCGGAGGAATTACTGTTTACAACCTGTCCGGTAATTCCTTCAAGCTTATCCTTCTGAAGATACTCAATAAGCTTATCAAGAAGAATGTTGGGAAGATTTAAAATAATTTTAAAATTAGTATCCTTACAAACCTCTTCACTCTTATAAACATCTCTGTCCAAAAACAAAATAGTGGAAACATAATCAGAAAGAGTTTCTTTGTTCTGAGTATATTCTTCAAGATTTTTAATACAGGCAACAATTTTATCTTTACCGAATTTCTTTGATACTTCTTCCGTCAAAAGAACATTCTCGGGTTTAGAGTAATTAAGACATGCTCTTTTACATCCTGCATAAAGAAGCTTTTTAATATCTTCCATACGCTTAACGTTTCCGGCCCCGATAACAGGAACCGTAACCTGACCGCAAAGCTCATGAATAAGGTCGATAGCGGCCTCGTGAGCCTCATCTTCCACGGACAAATCATAGATAAGTAATTCGTCCGCCTTTGCATCACAATAGGCCTTGGCGAGCCTTACAGGGTCAGTTTCAATAACGGTTGAATCCGTCAAGGATGCAACCGCCATCTGATTCTTTAAATATATACAGGGTATAAGTTTCTTTTTCATGAATTACAAAGTTCCTTTCGTAGACATTACTCCATTGGAACGGGGTTCAAAGGAAGAAGCCTCATCAAGAGCTTTTGCAAAAGCCTTAAACATAGCTTCGATTTTGTGATGATCGTTATCACCGTTTAAAACCTTAATGTGAAGGTTCATTCCTGCACTATAAGAAATGGCATAGAAAAACTCTTTAACTGTCTGGGTTTCAAGATATCCCACTCTTTCAGTGGCAAAATCACATTCAAAGTTAAAATAGGGTCTTCCGCACAAATCAATTGCACAAAGCACAAGAACATCGTCCATAGGAAGCATAAAACTACCATAACGTTTAATGCCCTTTTTGTCACCGAGAGTTTCTTTTATGGCAATACCAAGAACAATACCAATATCCTCAACCGTATGGTGACAGTCAACATTCAAATCCCCTTTTGCCTTAACCTTTAAATCAAAGAAACCGTGTTTGGAAAATCCTTCAAGCATATGGTCCATAAAGCCCACACCCGTATCAACGGATGAATTTCCGGTGCCGTCAAGATCAAGCTGAAGGGAAATATTTGTTTCTTTTGTTTCTCTTTCAATCAATTTACAACGGGACATGTTATCTCCTTTTCTATTCGAAACGAACGTGAACGGAATTTGCATGAGCTGTTAAACCTTCGTTTTTGGCAAACAGTTCAATATCCTCGTGAACTTTTTTAAGTCCTTCTTCAGAATAACATATAATGCTGGATTTTTTAATAAAATCATCAACGGAAAGGGGTGAGAAAAACCTGCTGGTTCCGTTTGTGGGAAGAATGTGGTTAGGTCCTGCAAAATAATCACCCAAAGGCTCGGAAGAATATTCACCCAGGAAAATTGCACCCGCATTCTTTATCTTTGTCATGGTGTTAAAAGGATTCTTTGTAAGAATTTCCAAGTGTTCACCGGCTATTTCATTAACAGTATCAATAGCTTCATCCATATTCTTGGCAATAAGAATATATCCGAAATTGTCCAAAGAAGCTTTAATAATTTCTGCTCTGGACAATACTTTGGTAAAGCCGTCAACCTCATCAGATACTTTTTTTGCAAGTTCTTCATCGGTAGTAACCAGAATTGCGGAAGCAAGCTGGTCGTGTTCTGCCTGTGAAAGAAGGTCTGCCGCAACATATCTGGGATTTGCGGTCTCATCAGCAAGAACAATAATTTCGCTGGGACCTGCTATTGAATCAATACCAACATTTCCGTATACTGCCTTTTTCGCAAGAGCAACGTATATATTTCCGGGTCCGGTAATCTTATCAACCTTAGGAACGGATTCGGTTCCGAAAGCAAGAGCTGCAATTGCCTGAGCTCCGCCAACTTTATAAATTTCATCTACGCCGGCAATATCAGCAGCTACAAGTGTACCTGGATTGATTTTTCCCTGCGCATCAGGAGGCGTAACCATAACAACCTTAGAAACGCCTGCAACCTTTGCAGGAAGAATGTTCATAAGTACACTTGAAGGATATGCGGCTTTACCGCCGGGTACGTAAGTTCCGGCTTTTTCTATAGGTATAATACGCTGACCCAGAATGGAACCGTCTGGTTTAGTATCAATCCAGGACTGGCGTACCTGTTTTTCGTGAAAGGCAACTATGTTAGCCTTGGCACGTTTAATAACCTCAACATATTCCGGATCCATTTCTTTGTAAGCAGCATCAATCTCTTCACGTGTAACCTTGATATTATCTGCATTAAGAGAAAACTTATCGAATTTTAACGTGTATTCAAATAACGCTTTGTCACCGTTATCCTTAACATTATTAATGATCTCGGCAACTGTTTTCTCGTATTCGGGATAGCTTGTAGTGCTTCTTTTGAGAAGGTTTTTTAACAAATCCCGTTTGTTCTCTTCATTCAATTTAACGATTTTCATTTATACTTCTCCCAAATCACAAAACCGATTTAAGTTTAGTGATTATATCATTTATTCTTTTTGATTCCATCTGCATGCTAACCTGATTAACAATCATTCTGGCACTTAAAGGGCAAACCTCTTCCAAAACTTCAAGACCGTTCTCCCTTAATGTGGAACCTGTTTCGACTATATCAACAATAACATCGGAAAGCCCTACAATAGGACCAAGCTCAACGCTTCCGTTTAACTTAATAATATCCACGGTCTGATGCTTTTTATTGTAAAAATAATCCTTTGCAATAACAGGATACTTTGTGGCAACACGAATCATTTCATGATGCTGTAAAAGTTCTTTGGCTTCCTTAGGTCCGCATACACACATTCTGCACTTTCCGAAACCAAGATCCAGGACTTCGTATGCTCTTCTGCATTCCTCCAAAAGAGTATCTTTACCCACAACACCGATATCAGCTGCACCGTATTCAACATACGTGGGAACATCCGGGCCCTTTGCAAGGAAAAACTTTAATTTAAGTTCTTCGTTTACAAAAATAAGCTTTCTGGTATCCTTGTCCTTCATTTCGGTACAGGTAATTCCTATCTGTTCCATAAGATCAAGTGTTTTATCCGCAAGACGTCCTTTACCAAGGGCAAAGGTCAAATATTTCTGATCGCACATATTAAGCCTCCTCTGCCACAAAGCTTACAGCCTTGCCTTCTTTCCTGAGTTTGTTAACTTCCGCTATTTTGGAATCCATATTTTTCTCGTTATAAGTTACGACAAGCGGTTTCTCTTTAAGCGGAACACCGATCTTCTGGCTTCTTAAAGCAAGCATCAAATCATCGATTACAATTACAAAACCAACTGCGGGCTTAGGATTACCAAAAGCCTCTACTAAATGGTCGTATCTTCCACCTTTCACAAGCACATCACCAAGACCATATGTATAAGCCTTAAAAATCACACCTGTATAGTAGTTATATTTTGAAAGCATTCCAAGGTCAAAAGAAACATACTTTTCGTTTCCGAAAAGCGAAAGGATCTCATAAACTTTTTCAAGCCTTAACAAAGCATTTTTGGAACGTACATTATTCACTTTGCTTTTGGTATTCTTCAAAACAGATACATCACCGATGTATTCACTTGTCATCATCAGTAAATCCTTCTGTTTTGTATCGGAAATCAATGAATCTATAAGTTCCTCAGCCATAATATAGTTTTTGGAAGAAATATATTCTCTCAAAAGAAGCTCGTTGTCTTCTCCGATTCCTGCACTTTCACAGAGGCCCTTAAAATATTCCATATGACCTATTACTATCTGAAAATCCTTAAGTCCTGTGGATTTCAATGATTCAATAACAAGATTAATGGTCTCAGCATCGGCCATTGCACTGTCATCGTTCATAAGTTCAACGCCTATTTCCGTCGTTTCCTTGAGCTTTCCCTGTAATGAAGAGTTGTTTACAAAGGTATTTCCAAGGTACGTAAGCTTAATAGGTGCAGTAACATCAGAAAAATACTTAGCTACACATCTGGCAACAGAGGGCGTAAAGTCGGGTCTTAAGCAAAGGGTATCGCCTTCCTTGTCAAAAAACTTATAAAGCTCTTTTGAAGGTGTTGTTCCGATTTCTTTGGAAAATACATCGAAATATTCAAATGTAGGTGTCTGGATATCTTCATATCCGTATGAATAGATGACATCCTTAATATTCTTCTCAAGATACAGTTTTCTCTGTTCTTCTTCTCCGTATATGTCTCTTACACCGTCAGGTGTATGAACAAGTTCTTTTATCATAAAATTCTCCTATTTACTTTAGCGTGGTAACGTGCTACCTAATTATCATAGTAGCATACTAAAGATTTGTCAAGAATTATTCTCTTCTTCAAGCTCCTTGGCAACCATATCAAGATAAGGAACCAGAAGGCCTGAATGCTTTTCTATAAAATGTTCTTCTTTCAGTTCTTCAAAGCGAAAGCTCTTTCTCCCGCCTTCTTTTGCCCTGTTAACGAAAACAAGCATTTCTTCAATAGGCATGTAATAAATAAGATCTCTTTTGGTGTAATAAATCAAAAAGAACGCAATACCTTTCTGCCGTTTAAACTCATTCATAAATTCCACCTGGTGATCGTGGATATTCTGAAGGTTAAATACATCGGTTGCGGATTCTTTTGCATCAAAACAGACCGGCACACCCTGAACAGCACCTATGTAGTCAACAGTACTCTTCTTTTCAAAGTAAGCCAGTGTAATATGTCTGCTCTTTTGGTCAATTTCAATTGGTGTAATGGGTGTGGGAATTTTCTGGATTAAGGCAAGACCGCATTCTTCATATTTTTCATTGGTTTTGTTAACCATCTCTTCAAAGGCGGAGCCTCGAAGTCCCCTGGATTTCCAAGTCGGCATTATTCTTTCCCCTAAAAGAACCTGTCAAATATATTATCGAAATTCACTGTAAATGTTTTTCCTGCAAGATTTTCCAATGAAAAATTTACCGGGAAAACTACTTTATATGCAAAAAGGAGCTGGTTTTTAAGACCGAATTCCTTCTTAATACCGTCGTTTAGTTTAACGTTACCATACTTTGCATCACCTATTATGGGATGCTTAATCGAAGCAAGATGTGCCCTGATCTGGTGAGGTTTACCTGTAACAAGCTCCACCTCAAGTTCGGTCAGATTACGTTCCTTATTAAACCTCAAAGGCATATAACCGGTTTCAATATAGTCACAGCCCGGAGTTTCTTTATCATAAACCGTAACTTTATTGATATTTTCGTCTTTCGAAATATAGCCTTTAATAAATTCGCTTTTAACAATCTGTCCGAAAACTACTGTTTTATAGAATTTTTGGAAATTTCTTTCTTTTAATGTTTTGCTTAATGCAGTAGTTCCGGGAAGTGTTTTTCCAAAAAGAAGTATTCCCCCGGTATTTCTGTCGAGACGGTTACAAACAGAGGGAGTAAATCTTGAAAGTTTCTCTGCATCGGTTGAATTCGAAGAAAGCATATAACCTATAAGCCATTCATTGGCGCTTAAATCTGCGTTTTCACTCTTCTGGCTTAGCATTCCTACAGGTTTATCAAGAAAAATAACATCATCATCCTCGTAAATAATATGAGGCTTACCGAATTTAATAAATGCCTCTTCGTATTCGGAAACATCCTTTACTGTTTCGCCCTGAAACTTCTTTATGGTATCTTCAGACATAAAAACAGAAATAACGTCACCCGCTGAGAGTTTTTCGTTACCTTCCATTTTTTTGCCGTTTAAAGTTATATTTTTCTTTCTAATCTGTTTGTAAAGGAGACCCTTAGGAGCGTCTTTCAATATCCTACCGAGGTATTTAATCGCTGTCTGTCCGGCATCTTCTTTAGCTATTTTAAATTCTTTCATTTTACAAAGAGACGTTTAAAATATTATCGAATAAATAGGTTAAATCTTTATCCTCTTCGGAAAGTTCCTTAAGTTCAGCCATTCTTTCGATGAATTTATCAGAATCTGTATAAATCTTTACTGTCACACTTGAATATCCGCAGTTGTTAAGAACCTCCTTAATATGATCCTCTGCAGCCTGCAATTCTATGTCAGGGTCTTCAGTAAGCATAATAAGGCTTTTCTTTTTGTAATCAAGAGCACTTATCTGGAAATTCTTTTTAAAGGTTGTAAAGAACAAGTCATAAAAGACGGGTTTTAAGCCCTTAGCCTCAATCTTCTCTTTTACTTCCAAAGAACAGCCCTTTGCCTTGATAAACATTATTGCGTTAACCGCAAACTTCGCCATGGGAAGGCATCCCAGTACCGCTACCAAAGTCAAAAGATTTTTATTGGAGCCTGTGGAATAAATACCGATTCTGTATATAGCAACCGATAAAATAAGGCAAAACAACGTTTTAAAGATCTCAATTGTTTTTTGGCTTTTAAGGTAGCCAAAATTACCTTTTTTAATTCTTTTCATAAACATTCCTTACTTTAATAGAGACATTATTCTTAAAATAATCGAGTGCGGATAAACCTTTGCTATAAAACGGAACAGATTCATCCAAACAGAATATACGGAAACGGCTTTTCGGTTATAAGCATCGATTAAGGCTTTTCTAACAACGTCATCTTCTTTTGCCATGAAATATTTTTTAAAGTTGAAGTTGGAGTTTCCGCTCTTCTGGGCAATTTTGAAAAATTCAGTATCAACAGGTCCGGGGCAAACTGCGGTAACTGATATGCCCTGGGATCTGAGTTCTTCGTTTAACGATCTGGAAAAGCTTAATACATAAGCCTTTGTGGCTGCATAAACGCTGAAATCTATCTGAGGAACAAACGCTGCGGATGAAGCAAATTGAATGATTCTGGCACCCTTTTTCATATAGTTCAAAGAAAGATGGGTTATTCTTGTAAGTGCTTCACAGTTAAGTCTGACCATACCTGTCTGTTCTGACAATTCAGAATTACGAAACTGTCCCATTATACCATATCCGGAGGCATTAACAAGAATTTTTACATTGGGATTCAAAAGATTAAGGGAAAGTTCAAATTCCTGCAAATCTCTTTCATCCGTAAGATCCAAAGGAAGAATTCTTGCCTTATGATTAAGTTCAGAAGCAAGTGTTTTCAATCTTTCGCTTCTTCTGGCAACAAGCCATATTTCAGAAATACCTGTGGTATAGATTTTGTCAATCTGTCTGGCTGCTTCTCTTCCCATTCCGCTGGAAGCGCCTGTAATAATAGCAATATTCATAAGTCCTCCATTATTTTTTAAGAAGAATTATCTCCTCTTCTGTAAGTCTTCTGTATTCCCCTTCTTTAAGATTATCGTCAAGAAGTACTTCCCCCATGGAAACTCTTTTTAAGTAAGTTACCTCATTAGCTACCGCAAGAAGCATTCGTTTGACCTGATGAAACATTCCTTCGGTTATTGTAAGCTTCATCTCATTATCGGAAAGGATTTCAACAATTGCAGGCTTGGTCATTCCGTCTCCCACAAGTTCAACTCCTTCACGAAGTTTATCCGCAGCCTCGGAAGTTATCGGTTTTAACGTTTTTAAATAATATGTTTTAGGTACATGATGTTTCGGAGACGTAAGGTGATGTGAAAGCTCACCGTCGTTTGTAATTATCAAAAGCCCTACAGTATCTTTGTCGAGCCTTCCCACAGCAAACAAATCATCCCTCTTCTCATTTTTGAACAGATCAAGAACGGTCTTCTGCTTATCGTCCTTAGTGGCGGTAATATAGTCGGAAGGTTTGTTCAACATAAAGTAGAGGAATTTCTCATAAGAAACTTTTTTGCCGTTTACTACGATATCATCCTTGTTTTCATCGATTATTTTTCCGCTGTCTTTACAGACTTCGCCGTTAATGCTGATATTAGCCTTTTTTAAAAAGTCTTTAGCATCTTTTCTTGAAATATTTAGAGTTTCACACAAGAATTTGTCCAGTCTCATAGAATAAGTATACTACATAATGTGGTTTTAAGAAATAAAAGAATAATAAACAAAAAATGCAGAGCAAAATGCCCTGCATTCCAAAATTACATGATTTCAAGTCCTTCGGATGAATCATCATCGGATGACTCATTAAGATTAATGTTTTCAAAATCGTCATCATCTACAGGATGAAGTTCCGTTCTGTTACCTTTAACTATACCGTTACAGCTGTTAAGGTTACTGATCAGTTCGTTGTAATTAGCAACAGTGGTCTGGGTAGTATGGGTAATAATCTTTTCAAGATTTGCAAGCAAATCATCTGTATACTGCATTGCAGCAGCTCTTACGGAATTTGCCTCAATAGTAGCTTTATCAAGGATTTCCTGAGCCTGATTTGTAGCCATGGTAACCACTTCATTGGCCTTAGAATACGCCTGCTGCATAATTTCGTGCTCGTTAATAAGCTGGTTGGTCTGGATGGTAGCCTCGTTAATAAGCTGCTCGGCACGTTTCTTCGCATCATCGAGAATGGCATCTCTGTTACTGATTATTTTCTGATAGCGCTTGATTTCTTCAGGAGTACTCATACGAAGATTTCTAAGCAAATCATCTATATCATCTTTATTAACGATAATTCTGGTGTTTGACAATGTCTGAAACTTACAGTTATCAATATAGTTTTCGATTTCATCGATAAGTGCTTCAATTTTGCTTGCCATAAAAAAATTCTCCCCTAGTCATTAAAGCCATAGCGCTCGTATAAAAGTTTTGCCACGAAATCAGGTACAAACGCAGACAAATCTCCATGGAACTGGGCAATCTGTTTAACAGCGGAAGAACTAAGATAAGAGTACTTCAAAGTAGTGTTAAAGTAGATTGTCTCCACCCGGTGATTGGAAAGTTTTCTGTTCATCTGGGACATCTGAAGTTCGTATTCAAAGTCAGTTACAGCTCTTAAGCCTCTTACTACTACATTTATTCCGATATTCTTGCAGTAGTCGGTTAACAGCCCTTCAAAGGATTCCACTCTGACATTTGGAATATCCTTTGTAGCTTCTTTAAGTATATTAACACGTTCGCTAACCGAAAACAACGGAGTTTTTTCCTTGTTATCAAGTACACTGACAACCACCTCATCAAAAATATTGGCAGCTCTTTTGATAATATCAAGATGACCGTATGTCATAGGGTCAAAGGTTCCGGGATAAATAGCTGATTTCATAAAAATCTCCTTATTTAAGCTTTATAAACATATGCTTGTTGGTTTTGTATTTCTTTTCTTTTACCACTTCCATACCTATAGAATCAAGGTAAGAAAAGTCGCAGTTCAAAGAAGCTTCCACGATAAACATTGTATCCTCGTCCACATAATGGGCATCCTTTAAAACAGAAAGAAGTTCGGCCTCAAGTCCTTTATCATAAGGAGGATCCATGAAAACAATATCAACATGTGATTCATTTATCTGCATGGATGCACGAATGGCGTCCTGGTTAAAAATGGTGGACTTGTCTTCAAAATGAGTATGCTTAACGTTTTCGGTTATGCAATTTATTGCTTCTCTGGAATTATCGGCAAAATAAGCCTTTTTAGCTCCTCTGGACAATGCTTCAATACCCAGGGAACCACTTCCTGCAAAGAAATCAGCCACAACTGCTCCGGGAATATCAAACTGAATCATATTAAATAAAGTTTCTTTGATTCTGTCTGTTGTAGGTCTGGTATCCAACCCTTCAGGAGTTTTCAACAAAAGATTTCTCGCAGTACCCGATATTACTCTTAACATATTAAACCTCTTAGCTTCTGATTTTTATACCCTTTGTATCTCTATGACCAGGTTTGACTTTAGCATGTAAATCAAAAGGTCTTCCATTATATTCAATAGTGTTGTCGCCGGCATTATGAGTATAATATACCGCCTCAAGCCTGTCACCATTGGAAAGTTTCATTCCTCTTACACCAACAGCGTTTTTCTTCTTTTCGGGTATTTCATCAATGCCGAAGCGAAGGAATACACCATCACGGGTCTGAAGAACAATGTTCTTCTGCTCTTCAAGAATCTCAACGCTTACTACAAGGTCATCATCATTAAGCTTTGTAGCTGCAACCGTACGTTTGCCCACATCAAACTCAGAGCCGTCAACGACCTTAAGCATAGCACATTCTGTAGCAAATACCAGTCTTTTATATTTGATATCTTCCATGGAACATACTAAAAGAGCACGCTCCTTCTGGGAATCGAAGTTACTTATATTATCAATGGGCATTCCTTTTTCCCTGAATTTACCGAAAGGAAGATCCTTAGCTTTTATGGTATGCACATCACCTTTATCGGTAAAGATACAAACTCTTCCGTCGCTCTTCATCGGGAAAATGAATTTATTTTCAGCATCTACAGCTTCTTTATTTCGCTCGTATACTATCTTGTCAACCGTCTTGGCATATCCGAAACGGTCCATCATAAAGACAATATCAATCACTTCGGGTTGCTTTTCTTCAAGAATTATTTCTTCAGCATCCTCAATAAGAGTTCTTCTTTCACGGCTGTATTCCCGTTTGATTTTATCCATATCGGAAATTATTACCTGGGCCATGGATTCTTTGTTTCCGAGAATATCCTCGTATCTTGCAATATTAGCAAGAGTTTCTTCGTTTTCGTCAAACAAAGCTTCCAGTTCAAGACCTATCAACTTATACAGTCTCATATCCAGAATGGCATTTGCCTGTTTCTCTGTAAAGTTCAACTGCGAAGCCATAATTTTAGATTCTTTGGACTTAAACTTAATACCTTCAGTTTTTCCTTCGGTCATGCAGGCTTTTGCCATGTTACGGTCCTTAGAACCTCTTAAAATCTCTATGATAAGGTCTATTACATTAACTGCACGGATAAGGCCTTCCTGTATTTCCTTTTTCTCCAGTTCTTTCTCGAGAAGCTTTGAATACTTTCTGGTGCAGATTTCAAACTGGAATTTAACGTTTTCTTCAATTACACGTTTAAGGCTTAAGGTTTCGGGCTTGCCGTCACATATTGCAAGCATGTTAAAGCCGAAGGTGTCTTCGAGACGTGTTTTTTTGTATAAAAGATTAATGAAATTCTGGGGATTTGACTCCTTACGAAGTTCAAACACAATTCGGATTCCATCTTTATTGGACTGGTTGGTTATGTCAAGAACATCGTTGGTTTTCTTGGTATCGATAAGTGTTGCCACATCATTTAAGAACTTGGCAATATTGGCACCTATCATGGGATAAGGTATTTCGGTAACCACCACATTGGTCTTTCCACCTTTGACACTTTCAATTTCAACCTTACCTCTTACACGAATCTTACCCATACCGGATTCATATATCTCGCAAAGCTCGGACTGGTTAACTACGGAACCGCCTGTAGGAAAGTCAGGTCCCTTAATATATTTCATAAGTTCAGCGGTAGTAATGTCATTGTTCTTCATATATGCCTTGCAGGCATCAATTACTTCACCAAGATTGTGGGGAGGAATGCTGGTAGCCATACCGACAGCAATACCTTCGGAACCGTTAACCAAAAGATTCGGGAATCTGCAGGGAAGAACAACCGGTTCTTTTTCCGTAGCATCAAAGTTATCCATAAAGTCAACAACATCTTTATCAAGGTCCGATAAAATGGCTTCCTGGGTAATCTTTTCAAGTCTGGCCTCGGTATAACGCATTGCAGCGGCTCCATCACCTTCAACTGTGCCAAAGTTGCCATGGCCGTCGATTAAAGGAAGACCTTTTTTGAAGTCCTGAGTCATAACAACAAGAGCTTCATATATTGAGCTGTCTCCGTGAGGGTGATATTTACCCATGGTATCACCTACAATACGGGCGCTTTTACGATGAGGCTTATCGTATTTAATGCCAAGTTCATTCATATCGTAAAGAACACGTCTCTGAACCGGTTTTAAGCCGTCTCTTACATCAGGAAGTGCTCTGGCTATAATAACGCTCATGGCATAATCCAAAAAGGATTTTTTCATTACATCCGAATATTCGGTTTGTATAATTCTGTCTTCTTCGTTGATAACAGGTGTATTATCTTTTTTCATGATTAAATATCAAGCTCCGCTTCATTTGCATTTTCATAAATAAACGTCCTACGGGGAGGAACTTCCAAACCCATAAGAAGTTCTGTTACTTCCGATGCGTTTTTAGCATCTTCGATTTCAACACGCTTTAAAAGTCTTCTCTGCGGGTCAAGTGTTGTTTCCCATAACTGTTCGGGATCCATTTCTCCAAGACCTTTATATCTTTGAAGCTTGTAAGAAACGTTATGTGTAGCTTTATATTTTTCAAGCGCTTCATCATTGTACAAATATTCTTCTTCACCCTTTGAAGGAATTACTTTATACAAAGGAGGCATAGCTATATATACATGACCTTCATAAATAAGTTCAGGCATAAATCTGAAGAACAAGGTAAGAAGAAGGTTTGAAATATGGGCACCGTCCACATCCGCATCGGCCATTATTATGATTTTGTCGTAACGAAGCTTTGAAATATCAAAGTCATTACCGTACCCTTCGGAAAATCCGCAGCCGAAGGCATAAATCATGGTTTTGATTTCAGCATTTGCAAGAACCTTGTCTATACTTGCTTTTTCCACATTAAGAATCTTACCTCTTATGGGAAGAATGGCCTGATACATACGGTTTCTTGCCATTTTTGCACTACCGCCTGCGGAATCACCTTCCACTATGAAAATCTCACACTTCGAAGCGTCCTTGGACTCACAGTTTGAAAGTTTCCCGTTAGAGTCAAAAGAATACTTTTGCTTTGTAAGCATATTGGTTTTGGCTTTTTCTTCGGTTTTACGAAGTTTTGCCGCTTTTTCGGCACAAGCGATAATATTCTTTAAAATCTCAACATTACGGTCAAAATATCTTACCAGTTCGTCATTGGTAACCTTGGAAACCGCTCTTGAAGCATCCTGATTATCAAGCTTAGTCTTTGTCTGGCCTTCAAATCTGGGATCAGAATGTTTAATGGACACAACAGCTGTCAAACCGTTTCTTACATCAGTTCCGGTAAAGTTAGTATCTTTGTCCTTTAAGATACCAAGTTCTCTGGCGTAATTATTAATAATATTGGTAAAAGCGGTTTTAAAACCGGTAATATGTGTACCGCCTTCAAGAGTATAAATGTTATTACAAAAGCCCATAACATTTTCATGGAATTCATTTATAAACTGAAAAGCTATTTCTATTTCTATATTTTCATTCTTGCCGTTAAAATAAATAACATCGTGAACGGTTTCATTGGTCTTATTCATATCCTTGATATAACCAACGATTCCATCAGGCTCATGAAATGTTATCTTCTCGGTTTCTTCTTTACGACGGTCCTCGTAGAAAATGGTGAGACCTGGGTTCAAATAGGCTGTCTCGTGAAGACGGTTCTTTATATCGTCCTCTTTAAAACGAATCTTGTCGAATATCTGGTCATCGGGAAGGAAGTTAATGGAGGTACCTGTTTCTTTGGTCTTTCCTACTACGGGAAGAAGTCCGTTTTCCAACGCAATAACCGGATTACCTCTTTCATACTTGTCTTCGTAAATTGCTCCTCCGGTTTTTACGCGAACGGAAAGGTACTGGGAAAGTGCGTTAACAACAGATGATCCTACACCATGAAGACCACCGCTTGTCTTGTAAGCATTATTATCAAACTTACCGCCTGCGTGAAGCGTGGTAAATACAAGACGTTCTGCACTTATACCTTTTTTATGCATTCCTACAGGAATGCCACGTCCGTTATCGCTTACGGTTGCTGAACCGTCATCTTCAAGAATAACGTGTATTTCGGTACAATAGCCTGCAAGATGTTCATCTACAGAGTTATCAAGTATTTCATAAACAAGATGGTTAAGTCCTCTTGTAGATACACTTCCGATGTACATTCCCGGACGTTTTCTGACAGCTTCCAGACCTTCAAGGACCGTTATACTCTCGGCATCATAAGTATTCTTTCCCATAAAGAAACCTCACATAAATCTTTTTCGAATGTATAATTCGACCAAATTAGTATAACATAAAAGATTAATAAAAGAAATAAAAAAACACACGATATAGTATCATTCAAAAAGAATAATTACAATATCGTGTGCACTAAAGTACTAAATTAAAATGAGTTTTTAGTAAGTGCTATAGCAAGAGCGCCGGGACCGATATGGCAACTGACGCTTAAGGAAAGACAGTCAACATAGAAATCCGCATCAGGAAATTTAGCCTTTACCTCTTCCAAAAACTCTTCGGCTCCTGATGGATTGTTGGTATGTGCCACAAAAACTGTTACACCTTTTCCGGTTTCCGATCCGCCGAATCTTTCCGTAATGTCTTTAAAAGCCTGGTTTAGCATTACGGTTTTTGCCTGTCCCAGAGTACGTACCTTTGCAAATGCATCAAGCTTTTCTCCCTGAATCTGCAAAACAGGTTTGATTTTCAAAAGCTGACCGAGCATCGCAACCGCAGGAGTAAGTCTTCCGCCCTTTTTAAGGTATTCAAGTGTATCTATACAAATATATATACTGGAATTAAAGCGGTCATCTTCAAGCTTTCTTCTGATATCCTTTGCGCTAAGGCCCTGTTCTTTGAGCTTAATGGCATCAAGAACAGACTGACGCATGGTAACGGAAATGCGCTGGTTATTGACAACTTCAACCTTTCCGTCGTAATCCTCCGCAAGCATTCTGGCAGTCTGATAAGAACCGCTAAGGCCGCTGCTCATGGGGATATAAATGACCTCGTCATGGTCCTTAAGAAGCTCATCCCAAAGAGACATAACAGTATCAGGGCTTGGCTGGCTGGTGGAAATGTTACAGTCACCCAAAAGCTTCTGATAGAACTGTACCTGATTTAAATTTATATCTTCAAAATAATCGTTACCATCAATTGTAAAAGGCATGGGAATAACGCTTATTCCAAGCTCTGAAGCCTGGGATTGTGTAATGCCGCTGTTGCTGTCGGTAACAATAGCAATATTTTTACTCAAGTCAAAAACCTCATGTTAAAAATTGGTTACAAACATATTGATTTTACTGTTAAATGGTCCTAAAGTCAATGAGTTTTCCCTTTATGTGGCTTATGCGCTCACTAATTCTGTCATACCATTCCGATGCCAGAAGAAGAATGTCCGAATCATCCACAACATCACCAAGGCCAAACTGTAATTCACCGCTTTGGCGTATTCCGTTCAGTTCACCGGGCCCACGAAGTTTCATGTCTTCGCTTGCTATCTTAAAACCATCATTAGTCTCATTTAAGACTTTAAGTCTTCTTAAGGTATTTCCCTTATTGGAATCACTCATTAAAATGCAGAAGGAAGCATCCTTACCACGTCCTACACGACCTCTTAACTGATGAAGCTGTGAAAGTCCGAACCTTTCGGCATTTTCAATCATTATTATGGTGGCGTTTGGAACATCAATACCAACTTCGATTACCGTAGTGGAAACAAGAATGTCAAAGTTATGAGCCTTAAAATTATCCATAACCTTAGATTTCTCTTCAGGTTTCATCTTTCCTGAAAGAGTTCCCACCCTGTATTTCTCACCGAAATATTCCTTAATATCCTTACTGTGCTGCTCAACACTCTTTAAACCAAGCTCATCCTGCTCATTTTCATAAACCATCGGACAAATAACATAAGCCTGGTGGCCTTTATCAATCTCTTCCCTTATCTTCTCGTATGCTTTTCTTCTGTAGTTTGAGTTTACAACACAGTTCATTATGGGAATTCTGTTCTTGGGAAGTTCATCAATAACCGAAACCGACAAACCGGCAAACACAATCATTGCAAGAGTTCTGGGAATAGGTGTAGCACTCATTACAAGAAGATGAGGTTCTTTGCCCTTATTCTTCAGAGTCTCACGCTGTTTAACGCCAAAACGATGCTGTTCGTCGGTAATAACAAGGGCCAGGTTTTTAAACTCAACGCCTTCCTGAATTAATGCATGTGTTCCAAGAACAACATTCGCCTCACCGTTTGCAATACTTTGCAAAGCTTCTCTCTTATCCTTTGCACCCATCTTCCCTGTTAAAAGAACAGGTTTTAAGCAAAGGCCGTACTCATCCGTCATTTTCTTTATGTTTTCAAAATGCTGCCTTGCAAGAACTTCTGTAGGAGCCATCATAGCACCCTGATATCCGTTTGAGGCACACATCAAAAGTCCCATAACCGCAACAATGGTTTTACCCGAACCAACATCACCCTGTACAAGCCTATTCATAAGATAATCAGAAGTCAAATCGTTGAAAATATCATTAACAGCCATTTTCTGGGCATTGGTAAGTTCGTAGGGGAGCCTTTCTTCCAACCTTTTGCAGTCTGAAACCTCGATCATTTTATAGCCATTCGGAATATTCTTCTGTTCTTCGATTCCTTCACGGGACATTTTAATAAATTCAATGAATTCTTCGAAGATAATACGTCTTCTGGCGTAATACTGATAATTTTCATCTTTAGGAAAATGAATATTACTTACAGCGTCGCTGTATGAAAGCATTTCCAGCTTTTTAAGTTCTTCATCCGTAAGATAATCATCAGGTATCTGAATGCCGGAAAGAACCTGTTTAACGCATTTTGACAATCTGTCATTTGAAAGATCCTTTGTCAGAGAATATACAGGCACAATAGTCCCTTTAAGCAAATCATAATCGGAAGGTGTATACATTTTGGGCTGGTCCAAAATGAGTTTATCCTTTAAAACCTTAAGAAAGCCTCGAAATACCTTTCTGTCACCGACCTTTACTGCTTTTGCCATATAGGGAGCGTTAAAGAATTTGACCTCACATACACCGGAATTATCCGTTATAAAGAAAGAAACCATTGTCTTTCCGTTGAAACGTACGACCTTAGGATTGCTCTTTACTGTGGCAAGTACAGCATTTCTGGAGTTTTGTGTACATGATTTCAAATCCGTAGGATATTCATACTGATCGTAGGCTCTGGGGAAATAGTTTACCAAATCCCCGTAGGTATAAATGCCCAGTTTATTAAACAACCCGGCACTCTTTTCACCTACACCTTTTAAATTTACGATTAAAGTATCTTTGTCCATAAACTCCCCAAAAAAAATCCCGACAGCAAAAACTGTCGGGACAATAATTATTCAGCAGAAATAATGTAATAATAGATAGGCTGGCCACCGGGATTTACTTCCACATCACATGAAGGGTACTTTTCGTTAATATACTCCACAATACCGTTTGCATCTTCCTCAGTAACATCAGCTCCGTAATAAATGCTGAAAAGTTCAACGTCTCCGTCTTTTGCCATTTCATCGATCATGGTACATGTTGCTGATTTCATATCTGCGTTCACGGATAAGAGACCTGAATCTCCGATACCCATGTAGTCGCCTTCTTTTATTTCCTTGTCATCAATCTGAGTATCTCTTACTGCGTAAGTAACCTGTCCGGTCTTTACATTTTTAATCTCTGATGACATATTTTCTTCATTACTCTTGGCATCAAGGTCTGCCATAAAGTTTATCATGGCTGAAATACCCTGAGGAATAGTCTTGGTAGGTATAACAATAACTTCCTTGTCTTCCACAAGATACTGGGCCTGATTGGCAGCCATAATGATGTTTTTATTATTGGGAAGGACAAATACAGTCTTTGCGTTAATCATGTTAACTGCATCAACAATGTCTTCCGTACTGGGGTTCATGGTCTGCCCGCCTTCAATTACACAGTCAACTCCAAGTCCCTTGAAGATTTCACTTAATCCGTCACCTGCGGAAATGGATACAAAACCGAAATCCTTAAGTTCAACAGGTGCTTTTTCCTCTTCCTTGAAAAGTCTTTCTTCGTGCTCAAGACGCATATTGTCAATCTTCATGTTTGATAATGCACCATACTTAAGAGCTCTCTGTATAGCAAGACCGGGATCGTTAGTATGTACATGAACCTTTACGATTTCGTCATCAGCCACAAGAACAATTGAATCACCGATTGATTCAAGATAAGCCTTGAAATCCAGCTCATGTTTAATATTGAAAACCTTATCAAGAAGAATAATAAATTCTGTACAATAACCAAATTTGATGTTGTCGGTTTCTATTTCTTCTCTTGCTGCTTTCTGGGGTTTTGCGGAAGCTTCACTCTTGAAGGAAGAGAAGTCTATCTCTTTACCCGTAAATGCATCAAATGCACCATGAAATACTTCTACAAGGCCCTGTCCGCCTGAATCCACAACACCTGCCTGCTTAAGTACAGGAAGCATTTCAGGAGTCTGACTCAAAACATATTCAGCATGTTCTATTACCGTTCTTAAGAAATTTTCAAGGTTTGTCTCACCTGCATCAGCAAGCTCACGGCCCTTATCACAGGCGCCCTTAGCTACAGTAAGAATAGTACCTTCCTTGGGCTTCATAACAGCCTTATAAGCTGTTTCAACAGCCTTTTCAAAGGCATCGGCAAGCATGGAAATTGAAATCTCTTCTGTTTCCTTAACTACCTTTGTAAAACCTCTTAAAAGCTGTGAAAGAATAACACCGGAGTTGCCTCTTGCACCCTTCAGGGAACCTGAAGAAATAGCCTTGCAAAGAGATTCCATTGTTATATCGTTTGTGGTCTGAAGCGCTGTTACTTCTTTGGCTGCAGACATGATAGTCATGGTCATGTTAGTACCGGTATCTCCATCGGGAACCGGGAAAACATTCAGTTCGTTAATCCATTCTTTTTTCGCCTCAAGGTTCTTAGCTCCGGCTAAAAACATTTTGGCAAGGTCATTTGCGTTAATAACATTAGCTGCCAAATCAACATCCTCCTAGTCAATAACCTTAACGTCTTCTACGAATACGTTGATTTTACCGATTTCCAAACCGGTGAATTCTTCTACTTTATATTTAACATTGTTAATAAGGTTTTCAACAACCGCCTGAACGCTTACGCCATATGATACAATAATATGAAAATCAAGGCAAAGCTTTCTCTGGTCTTTAATGGAAACCTGAATACCTCTGCAAATATCTGCAGAATTAATTTTCAAAAGCTTAACAAGGCCGTCTTTGACATTAACATTTGCCATTCCGACTATTCCGAAGCATTCAACAGCAACAGAACCTGCATACTGCATAATTACGCCCGGATCAATTATTACATTACCAAGATGAGTGTCCATGGAAGAACTCTTCATATGCCACCTCCTGAAATTTTAAATGCCCTCTTTCTGCATATAGTAGATATTATAACCTCTTTATCTGAAAAAAGAAACTAATTTTTTCGTATGTTTGTAAGAATTATATTTTTTGCTTGCATTTTAAATATGAATCTGATATTATCTCTATGTTGCGAGTTTCGCAAAGATTCAAGGCTTTAAGGAGGTGCTAAGATGGCAAAGTGTGCAGTTTGCGGAAAAGGTATTCATTTTGGAAATAACGTAAGCCATTCTAATAGAAAATCCAGCAGAATGTGGGGCTCGAACATCCAGTCTGTTACTTGCAAAGTTAACGGAACTACTAAGAAGCTTCATGTTTGTACCAGATGCTTAAGATCCGGTAAAGTTGAAAGAGCTTAATTCAAATTGATATCTGATAAATTAAAGAGAACCGAAAGTTCTCTTTTTTTTCTTTCAAAAACAAAGCCGCAGGCAAATGCCCACGGCTTATTTTAGTCTCTTACTTTGCTGATTTATATGAATAATCAATTTCCGACTTCAATCTGTCGTACTCCTTTGTGATGATTGCGACCATATCATTATCGCCACAAAGATTATCGGGATGGAATATTTTCAGCAAATCCCTGTAACGTTTTTTCAAAGCAAGCGGATTATTTACTCCCGCGAACAAAGAACCTGCCAAATCCATATACACAGCTTCATGATTCATGGATGCTTTAACTTTCTTTTCTGTTTCAAACGCAAGTCGTTCCTTTGCAAGTCTCCTTCTGTCTGCATCCAGGTCTGCAAAACCGTTCTTTAAAATTTCCATCTTTTTATCGAAAAAGAATTCTTCGTCTTTAAGACGTTTGCGTTCATTAACATTACGAAGGTTAATAGCCTTCATTTCTTCCACAAACTGAACTCTTTCCTTCAAAAATTTTTCATGAAGCTCCGTCAGCTCTTTCTGTTTTAATTCAAGCCTTATATTCTCCTCGAAAAGCCAGCGTTTTAGGTCATAAAGTTTTTCAACGTCATCACTTAAAAGTATCTCTTCGAAAGATTCGTCCATCAAATGTCCTCCTGGGGAAATGCTGCTTCAACGGCTTCTTCGTCTGTAGGAACATCCTTCTTTCCAATCATATTGGAAATTTTATCAACAACATCAGGCACAAGATCAAGTAACTTTGTAACCGTATCCTGGTTCTTAACGTTTACAAGTTTGGTATAACCATCCTTAATTACAAGAACCGCACTGGGAGTAACTTTACCGGTAAGTCCGCCTGCTCCGCCGCCCTTTTGAGGATTTTCAGATGCGCCTGCACCCATTCCGAAAGAAATATCCACAAGGGGAAGAATAATGGTATCACCAATCTTCGTAGGTTCACCTACAACGGTTTTAGTAGAAATAATAGAATCGAGTCCCTTCATAAGGGATTCAATGATAGCGCTGGAATTTTTATCAGCCATTTATTATACCTCCTCAAACATTTTGAGAACTCTCTTAATGTCTTTATTAAAATACAGTTGCAATCCGATAACTGCAGCTTTAAAAACAGTAATTCTGCCTTTTGCCTTTCCGTCCACATCAATAATCTGGTTATTGAAGTCTCCATAAACGTGAATGTGCTTTGCAATAAACGGATATAATACTGAAGAATACACAAGAATATTACCGGTTACCGAAGGATCGTCAAAACCCAGAAGCGCATTTATATCCCACTTTCTCGGGAGAACATGCTTCAGTAGCTTTTTGATTTTGTCCTTAGCATAGGCGTAAGTCTTTTGAAACTTATCTGACTTTATAATCTCAATGTACTTTTTTATTTTATCACAGATGTTATCCTTAGTGGAAACTTTTTTAAGTTTCTTAGCCTTTCCATCCGAAGAATAATCATAATGCGATTTTTCAAATGTTTTCTCTTCTGCATCGTAAGCCATTGAATCATCCGTTTTTTCAAGGGATTCTTCAATCTTTTCTTTATTTTCATCAGCTTCTAAAGATTCCTGATTCCTTTCAGCTTCAGAAAATTTCTCTTCTGCCGAGGCTTCGTATAGTTCTTCATCAAATTTCTGTTCTTTGGCTTTCTTTTTCCTATACTTTATCCCGAAAATCCTAATGGAAAGCGGATCATCTTTGCCATATATATAAGAAACCGAAACAATATGTAAAAGCCATGACGCCTTAGCTTTTGCATTAAATTTATTTTCCTTAAAAGAACCCTCTGCCTTATATCTTACAGGCACAAAAAGCACCAGAAGCAACAATAAAACAGCCAGGCCAAGTATGGAAAGGATAACTATACCGATTATAGATAATATTTTCAAAAATAAACCCATTAATTATCTTCCTCAAGCATTCTTTCTCTGATCTTGTCCAAGGAAATGTTTGAAACAGCATATCTTGGGTTAAAATCATTGAATTCTTTATAAGAAATATCAGTTAATACTTTTACATACTCGAAAGCTTCATTCTCGGAATTAAGCAAAGCACATATCTCATATTTTTGTTTTCGGAAATGCTTTAAAAGAAACATCCTTGATGAAATAATTTCAAGCCTTGAACCACTATTACAAAAACACACTATAAAAAAATTTTTGAGAACTCTTCCCTTCATTAATTTTTTTACAAGTTTATCAACGCTTCTGCAGTTTATTCCGATATAACAATCAGGTAGTATTATCATATATATACCTAGTCTTTTCTTTTTATAATAACATGTTTTTTATTTGCGAAAAATAATTTATTTATTAATTGTTAAATGTGTTATTATCAAATTATAAACTACTTAAAGGGGTTTCTATGAAAAGTGTTGCTGTTATGGCCCTTAAAAAAGGTATGGTTCTGGGTCAGGATGTTCTGAATTTCAAAAATGAACTTCTTGTAGCAAAAAACACTACAGTGGATGATGTTGTTCTGGCAAAGTTAAACCGTCATTCCATTATGGTTGTTGAAGTTATGGAAGAAATAGATTTCGCCACCACTCATTTTGAAAAAGTCAGATTGAGCGAAGGCTTTAAGAAGTTTGTGGAAACATATAAACCCAGACTTGAAACATACAAAAAAATGATTAATGGCCTGATAGACTTTGCTGAACCTTTGGACGTATCAGAGCTTTTCAATATTTACAATGAAATAGCCGCTTGCGCCAAAACAGGCGAGACTCTTTTGGACTATTTATATAACATGCTTCCTTCCGAAGACGATTTAACATACGCCCACTGTTTGAACGCTGCACTAATCGCGGGTGTCTTCGGAACATGGCTCGGCTACTCCAAAGAAGACGAGCAAACATTGATTCTTTGCGGCTTTTTATACGATATAGGCAAATTCACTCTTTCCAATAACCTTATCTGGAAACCCGGCAAATTAACCGATGAAGAATATGCTCTTATGAAAACCCATCCCATGAGAGGTTATCACATAATAAAAGATCAGAATGTAAACGCAAACGTCATCAAAGCAACCCAGCAACACCATGAGCGCTGTGACGGAACCGGCTATCCCAGGCAGTTAAAGGATGACGACATTAATATTTTTGCCAAAACCATCAGTATTATCGATGCCTACGAAGCAATGACCAGTGCAAGAACTTACCGAGAAACACTTATTCCCTTCCAGGTAATCGCAAACTTCGAAAATACAGGAGCTTATTACAGCAATATTATTTTAAAACCTATTCTTTCACACATTGCCAGCACACAGCTTGGTATGACAGTAAGATTAAGCGATGGCTGTACAGCAGAAATAATACTTGCCAACCAGACAAAGTTGTCAAGGCCTCTTGTTAAAGCAGGTGAAATGGTTATCGATCTTTCAAAAAGAAAGGATTTGGAAATCGTGGCTGTTCTTTAACCAGCCTTCCAAGTTATTAGAAGATTTCGAAGAAGGTTCTCCCTAGTGAGGGAGAACCTTTATTATTTTATTTTTATGGACTTTTGAAGATTTTTCGAAAGGTTTTGGGTCAGAATTAAGATTTGACATATTTATGCCCCAATATTCGGCCTGTTTTTCCTTCATATTTTAAGTTTCCAGCAACATTTGGGTCTGCAGGTCATTATTCTCAATTTTGACCCACGAATTCTTCTGTTTTGTGGGTCAAAATCAATATTATGGCTCGTAAGACCCAACCACCTGCTCTGAGAACGAAAATAGGCTCAAAATGTTCCAAATTTCGGGTCAAAGAATACTGTTTTTTCATATAGACCCAAAGCAGAAGTGTTGAACCAATCATTCCTTATAAAGATATTCCTACCCTAAAAAGCCTGATACAAAAGCGGTCCCTATATAAAAAGGACCGCTCATGATTTACTTTATTTATTTTTCTCAATCATCCATCCACTTGCCGGACTGTTTTAAATTTCTGTAATCCTCATAAGCCTTTTCAAGCATTTCTCTCTCGTTATCAAACTTCAATAAATGATATGCTTCATGGTATTTGTAAAAACCGGAATCCTCGAAGAATTCTTCCTTCTGGGGCTTTGAAAAGAAGGATGAGGTTTTCATCAGATACCAGTGAACTGTTTTGTTTATTTCATTGGTTCCCGCTCTGAAATTGTAATGGGTTTCGCCTACATAGCTTACAATAGAAGCCTTGGAACCTCCTTCTTCAAATACTTCCCTGACTGCGGTATCTTCATGGGCCTCAGAAGGCTCAACAGTTCCTTTTGGAAGAACCCAACCATGATAATGGTCATAAAAATTCTTATACAAAACCAAAACTTTTCCACGGTATATTACTATACCGCCACAACTGATTGCTTCTTTCATTGCAATCCTCTCTTTCAATATTTATTCATCTTCCAATGAATCATCAAATCTTCTGAAATACTCATCGAAAATCTTTAATGCCATAGGAGTGGCATAAAGATTACCCGCACCCGCATCCTCAAGAATTATTGTAACACAAATCTGTGGATCGTCATAGGGTGCATAACCCGTAAACCAGGAATGTGTTGACTGGGATGAATCGGAAAACTCGGCGGAACCGGTTTTTCCCGCTATAGCATAATCTTTTTTATTCATTTTCTTAGCAGTACCGTAAGTAACAACGGAACGCATCATTTCTGCTATAGTTTTTGACTCTTCTGTTGTCATTATTTCACGGTATTCCTCAGATTCAAATGTTTTAATCGTGTTCATATTACTGTTTACGACACCTGAAACCAGATATGGTTTCATAACAATACCGTTATTGGCAACTGCTGCAGTAATCATATTCATATGAATAGGCGTCATAAGTGTATCGCCCTGTCCAAAAGCAGTCCGAACCATTGTAATATCGTCGTAATCTTCTCTGGCAAAAGAAACACTTTCCGCATGATTTAACGTAAGTGGAAGCTTCTCGTTAAACATACAATCATTCAAAGTAGTTTGAAATTTGTTTCTGTCCAGCAAAAGCCCAATATTGCCAAAAGAAGAGTTACATGACAAGGCAAACGAATCTTCAAGAGATACATTCCCATGAACAATGTGGTTATAACACTCAACTGTACCCTCTTCCACTGACAATTCACCCTTACACTTATATTCGTAATCCTTATATGAATCAGGATTTTCCCTTAAATATTCCAAAAGCGAAACGGTTTTAAATGTAGAACCCGGAGGATACAGACCTTGTGTGGCCCTGTTTAAAAGAACAGAACTGGAAGTATCATTAATAAGCTCATCCCATATCGCTTCGATTTCATTTGGATCAAAGTCAGGTTTTGAAACTATAGCAAGAATTTCTCCTGTTTTAGGATTGGAAACTACCACCGCACCACTGTATGAACCGATTGCAGTATAAGCGGTTTTCTGAAGCCCTACATCCAAAGTGGTAACAACGCCGTCGCCCTTATATTTAGTGCCGGAAATATCAGCTGACATTTTCTCCAATACAGGCTGATTTGAATTAATCAAATAGTAATTTGAAAGCCCTTCAATTCCCATACGACCGTTTGTGGAATAACCGATAACATGGGAAAAAATATTGTAAAAAGGATAAAAACGATATTCCGTATCATCCTTTTCCACTTTAGTTTCGGCCAAAATCTCATAATCCCTTGAATAAATAGGTCCTCTCAAGGTTTGATTCAAGGTAATTTCCTGAATCGGATTATAATTATTGTTCAAAAGCTCTTCTTTATGGGTAGCGGCATATACACTCAGATAAACACACAGTGCAAAGAACAATCCAATAATCAGATAAGTATAGCCCATAAGGATATTATTGGTCTTTTTGTCCTCAAAGGTTTTCTTTTTGACGCCTATTGAATCCTTTGTCACATACATACCCTGTATAACAGCTATAGATATGACCGTTGCCATAACAGAACTTCCGCCATGGCTTACAAGAGGTAAAGTAACACCTGTCAGGGGAATGAATCTTGTTCCGCCGCCAACAGTTAAAAACACCTGAAGGATGAAAACAGAGCCAAGGCCCAAAGCAGTCAGCTTATAAAACTTGTCTTTAAATGAAAGAGCTATATTTATATACATCAAAAACAGGCTGAGACATATCAAAATAACACAGATAGCAAAAATAATACCCATTTCCTGACAAATAGCCGAGAATATGAAGTCAGTTTCCACGTAAGGAATGGAATCAGGAGTACCGTTATAAAAGCCTCTTCCAAACCAGGAACCACTGCTTATTGCGAAAAGTGACTGGGTTATCTGATAGCCTTCATTGTCTATAACCGAAAAAGGATCGATAAATGCCGAGACTCTTACTCGGACATGTCTGAAAATATTGTAAGCTGCAATTGCGATACCACAGCCTGTAAAAACACCTATTCCCAGATATATATAATTTCTGGTGGCTGCGAAAACCATAAGAACATATATAAGGAAAAATAAAAGCGCAGCTCCCAAATCGTTTGACGCAGCAAGTATCAAAACCTGCAAAGCCGCTATAATGGTGGTTATCACAAGATTTTTAAAACTAGAATCCGCATACAAAGAACCTGCCACGAAGAAAACAAATAACAACTTAACAAATTCCGAAGGCATAAAAGAGATACCGAATATAGAAACGGAAAGCTTTGAACCATTAGTCAAAAAACCCAGGAAATAAACAAGAGCCAGTGATACAATACCGATTCCCGCATAAATATAAGGCACATTGGGAAGTCCCTTGAGCTTTTTCATTAAAAAAGGGATAAAACCTGCCAGAACAGCTGAGAAAGCAAAAATCGAAAGCTGCTTCACCGCTGCACTAAAATTAAGCCTTACAAGCATTATTAGTCCGACACTTATAAGCATGCAGCCGTTATTTATAAGAAGCCTGTTACACTTAGGATAAATCATAGGATATACTTCAAGAACAATTAGTAAGAAGACCTGAAATACTGCGTAGAAAATAAGCGTTTCAAAGTTGCCGGATTTAAGGCATATAGAAAGAAAGCACGCAAAATGAACAAGAACAATCAAAAGAATCTGTCTTGTGTAAACACCTTTGCGACTCTTTTCGTCCTTGTATCTAAAGACAAGAAAGCACTCTAATGTATAAAGCGCCATAAAGCACACTATGAAATATTTGGATAAAGTAGTAACATAGGAAATCAATTATTCTACTCCCCGTTTCCAATATGCTTTTGTATATTTTGAAGGCATTTCGCCTTTGTTCTTAAAGTAGAGATTTAAAATATTCTCTGTTTCGTTTTTTCCCTCATCCGTCAGACTTATGAAAAATCTTTCAGAAGGGAAATCAATTGACTGCGCTTCGGAAAGCAAAACTGTGGGGACACTGTTAAATATGGTGTTGGAACACACATCGCAATTTCTCAAAACACTAAAAGCCGTATTAGTACGGTCAAATATCTTTATAAAAGGCTTTCCCTTATCCTTTTCGCAGCCAAAAGCAGTTTTAAAAACGCAGTTTGCCGTATGCATAAGAGGAATTTTTCCGTATACGTTCATATAAGCATCGGAAAGGTCCAGTTCAAGAAGCTCATGTTTTGAAAGTTCCAAAGGCAGAATGTAGCTGTCACAATCCATAAGAATCCTGTTAACCGATTCATTATTAAAGCAATAAACTTCACTTGAAGCAATAACCACACCCTTATAAGCTGAATCCCTTAAAATCGAAAGGGATTCCGTATTGTGAACGATTATTCCGGACACCTTACCGTCGATTGCTTTATTAATGACTTT
>JAZLJG010000145.1:0-2393 GCA_045617745.1 Lachnospiraceae bacterium | reverse complement strand
ACTTTTTACGATTGTCCATATACTCGTGAGCCATAATGTCCTTCAAGACAAGCATCGCGTCCTGCCCTGAATAGCCGTACTCCTCCTGCAGTTCTGTAAACATGCTTCTTATTCTTGTCGCATATTTTTCGATATCCACTTCTTTCCGGTATGTCTTAAGCACAGGATATTTGCCGCTCCAGGCTGCAGTCCAGTCTACCTTATGCTGGTTCTCCTCAGTTGTTTCCTTGAGAATTTCTTCAATCTTTTTCATTTTCTGCTCCTTCATTGAAAAAGAGTGCATGAGCCTCACTGCCCACACACTCTATTTTAACAATTCGCAAGTTTAAAAGAAACAAAATTCTTCGGTATCACACTACTTTTCTATTCAGCCTGTTGAACAAAATCATATTATAGAAGACCTGCTTTTCTTCATCACTCATCATTCCGACCTCACCCATAATCAGTTCCTCCAGACTGTTACCGGTTCCTGCAGGTTCGGAATTTTCGGTCTCGCCAAAGAGGTACGCAACCGTCGTGTTGAGAGTTTCGGCAAGTTCCTCGATTACTACGGAATCGATTCTGCTGTTTCCGTTCTCGTAGGCGGAGATTGTGCTCTTAACTACGTTCATTTTTCCGGCAAGTCCTTCCTGCGTAAGCCCAAGTGCTTTACGCCTTGCCTTAATCCTTGAGCCTATATTATTCGAATTTGTTCCCATTCCCCTTTTAGCTCCGTTAAGAGCGCAACCTCCTTTCTTCGGTATTTTTGAAAAACAAAAAGACAGAGAACAACCTTTGGTTTGCATAAACCAAAAATTCATTCTCTGCCTTCTGGTAGTAAATACTTACGTACTAGTGTGCTCCAACTTGCAGTAGCACAGTATACAGTTGTCTATACTTCATCGGAAGCTAACTCGTTTTTAACAGTTGATAAACATAAGCATCGATACAAGCGATATACTTCTTCTTACCACGCTTCTGATCATTTTCAACGTCAATCAGATAAAGGTGGCCGTCCTTACCAAGGACAAAGTCACACAATCTTTTCTTGTCATAATCATCGCTTCTAATAGATATCCGCCGTAATATCATGTCGTCTGTCATCCAATTCACCCCTATCACTAATGAACCACGTTAACAGTTACATAAAAGCGTAATATCACAAACTATACGAATCAGTCCTATGCCCATATTGAAATGGGACCCAAGTAAGCCTGGGCTATAACGAAATTCCTTTTACAAATTTTATTATACCCAAACACCTGTTCGGCGTCAACCTGAATTTTATTTTTTCTCCGCCCTACTGATCACCCCTCTCGTACGAATGATGCTCTGAACGGATAGCATGCGCAAACCGCAGATTTAATAAAGCATTCATTTTATATATCCTAAATAAGTATTATTTTTTCTTACCCTTTAAGGCCAGACCGAAACGAATCATCTCGGTGTTAGTACGGGTAAAGTACTTAATCAAAAACAATTCGTTATGGTACTGAGGGTATTTCTCGATTGTCAATTCCAGCATGGGCATCAGATACTGATCCACACCGGCAACATAAGCCGCACGATTTTTGGTTCCGTTCAGCGAAGTCGTTGTCTCAAAGAATCTGCTGATGTAATCAACAAGCCTTACAATTACAGCCACCCTATTGCAGGCGAGGGCAATATACATCGCCTCTTTGTTTTCCTCGCGGACATTTTTTTCCTGAAGGAATAAAGAAAGCGCACCCTTTACTGCATCACTTGTCTCAACGAAAGAAACATCGTCAAGGCTGTTCTTGCACATATCCTTAAGGAGTGCTGCGGAAAGAATGTCATCGTCATTAAAACCCCAAGCCTGGAGAAGGCAAGCGGTCTCAAGAGAACGATTCATTTTTGAATACACTTCCTCTTCAGAATGATTCTGCTTCAAGTACTTTTTGATACCTGTCATCGTTTTTACAGCCTCATAACATTCTGTAACTTCAGCTGTCGTTTTAACTCTGGTAAACATTCCTTCAGAATCATAATTAGTCTTCACTGCCTTTTCGGTCACTTTTGTAACCGTCTCATCAGGAGCAACTCCTAAAATAATCCAATCAGTTGAAACACCGAAAAATGAAGCAAGCTCTCCCGTACAAGTACAAGAAGGTTCGCTGTCACCACGCTCCCAACTGCTGACTGTGTTCTTCGATATTCCGAGTTCATCGGCCAACTGCTTCTGCGTCAGCTTCTTTCCCTTTCTCAGATCCACCAGTCTTTTTGAAACTTCCTTTTCCACACGAATCACCTCTTTCCGAAAAAATTATTTTTATGTTCCTTCTTTGGCAAGGGATATTTTATCAAAGTTTATTTCAAAAACAAGACCAGTCACGAAATTTGATAAAGAAATTTTTCATCCGGATGTGAAAGCACAATTTTCCATTTTTTTCGTA
>JAZLJG010000144.1:0-18642 GCA_045617745.1 Lachnospiraceae bacterium | reverse complement strand
AATATTCCCCCGAATACAATACAAGATTATATTAAAAAGAAAAAATAAAATCATTTGTCAAATAAGGGGTATTTGTCATAGAAAAGTTATATTCTTTTAAGATTTGCACAAGTTTACTTTTATGTGGCCAGATGATAAAATCAAAATGGATTTTTAGGTAATTGAGGAGTATTTTTAATGAGTAAATTTGAGAGAAAATTCGGAAAATATGCCATAAAGAATCTTTCTTTGATTCTTGTAATATGTTATGCGGTAGGATATCTGATTTCGATGATAAGGCCTTTGGAACCGGTACTTTCATTTCTTACCCTTAATCCGTACGCAATATGCCATGGACAAGTCTGGAGACTGGTTACATGGGTTTTAATTCCGCCTTATTCTTTTGATCTTTTGACGTTAGTTACTTTATTTTTCTATTATTCGATAGGTCGTGCTCTTGAACGGGCATGGGGAGACTTCCGTTATAACATTTATATTTTTTCCGGAATGTTGTTTACGGTTGTGGGAAGCTTTGTGATCTGGGGTTATTATGCTATTACTAACCCGTATATGCTGCCTGAACTGTTGGGCAACTTTAGTACGTTCTTTTCAACATACTATGTAAATATGTCAATTTTCCTGGCTTTTGCCACAACATTTCCGGATGTGCGGGTATTGTTTATGTTTTTAATCCCGGTAAAAGTTAAGTGGCTTGGATACATATACGCAGCGTTACTGATATGGAAATTCATTTTCTCACCCGGTGTTTTGAGAGTGGTAATAGCAGTTTCCTTATTAAACTTTGTTCTTTTCTTTTTCCTGCAAAGAAAGAATCGCTTTGGATCGCCTCAGATGCGTTATAAACAGGCCGCAAGAAGACGTGAGTTTAATAGTGAAGTGAAGAGAGAGACCAAGGCTCCCTCCATTTCAAAACATAAATGCGCCATTTGCGGAAGAACAGAGATGGACAGCCCTGATTTGGAGTTCCGTTTCTGCTCGAAATGTAACGGAAACTACGAATACTGCAGTGACCATTTGTTTTCACATAAACATGTTGAATAAAAACCATAAAAAGGATTTGGTATATACGTATCATGAATGAACAGAAAGACTTTCTTAAAAGAATCAACGAGCTTACCGAACTTGCAGCAGACCAGGAAAATGTTATTTTCGAAGACCAGCTTTATGACATTTTCCCTGAGGTTAAGGAAAGCGAAGAAAAAATGAAGGTCATTAAGGAATTTCTTTTGGAAAAGAAGATAGGACTTAATGAAAAACTTCCCATAGAGGAGGTGTTGACAAGCGAGGAGAAAAACTACCTTGATTTTTATCTTGAGGAATTAGCTGAGCAGACTACCCTTACCGACGGCGAAAGAGAAGCGATGCTTCTTTCCGCAATGGCAGGTGATGAGAATGCCCAGATGGCAGTTTTGAACGATACTTTAAAAAATGTGGTGGAAATTGCAAAGCTTTACGTGGGCCAGGGTGTAATGATAGAGGACCTTATCGGTGAAGGTAATCTTGTTCTTGTGACTGCTGTAACGATGCTTGGAAGCTGCGAAACGGCCAAAGAAGCAGAAGGAATGCTTACAGGACAGATTATGGATGCCATGCAGGACCTGATTGCACAGAATATGGATGAGGCCGGAGAAGAGGAAAAGCTTCTTAACAAGGTTAACAAGGTTGCCAAGGCTGCAAAGGAGCTTTCTGAGGACCTGGGAAGAAAGGTAACCATAGAGGAACTTATGGAAGAATCCGGACTTAGTCGTGCTTACATTGAAAAAGCTTTGAAGCTTACCGCAAACATGATAGAAGATATCGAAATTCCGGAAGATTTAAAATAAAGGTGGAAAAGGGAATGAAGGAATTTAAGGGATGTAAAAATTACACATTGCTTGCTACGGAAAGTTTGGATGATATTTCCACAACAGCATATACGCTTGAACACGTTAAAACAGGTGCGAGAGTTGTTCTTTTGGCAAATGATGATGAAAACAAAGGATTTATAATAGGTTTTAAAACCCCTCAGGATGATTCCACGGGTGTACCCCATATATTGGAGCATTCTGTTCTTTGCGGTTCTGATAAGTATCCGGTTAAGGATGCTATGACGCAGGTGGACAAGGGTTCTTTGAATACGTTTTTAAACGCTTTTACATATCCTGACAGGACTCTTTATCCTGTTGCCAGCTGTAACAATAAAGATTTTCAGAACCTGATGGAGGTTTATCTTGATGCGGTTTTCTTTCCCCGTGTTCTTAAAGAGCCTAAGGTCTTTATGCAGGAAGGCTGGCACTATGAAATGGAAAAAACGGATTCACCCATAACTATTAACGGTGTGGTTTATAACGAGATGAAGGGTGTGTATTCATCCCCTGAATCTACGCTTAGTTCTTATATACTGTTTTCATTGTTTCCGGACACCCAGTACGGCGTAGAGTCCGGCGGCGATCCCGATGTTATTCCTAAGCTTACGTATGAAGATTTCTGTGCATTCCATAAAAGACTTTATCATCCTTCAAATGCCAGGATTTTCCTATACGGAGACATGGATTTTGAGGAAAAACTTACATACATAGACAAAGAATATCTTTCAAAATTTGAAAAGATTAATCCCGATTCGGAAATCAAGATGCAGAAGGCTTTTTCGGAGCCGATAAGAATAGAAAAAGAGTATTCGGTTTCTGATTCCGAAAGCACAAAGGATGCCACATTCCTTTCCTACAATGTGGTTTGTTCCGAGTTTAATGATGTAAAGACTACGGAAGCCATGAATGCCATAAACTACGCTCTTTGTTCCGTTCCGGGAGCCAAGTTAAAGGAAAGACTTATTGATGCGGGAATAGGTAAAGATGTTTATTCCGAAATGACTAATGATACTTGCCAGAAGGTCTTTTCAATAATTGCCCAGGATGCAAATCCTGAAGATGAAGAAAAGTTTGTGGAAATCATAGAGTCTACTATTAAGGAGATAATAGAAGAAGGCTTCGATAAAAAGGCTTTGGAAGCCGCTATCACAAGCTCTGAGTTTTCTTACAGGGAAGCTGATTTCGGATACTACCCCAAGGGAATTGCATACGGTACCCTTACCTTTGAAAAATGGCTTTATACAGATGAGGATATTTTTACAAATCTTAAGCAGAACAGGATTTTTGAAGAACTCAGATCAGGAATAGAAGAAGGCCTTTTTGAAAAAGTTCTTAAGGAAAAGGTTTTGGAAAACACGCACAAAACCATACTTGTAATGAGGCCGAAAAAAGGTCTTTCGAAAAAGAAGGACGAAAAACTGGCTTCCAAACTCGCAAAATATAAGGCCTCATTAAGCAAAGAGGAAATAAAAGCTCTTGTTAAAAACACTAAAGAATTGAAATTATATCAGGAAGAGCCGGATTCTGAAGAAGCTCTGGCTACCATTCCTACTCTTTCCATAAAGGATATCAACACAAAGATTAACAAGTGTGAATATAAGGTTGAAGAGGTTTTGGGAGTAAAGGAAATTTACTCGGAACTTAAAACAAACGGTATAGTATACTTTAATCTTGCATTTTGCGCAGATAAACTTCCCAAGAGGCTGATTCCTGCTCTCGGAATATTGAAAACCTTATTAGGATATCTTAATACAAAGTCCTATACCTACGGAGAACTTGTAAACGAGTCCAATATCAAAGCCGGAAGCATGACAAATGTTACTTCAATTTATAAGAACAAATCAAATACCGATGAGTATACTTATAATTTTGAGTTCAGATGTAAGACTTTGGATAAATTTGTTCCCGACTGTTTTGATTTGCTCAGGGAAGTAATGTTTACTTCAAAGTTTGATGATAAAAAACGTATCAGGGAAAATCTCGAACAGACCAAGGTTCATATTCAGGGCTATATGATACAGTCAGGACATTCGGTAGCATCCGCAAAGGGTATTTCCTGTGTATCCGATACAGGAGCTTTACAGGATATGCTTTCCGGAATGGGACAATACAGATATATTGAGGAAATCCTTGAGAATTTTGACAACAGAATTGAAGGTCTTGTAAAGGATATGAAAGAAGTTCTTGATATCCTTCTTACAAAAGATAATCTTGAAATAAATATCGGTGCCGAGAAGAAGGGAAAGAAAATATTTGATTCTGAAGTAACCATATTTTTATCTGAATTGAAAACTTCGGATAAATTGTTAAAGAAGGAGCATGTTAAGGCATATAAAGAAACTGAAGCTTTCACATCTTCTTCACAGGTTCAGTATTTTGCAATGTGCGGAAACTTTATTAAAGCCGCAGGTCTTCCTTACAAAGGAAGTCTTCAGGTATTGAGAACCATTCTTGGAAATGATTACCTTTGGACAAAGGTAAGGCTTCAGGGTGGTGCATACGGATGCATGTGCGGATTCAATTCAAGCGGAGATGTTTCTTTCGTTTCTTACAGAGATCCTAATTTGAAGAAGACTTTGAATGTTTTCAAAAAAACGGCTAATTACATTGAAAACTATAAAGGTACTCCTGAAGAAATCGAAAGGTATATTATTTCCACTATAGGAGCGTATGATTCGCCGTTAACTCCCGCCATGAAGACATCAAGGGCTTATAACTTTTATAAGTCCGGTATCACGAATGACGATAAACAAAAGGAAAGAGATGAGATTCTTTCCACAACTTCTGATGAAATAAGAAGTCTTTCCGAATACATTAAAGCTGTGTCAAAACAAAAAATCTATTCCTGCGTTGGCGGGGAAGAAATGCTTTCGAAGGAAGGGAGCATGTTTGATAAAATAACTCCTTTATACAAGGGGTAGCGGAAAGGGATTAATATGAAAAAATATTTGAAAGTTTTTGTAAGTCTTCTGGTAGTTTTATCGCTTACAGCCTGTGGACACTCAAGAAGTGACTCGGCTGTTTCAAACTCAAAGATGGCATCTGCGGAAACCTTTGCCGAAAGCGCTGCGTATGATATGAGTTACGACGGCGGGTATGAGTATTATACCGAGGAAGCGGTTTATGCGGATAACGTTGAAGTGCCTTCTGAAAATGTTGAAATCTTTAATGATTCAGCGAGAAAACTTATAAAAACATATAACTTAAACGTTGAAACCGAGTTCTATGATGATTTTTCAACAGAACTTGAAGCAAGAATTTCCTCCATGGGCGGTTATATCCAGGACATGAATGAATATAACGGAAGCTCATACAGAGGTTCTTCTTCAAGATATTTATATCTTACCGCAAGAATTCCTGCGGTTAATCTTGATGCTTTTGTTTCTTATGTAGGCTCTGCGGCAAATGTGACCAACAAAACATTAAGTGTTGAAGATGTTACTTTACAGTATGTTGATGTGGAGTCCAGAAAGCAGTCTCTTGAAATTGAGCAGGAACGACTTCTTGCTTTACTTGAAAAGGCTGAGAGCATTGACGATATTATTGCTCTTGAATCAAGACTTTCAGAGGTTCGTTATAAACTGGAAACCCAGGCGTCACAGCTTAGAACTTATGATAATCTTGTTGATTATGCAACTGTCTATATTAATCTTGAGGAAGTTACAAAGTATACAGAGCCTGAGCCCGAATCCTACGGCGAGAGAATCTCACGTGCGTTTAAGAACGGTGTTGAGAATGTCTGGATTGACCTTCAGAACTTCTTTGAAAACTTTGTTTATTCACTTCCCGGAATTATTGTATTTTTGGTTGTTGCGGGAATTTTGGTTGTTGTTATAATTCTTATTTGCAAGCTTACCAAAAAGAAACGTTTGTTAAAGAAAGAAAAACGAGCTGAGAAACTTATGAATTCCGCAAAAGAAACAGCGGCAAAGAAAGCAGAAGAGAATGCAGGAAAATTTTAAAGCAGGGTTTGCCACAATAGTAGGAAGACCCAACGTAGGAAAATCCACATTAATGAATCAGATTATAGGTCAGAAGATTGCGATTACGTCGAATAAACCACAGACTACACGTAACCGTATCATGACCGTGTATACAAATGATGAAGGCCAGATAGTGTTTCTTGACACTCCGGGCCTTCATAAGGCCAAAAACAAGCTTGGCAACTACATGATGAGTGCAGCGGATTCTTCTATTAAGGATGCGGATGTTGTTCTTTTTATGTTAGAGGCCAATAAACCTGCAGGCAATCAGGAAAGGGAGATTATTGATAATATTTCAAGGCTAAAGCAACCTAAGATTCTTGTTATCAATAAGATTGATGCGGTTACAAGGGAAGCTTTGGTGGGTATTATAGCCGAGTATTCCAAACTGGGCAAGTTCGATGAAGTGGTTCCCGTATCGGCTACAGACGGAACCAATTGCGACGAGCTTGTGAAATGTATTATGAAATATCTTCCTTACGGGGTTCCTTTTTATGACGAGGATACGGTTACAGACCAGCCCGTAAGGCAGATTGCTGCTGAGATGATCCGTGAAAAGGCTTTGCACGCTTTAAGCGATGAGATACCTCATGGTATTGCCGTAATGATAGAAAAAATGGATTTTTCCGGTCCTACGGTTCAGATTGAAGCCACGATTGTGTGTGAAAAGGATTCCCACAAGGGTATCATTATCGGAAAGGGCGGGGAGATGCTAAAAAAGATTGGTACAAACGCCCGCTATGAAATAGAAAAGATGTTGGAACAGAAGGTTAATCTGAAGCTTTTTGTTAAGGTAAAAAAGGAATGGAGAGATTCTGAGTTTTTACTTAAAAACTTCGGATATAATGCTAACGACTTTAAACTTGGGAAGTAATTATGCAGGACTTTTTAAAGGTTACCGCCATGGTAATCGGGGTATTTCCGCAGGGTGAATATGACAGGCGCATTGTGCTTCTTACAAGAGAGTGCGGTAAAATTACCGCATTTGTTAAAAGCGCCAGAAAACAGGGAAACAGGTTTACGGGTACTACCGACCTGTTTTCTTTTGGTACTTTTGATTTGTATGTGGGAAAAACTTCCTATAATGTCCAGAATGTTGAAATACTTAACTACTTTGAGTTTTTGAGGACCGATATGGTAGCTGCATACTACGGAATGTATTTTCTGGAGCTTTGTGATTTCTATGCATTGGAAAATAACGATGAGTCCTTAATGCTTCTTCTTGCTTACAGGGCGCTTCAGGGACTTAAATCTGAAAAACTTGAAAATTCTTTTGTAAGAAGGGTTTTTGAAGCCAAGCTATTTATGATAGAAGGTGAATTTATTCCGTTAGACCGGATTGAAGGGTTTAGTGACAAGGTATATAAGGTTTTCGACTATATAAGTGAAAGTTCAATAGAAAAACTTTTCAATTTTAAAGTTAATGAAGAAGAGTTTACCGCCATGGAAAAGATTTGTGAGTATGAAAGAAAACATCTTGTTGACAAACACCTTGCAAGTCTTGATATACTTACTACAATGTTAGGCTGATAAATATACTTTCAGGGGTGAAGGTTATGGGTAAATTTGTTGATGAAACAACAGTTATGCAGTTCTATGTGGATCTTGTCAAGGAAGGCAGGATCAATTTCTTAAAGGACAAACCCGAAAAGTCCGAAAAAATCATTTCTTTGGTTACGGGACTTATGCAGGCACAGAATATGAACAGCAAGATAGTTATTGCCTGTGATTTGTGGAAGGTCCTTCTTGAGGCCTCTTTATCAAGTGTTTCTCCCGATAAAAGCGGTTATGACAAAGTGTTTAAATTCTTCGATGCTTATGTGGAGTTTGAAGAATTGATTTTTGCGTCCGATTCTTTTTACAGGGATCATACGCTTCATTGCATATGGGTTTATTTTTTGGGCGAATTCATTAAAAGCAATGAGGAGTTTGCACCTTTGTTTACAGACCAGAAGCAGTCGGTTCTTGTGTTCGAAGGTATGTGTGAACTGGATGACCGTTTCAACCTTTTTGAGAAAGAACACAAAAGTACCGCAAGAAAGCTTGTTGATTTACAGACTAAATTTGATGAATATGACAGTGCAATCCGTTGCGTTTCTTCCCTGACACATGATTTGGGTTATCCTCTTAAGAAAATTGAGAAAATCAATAAAAGCATAAAGAAGGTGCTTCCTTTCTTTGCTATTGATAATTTTAAGGATTTTTCCTTTGAATTTGATAATGTCCAGCAGGAATACATAGTCAATTTTATAGATCTTTTGTCAAGAGAGCCGGAATTTAACATTGAATTTGAGAACCTTACGGACAAAGAGGCTGTCGAATATACCAAGATTATGAAGAAAGCCTTTAAAATGGACCGTACAATGACAATCAAGGGTGTTCACCATGATGTCATAGAAGGGTTTACGGACAAAGATTTTGAGAAGATTCCCAAAGGAGCACTGACTGTTTCAAGATCATTTGCTTCCTCCATTTCCAAAAAGCAGGCTTATTTAAATGATTTCGAAAATTACCAGCATGGTATTATGAGTGCATTTTTACTGGTGAAAAATCTGGGCGCTTTCGGAAACCTTTCTTTTGACCATAAAAACGATAACATTAATCTTTATGATACTGAGAATACGGGTAGAACTTTATGTCTTCAGGCTGTTTTGGACAGTATTGCATTTCATACCTGCGCGTCGGCAAAGATTAAGGAGATTAATGATAATACCTACCTTACTTTTGTGGATGAACTGGAAGAATTTTCAAGAATTTCCAGGGCAAGCCAGAACAGGGAATATGTAAAGGAATTTTGTGAAACCGAACTTTCCATGGACAGAAAGGGTTGGCTCGATGTGAAGTTTATTTTTAAGAATAAGAATCTTGATAACCTTGACCCGGAAATCTCTTTTAAGGGAAGGTGCAAGCGCTTCTTAAGCCTTTTTGATATCCCTAATATGAGTAATTATCTGAAAATCAGAGTAACGGTAGTGGGAAAACTTGAGAACAATAAGAATACTTATGTACTTGAGGTAGCCAGAAATCATGCTCTCATTACCATAAACGGAGAACAGCAGAATATACCCAAATACCTAAAATCTACCGAATATTTTACTACAGAAGAATACGAAAAACTGTAAGACTGATTAACGGCCAAAGAAAAATAGCGTTCTTTGGCCGTCTTTTTGTTTTTTGTGTTGAAAAAGGAAAAATTAGTGTCTATAATTAGACGGATAATATTTATATAAAGGAGAGAAACTTTATGGAAAAGACAATGGAAAAAATAGTTGCTCTGGCGAAAGCGAGAGGTTTTGTATATCCCGGATCGGAAATTTACGGGGGCTTAGCGAACACTTGGGACTACGGTAACCTTGGTGTTGAACTTAAAAATAACGTAAAGCGTGCATGGTGGCAGAAATTTGTTCAGGAAAATCCCTACAACGTAGGTGTTGACTGTGCCATTCTTATGAATCCCCAGACATGGGTTGCATCAGGACATCTTGGCGGCTTTGCAGATCCTTTGATGGACTGTAAGGAATGTCATGAAAGATTCCGTGCAGACAAGCTTATTGAAGATTACTGTGCTGAAAAGGGTATTACTCTTGAGAAACCCATCGATGCATTTTCTCAGGCTGAAATGAAGGCATTTGTAGAGGATAACAATATTCCCTGTCCTTCATGCGGAAAGCATAACTTTACAGACATCAGACAGTTCAACCTTATGTTTAAGACATTCCAGGGTGTTACCGAAGATGCCAAGAACACTGTATATTTAAGACCTGAAACAGCTCAGGGTATTTTCGTAAACTTCAAAAACGTACAGAGAACTTCCCGTAAGAAAGTTCCCTTCGGTATTGCACAGATTGGTAAGTCCTTCAGAAACGAAATCACACCCGGTAACTTCACTTTCCGTACAAGAGAGTTCGAACAGATGGAGCTTGAATTCTTCTGCAAGCCCGGAACAGATCTTGAGTGGTTCGCTTACTGGAGAAACTTCTGTAAGCAGTGGCTTCTTTCTCTTGGTATTAAGGAAGACGAGTTAAGACTTCGTGACCATTCTCCCGAAGAGCTTTGCTTCTATTCAAAAGCTACAACAGACTTCGAGTTCTTATTCCCCTTCGGATGGGGCGAGCTTTGGGGCGTAGCTGACAGAACAGATTACGACTTAACTCAGCATCAGAACACATCCGGTCAGGATATGACATACTTTGATGATGAGACTAATGAAAAGTATATTCCTTATGTAGTAGAGCCTTCACTTGGTGCAGACCGTGTTGTTCTTGCTTTCCTTTGCGCAGCATATGATGAAGAGAACCTTGGTACCGAGGATGCTCCCGATTACAGAACAGTTTTAAGATTCCATCCCGCACTTGCTCCTGTAAAGATTGGTGTTCTTCCTCTTTCCAAGAAGTTAAATGAGGGCGCTGAAAAGGTATTTGCAGAACTTAGCAAGAAGTATAACTGTGAATTTGATGACAGAGGAAATATCGGTAAGAGATATCGTCGTCAGGACGAAATCGGTACTCCTTTCTGTGTAACATACGATTTTGATTCCGAGGCAGACAACTGCGTAACAGTCCGTTTCCGTGATTCTATGGAGCAGGAGCGTGTTGCCATTGCTGATTTAGGAAAATTCTTTGAAGACAAATTTACTTTCTAATCAGGAGTATTTATGAAAAATATTACATCAAAAGAACTTAGAAATATGTGGTTAAAGTTCTACGAGGACAGAGGACATGTTAACGTAGGAACTGTATCACTTGTATCAGACGGCTCTACAGGTGCAATGTTTAACGTTGCAGGTATGCAGCCTTTAATGCCTTACCTTCTTGGTAAGAAGCATCCCATGGGAACAAGACTTTGCAACGTGCAGGGTTGTGTTCGTACAAACGATATTGACGGTGTAGGTGACAAGAGCCACCTTACATTCTTTGAAATGATGGGCAGCTGGTCTTTGGGAGATTACTTCAAAGAAGACCGTTGCAAATGGAGCTACGAGCTTCTTACCGAAGGATTCGGCTTTGACAGAGATCATATTGCAGCAACCGTATTCGAAGGAGATGAGAATGCTCCCAGAGATGAGGAAGGTGCCAAATTCCGTATTGCTTCGGGAATCAAGCCCGAGAATATTTTCTATCTCCCCGCAGAAGATAACTGGTGGGGACTTGAGTACGGCCCCTGCGGACCCGACTCTGAAATGTTCTTTGTAAAGGATGTTCCCCCTTGCGGACCCGACTGTCGTCCAGGCTGTCATTGCGGAAAGTACACTGAGGTTGGTAACGACGTATTTATGCAGTACGAAAAGCATGAAGACGGTACACTTACTCCTCTTGCCAAGAAGAACGTGGATACCGGATGGGGTCTTGAAAGAAACCTTGCTTTCCTTAACGGCCTTGATGACGTTTATATGACAGACCTTTTCAGACCTGTTATTGAATATATTGAAAAAGCATCAGGAGTTAAGTATGAATCCGATGAGAAACTTACAAAGTCCATGCGTGTTCTTGCTGACCACACACGTACCGCAGTTATGCTTATCGGTGATGCTGCAAAGCTTCGCCCTTCAAATGCAGGTCCCGGATATGTTTTGAGAAGACTTATCCGCCGTGCTGTTAGACATGGCCGTGCTTTAGGTTTAACAGCCGAAAATCTTGGCGTTATCGCTTCGATGTATATTGATGATACCTATAGCGACAGCTATCCTTTGCTTTTAAAGAACAGAGAGTTTGTTCTTGACGAGTTAAAGAAGGAAATTGCCCGTTTCGATGCTACCATTGAAAACGGTATAAAGGAATTCAAGAAGATTCTTGAGAACAAGAAAGCTTCAGGCGCAAAGTCTATTGACGGTAAAGAAGCATTTTATCTTTACGATACATTCGGCTTCCCTCTTGAACTTACACAGGAGTTGGCTGAAGAAGAAGGACTATCTGTTTCTGAAGACGGCTTTAAGGCTGCCATGGAAGAACAGAAGAAGATGGCCCGTGAAAACTCCGCATTTTCACAGAAGACAGCTGATGCTGATTTGTTTGAAAAGCTTGATGCTTCAATTGTAAGTGAGTTTATCGGTTACGATACACTTGAGGCTGAAGATACTATTGTTGCTCTTTCCAACGAAGAAGAAATGGCTGACATTCTTAATGCCGGCGAAGAAGGAACAATCATTGTTAAGAAGACTCCTTTCTATGCTACCATGGGTGGTCAGAAGGGTGATATCGGAAGTATAAAGACAGATACAGGTGTATTCTTTGTAGAAGATACCATTAAGCTTCCCGGCGGAAGAATCGGCCATATCGGACATGTTGACAGCGGTTCTGTTAAGGTTGGAAGTAAGGCCGCATTGAGTGTCTGCCCTGAAAACAGAGCAAAGACCTGCAGAAACCACTCCGCAACACACCTTCTTCAGGCTGCTTTACAGGAAGTTTTAGGAGACCACGTAGAACAGCAGGGTTCATATCAGGATCCTTCAAGAACACGTTTCGACTTTTCACATGGTCAGGCAATGACCAAAGAAGAAATCGCAAAGGTTGAAGATCTTGTTAATGCCAAGATTGCTGAAGCTCTTCCCGTTGTTACAAATGTAATGAGTATCGAAGAAGCTAAGAAGACCGGAGCCATGGCACTTTTCGGAGAAAAGTACGGCGAAACTGTAAGAGTTGTATCCATGGGTGATTATTCCAAGGAACTTTGCGGTGGTACTCATGTTAAGAACACTGCAGATATTGCAAACTTTAAGATTCTTTCCGAATCAGGTGTTGCTGCCGGTGTAAGACGTATAGAAGCTATTACAGGTTCAAATGTAATTGCTTATTATAAAAACCTTGAGAAGGAACTTAATGAAGCAGCAGCTGCTGCAAAGACCCAGCCTTCCAATCTTACAGACAAGATTGCTTCCATGATGGCTGAGATTAAGTCACTTAACTCAGAAATCGAATCCTTAAAGGCAAAGGCAGCTCAGAACGCTTTAGGCGATGTAATGGATAATGTCTGTGAAGTAAAGGGTGTTAAGATGCTTGCTGCATCTGTTCCCGGTGTAGACATGAACGGTTTGAGAGACCTTGCTGACCAGCTGGCAGCTAAGCTTGGTGAAGGAGTTGTTGTTCTTGCTTCCGAGCAGGACGGAAAAGTAAATCTTGTTTCCAAGGCTACAGACGGTGCTATGGCAAAGGGCGCTCATGCAGGTAACCTTATCAAGGCAATTGCAGCTTTAGTAGGCGGTGGAGGCGGCGGACGTCCCAACATGGCTCAGGCAGGCGGTAAGAATCCCGCAGGCATTAATGCAGCAATTGAAGAAGCAAAGAAAGCATTAGAGGGACAAATTAAATAATTTGTACTATAATAAGACCGGATGGTAAACATCCGGTCTTTTTGTATATAGAGGTGCATAGTGAAGACATATAAGGGGAAGAAGATTCACAGAAAAATAGGAATGGGTCCGGTAGAGGTGTTTGATCATTCTGTTGTTTACAACACTTACAGAACGTACATTACCGACAAGGTATACGAGCTGGAAAGGCTGAAAAGAGCCATGGATGCCACTGACAGAGAGTTAAGTGATATTTATCATATGGCTGTGGGAAGTGTCGGAAAGCAGGATGCGGGCATTTTTGATTCCCACAGAATGCTTCTTCAGGACGAAACATTTCTTGATGATATCAAGAATATAATCGTATCTGAATCCGTCTGTGCGGAATATGCTGTTAACGAGACAGGTAATAAATACGTTGAATTTTTCAATAACTCCTCGAACAGCGAGATGAAGGCCAGGGCAACCGATATAAGAGATGTTTGCGATCATATTCTTGCCAATCTTTACGGAAAAGTATTGAAGCTTTCTTTTGACAAGCCTTCAGTCATTCTGACGGATGAGCTGACTCCGTCGGAAGTTGTTTCTTTGGACAAAAAAAAGACCCTTGCGATTGTGGTGGGTAAGGGAGCGCTTAATTCACATGCTTCCATTCTTGCCCGTTCAATGGATATTCCCATGATGCTTGTGGAGGACAAAGAAGCCTTTGACACTCCTAACGGTACTTTTGTAATAGCAGACGGTGAAGAAGGTATTTTTATAGTGGAGCCTGATGCGAAAACCAATGACTATTACGTTGACAGAATCAGACTTCGAAAGCTTGAAGACAGTTCACTTCAAAAATATGCTTCCAAGGATACAGTTACCAAATCCTCAAGAAAGATTGGCCTTTTTGCCAATGCGTCGAATATTAAGGAAGTTGAGACCACAGTTAAAAATAATGCTTCCGGTATAGGACTTTTCAGAACGGAATTCCTGTTTCTGGACAGGGCGGAGGAGCCTTCTGTTGAAGAGCAGTATAAAGTTTACAGCCAGGTAGTTAAGAAAATGGGCGATAAACCGGTTACTTTCAGAATACTGGACATCGGTTCTGATAAAAAGGTTGAATATATTAAAATGCCGCCTGAAGAAAATCCTGCGCTTGGTATCAGGGGAATGCGCCTGATGTTTATGCACAGGGACATATTAAAAAATCAGTTAAAGGCGCTTTTCATGACTGCGACAAAAGGTGATGTTTCTATTTTGTATCCTATGATTTCATCACTTGAAGAAGTAGAGAAAATTAAGGAAACAGTGGAAGAAGTTTCTTCTGAACTGAAAGCTTCGGGGAAAAAGTTTGTGGTTCCCAGGCAAGGTATTATGATAGAAACGCCTGCAGCTGTAATGATAAGTGATGAACTTGCAAAGCACTTTTCGTTCTTTTCACTGGGAACAAACGATTTAACCCAATATGCCCTTGCTTTGGACAGGCAGAACGGAAATCTTACGGATTATTTTATTCCGCATCATGAAGCGATAATAAAATTTGTAAAGATTGCCGTTGAAAACGGGCACAAAGAAGGTATTCCTGTATCCATCTGCGGTGAAATGGCACTTGACGATACACTTTTGGAAACTTATCTTGAGATGGGAGTGGACAGTCTTTCAGTGGCTCCCGTGAACATTTTAAAACTTCGCAAGAATATAAGCGAACACTGATAAAATTTTTCTGTTGACGTATTCACATATTTTTGGTAAACTACGTTGTGTGTTTTAAATACACGAAATAACCTGTCAGTCAAGTACATGAAGGGACTGAAGGGAGGGAAACAGAAATGTCAAATGTTATCGTTAAAGAAGGCGAATCATTAGATAGCGCATTACGTCGCTTCAAGAGAAGCTGTGCGAAGGCCGGTATCCAGCAGGAAATCCGTAAGCGTGAACATTACGAAAAGCCCAGCGTTAAGCGTAAGAAAAAGTCTGAGGCAGCTAGAAAACGTAAATATAACTAAGTAAACTTTAGGTCCTTGACTTTTTTGTCAGGGACCTATTACGTTAAAGAGGTTATTTAAGATTTTATGAATTATGATGGTTTCTGGTCCGTAAGTTTTCTTGGGACCGATATGTTTCATATATGTGCTTCCATGGTTATATACAGTATTCTCGGGTGGTTTGTGGAATCTGTTTATATGTCATTTTGCAACCATAAAATAACCAACAGAGGTCTTGCGTTCGGACCGATTTGCCCTATTTACGGCGTAGGTGCCACGTTTGGCTCTCTTTTGATGCAGCCCTTTGTAAAGAGTTATTTGCTGGTTTATGTTATCGGAGCGATAGTAGCCACAATATTTGAATATATTGTGGGTGTTTTGATGATTAAGTTTTTAGGCTCCCTTTGGTGGGATTATGATAACAAGCCTTATACCTATAAAGGAATTATCTGCCTGGAAAGTACGGTTGCATGGGGATTCTATGCAATAGGAGTTGTGGAGTTTTTAAACGGTTTTATTTTAAGGACCGTGGACGGTTTTGATTCTTCAAAAATGATACTGTTTATAGAGATTGTGGCAGTACTTGCTTTGATTGATTACACCGTAAAGATTATAATGGTAGCCAGAGGCAAAACAAGTGGAGAAAAGAAAGCAGCGTAAGCATATGGGTTTGAAGATTTTTCTTTTGATTATACTTGCGGTTATTTTAATAATGGTTGGAGTTATAATTGCTGACTCCAACCGTTTTGTTATACGTGAATATACCATTGAAAGCGATAAGGTCGAGAAGGATCATACTTTTCTGTACATAAGTGACCTTCACGACAAGACTTATGGGAAAAATAATGAAAGACTTTTAAAAGCCCTTGAGGGAATAGAAGCAGAGTTTTGCCTTTTGGGCGGAGATATGGTGACTGCACATAAGGGAGAAGATTATACTCCTGCAGTTGAACTGATTACTTATCTCAATGGAAGAATGCCTGTAGTATATTCTGAGGGTAACCATGAACAGAAATTGAGTCTGAAACCTGATTATTACGGTAATGTTTTTGAAAAATATACAGAAGAACTGGACAAAATCGGAGTATCGGTTTTGTATAACGAAAAGGTCTCAATTGAAGATATTGATGTGTTCTGTTTTTCTTTGGACAGGGCTTTTTACAGATACGACGGTATTTCCTTCAGACGGGATTATATGGATACGCTTTTGGGTGATTCAGACCCTGATAGATTTTCGATACTTCTGGCACATAATCCCCATTATTCCGAGTGTTATACCACTTGGCCCCATGACCTTACATTAAGCGGACACTACCATGGCGGAATGTTCAGAATTCCGGGTATCGGAGGAATTGTTTCTCCGAGATTTGATTTATTCCCTGATTATGACGGGGGAGAATTTGATGTAAACGGACAAAAAATAATAGTGGGAAGAGGCCTTGGCGCCCATACACTTCCCTTCAGACTTTTTAACCCCGGCGAAATACTTGTGATTCATGTAAAAAAACGTTGAAAAGAATAAAAAGATAAGATACAATATGTAGTGACAAAAAAACAAAGAGGACACAAGATAATGGCTATTCCCGTTAAACTTGAAGCATTTGAAGGCCCCCTTGACCTTTTATTGCATCTTATCGAAAAGAATAAAGTAGATATCTATGACATACCGATTGTTGAAATAACCAATCAGTATCTTGAATATATTAAAGCCATGGAAGCTGCTGACATGAATGTTATGAGCGAGTTTCTTGTGATGGCTGCAACTCTTGTGGACATTAAATGCAGAATGCTTCTGCCTGCAGAGGTTGATGAAGACGGTGAGGAGCAGGATCCCAGAGCAGAGCTTGTCCAGAAGCTTCTTGAATACAAGATGTATAAGTATATGTCTTTTGAACTTAAAGACATGCAGCTTGAGAACGGCTTTTCTTTGTGCAAATCGGAAACTCTTCCCGAAGAAGTGAAAAACTTCAGAGAGCCCATTGATTATGAAGAACTTGTGGGTGATATGAATCTTAATAAGCTCCATGAAATATTTAATTTCATGATGCAGAGAAAGGTTGATAAAATAGACCCCATCCGTTCCCATTACGGAAACATCGAAAAAGAAGAAATCGATATGGAGCAAAAAGAACTCTATATCGAAACATTTCTTGCTTCCCATAAAAAGTTTTCTTTCAGGGATTTGCTGGAGAAGCAGAAGTCAAAGGCTGAAATTATAGTAGTATTTCTTATTATTCTTGAACTCATTAAGACCGGAAGGATTACAATAGTTCAGGATGAATTGTTTGATGATATTAAAATAACCGCAGTTAAGGCTGCTTAGGAGATTTGTTTTGGATAAGGAACAGAAAATAGCAACCCTTGAGGCCGTTCTTTTTGCCATGGGAGATTCAGTGGAGCTTTCAAAGCTTGCCATGGTTATTGAAGAGGAACCGGAAGTCACAAGAGAGTTGTTAAATGAGTTAAAAACAAAATATGAAGCACCCACATCGGGTATTGAACTTTTGGAACTTGAGGATTCATTCCAGCTTGCAACAAAGCCCGGAATGTACGAAGCATTGGTAAAGATAGCTAAGACTCCAAGAAGGATGGTTTTATCGGAGTCCGTTCTTGAAACTTTGAGTATTATTGCTTATAAACAGCCTGTCACAAGACTTGAGATCGAAAATATCCGTGGAGTCAGCTGTGACTTCGCCGTAAATAAACTTCTTGAGTATAATCTTATCTGTGAGCTTGGCAGAAAAGATGCGCCGGGTCGTCCTCTTTTGTTCGGTACCACAGAGGAGTTTTTAAGAAGTTTCGGGGTCAAAAGTCTTAAGGATTTACCCGAGATTGACACCCTTCAGATTGAAGAATTTAAACAGGAAGCTGAGGAAGAAATTCAGCTTAGTCTCAAATTGTAAAAAATACCGAAAGAGCCTTTATTTCAGGGCTCTTTTTTGGCGCTTTAATTATTTAAAAATTCTTTGCTTTTAATATACACTTATGATATACTTCACTACGAATGTGCTTAAATTAGATACATATTAATATAAATGGAGGTCAAACCATATGAGTACTACTTCAAAAGCAGGTCAGAGAATACTTTCTCTCCTCGATGAAAACAGTTTCGTTGAAATTGGTGCTTTAGTTACAGCAAGAAGTACTGACTTCGACTTGAAACAGGCCGAAACTCCTTCCGACGGCGTTATTACCGGTTACGGATTGATCGACGGCAATCTCGTATACGTTTACAGCCAGGACGCTTCCGTTTTAAACGGTACAGTAGGCGAAATGCATGCGAAAAAAATTGCTTATCTTTATGATTTAGCTCTTAAGATGGGCGCACCGATTATCGGTTTACTTGATTCTGCAGGTTTGCGTTTGCAGGAATCTACAGATGCTTTGGACGCTATGGCATCTATCTATGCAAAGCAGTCACTTGCATCAGGTGTTATTCCTCAGGTTTCCGCTATTTTCGGAAACTGCGGCGGCGGTCTTGCAATCGCTAATGCAATGGCAGATTTCACTTACATGGAAGAAAAGAATGCTAAGCTTTTCGTAAGTGCTCCCAACGC
>JAZLJG010000143.1:0-29477 GCA_045617745.1 Lachnospiraceae bacterium | reverse complement strand
ATTTTCTTAGCCCCGTACGAATGTTTGAAGCGCAGAAGCACTTAGAAAAGTTTTTTACTTTTCTTAGTGGTTCAAGCGAGTTTCGAAGGGGCTTAGAAAATAAAGGAGCGAGACGATGAAAGCTTTTAGTAAATCCGTGGTTCTGAAAGTAAACCAATAAATGGCGCGCCCGGGAGAACAAAAAAGTGGCCGGAGGCACAAAAAAAGAGCGACTCATTTGAGTCGCTCTTGACGTGCGTGAAAGGATTCGAACCCTCGACCTTCTGGTCCGTAGCCAGACGCTCTATCCAGCTGAGCTACACGCACATTTATGTGCTGTTTTCTAAGCACAAAAGAGATATTACCATAGGTATTTTTATAAGTCAAGACTTTTTGGAAAACAGATATGCAGCAATTAATGATACGCAGGGAACCGTACAAATAATGCCTATACTTCCGCTGATGGAATGTATTAATTCGATGGCTACAAAGTCCGTACAGATAAGTTGTCTGAAGGAAACACCATACGAATAAATAAGTACCATCATGTTCAAAGCACTGCCCACATACGCAAGAACAAGGGTATTTGCCATAGTGCCCATGGCATCACGTCCGATGTTCATACCTGCTTTGAAAAGCTCTTTAAAGCCAAACTTCGAATTGGCTTCTTTCACCTCGCTTATGGCTGAGGAAATGGACATGGCTACGTCCATAACTGCGCCCATTGCAGCGATCAAAATACCGGCTGTAAATAAGCCTCTCATCTTAAGAAGGGAATCACTCTTAACAAGAAGCAATGCCTCCGCTTCCTCCATCTGAAACGTTGAAACACCACCAATGCGTGCCGATACCTCACCGATAACAGCCGCAGCAATAACGCCACACATGCAGCCTATTTCAGCCGCAAGAGTTTTCTTTGTGAATCCGCCTATTAAAAAGAAACATACGGTAGTAGTAACAAAAACTATAAGGGATGTAAGTAAAACAGCGTTCCATCCTTTTAAAACAAGGGGAATAAGTATGAAACAAATACAGATAAAAGTATACGCAAGACCTATAAAGGCCTTAGCGCCCTTCCATCCTCCCACAAGGCACAAAAGAACGGCAAACAAAAGAACAAGCCCTATAACAAGAGGGAACCTGTTGTAGTTATAGATACTTAATTCATAGACACCCACATCTGTGGTATCTATTCTCACGCACACAGTATCTCCTACTCCCACATTTACGTTGTACAATGCACTGAAGTAGTTTCTTACCGGAGCAATTTCACCTTCATATCTTCCGGTGAGTATCTCAACCTGCAAGTCCTGACTGCCTTTTCTAACGTTTTCGGTAGTCTCATCTATTTGTGAATTGTCTGCAGTAACGGCCAGGACTCTTGCTGTTTCGTACTCAGTACCGGAGTTCTCCGTAATGGAGAACCCCGGCTTATCTTTATTTACACAAAGAATAATGAGTACAAATGCTGCAATAAATACAGCTGTCACAAGAATCGAAAGCCATGCCTTCTTTTCTTTCAAACTTTGTCTCCTTCAGGTACTATTTAATAAACTTACCTGTTACTTCGTCGAAGTAGTGCATTCCGGGCTCAACAAGATTGTTGTGTCTGCTTCCTACACTTCTCCAACCGGTAGCAACCTCTGCGCTTGCACCCACATAGTACATATCGTCGCCGATTTTAATCATACCTGCCTGTGAACGCATTGCGCCGCCTACGTAGTAACGAAGCTTTCCGTTAATCATAATGATTCCTTCAAGAACCATCTTACCGTCTTCACCAAACTCGTGGATACCTTCATTAACAATACCGTTTGCCTTAACAACGTCTACCATTCCGGTCATGGCCTTTCCGCCTTCACCGATGTAGTAGTGGTACTGGTTCCAGAAGATAAGTCCAAGGTTTTCAACGGGTCTGCTGTTCTCGTAATAGTAGTACTCACCACGGATCTTTACGATTCCGTTAAGGATCATCTTTCCGTCAGGACCAAACTGTGCATGTCCCTTATCCATGATGTCGTTACCATGTGTGATGTAGTAGCTTCCTGTTGAAACAATACCGCCACCCTGAACATAGTAGAAGTCATCACCGATCTGAATAAGTCCTGCATATACTCTCTTGTCGTTTTCGTAGTAGTAAAGAACACCGTCCTCTTCTACAATACCGTTCTTCTCAAGAATAACAGGTGCTTCAAGTTTGATTTCATCGCAGTTTCTTACACGGAATACAGGAACGGAAACATCTGAGTCTCCTTCGGGATGCATGTAAAGCACGCCGACTGCTGAAACTGTTGCGCCTTCTTTTACGAAGTCAGCAAGTTCGTTCTTACCGGTTGTAGCTGAGTAGATGTAACCATCGATGAAGATAGCTGCTTCTTCTCCCGAAGCATCCTTAATCCAGAACTCTGAAAGAGCGCCGTTTTCAATTAAGGTTCTTGTTACAACACCGGTTGTCTTAAGTAATGAACCACCGCGGTTTGCGTAGTCCATAGCATCCTTTGTGGATACAACTTCGGGTTCGATAACCTTAGGCTCGTCTGCAAGAATTTCTGAAGAGATAACCTTAAGTTCCATATCGCCCTGGTAAGAAGCTACGTAACCGATAATTCTTACCTTTGTTCCGATTGCAAGACCTGCTTCGGAATAAGGGAAGATATCGATACCGGCTGTCTCATCCTGAATGTAAATTGTATCGAAGAATGTTGTAAATTCGTTATCTGTACCGTTTGTTACATAACCTTCAACAGCAAATACATCACCGGTTGCACCCTTACGTACTTCTGCAATAGGAGTAGCCGCAAGAACGACTTTATTCTTATCGATAATGTTCTTTGCGATTGTGTAGTTTGCATAAGGAAGTGAATCGTTGTTGTCAAGTTCAGCCTTTACTTCGAAGTCAGAAATAAATACGCCGCCTGCTACAAATATATCACCGCCTACAGCTGTTGTCTGATGAGCAAGGAATGTAATGTCACCCTTGTTATCGTTTACGATGTTGTTACCGTAAGACTTACCGTTTTCATCCTTGCAGTCTACGGAATATGTTGTGTCAAAGCCTTCAACAAGCTTTTCTGCCTTAGATACGAAATCTGTGGCAACAGCGTTTGAAACATCTACAGAACATCCTGAATACTGGCTGTATACCTGGAAGTTTTCAGGGTTAGCGTTTTTATCAATAACTCCTGCCAGGAAAGGAGAAGTCATATCAAACTTTTCAGGATAAAGCCTGTATGTCTGTCCACCGTTATTGGTATCATCCATAATTTCATCGGAATTGATTCTGATGGTGGAACCGATTGCTTCAAGGAGCTTGTTCTGCTGTGCTGCTGCGTGGTAGTTGTTGTAGTCTGCAATACCGCAAACAATTACTGAACCGCCGTTAGCAACGTATTCTTTTACTACATTGATAAACTCATCGTCATATACCGATTCGGTATAATCACCCATTGTGGTGGTTCCTGTTCTTCCTGAAGGAGCAGCAAGAACGAGGAGTTTAGCATTCTTAAGTGTATCAGCTGTAATCTTGTCGTATACTACTGTACCTCTTAAGCTGTTCTCTGCACACATCTTAATGAAGTTGCCCATATTGCCTGCATAGTAACCTGCAACATAGTCGTTAAAGTGTGTACCGTCAATAATAACATCAGCAACCATCTGAGGAGCTGTATAGTTTACTGCAAGCTTTCCTGAGTAAGCCTTTTCTACTCCTGCAAGAGTAGCGGTTGCGGATACAAGGTAATTTACCTTACCTGCTGCATTGTATACATAGTTGTAAACAATACCGCCTGTCTTGTTGGAACCGATGGAAGCGCTTCCGCCCATGTAAGCTGCAAGTTCATCACCTGTAAGCTCAGCAACGGTGGTAACAACGCCTTCAGCGTCCTGTGACTCGATTTTGATACTTGTAATATCAAGTGCTACCTTTTCATTGTTGAAGAAGTCAACATGGATATCAAGGCTTTCGCCTGCTACGGGAAGAACTGTTTCAGTGCTTACACCGTTAAGACCGCATGCTTCAACTTCACCAACCCATACAGGAGCTGTAACAGCAATATCACCGTCAGCTTCCACTACCTTAATGTAGTAGTAAGAATAATCTGCGGGAATAGAGAATTCTACTGTTTCTTCGCTTCCGTTAAGTGTCTTCTGGTCTGCTACAAGGCCACCGTTTACGATAACCTGAACCTTACCGAGTTTTTCACCGGATCTGTCGTTAAGTTCAACCTTAATGTCAACGTTTGAATCAACATCTTCTTTTGCAAGAATTGAACCCATGATAAAGCCGTTTAATGTGTAGTAAATATCTAAGTTGTTGTCTTCTGAAGCATAGATACGATGATCCTTCATTGCCTGGTAAATCTCTGCTTCGGAATTGGTGTCTGCAAGCATTACTGTTCTGGCGGTGTTTGCATCACCCCACTTACCCTTGTGGTTATCCTGGTTGTTAGCGGGAGCTACATGCCAGCCCTTATCAAGAGCACGTGTGTAATATTCGTATGAAGGGAAGTATCCGCTGGAGCCGATAGCACCTTCACCGTTACCAACCTCAATAAGGTTGATTACTTCATCTCTTGCTACTGAATAGTAAGCAAAATCCTGGAAATCACCGAATGTTGTTCCGGGATGGTTAAACATGCTGCTTGAATCGGGAACCTTTTCAAGTGCTGTGTAGTAGTTATCCAAAGCTGTTGCGTATGTGCTGTATGCAGACTGTGTACGGCTCTGGAAACCGGGTGTGTTAAATGTGTTCATATGGCCAAGACCGTTAGACCAGGTCATTTCGTAACCATATAAGCATGTAAATTTGTCTGATGAATATTTCTTTGCAAGCTCGTGACCCTTTGTCCACTCGTCTTCTGCTGAAGCATCGATATTCTTGGTGATATCGCCGTTTGCAGCATTATCAAGTGAGTTGGAGTGGTCTGTAACTGCTAAGAAGTCAAGGTTTGCTACCTGTGTTGCATGAGCAAATGCTTCTTCACAATCGCCTGCGCCATCAGAGAAGTTTGTATGAGAGTGAATCTGACCGAAGTAGATGTTGTACTTCTCGCCGCTCTTCTCTGTAAAGTTAAGTGTCTTTACTTCACTGTCGATGTAACCGTCCTTCATGGAAACAAGGTACATTGTGCAGGGAAGTTCGTTAAGAGCTATGGGAGCTGTGTACTCAATCCATTCGCCCTCTTCTGAGTATTTATAGAATACGCTTGCGCCTTCTGTTAATGCAGAAAGCTTAAGCATTGTGCCTACTCTTACAGCTCCGCCGTTGGGGTTAGCCTTAGGAGGATCGCACTTTGCCTGTGTATAGCTGTAGCTAAGAACAATACTGTTCTTCATACCTTCCTTAACAGCATATACTGAATATGTTGCGGGAAGTTCTGAAATAGCGGGCTTGTTTGCAGCATCGTATACCTGGTATTCACCGCCGTTTACGCTGTAGTAAATAGTAGCGCCTTCTGTTCTTGTGGAAAGTGTAAGGGCTGAACCTACTGCGATAGCACCTTCAGTGGGCTCTGCCTTAACAAATGCAACTCTGTTGCTGTCAATAACAGGATTAGCAACAAACCTAACGGTATCGAGTCTGATGTTTCCTGCTACTGCTCCTGTAGAGCCGTTCATTTTTCCGCCTTCGGGATAAAGTCTTACATAAAGGTTTTCTGCATTTGCCGCACCAGCGGGAACATCAAATGTTACCTCATGGTACTGACTGTCTGTAAACAGTTTAAGAACGCCGTCTGTAATGTCAGCTTCCTTACTGATCTGTGAAGAACCTTCTGAATTGTAAGCTGTCCAGCTGCACTTTACTGTACCTGTTGTGAAGTTAGCAAAGTTTTCGCCGTCTGTAGAATAAGCAAGTCTGTATGTACCTGCTGCTGCACCTGTAGCTCTGATTCTGAAGGAAAGGTCAATATTTGCGTATCCATCGGAAGAAAGTTTGAACTGTGCATATGTGTTTTCTCCGCCCAGGTTCTGTGCGCCCATGTAAGCATTTGCGGACTGAACTGTTGCGGGTTTACCGTTTTTAACTACTGTATATTCTGCCTTTTCATCCAGCTTGTCGCCGTCAACGTAAAGGTCACCGTATACCTTCTGAGCCTTGATATCGTTATCTGTTACTGTGCCTGCCCATTTAGCGATTGTAACCGTAATGGAATCATCCACAAGAACGGGAAGCTTGCATGCATAGAACTTAACAAGATATGCAGGTCCGGGAGTCTTCATGCTGTATGTTGTGAAGGACTTGTAGAACTCAAGGTACTGAGAACTTGTATTGTTGTACTTAGCGTCCTTGTTCATAACGTAGTAGCCTTCAGAATCTGCCTTCTCAAGTTTCCACATGCCAAGGCCTGTAAGTTCATCGGCAAAGCTTAATGCGCTTCCTGTAGGGCCGCTTGTAAGGAACTTGCCTGAAGAAGCTTCACGGAAAGCAACAAAGCCTTCACCTGCATCAACTACTTCAAGGAATGCAGCAGCATCGGGAGCTTCAAGGTAATCCTTTTCATCAGCCTTTGCTGCAATGGCTGCAAGTGTGGAACCTGAAGCATTTACTGAAAGAACCTGGTCGCCGATTGTAAGAACAAGAACATCTCCTGCCTTAACATCCTTAACCTGGTTTCCGTAGTACTCATCATCTCCGGATACTGTAGAACCGTCTTTGATGGTTACTTCTTTGTAAAGATTCATCTCATAAGCAGCTTCAGCTGTGGTACCCTTTGTGAAGCTGTATGCTGTGAACCCGCTGTAGTACTCAAAGTACTGGGGAGTAGCAACATCATTCTTAACGTAAGCTGCGTTCTTGTTGCCGATTAAGAATGCGTTATTGGAACTCTTTTCGAATGTCCAGTAGCTGTAGTCATCAATAACATCAACAAATGCCATTGAGTTTCCTGTAGCTGAAGTGGTAAGGAACTTACCATCCTGATTTGTAAGTGTGAAGACACCTGCTTCAACTTCTGTAGCCTTCAAAACAGTGATGGCTGCAACAGCGTCTGCATTTTCTTCTGTCTTCTCTACGATAACATCTTCGCCGTCCAAAGAAGCTGCAATACCTGCAAGTTTCTTTCCTGCCGCGGTGTTGGTAAGAATCATTCCGTCTCTTACTCCGTAAACTGCGAATGTATCTCCTGACTTAACTTCTGATAATTTATTGGAATCTGTAATAACTACAGTCTTGTCTGCTACTGCAGGTACTGTATAGAGATCAACTGCGAAATCAGTTGTCTTTCCGCCTGCTGCGTAGCTGTATGTGGTGTAAAGACCGTTATAGTATTCAATGTACTGATCCTTAACGTTTCCGTTCTTGTCAGTATATTTTGCATTTACGTTTCCGATAAGGATTTCGCCTTCATCAGTCTTTACAACATTCCAAAGACTGTATTCATTGGCTTCATCCTTGAAAGAAAGTCCGCTTCCGGTAGGATTGCTGGTTAAGAACTTTCCGTCCTTTGAAGTAAATGTAAACTGGCCGTTTTCATTAACGTTAGCTGTCAATACTGCAAATGTCTCTGCATAAGCTGCATTGTCATTGTTCTTGACAACTTTTAATGTGCCGTCTGTAATTTCAGATTCAACACCTTTTAACTTAGCACCGCTTGCTGTTGTGGAAAGAACACTGCCTGAAGCCTTGTGAACCATAACAAATGAATCGCCGTCGTTAACTGTGTCGAGCTTCATTCCCTGGGGAACTACTGCTGTATAAGCAAAAACAGAAACATCGCTTGCAAGCATACGTTCTTTTTCAGCCTTTGCATATACTGTGATATCGTTGTTAACTTTAATAGCTTCTGTATATTCAGAGAAGTTCTCTCCGTCATATGAATAGAAAATTACAGCGTCTTCAGTATCGCATGAAAGAGTAACTTCGGTACCCTTGTTAACTGAGCCTGCTGCAGGTGCAGCCTTTACGTTTGCAACCTTTGCAATCTTGAATTCATATTTGTTAACCTTACTGTTTTCAAGGCCTTCTTTTGCAGCGTATGTTTCGATAACCGAATCACTTACGATAGCAATGGGAGCTTCGTAAAGAGCATATTCAGCACCGTTTAAGCTGTAGTAAATGGAAGCGCCTTCAGTATTGGTATGAAGGTCAACCTCTTCGCCGATTAACACGGTTCTGGAACCCTTACCGGCAAAAACCTCTTCACAGGCAGGAGTAACAATGATAGGTGTGCCTGAAGGTGTGCCTTCGATACAAACATTGTAAATACCGTTTGTACCACCCTTCTGGAACTCTTCTTCAAGATTTCTCATTGCGCCTGATCCGGCAACGGAAATTCTCAAATAGGAAGTACCTTCGGGAAGAGCAACTTTATCAAATGTCTTCACGGTAGGCTTTTCGGTTGTAACCGTAACAACCTCTCCTACGTTTGCAAAGTTCACACCGTCAGCTGATGCTGAAAGCTGGAACTGTGCAGGGCCTGTTTTTGAACTGGATAAGCTTGCTGTGAAAAGAAGGTTTGCATATCCGGTTGCATCAAATGCGATTTCCCAGTATGAACCTACACTCCAAGCATTCTGAGTTGCGCCCTTAGCTGTTGAAGCTACTGATGTAGAACCAACCGCATTGATAACGCCTGTACCTGTTGTAGCCGCAACAGGAACCTGGGGCATGTTGGCAGCCTTATCATAAGACCACTCAGCCACAACTCCGGTCTCGCCTTCTGCTCTGGCAGTAACGCCATTTCCACCAAATACTGTGGAAAAAGCCATTAAAGCAGACAGAAATAAAGCAAGACAACGTCTCGTTCTGTTTTTCATAATACCTCTCCTTTATATAATTTTTTGATTGGATAATTTTTAAGACAAAAAGACGCAATTCCCTAAGGAATTGCTTTTGAAATCCCACATCCTATTGCCCAATCTCTAAGTTAAAATAGTAGCACAAAAGTACTATTTCGGCAATGGAGTTATGTTTACCGAAGCGGGAAAATTTTTCGTTTTTTTTCGGTTGGTTGACATAAAAATAAGGGTGCCTTTTTCAAGACACCCTTCCCTATTATTTGTTTGCTTTTTTCTTCATTTCCAACTGCTTTAACTTAAGGTTCGTATTGTAGAAATCCTTAGTGGAGCAGCCTGCTCGTCCGCCGCCGGCGCAGGCACATGCACAGGCGCAGGCACAGGAATGTGCACATGCACAGGAGCTGTGGGCACAGGAACTGTGAGCGCAGGAGCTTCTTGTGGGTGAAGGCACACGCACGTTGGTAACATGTACCCTTACGTAAGTGTTTGGGCTTCCGCCGTAGCTGAAAAGTCCTTCCGAAGAATACTTTGAAGGCTCCTTAATATCCTTCTCCTCAATAACCTCTTCGCTTTCGATAAAGCTTCGTCCGCAGTATTCACACTTCTCCGCGTTTTCAGGTCTTGTGGCACCGCATCCGGGACAAGAGGGATAGTATTTGATAAGTGTACGGGTAATCTTCTTTTTGGTGGTGGTATCTGCAAATCCGGAACCTGTTACGTATGAACCGGCCTTCTTAACAATCGTTACAAAAAACGTGACAAATACAGCCAAAAACAAGAGTCCGAATACTGCACCGTCATCACTGCTGTCATCATAATAGCCGTAATCATCGTAGCCGTAATCATAGCCGTAATCATAGCCGTAATCATCGTTCACTACGGTTTTAGAAACGTCAAAGGAGAAAGCATCGCTTGGATAAGTTACGCTTACCTCATCAAACTTTTCACCTTCGCCCAAAGAACCGGACCATGTAAGCATGCCGTTTTCATTTATGGCTCCGTGGCTCCAGGCAATCGCTTTATCATCGTTCCAGTTAATAACAAGCTCATCAACAGCGATTCCGTCAAACCATCCGGGTGTAAAGTAATATACCGTTTCACCCTCTGTAAGAATATTCATCTCGTACATATAGTCCTGCACGATACTGAAATCAAAGCTGATTACTTCACCCTCGTAATATTCTTTTGTAAAATAAACATTGGCATATTTGCCGTCAATAATGATTTTGTCAATGTTGTCGGTCAAAGCCTGATATGACATATAACTGTTATTGGGAATACCGACTTTTACCCATGAAACAGGACCTAATCCGTCAGACTCCAAAACTTCCCAATCAAGGTGATACGTTATATTAAGTGTGGCGTCCTGGTTAACATCCACATTTATGGTAAAATTCCTGATTTCGTCCGTTGCCCCTGAAGCATATGCGCTCTTAAAGGGCACAGACAATGCAAACAAAAAGCAGGCTAATAAAAGTGCTACTCTTCTTTTCACTGTTTTTCCCTCCTCAAAGGACATCTTCCAAGCATAAGGCCGGAATAGTCACGACGTTTCTTACAAGCTTCGCTCTCCCAGATTTTCTCCCAGTCATCCTCTAAGAAATTGCCGAGAGGTTCACCGGAAAGCCAGCTCTGACAGGGCACTACATTTCCGCCCGGAGTAATTGCCATATTGCTTAAGCATGCTCCGCAGTTGGGAGTTGTAAGTGCATGTTCTTCAAAGAACTCTTCCTCAATCCATCCGGGAGAAGTGAAACTGATTTCCATACCGTTTGCATAGCAGTATTCTGCGGCTGCAGCAAGTATTTCCTTAATCTCCTTAGTGGATAACTGTAAGGATTCGGAAGTTTCCGTAAGTGCATTACCTGTTGTGATAAGTCCTGAACATGTAACATACATAACACCTTTTTCCTTAAGGAACTTAAGTGTTTCCACATAGTCCTTGTTAAGGGTACACAAAGGAGTGTTGACGCTTACGTTAAGTCCTGCCTTTACAGCGTTTTCAATACCTGAAACGGTATCATCATAGTGAGGAGCACCCACAAGCTTATTGTGAATCTCCCTGTCACTTGAGTAGAACGTAATCTGAACACTGTCGATTTCCACGTCAAAAAGCTTTTTACAATAGTCTTCCGTAAGCTTTATACCGTTTGTATTAAGACGTGAAACAAACCATCTTGCCTCGTCAATCAATTCAAAAAGATCATCACGCATTGTAGGTTCGCCGCCTGTAAAGGTAACCTGCGTAACGCCGATTTTACGAAGCTTTTTAAGTATCTTTTTCCAAGTTTTGGTATCAAGTTCGGCTTCGTCGGCCTGCTTCTGACCGGCTGCGTAGCAGTGAACACATTTCTGGTTGCAGTTCCATTTTCCTTCTTTGGTCATGGCGCTTACCATAATATCCATACGATGAGGTGCCTTCATGTTGTCAGCATATTCGCCGATGTTCATGTAACCGATTTTTTCGGTAACCTCTTCACCTGCTGCTACCTGTGTAAAGGTCTTCATTATTTTGTATACGTCTTCACGAAGTTTTGTTCTTGAAGTCATCCAAAAAACCTTCTTAACGTTTTTTACGGTATTCTGAAGGATACTTTCAACGTCCTCGTCGGTTACTTCTTTTCCGTGAAACTTATTAACTTCTTTGATGAATTCATTCAAAAGAATACTCCATGAATAATTCACCGGAATAATATCCTGACCGTTAATGATTGCCACACTGGGTGCAGGCTTTCCGCCTACGAATTTAGGAGGAATCAGATGGATTCTGACTACCCCCGGTCCTTCGGGATTCAGGGTTGTGTGGGCAACTTCGGTAAGATAAGTACGAAGATACTTCTTATAATTCATAACGTCTCCCTCTTTACTTAATAAATTGTATTCTTAATATTACCATAGGGTACCGGTAATAAAAACATACTTAGTCACAAATTACTATACTACATTTCGCCCCTGGGGCAAATTACTTTGTTAATAGTATTCAAAACCTTCTTTTTATCGGCGCTCCACATGGGTGCGGCCAAAATCTTCTTATCTCCGTCCCCGGTAAGCCTGTGTACCACCATGTCCTCAGGAAGCAAAAGAACAAGTTCCCGCAAAACATCCACATACTCTTCAAACTCCATTGTCTTAAACTTACCCAGCATATAATCTTCGTAAAGATCCGTATTTTTCAAAACATGCAGAAGCTGGAGTTTTATTCCCTTGGATCCCGATTCAGCCACATATTTTACGGTTTCCTTCATCATTTCAAGGTTTTCCCCGGGAAGCCCTATAATAACATGGGTAATAACTTCTATTCCCCGGGCCTTCAGATTTGAAACCGCTTCATCAAATACGGACAGGCTGTAGCCTCTCCGTATATATTCCGCTGTTTTTTCGTGTATGGTCTGAAGCCCTAACTCCACCCACACAGGTTTGATTTTATTAAGTTTTTCCAGTAAAGACAGCACATCTTCCGGTAAGCAGTCCGGTCTGGTAGCTATTGAAAGACATACCACTTCCGGGTCGCTTATTGCCCTTGTGAACCTGTCCTCCAAAATCTCAACAGGTGCATAGGTATTTGTAAAAGCCTGAAAATACGCAATATACTTTACCGTTTCACCCGGAAGTTTCTTCTTTATCAGTTCTTTTCCGAACGCAAGCTGCTTTTCGATGGAATCATTTCTGTTTCCGGCAAAATCTCCCGATCCTCCCTCCGAGCAGAAAATGCAGCCCTTTGTTCCGACTTTCCCGTCCCTGTTGGGGCAGGTAAAGCCTGCATCCAGCGATATTTTATAAACTTTACATCCAAAGCTTTTTCTAAGATACCCGTTTAAGGAATTGTAAAAAACCTTTTCCACCGTAACCTCTGACCATTCCTGTATTATACTGTCTCTTCTATCTTTTCTTTGGGCACAAACCTTCTCATAACCTTTTCAAATAACATATAATTCAAAGGTTTTGAAAGATAATCATCGAAGCCTTCACCCATCAGTTCATTCTTAACTCCGTCAATGGCATTGGCGGTAAGCACGACGATTTTTGAGGTCTTTTCGTAATAATCGCTAAGCTTTCTTATTTCCTTCATGGACTCCACACCATCCATATCCGGCATCATGTGGTCCATAAATATAATGTCATATTCTGTGGACTTACACATATCCAAAGCCTTAAATCCGCTTTCTGCCGTATCCACATTCAGGCCGTATTTCTCAAGGGTCTTGCTCATTACCTTAATGTTTACCCTGTTATCATCCACCACAAGAATCTTCGTGCCATGAATTTTAAACTTACCTATCTCTGTTACCATGCCGGATTCATCCGAAATACCCGAAATATCCGCTTCTTTTCCATCCACAATCTTCTGGGAAAGAACAACCGTAAATTCCGAACCGTTTCCATACTCACTCTTTACATCGATTGTACCGTGCATAAGATTCACATAGCCGTGTACAATGGGAAGCCCCAGGCCGGTACCTTCGGTACGATGGTTCTTTTCTTTGTCCATTCTTGCATAGGCCACAAAAAGATTCTCTATATCTTCTTCCTTTATGCCTATACCGTTATCCTTAACCTTGAAAGATATTTCAGCCATATCATCGTTCTTTTTGATGCCTTCCACATCAAGCAAAATAACACCTTTTTCGGAATACTTAACAGCGTTGTTACAAAGATTGATAAGTATCTCCTGAATACGCATCGCATCGCCGTGAAGTCTGTTGGGTATATATCCCGAAATATTCAGTTTAAAGCCAAGTTTCTTGGCGCCCGCCTGCACGGAAATGATTTTGGAAACATTCTTAAGCAAAGCCTTAAGGGAATAATCCTCCTCAATAATTTCCATCTTTCCGGACTCGATTTTTGAAATGTTCAGGATATCGTTAATGCTAGCAAGAAGCGTATTGGAAGCGCTCTTTATATCGTTAAGGTATTCCCTGATAACAGGCTTTGGTTCTTCTGAAAGGGCAATTTCCGAAAATCCCATGATAGCGTTAACCGGAGTTCTGATTTCATGGGACATGTTGGCCAAAAAAACACTCTTCGCTCTGTTTGCGGCTATTGCTTCTTCCCTTGCTTCATTAAGTTTTATGGAGGCTTCACGTTGAGCGGAAAGGTCCGTAACAACGGTAATGTAACCTATCGGTTCCTCAAAATGGTCAAACACCCTGTTAGAACGGATATTACAATATACACCGTTTACTTTACATTCCCCGTCGAATGTAACAAAAGGGGATTCTTCACTTTCAGAAATGTTTTCAGGCGGATCGAACAAATCATACACATTGCCGTAAGCCTCACCGTCATTATGGTTCACAAAGCCAAAAAAATCCCTTGCAGAATCATTACAAACCATAATGTCACCGTTTGGCTTTGCCATAAGAACAGGGGTAGTCAGTGAATCATAAACATTAATAGACATATTCTTTGCTGTCAGTCTTGAATGGCTTGTGTGATCTGCCGCGTACCAAATAATCAGAAGTCCCCAGAACTGGGCGATACTGCTTCCGGGAGCGGATTTCCCACCTATAACGGGAAGGAACATATCCGAAACTGTTCCGGCTACAATTATTATTAAAACCGCAAGAAAATATCTTCCGAAAAATTTGACGCTCTTCTTCGGTCCTTTAAGCATCATACAGATATAATAAAACATTATGGTGGCACACAGTATAAAAAACACAACGTATACAATACCGTATGCCTTGCTGTTAAAAGCAAAAGTCATTCCCCAGTCAGCCTGTTTAAAAGTAAACACATCCGGATGAAAACTTACAAGCCACAAGACATATCCACAGCTTGCAAAAAATTCAAATTTCTTCGCAAGTTTCTCCTGAATCTCGGATATGCATCCCAAAAGCATTATGCAGGCTATCATGTAGCTTACTGTTCCGCAAAGGTCTATGCACCTGAAAAGGTGTGCCGTGATGTTTCTTTGGGAAACAACCAAAGCCCCCGAGCCAATACTCCATAAGAAGCTTGCCGAGGTAAAGTATGTCAAAACTCTGCTGAGTTTATCGTCTCTTGAATGTCTTTGGAAACAAACCAGAAGAAAACTGAGAGCCATAATAGCATTTGAAAAAAGAACAGCGATAAATAAAGCCTTCATGAAAGTAATCCTTTTCGCATAAATGACATAGTAATTCCCTTTCATTCTACAACACCTATATTAATAAAAAAATATAATGTAAAAATAAAGATTATAAATATTCAATAAATTGTTAGCACTCTCCCTTGACGAGTGCTAATTTGTGTTTTATAACGAAATTGTCCGAAGGGGAAACAGAAAACGGACAGTTACAAATTAACCGACAACGGCTTTTGCCGCCCACATATTAAGGAGGTATTACTTATGTTTATTCCCAGTTTATTCGATGATTTTTTTGAAGATTTTGCAAGACCTGTAGTTACAAGACGCGTATCCGCTCCCGCCACTTCAGTAATGAAAACCGATGTTAAGGAACTTGAGGATGGCTTCGATCTTTCCATCGAAATTCCCGGTTTTAAGAAAGAAGACCTTCAGTTAGAGCTTAAGGAAGGTTACCTTACAGTTTCCGCCACCACAAAGCAGGAAAACAACAAGGAAGACAAAGAAGGCCGCTACATCAGAAGAGAGCGTTACGTAGGAACAAGCTCCAGAAGTTTCTTTGTAGGTGAAGAAATAACCGAAGAAGACATCAAGGCAAAATTTGAAGACGGAGTTCTTAACATTTACGTTCCCAAGAAAGAGGAACAGCCTAAGATTCCCGAAGCAAAATACATTGCCATTGCTTAACGACTAATGCAAAAGACCGGCAGTCCGTTTGGACTGCCGGGTCTTTTTTATTCCTCGGCTCTTTTCAAAGCCGCATCAATATGTTCACAGAAGTTCTCCTCTCCCACCATATCAAAGAAGCCACACTTTTTAAAAGCGTTCATGGGCTGCTCGTTAACGTGGGAAAGAATAAGCCGTACATTTTTCTTTTTACAGTTCTTAAGAAGCGTAGTAAGTGCATTGATTGCTGTAGAGTCAACAGCGTTAACACTACGCATTCTAAGAACCAGGTTCTTCATATCTTCCTTTACCGAAATTCCCAGAATCTTATCCGCTGCGCCAAAAAACATAGGGCCTGAAATCTCGTAAACCATGGTATCCTTGGGAACCTTACGAAGAGAAATGGAATCGGGGTCGTTTTCATCGTCCACAAGTTTCCAGCCCTTTACGAGGGTTTCATCACTCATACGCTTTATAAAGAGAACACACGTAACAAGCATTCCGATTTCGATGGCTACTACAAGGTCAAATACCACTGTAAGAATAAATGTGGCAAAAAGTACTATTACATCGGACTTGGGCGCAGTTTTGCAAAGGTTTACAAAAGATCGCCATCCACTCATATTGTAGGCAACCATAAAAAGAATTGCCGCAATTGTAGGCATGGGAATAAGTCCTGCATAAGGCATAAGTACGAGAAGTACCAGTAAAAGCGTTACAGCGTGTACCATTGCTGAAATTGGTGTACGGCCGCCGTTTTTAACATTGGCAGCTGTTCTTGCGATTGCTCCTGTTGCCGGAATTCCTCCGAAAAGAGCACTTGCAATATTACCTGTACCCTGTGCCACAAGCTCCATGTTGGAATTATGACGTGAGTTAACCATTGAATCCGAAACAACACATGAAAGCAACGACTCAATTGCCGCAAGAATTGCTATGGTGAAGGCATTGGGAAGCAAATCTTTTACAGCCGCAAAGCTGAATTCAGGCATAGAAAACTTGGGAAGGCCTTCCTTTATGGTGTAAAGCTTCTCTATAGTATTAACATTCATATTTAAAAGGCGGACCATAAAGATTCCTACGACTACAGCAATAAGTGACGGAGGAATTTTAGCAAGGAACTTAGGTCTTTTAATCATGGGCCAGAGAATTAAGATTGCAAGGCTCACGATACCTACCACAAATGCCTGCCAGTTAAATGTATTAATAAAGAGAATGTCATACTTAAGCTTTTCAACGGTTTCAATCAAAGGATGGTCGGATACTACGGAGAATCCGAAGAAGTCCTTTAACTGACCTATAAGAAGAGTTACCGCAATGCCGGCAGTAAATCCGGTTGTGATGGTATAAGGAATAAACTTTATAAGTGTTCCGAATTTAAAAAGACCCATCAGTATCAGAATCACACCTGCCATAATGGTGGCAATTACTAAACCGTCCATTCCCTTTGTAGCAACAATACCTGCTACTATGGTAGCAAATGCGGCTGTAGGTCCGGAAACCTGTACTCTGCTTCCGCCTAAAAACGCAATAACAAAACCGGCCACAATTGCAGTATAAAGACCTTGCTCGGGTGAAACGCCCGAAGCAATGGCCAGAGCCACCGAAAGGGGAAGTGCAATAATCGCCACAATAATACCGGCAACAATATCTTTAACAAGCTGTTCTTTTGAATATGTTTTCATCACAGAAAACAACTTTGGTTTAAGTCCTGCCATATTTTCCTCCGAAAATTACAATCAAAAACGTTTCGATTATAATCCCCGCACCATTAACCCACAATTGTAATAATTTCCAAAGATGGCAATAATTTAAAGTCAAGTCCATTTTTGTGTGTAAATTCATTTTCAGTTAATTAAGTTAATCTATATCAAGCAGCGGCTTTATGTAGCTTCATAAGGATGCTGCTCTGTTTCTCATAATACTCAGCCATATCAAATAACCTTTGCTGGTTGCTCCAGTCATTATGATCATCATGGAGTACTGCTCCTATCAATCGAATTATAGATTCAGCATTTGGAAAAATACCTATGACCTTTTCTCTTCGTCGTATTTCTCTATTCTCACGTTCAATGATGTTGCTGGTACGTAATGCTATGCGATATTTGGTAGGAAGATTCATGATTACTACTGCATCTTCAAATCCTGTATCTAATATCTCCATAGCGTCCGCAGCAACATCTTGATATTCTTCAATAATCGAATCCTTAAGTCGACGCGCTTCTTCTATTGTCGAAGCATTAAACATATCTCGCAGTTCTGAAGCTAAACCAGAACCATATTTCTTGGGACATTTATCGATGATATTCCTTGTAAAATGTGCCTGACATCTTTGCCAGGTGGAACCTGGAAAACTTTCCTTTATTGCTTCTACAAGTCCTAAATGAGCATCTGAAATAACAAAGTCAACGTCCCTGAGTCCTCGACTTTTTAACCCTTCAAAGAATTCTTTCCAAGTATTTCTCTTTTCTGAATCATAAACTTCAAAGCCAATGATTTCTTTATGCCCAGTGTTATTAATTCCCACTGCAACATAAAGAGCCTTTGACCTAACTCTATGGTCTTCTCGAACCTTTAAATATATAGCATCAGCGATAATGAATGGATATCGTTCTGGTAAAAGTCTCTCTTTAAATTGTTTGACTGGAATGTCCAATTCTTTACAAATCTCAGAAACCGTAGACTTTGAGAATGATTCACCGCATAGCTCTTCTGTAACTTTTTGAACATTGCGAGTAGAAACACCTTGAACAACCATTTCCATCATTGTAGCAATCAGAGCCTGCTCATTTCTTTGATAGTTTTCAAAGAGAATGGTCTTAAATGGCTTATTTCTATGTCTAGGAACCTGTAATTCAATTTTTCCTATGCGTGTTGTAAGTGAACGAGTTCTAGTACCATTTCGATAATCATTTCGTTCCCCGGAGCGTTCATAGTTTTCTGCGCCTAATTGTTCTGCAGATTCAGCTTTTAACACTTGATTAAGAATAGCCTCCATTAGTTTTCCAAAAGCTTCATCTTTTGATTCTGAAAAAAGGCCTATAAAAAAATCATAGTCTAGAGTAAAATTAAGTTGAGCCATAGTTCTCATCCTTTCATGAATTTTTGTGTGGTAACTTAATTCTAACTGAAAGTAGAGCTATTGGCTCTTTTTATTTATTTTTTGAATTTACACCATTATACGGGCTGTATCATAATTTAAGATGACTATATGTCATTTATTGCCTCAAAAAACCACCTCTCCCGGATTTGGCAATAATTACAAATAACACAGCCAAAATTATGGTCCAAACAACCCTATAGCCCGCCAAACCGGCAATAATTCTCCCGACAACCCGCGCAAATTATTGCCACTCCTTCCTTACGACTCCCGTTTTTGGCAATAATATCCTACATTGTAGAAAAAATTATTGCCAAAATTGAACCCCCTTCAAAATCGAGGCAATAATCCCAAAAGGATCACGTCTATTTATTGCCCCAAAGCCATTTAAGAAAGCCAGCGGAATATATGCTGTTCATATACCCTTGACAGACTTCATTTTTGTGTTTCAATTTTTCAAGCGATGAATCTAATACTTTGACTTAAGTCAAAAAAGGATAAACGTCTACCGTTTATCCTTCTTTATTTCAAAATAGAACAGATATTGCTGAACAATCCCCGCAACTCCTTCAAAGTACTTAAAATCAAACCCGTCAGGATAATACTTTGCCAGAAGCTGCTTCACATGGGTATCAATGGGGAAAGCCTCTATATGATGAAGTCCGAAAAGGCATATGCAGTCCGCAACCTTCGGTCCTATGCCCTTTCTCTTTAACAGTTCAGCCCTGGCGCCCTCATAATCAAGCGTTTTCAGATATGAAAGCCAGTCCGGGTTCAAAGAAACATACTCGTACATCTCTTTTAGATATGGTACGCGGTAGCCAAGTCCAAGGTTCATCTCTGAAAAAAGATTAGGGTCTATACTTCCGGGGCCCGGAAACGCATACTCTCCGGTCCCGGGAATTTCCCGTTCTCCGACTCTGCACAGAGCCTCCACACTATTCTTAATACGACCTATATTGTTATTCTGGGAAATCAAAAAGCTTATAATAATCTCCCACAAATCCTGCCTAAGAATACGGATACCCTTTCCCGCTTCAAAAGCCTCACAAAGATGGCCGTCCCCGAAATCCCTTATCTGCTTCTCGATTTCACTGTAATCCGTGGACATATCAAAATACTCTGCCCACACACTCTCCCATTCTTCATTAGAACAGTCAAGCTCATACCCCGAAGGAACTTTCTTAATATTCAGAACTTTCCCGAAAGAAACAACACGAACAGTGTCGGGTGAAAGTTTCTTCCACCGAAAACACTGTCCGCTGTCTGCAATCAGTATACTATCAAAATGATCGATATTAACTAACATTACAATACCTTCGCAAGTGCGCCCACCGTAGCAAATACGGAGCTTAATACTACTAAAATCTGGAAGAACAATACACCTGTCTTACCGCAAATGGGTGATTCTGCACTTCTCTTTCTGGAATTGTGGTATGCGCATATAATACCAATTCCGGTTAAAACCTGTATAACACTTGCAAAACGTGTAAAGCCCACAAAGCTTTCACTCCAGATAAGCGAAAGAATCAGGCAGGGAACAGAAATGGCAAGATAGCTCTTTTTAGTGCCCCATCCTGTCTGCTCATTAACAATATCCCTAAGATTAAGCGTATTGGCCCAGAATGATGTGGACAAAGCAAGAAGTGCGAATACATATCCTACAATTCCTACCCATCCGCCGAGTCTTGCTCCAAGGTCCACAAGCGCTCCGTCCTGTGAAACATTTCCTGAGCATGCAAAAAGGGTCATGAATGTTATAACAAGAATCAAAGCCACATTCACAGCCGTTCCCGTTGCAATCGATGCCTTAATACGCTTTGTGTCTCCCTCAAGTCCCTTAACAACCTGCGGAACACTCATTACAGCGGACAAAGAAAATGCCACCATACTGTACAAAGCAACAATATTTGAAGAAGCCACAAACTTGTTGACAAACCCTGTGTGGTCCAAAAGCATGGTAGCCACAAAAAGAATTCCGATAACCGCGGTCATTGCAAATACCGAAATCTTTTCGCATATACCCACAATCTTCATTCCGAACAAAACAACCGATGCGGCAACAACATAATAAATAAGTTTTGCGGCCCATGAAGGAATACCAAACCATGAACAAAGTACTGCTGCCCCTCCGGTTATAAAGCCCACGACATTAAAGAACACCGAAATGCCTAAAAATCCGAAAGCAATCCATGTGACAATCTTTTTGGTCTTTCCTTTAAAAAGCTCGCTTTCAATACATTTTACAAACTGGGCTCCGTTATTGTTGTAACTAAGCTCCGCAATCATAAGATGCATCAAAAGATTTACTGCGTAACAAAGAGCTATAACCCATATAATCTCTCTCCAGGAGTTTCTGCTTGCAAGGTAAGGAACCGAAAGAATTCCCGAACCTACGCCGTGACCCACAATAATACTTGTGGCCTCCCAGAACGTTAATTTTGCTTCACCCGTAATTTTCTTCATAACCCCTCCGTCAGTCCTCTACTTCAATATCGATGCCAAATTCCTTGGGAAGATATCTGGGACAGACATTTTCCGTAGATGTAATGACTGCTGCCGCAAGCTTCGAGCCTATCTCGCAGGACTCTCTCATATTCTTTCCGTAGGTAAGTCCTATGGTAACACCTGAGAAAAATGCATCTCCGGCTCCCGCTGTATCACGTACCTCCACATTGATGGCAGGACATGCGCCGCATTCGCCGCTTTCAATGTCAGCGTACACAGCACCCTTTCCGCCGAGAGTCACTACCATTCTCGGAATACCGGCCATCTTTATCTTTTCCATCAAAATAACAGAAAGCTCCTCAGGAGTCTTGTCCTCGTACTCCTCCATAAAAAGAATACCGGCCTCCTGCTCGTTACATACAAAGCATGCAACATCCTTAAGAAAGTCTCTTCTGTCTGCCGCAATACTCATATTAGATACTACGGCGTACACGGGTTTATCGTACTTTTGTGCAAGCTGAAAGATTTTCTTTACAAGCTCTTTTTCCTCGTCAATCTCCAGAACAATACTGTCCGCATTGCTGAAAATCTCGTCACCCTTTTCCTCTAAGATGTCAAGAATCGGCAAAAGATCCGGTCTTTTGGAAATGGAGCCTGCCACGTCACCGCTGTTATCAAAGATTACAAGCCATGTACCCATTCCGTTGGGGGTACGTCTCATATAATCCGTATTTACCTTATGCTTTTTTAATTTCTCTATTACTTCTGTTCCTGTTCCCGTATCATCCACAAGCCCCAGAAAAACAGGTCTTAACTCAACGTTTGCAATATTCTCAACAACGTTTCTTGCAACGCCGCCGTGAACCTGCTCAACTCTTCCCACGTTTCTTCCCGTGGGAATGTACTTTGAAAGGGGATAGCCCTTTATATCCACAAAAACAGAACCAATAACTACAATACCCATTAATTTTCGTCTCCGTTTACATCGCTTAAATCAAAATCCTCACTTGTAAGTGTGGACATGTCAGCATCCTTTTCCCTGGTAAGTCGTTTTGACTGGTTAAGGATAGCCTCCTCAATCTTGTTACGTACCAGACGTCCGTTACCTGCATCCTTGGCTCTTAATGCCTGAACCGCGTTAAAGTATGCAAGAAGTGATGTTTTAGCGCCCTCATCAATAACGTAGCCCTTTGACTTTGCTGTAATTCCCGCAATATCAAGAAGCTCCTGCCCTGTGTAATCGGGGAAGTTTATCACATTGGGGAATCTTGACTTAAGTCCGGAGTTGGAGGTCAAAAATTCCTGCATCTCATCTGAGTAACCTGCAAGAATTACTATAAGGTTATCTCTGTTATCCTCTATACCTTTAACAAGAGTATCGATTGCTTCAAGGCCGAAGGAATCGTCCTTTCCTCTGTAAAGTGAATATGCCTCATCAATAAAAAGAACACCGCCTATAGCAGACTGCAAAACCTGGTTTGTAAGGGGAGCCGTATGCCCCACATACTTACCTACAAGGTCTGCTCTGGATACTTCCACAAGCTGTCCTCCTGAAAGAACTCCGATTGCCTTTAAGTATCTTGAAATAACTCTGGCAATTGTGGTCTTACCTGTACCGGGGTTACCTGTAAAAATCATGTGCTTGCTGACTTCGGAAGCCTTAAGACCTGCCTCACGACGCTTCTTCTGTACACCGTAGTACTCTTCAAGGCTTAAGATGTATTCCTTAATCTCCTTAAGTCCGATAATGTTATCCATTTCCTTCTTAACACTCTCAAGCTCTCCTGTATAAGCGCCGGGAAGAGCTGCGAAGAGTTCTTTTGTCTCGTTTTTAATGGTAGCCACTACGGATGAATCCTTAAGTCCCAACGCCACGTCGGTTTCCTTAACGTAGTCACCCTCCAGTTTTAACTGGGCAAGGGCCTTTGTGCAGTTATCGTAGAAATCAAGTATTCCCTGAAGTCCGGCGTTTCTGCCTGCCAAGGTGACGCTGTAATCTATAAATGCATCATCGGATATAACCTTAAACTTAAACTGCTTCAAAGCAACATTCTTTAAATCTTCCATTTCCTTAAGGGAAATCTTCTTATAAGCCTCATCATCCAAAGGCTGTGTGGCGCAAACGTCTCCCAGTGCGTTAATAAAAGGTGCGCCGAACTTGTCTGCAAGCTTCTCAAGTGACTTGTCGCTGATAAATACAAGGTACTTGTCCTTCGCATTCAAAGTACCTACTGTCTCGCTTGCAAGAGCATTGGGAACGTTTACAAGCTGACCGTTCTGGCTTACGTATCTTTCGTTAAGAGCACACTTACCTTCTATAACAAGGTCGGAAAGTCTTGTAGCCAAAGAAGTATGGCACTCCTGGAAATTTTCAAAAACTATAACATCGGCCTTTGAATTAAGAGCCGAATACAAATCCTGTAAAAATATCTTCTCTTCCGTTGCACCCGGGTACAAAGAAAGGTCTATCGTACGTACCTTGTCGGTCTTTAAGATTCTCTTGTCGCTTAAGGTTTTTACAACCGTATTAAGTGCAAGATGCTTACCTGTGCACTTGGGGCCTGTAATATACATACAGTTTCTGGCCGCATCCCCTTCGGGTGCCAGTATGAAGGGTCGCTTAAAAGCAATAATAAGCTTCTTTACAAATTCATCCTGGCCGAAAACGGTTCCTTCAACCGCTTCCTTCACCTTTGAAAATTCCGTAAGGGACTCATCCGTTCCCAGTATTTCGTGGGTTGAGGTCTCAACGGTTTTCTTGCTTTCCTCCTTATATCCGGAAAGCTCACTTGAAAATTTATCCAGTTCATTGCTTAAATCAATCGCATCCATGTCGAATGTAGGAGCCAGAGGTCTACCGGTTACGGTTTCAAGATTTTCCAGTAAAGTTCCGCCGTAAAGCTTCTTTCTGGCCTGTGCTCTGTTTATTTCAGCCTCGGTGTAATTGTTTCTTTTGCCGAGGATGGAATTTAAGGCTTCATCCATGGGGTCTCTCATAATTCTTTTCTCCTAAATAATCGCTTTAAATTTATAACTTATTCTAATATAATCTAAAAGAAGAAAGATGTGAAGTTTTCTTTATAAAAACTATTTTCTAAAAGAGGGTGGATTATGAAAGTTGTTCTTAAAAATCTAACAAAAAGATTTCCCAACAGAAACAAAAAAATAAAAGAAGACGTTATTGCCGTAAACAATTTCGACTTTGAAATTCCCGACGGTACGCTTATAGGCCTTTTGGGCCCCTCAGGCTGCGGCAAAAGTACCACGCTTAATATGATAAGCGGTCTTGAAAAGCCTACCGAAGGCCGGATTTTCTTCGGCGACGACGATGTTACCAAACTTCCCGCCGAAAACAGAGGTGTGGGTCTTGTGTTCCAGAACTACGCCCTCTATCCCCATCTTACAGTGCGCCAGAACATTATTTTCCCTCTTGAGAATTTAAAGGGCGCAGACAAGATGACCAAAGAAGCCATGGATGAAAAGGCGTTGGAAGTTGCAAAGCTTGTACAGATTGACCAGTACATGGACAGAAAGCCTTCCGAGCTTTCCGGCGGCCAGCAGCAGCGTGTTGCCATAGCAAGAGCTTTGGTTAAAACTCCCCGTGTTCTTCTTTTGGACGAGCCTTTGTCAAACCTTGACGCAAGACTCCGTCTCCAGACCCGTGAAGAGATCAAAAGAATACAGCGTAAAACAGGTGTTACCACAATCTTCGTAACCCACGACCAGGAAGAAGCCATGAGCATTTCCGACATGATAGTGGTTATGAAGGACGGAACTCTTCAGCAGATGGACAAACCCCAGAAGGTTTACGACGATCCCGTAAATTTCTTCGTGGCTAAGTTTTTGGGAACTCCCGCCATCAACACCTTTGACGGTGAAGTGAAGAGCGAAAAGCTCTATATCGGAGACGCTGCCGTTATTGATGTAAAAGGCATTAAGGACCAAAAGGTATTTGTGGGTATTAGGCCCGAAGGCTTTATCGTAGATGAAAACGGTCCCCTCGAATGTGACCTTACAGCAGTTGAAGTTATGGGCCGCGACACTTCCGTTGTTGCCAAGCACACAGCCATGACCAACACACAGATTCGTGCCATCATATCTTCCGAGGATGCGCCGGATGCTTCAAAGCCCACCGTTAAGTTTTCTTTGAAGCCTAAAAAGGTCCACATCTTCAACACTGAAACCGAAGAAAGAATTTACTTTAACTAGAGTACCCGGAGGCGCATATGTCAAAAGAAAAACTTCGAAGCCTGAAGGGCTGGCTCTACTTACTTCCCGCCATACTGTTTCTGGGATTTTTCATGGTTTATCCTCTTGTGGATGTTGTAATCTATTCCCTTGAGGAAGGCTTCAATTTCGCATCCCAGACCCATTACGGCTACGGACTGTACAATTTCAGCTATGTGCTCCACGACCCTTACTTTTTACAGGCCATAAAAAACACATTTATCATCGTACTTATCACGGTACCCCTTTCCACAGGTATCGCACTTTTAATATCCTTAGGACTTAACTCCATAAAGCCTTTAAAGGATCTGTTCCAGACAGTTTACTTTTTGCCCTACGTTACCAACACCCTGGCAGTAGGTCTTGTTTTCATGATTCTTTTCAAGAAAACCGCATACTCCGACGGGCTAATAAACCTTTTAATAAACGCCTTCGGAGGCTCCTCCGTGGACTTTATCGACGGACCTTACTGGGCGAAGATTTTTGTAATGTGCTTCTACACCATCTGGGTTGTAATGCCTTTTAAGATTCTCATTCTTACAAGTGCCCTGGCTTCTGTAAAGCAGGACTACTACAACGCAGCAAAGGTTGACGGCACATCTAAGTTCAGGATTTTTTACAAGATTACCCTTCCCATGATAAGCCCCATGATTTTCTACCTTATAATCACAGGCTTTATAGGAGCCTTCAAAGCATACTCCGACGAAGTGGCAATCTTTGGTACCAACCTTAACGCGGCAGGCATGAACACAATCGTAGGTTACGTTTACGACATGCTTTACGGAAACTCCGGAGGATATCCTTCTTACGCTTCCGCCGCTTCGCTTATATTGTTTGCAATCGTATTCACCATCACTGTCATTAACCTTATGATAAGTGATAAAAATGTTCAGTATTAAGGAGGTGCGACATGGCTTCATACGAATCCGACAATCTTGAAAAGATTGAAAAAAATGCCAAGGTACGCGCTACCGTTGGAAAGACAATAACCTATTTCTTTTTAACGGTCTGGGGATTAATCGTTCTTTTTCCTTTTTACTGGATGATTTTAACCTCCATAAAAAGCTACAGTTCCTATAACGGCGAGTATATTCCCAAGTTTTACGCTACTAATCCTACGTTCCAAAACTACATATCCGCCTTTACCGCTGTTGACCTTGGAAAATACTTTTTAAACACTTTTGTATTTACCATACTTACCACGGCTATAATGCTTGTGATTACCGTTCTTGCGGCCTTCGCCTTTGCAAGGCTTGACTTTAAGGGAAAGAACATTACCTTCGCAATCTTCCTTTCCTTAATGATGATTCCCAGCGAACTTGTAGTCATAACAAACTACGTAACCATCACCGACTGGGGCATGCGAAACACCTTTACGGGACTTATACTTCCTTCCGTAGCTTCCGTTTTCTACATTTACCTTCTAAAGGAAAACTTCGAGCAGATTCCTGAAGAACTGTACAAAGCGGCCAAGGTGGACGGAACCTCGGACCTTAAGTACCTTTTAAAGGTCATGATTCCCATCTGCAAGCCCACCATCATTACCATACTTATCCTTAAGGTAATCGAATGCTGGAACTCCTATGTATGGCCCAGACTTGTTACGGATAACCCCATGTACTACCTTGTATCAAACGGTATCCAGGAAATACGTGAAAACGGCTTCGGTCGTGAGAACATACCTGCCATGATGGCAGCGGTTGTGGTTATTTCCGTTCCGTTAATCATCCTGTTTTTGATCTTCCACAAAAAGATTATGGCGGGAGTTTCAAGAGGAGGTACAAAAGGATGAGAAAAAACACGTTACGCCTTCTTTTGACAACAGTATTTACCGCTTCACTGTTTACCCTTACAGCCTGCCACGGCTCAAAGGGAATGGAACCTTTTTCAATGCCCGAAGGCTTAAGTGCCGATAAGACCTACGAAATCACCTTCTGGGCCAAAAACGACACCAACCTTACCCAGGCCGCCATTTACAACGAAGCAATCTCCGACTTTGAAAAGCTCTATCCCAACATCAAAGTCAACATGCGCCTTTACACCGACTACGGCCGCATTTACAACGACGTAATCACCAACATATCCACCAACACCACTCCCAACGTGTGTGTAACATATCCGGACCACATAGCCACATATCTTACCGGTACCAACACCGTGGTTCCCCTGGATGACCTGATAGGCGACGAAAAGTACGGCCTTATGGGAAGTGAGCTGCACTTCAACTGCCCCGGTGAAATCGTAAATAAGTTTTTGGAGGAATGCCGTCTTGGGGACAACCTCTACGCAGTTCCCTATATGCGTTCCACAGAGTGTATGTACATAAACAAAACCCTGGTGGAGAAGCTTGGATACGAAATCCCCGAAACTCCCACCTGGGACTTTGTATGGGAAGTTTCGCAAAAGGCCATGGAGAAAAATGCCGACGGAACCTTTAAGATAAACAATCAGATGGTAATGATTCCCTTTATCTACAAGTCCACCGACAACATGATGATCCAGCAGCTTAAGCAAAAGAACGCGGACTACTCCGATACCGACGGAAACATAAAGCTTTTTAACGACACCACGAAAGAGCTTCTTTGGACCGTTGACGAAAATGCAAAACTTGAGGCCTTTTCCACCTTCAAGATTTCAAGCTACCCCGGTAACTTTTTAAATGCCGGCCAGTGTATCTTTGCAGTGGATTCCACAGCAGGCGCAACCTGGATGGGTTCGAAAGCTCCCAACCTTGACATAAGCGAAGACAAACTGGTGGACTTTGAAATGGTAATCACCAAGATTCCCCAGTTCGACCCCGAAAATCCTCTTATGATTTCCCAGGGCCCTTCAATCTGTATTTTTAACAAGGAAGACAACGAAGAAGTGCTGGCATCCTGGCTCTTTACCCAGTACCTTCTTTCCAACAAAGTACAGATAGCTTACTCGGAGACGGAAGGCTACTCTCCTGTCACCGTTAACGCTTTAACCGCTCCCGAATACCTTGAATATCTTTCCAAAGAAGATGTAAACAGCAGTGACTACTATGCTCCCAAGATTCAGGCCGTTAAGCTTTTGATTGATAACATTGACAACACCTTCATAACTCCCGTATTTAACGGTTCCGCCTCCTTAAGAGATGCAGCGGGCCAGCTTATAGAATCCGTTACCAAAGCAGAACGCCGTGGCGAGAAGATTGACGATGCATACTTTGATAAACTCTTTAAAGATACAGCAAGCCTTTATCACCTTGATTCCGGCAAAAAGGCCAACACCGGAACCCGGGAAAAGGCGGATTTGGGCCCGCTTCCCGGAACCTCGGTTGCCCTGTTATTAAGCATTCTCGGTGTATGGATTATCATTGGAGCCGTTTACTTAAGAGGTATTATCAAGGCAAATAATAGTAAAAAATAACCAAAGTTTCCCTGCAAATTGTCAAACTTTAGTCATATAAATATTTGAAATATTTTGAATTTTGGATATAATCAGAATTGTTGAAGCACATAGTGCTTTAAAGGAGGATAAAATGAAAAAAATCACAGCACTTTTATTGGCTGCTACCCTCGTCCTTACATTTGCAGGATGCGGAGCAGAAAAGAAGGGCGAAGGCGTTATGACATATGCAGAATATAACGCAGCAGCTCTTGATTCCGAAGTAACAGTTGAATGTTACGTTCAGGCTCATCAGTCATGGTGGGACAACAAAATTACCGTTTATGCACAGGACAAAGACGGCGCATACTTCATGTATGAAATGGCTTGTTCTCAAGAAGATGCAGCAAAGCTTACACCCGGTACCAAAATTAAGGTTAAAGGTTACAAGAGCGCATGGGCAGGCGAAGTTGAAATCGTAGACGCTACATTCGAAATCGAATCCGGCAAGTCTTACGTTGCAACCGCTAAGGACGTTACCAAGAACATCGCTACAGGCGATCTTGAAAGTTTCCAGAACCAGCTCGTTGCTTTCAACGGTATGACAGTTGAATCCGTAAGCTTCAAAAACGACACACCCGGCGATGACATCTACGTAACACTTTCCAAAGATGGCACAAACGTTGATTTCTGTTTAGAGTACTACTTAAACGGTGATGACGAAGCATTCTACAACCTTGTAGGTGGACTTCAGCCCGGTTCTACAGTTGATGTTGAAGGTTTCCTTTACTGGTATGAAGGAGCTAACCCTCATCTTACAAAAGTTACTGTTAAATAAAAGAACAGCCCAACCCGCAAATAAGCCCTTCGGTGTATGCCGAAGGGCTTTTTGTTTGGCAAATC
>JAZLJG010000142.1:0-5998 GCA_045617745.1 Lachnospiraceae bacterium | reverse complement strand
ATATTCAGTTATTGTTACGTTCCGGTCCGAAGTTGCTACTTCCTTTTTATTAAGGTATCTAAGTCTCATTTCGGAAGCTTTTTTGATATTCTCCACAGTATCTGTAAGACCTGTGGATATCCACTGCTTCTCTCTTTTTTTAACTCCGTCCTTAATAAAGTTGTTATAAGTTATTATATACAAATAACCGCTCTTACCCTGTATACCGGTCGCTCGTTTTCCATCTTTCTTAGGTCTGGCCATTGCTTAAGCTCCTTTCGCGGTAAAATCTTTGTCCGGATATATAAATTCCAAAAGATAGAGTTTAGGAATTCGATATTTTCCGCCAATTCTAATGGAACGGATTTTACCTTCCGCAAGATAGTTGTACACTGTATTGCGACCAATTTTTAAAATCTTTTGTAAATCCTCGGGTAGAAGGATATCCTTATACCCTTCCAAGATTTGTGCATATTCCATATTTCTGATTCCTCCTTTCATTTGGACTTCTGAATTCATTCAGTAGTTCCTTTACTGCCTCATATGGTGTTGGATCTTTCACTCCACACTCATCTCTGAGATTCAGTAGTTCTTCTTTAATTTTGCGATTTGCTCGCTGCCTTTCTCTGCTTTTCATTATCCTCCTCCTTTGCGCACTTATCCAAGCTCCTTAGGCTAACGACGACATCCGATTTTCGGGGAACGCCGGGTTCTGTGAACCATCTTTTCTTATTTTGGATTACCTGTTCTTTGAAAGCACATTTTCGTTCTTCAATTGTAATATATCAGTTTATCTCGTTCCTGTCAAGCACTATACGGTGCTTTTTGACAAAATTTGTTCTCCAAGAGCATCAACTTGTGCTTTATGCCGGCAAAAATGTATGATACAATGTCAGTAATATAAAAATACAAGTGGACAGGAGGTATCCAAATGTTAATGGTAAGTAATCCTTTCGGACAGGATCCAATAGATTTTAATGAAGAAACCGCAGCAGACAGAATTGGCTCTCGGATTCGTAATATACGAAATTCCAAGGGTTTATCTCAAAGTGAATTGGGTGAAAGAATCGGTCTAAATGCGGACAGAGTACAGAAATATGAGAACGGCGCAAGAAAACCCAAACCCGATATGATAAAGCAAATTGCGTCCGCATTAGGAGTTAGTACGCTTGCATTGACAGATCCGGTAACCACAAACTATATCGGGGCTATGTTTGCTATGTTTGAACTGGAAAGCACTTTTAATATGAAAATACAAAAGACTCCGGAAGACCAGCCTCCCGGTTTGTGTATTTCAGTGGATTTCAGAGATCCGATGTATAAATATATGGAAGAATGGTACAAGGCCTATACTAAGATGCAGTCAGAGTTAGAGATTGCGTCCTCCGAAGAAGAAAGAAAAGAAATTATGGATTCGTATCATAATTGGGAATGGACATATCCTCAGGGAATAGCAGATAAAACAGAAAGAGATATACAAAAAGCCCGCCTTAAGAATAAAATTGATGAACTACAGGAAGCTTTAGAACAGCTTGAACAGGAAGATGGGGAATAATATGGCTGATAATGAAATTAAAATAGTTTCAAATGAGAATAACAATCCTACCAATCAGGATACTTACAATACTGTACGTGGGTATGTTATTGCCGCACAGAAACAGGTTACAGCTGCCGTTAATTCTGCGATGGTTAATGCATATTGGAATATAGGAAAACAAATCTATGAAGCATGCGGAGAAAGCGAACGCGCTGAGTACGGAAAGCAATTGCTTCAATATCTCTCAGAAAAGTTAACAGCTGAATTTGGAAAAGGATTTACCGAAAGAAATCTTCAAATGATGAGGCAGTTTTATGTTACATTTCCAATTGCGAACGCACTGCGTTCGGAATTGAGTTGGACTCATTATCGTAGCCTTATGCGTGTGAATGATGAAGCTGCAAGAAAATTTTATCTTGAAGAGACAGTAAAATCAGGATGGAGTTCAAGACAATTAGATCGTCAGATTAATTCATTCTATTACCAGAGAATTCTAGCAAGTAAAGATAAAGATAGCGTTGCTACTGAGATTGACACTTTAGAACCCAGACCGGAGTATGAAAAAATAATCAAGGATCCATATGTATTGGAATTCTTGGATTTGCCTGCTAACGAGCATTTTTATGAATCTGAATTGGAGCAGGCATTAATTGATCATTTGCAAAAGTTTCTGCTTGAACTTGGACGAGGATATTCTTTCGTAGCAAGACAGAAGCATTTTAATATGGACGGACGTCATTTTTATATTGATTTAGTGTTCTATAACTATATATTGAAATGCTTTGTTCTAATTGATTTGAAGATTGGCGATCTTACTCATCAAGATCTCGGACAGATGCAGATGTATGTAAATTACTATACAAGAAGCCTAATGAATGAGGGAGATAATCCTCCCATTGGTATTGTATTATGCGCAGATAAAAGCGATACATTGGTAGAATATACACTTCCGGAAGATAATAGCCAGATATATGCTGCAAAATACCTTCCTTACATGCCTACAAAGGACGAGTTGAAACGAGAACTGAACCTAAATGAGTTTGAGAAAAAGGAAAGAGATTAAAAAATGAAAAGAATTCCAGTATTATTGATAGCTTCAATATTTATATTTCTTCTGTCGGCCTGCGGCAAAGATACAGCGCGTACCATAGCTGTTGAAGAGCTTAACGGAACTACACATGTAACCAACCAATCAGGAACGATGGATGTATATGTTGGTCAGCATCTGATTTCGGGTGATGATGTTAATGTTGAAACAGATAGCAACATGACACTGCTTATTGATATGGATAAGCATCTCTTTGCCGATGCGGGAACACATTTTAGTCTTGAAGCTACAGGAAGCAAAGGAAATACGCAGACAAAGATTAACCTTTTCGAAGGCTCCGTGCTTAGCGGTATTGATAATAAGCTTAAAGATAGTGAAACGTACGAAGTATCTACCCCAAATGCGACGATGGCAGTTAGGGGAACGGTATTCCAAGTCATTTGCGAGAAGATTTCAGATGGAAGCTTTATTACTAAGGTAAAAGTCTCTGAAGGAAGTGTTGAAGCTACTACTATAGAAAATGGGGAAACTACAGTAAAGACAATAAATATAGGTGATGAGGCTGTCTTTTCAGGGCAGGCAACTGAAACAAAGAATCCGGCAGACCAAAATGTGACTGAAAACACGGTTGAGTCTAATAGTATACTAGATGCGGCTGATGATAGAATATTACAAACTATTGATTCTAAGTATTTCGGAGTGTATGAAGGTGATGGAATTACTATAATAGTTGCTCCCGGTGTTGAAGCCTATCAGATATGTGAAGGCGGGTTAGCTCATATTTTGGATCCTTCCACAGATTTCTGGATAGTAAAACTGACTGATTATTCTGAGCCTTGGTTTTCAAGTAGTTTGACAGCAGAATCAGAAAATTATTGCACAGATTTTACGCGAAACGAAGATGGATCCCATTACGTTGATATGTCATATTCATTTGAAAATGATACCCTGAATTACCATAGAATTATTAATACTGACGGGTATGAGGAGAATAAGTCTTTGAAGAAAACATCGGAAGATCCTGTCGAAAGATATAATAGTCTTGTTTCACAGTATGAAGTAGTTGAGGAATATTAGAGAAAAAAATAGTGAATGTATGTATTTATGTATAGAGTAATGTTTCACAAAAACTGATAATGTAGTAGAATACATATATGTGTGGTGAAAAGGAGGATGTCCATTTTGAAAAAGATAGCAGCAATATTAATGTGTGCAGTTATGGTATTATCACTGATAGCTTGCGGAGCAAAAGAAGATAAAACACAAGCAGAGAGCAACTCTAGTTTAGTCGAAAGCAATATTGATTCTGGTGATAGCAATATACCTGTAGTTGAAACAAATAGTGAAGACGAAAGTACATTTGTTAGTGAAACAGAAGGTTTTGCCGAAGAAAATGCAGATGAAACTTCTAACGAACCAAGTTTATTGTCTGTAACGGTGTATGGACCGAGCAAAGCAGATGTACGTCGTAAGTTAGAAAAGAAAGTTCAGAGTAGTGTTTCTGTTTACTTTGACAGAACTCCATATTCGTTACTGTATGCTGATTTGGGTGATGGTTTTTTTGCAAGATTATGTTCAGATAGCTCAATTTTAGGTACTGTTGATTATGAGATATCAGACACAGAAATTGTGTTCCATGTAGACATGAGTAGCGATGAGGATTTTTCTTTTGATGATGTATCCTCATATACAGAAATTATCGATTATGACGGAAATGGTGGCGGAAAGGTTTCATATGATGCAAAGGATGTTGTTGAACGTACTAATGCCGAGGCTAACGATGCATCTGCACAGTCGCAATCTAATGAACCATTCACAATAGATTCTTGTGCGGGAACTTATTTGAGCACAAATGGGGATACTTTCACATTTGAATCCAATTCTTCAAGTGGCAGTTATTCAGTCAAAGATTTTGTTTTGAATGGTGAAGCGGTAGAGGAAAACTTATATCCGTATTTTGGAAATGCTAATTTTACAGAAAAGGATGATGGTTCTATAGAAGTAATGACAGGTGTTGGAGGAACTAATCCTAATGATGGGTATATATTCCTGTTTAAGAAAGACGGAACAGCTGATGTTACACAGATTACTATGACAATGGGGCCGGTGGGAAGTGCTGTTACATTTAACAAACAATAGGATTCTATAGGATTTGGAACAAGCGATCTTTTGATTGTATGAAATTTACTTCTACAAAAGGGATATCCCCTTTACAGAGGCACTGTATCCTGTATTCCTTATCTAACCGACGAACAAGAAAAGTATACATCGAGCGAGGGTTTCAATAAACCTTATGATATGTATTTATTGAATTTAGGGTTATGATTGAAGTACTTACTTACGACTTTTCAATTAAGTCGTAAGTAAGTCTAACATCTTTTTCCGAAAACAGATTGCATTTTGCGAGATTAGACTTTTCAATATGAGTGAGCAAACAAATTATTTATTCATTGGGCTGGTCGAAAGACCCGGGTCCACCAAAAAGCGGGTAAGGCACCCGCTTTTTTAATAAAAAAAATTGTCGAAAGATATGGCATATTCCAGAATAATTCCGGTACATATAGGTGATGATGTATCAAGCCTTTCAGCAATAGCTTTTAATGAATACTTGGGTTTAGTTTGGGTTTAGTTTAAGTTCATCCAAACCCAAACTCATATCCGTAACCGAAAGAACCGCTGAGGCATAAACATCAACCTATCTCAATATCTTTGTTCTTTTTCTTCACATGAGATCGGCTTTCTTCATTCTGTTTAACAAGTTCTTTTCCCTGATTAAGTCTATCCTGAATTGACTTTTTGGTCTTTTCCTTCTTCGGAAGAACCCATCCTGCGAACTCCTGGATATCAGTCAGAATTTCAGCATCCATATCCTTAAGTTGTATCTGCCCTTTCGTTTGGGAAATTTCAGAATCAATTTTCTTCAGCATTGCCTTCAGAGATTTTTTGTCAGTCTTTCCATACTTTGCCGCAGCATCTACTTTAGCCTTAGCTTCTTCATAGGCTTTGATATCTTTTTCCATGAAATGACCGTTAACCCATTTTGAAATGACACCACTTTGATAATCATCATAGGCCGGCTTATATTTTTTAAGAGGGCCAAGGGCTTCTATAGCTTCTTCTATGGTGGCTTTTGCTTTCTGTAAATCTGTCAGAGCGGATTTCATTTTTCCAATATCATCTTCAACCACAGTCAGCATTTTTTTGGCTTCTCCAAGATATGTCAGATTATTTCTCTGTACGAATGATATCAAAGTAGATACTCTTGAAAGATCATTACTTAACGCATAGTTTCTCGGAAGTTCTCCCCAATCAGCCCTACCTGCTTTTCGCTTAATCATATAAGCTTTAAGTATTTCTTCGATAGTTGATTTTTCGGTTACAACCGGAACCTTCAATGACAAATCTTTTTCAAGAGCTTCTTTCGTAACATCCCA
>JAZLJG010000141.1:0-3970 GCA_045617745.1 Lachnospiraceae bacterium | reverse complement strand
CCCCAAGTGTCATATTATCATATTTACTCAAATCGGTCATCACAGGATACACCTCCTTTCATCTAAAATTTGTAAACGTTAACAGTAAACAACGCTTAAAACCCTACAGGGAATGTATATTATTTCTTTTTAATCTTTTTTATATAAAGGGTGTTTACAAGTTAACAAGGGCGGCAGACCACAGAAAATACAAGGGTTGTCGATGTAAACAAAATGTCAACGCGCGTAAACACTGTTAACTAAACGGAAGCTCTTGCTGCTCATATTCAGTAAGCGGATGAAATTCTTCCTCTTCGACGGATGCTTCCTTAATCCAGGAACGCTGAATGCCGACGATTCCTCCGAATCGGGTATGCGGACCTCGAATCCAACCGGGAGTGGCTGCAATAATTTCGTTGATTGCATTTAGCTCTCTGGCCTTAGGAAATTCGTTTTCGGAATGACCTAAAGCATCATAATAGAGTTGCTTGGCGCATACATGCATATCAGGGTCTTTGATATCGTTAAGGTATCCGACGATGGCAGCTTCTTCCGAATCTTCAGGAACATAGTTGCTTTGAAGTTCTTCGAGTTCCTTCATCATTGCAGGGGTTAATGTAAGTGAATATTCACCGCTTCTGTAAATTTCCATAATCTCAGCCCACATTTGATCGATGTATTGCTTGGATTCTTCGGGATTGGCCAGTATATGCACCTCAGCTTCGTCGGCGTTGCACTGTATCGGCAGAAAACGGCGGTTACCGGACCTGTCTGCAGGCAGAAACTGTATTTTATTTGAGGTTCCGGCAAAGATACACTGTCTTGGATAATCGTTGGGATGTACGGCATAAGGTTGTTTATAGGTATCTCGTAATCTTCCCAAGAATGATTTGATATCTTCAATACTTTTGGCACTTGCGGTAGCCGTCATTTCTGACATTTCTATAATCCAGTGACCCTGGAGCCTTTGATATACTTTTTCATCAGACAGATTACGAAGATCATCGGAAAACCACTGGTCGTTGTGGGCAAGAAATCTGAAAAATGTTGATTTGCCTACACCCTGTCCTCCGACAAGACATAACATCGTCTCAAATTTGCATCCGGGTTCAAATATTCTTGATACGGCTCCGAGCATGGTAACCTTAAGCGATTCATAAGTAAGGTCTGAATTGTCGGCACCGAGGAAATGGTGCAGAGCATTTCTTATTCGTTCCTGTCCGTCCCAGACGAGGCTGTTAAGGTAGTCCTTAATAGGGTGGAATTGCTTATCGTTGGCAACGGTTGTGATGGCATCGTTGATGTTTCTTTCATGGGTTATTCCATATTCTTGTTCAAAATAGCATCTGATATAAGCCAGATCGGTATCGTTTAGTGCATCACTTTTTCGCTGCCACCACATTTCCTTTACAATTTCAACCCGACAGGTCATCGCATTATACTGAATAGCGCCTGCAAGCTTAGGATCATTAAGCAGAATAGTTCTGCAATTGGATTTTGTTGGTACAAAGCCTTTCTTGTTTCTTATAAGCAGCATAGACACCGGAAGGTCTTCTACCGTTATTATTTCTTCTTTACTCATATGTTTTCTCCTTTGATAAAATCGTTAATAGTTCTTTTTGTTCTTCATAAGTTCCGTATTCGAGAATACTGATCTGATTTGATATGGTTTCAAGGACGGATACTGCATAAGCAAAATCATCTGACCATTCATCGGACGGGTTATCCGGTTCAAGTCTTCGGACGATTGTTCTCCAAGTGCAATGTTCGCCTGAAAGCAAATCAAGGTAGTATGCTACATCGTCCTTGTAGGTTCTTATCATCGGAACGGATGATACCTTTATTTCGGGTCCTTTTCCGGACAGATAGGAATCTTCATACGGGATACTAAAATCCGAAGCAAGCTTCCTTACTGCATCAAGATTTCCTATTCCGAAAAGCCTGGTAGTAAAGTCAATCACGTCACCGTCTGCACCACATCCAAAACAATGAAATCGTTTGTCTATCTTGCAACTTGGCGTTTTGTCATTGTGAAAAGGACAACAGGCAAAACCGTGCGGATTGATTTTTATACCATAGAAGGTGGCGGCATCGCGTGTCGTAAGGCTGCTTTTGACATCTGTAAATATACTCATTCAGCCCTCCTATGACAGCTCGTGGCTGTTATGCTTTGTGACCTGTTTTGGAGTATTGGCGTTTTGTTCACTTACCATAGACTTATACTTGTTAAGCTTACCCCGAATACTGTCTTTGGCCTCATCAGCAATAGCCTTGGTGCAGTCAGACTTAACCTTGGGGGAGTGAAGAACCTCGGTTACCTTCTCGGCAATAGCACCGGTGAGTTTCTGAAGCTTAGATTCTATGGCTTCAATTACCTTTAAGCCAAAACTCTTGTTGGCTTCGGAATTCTTACTTGTTGAAAACCATTTCTTGTAATCAGAAACGGCCTTAATATCCGCATCCCTTGTGGCCTTGGTTACGGTCTTGGTTACCACATCGCAGGCCTTGTCATAGGCGTTGTTTGCTACTTCTTCGGCGAAGGAATCAAGGTCGCTTAACTTCATTACAACATCTTCAAGGGCTGTTTCCTTTTCTGACAGTTTGACTTCCAGGGATGAAAGTTCGGCTTCCTTTTCTTCAAGCAGCCTGCCTTTTTCGACTAATGCTTCGTTCTGCTTTTCAATAATGTAGTCCTTCTTCTCAAGATATTTGCGTCCGCCGTAGGTCGGTTCCTTATCAATTTCAAGCTGATATTTGGCGGCAATTTCAAAAAGAAGATCTCTGCATGTTGCATCAAAAACCATTTTTCGGTTGTTATATTTACCCGGCTTTTTATCGGGATAAGGTAATTCAAATCCCATAAGCGTAAGAGCTTTTTCCTGCTGCGGAAATATGTCGCCGTGACTGTCGGGGCAGTCAAATACATGTCGTTCATGGATGTGCGGTGTACTTTCATCCATGTGAAGCGACCAGTCGATTACGTGGAAATATTCGCCGTATCTTCGGTCAAGCTCTTCATAAAATTCATTGGCAATAAGGAACAAAACATCCGGAGAGACCGACTCATCGATGTTACCAATCTGGAGCAGCGATTCTTCGGGACAGGTCTTTGGATTTCTTAAAATGTCCTTCGTGCTTCGGTTCCGTTCAGTATGTCTGCTCTTTAAATTGCGTTCATTCTGTGCCTCGACATAAGGACTGTAGCGGGTATAGTAGAATACCTCTTCAATCTTTTCAAAGCCATGAAGTCTTGGATCGGGATCGTCCTCGGATGGGGCAGGTGGAAGAAGCTCTTCGGGTAGAAGTGCACCTCCGGTTCGATAACCCTGAAAGCAATCCCAGTAGATATTTTGTCTTGCCCGTTCTTCATCGATATGCTCGCTGTGTTCAAGGTCAAACTCGCGGTCATTGTGCTTAGGATTATAAGCACCGTTCTTTCCGGAGCGACCGTTATGATGTGTTATTTTCATATATAAAAAGTCCTTTCTGTTAAAATAATGCTGGGTAAAATTACCCTTGCCTTCCTTGAGGAAATGCCCAAGCCCGCGCGGCCCGCACTTCTCTTGCGAGAACATCTGCGTCGGGTAATACCCAGTACTGCGTGTCGCATGGCAACACGGACTGGGCCAAGTCTGTCGACCTGGACGGACCAAGAGTTTCACCCTTGACCGGAGCGGAGCGTTGCCCCTGCACCCCACCAAAGGTTGCACCTCTGGACACGGCTCCCGTAACCTTAAACAATTCATCTTCCATGGGGATGAATATGTTTGTCGGTTACGGCAAGGAAGCTAACCTTAATCGATGTCGGTTATCTTCCTTGGGGAAGTCCCTCAACAATATGTATGATATCCATTTTCAGAGGTCCTTCCCGTATATCCACGAATTAGGATTTTCTTTATAAAAATAAAAAAATCCACAATCGTGGATATAGAAAAGCGCAGGGAAATTTGCTCCCAAAACGCAGGTATGATAGACTGATTTGGTGTGAAAA
>JAZLJG010000140.1:0-1168 GCA_045617745.1 Lachnospiraceae bacterium | reverse complement strand
TTATTCCATTTTTTCTCGTTTTACGCCCTGGAAACTCGACGACGGATTTTGGTCAAAATGTTGATGCTCTTAAATTGTAAGGAAACTTCGCTTATAGAGGTTTTCGAAAACGCTCTTTACGAAAACCGTGGTCTTTGAGTATTATAGGGTCTTTTTGGAGAGATACGGTAAGGTGATTGTAACTGCATCACGAAAGTGCGTAACTTTGCCCGCACTTCTCGTGTATCTGTCAGAAAACTTGCCTGCTTGTTTCTTTCAAAGTTACCAGGAACTGTGCTGTCGAATGGTACATACCTTATGTTCCAGTCTGCAACAATCGCCGAGTTACGAGCCTACGAAAACATGTCCTCATGCATTTTGCCCAAAATGTAATGATCGCACACTTCGTCGAAATTAAACGTAAGCGGCTGTATAACAGGGACTAAATCTTTTCACATCGCTTATTGAATCTTACTGTTGAAGCTGTTGTAGCTATATGGATCTGATCTAGCCATGAAGCTGTGTTAATTAAGCAACTGAGGCACACGCAACCACTACCGATATCCAATATAGTGGAATCCGTTGGGCGACGTGAACATAGTAACTGCAATAAGACTGCCATGCAACCGCTCACGGTGCAATTTCGACGAAGTATGCCATCTTTACATTTTGGGCAAAATGCATGAGGACATGTTTTCGTAGGCTCGTAACTCGGCGATTATTGCAGACTGGAACATAAGGTATGTACCATTCGATAGCACAGTTCCTGGTAACTTTGACAGAGAAAAATAAGCAGGCAAGTTTTCTGACAGATACGCGAGAAGTGCGGGCAAAGTTACGCACTTTCGTGATGCAGTTACAATCACCTCACCGTATCTCTCCAAAAAGACCCTATAATACTCAAAGACCACGGTTTTCGTAAAGAGCGTGTTCGAAAACCTCTATAAGCGAAGTTTCCTCACAATTCGAGAGCATCAACATTTTGACCAAAATCCATCGGCGAGCTTCCAGAGCGCAAAACGAGAAAAAATGAAATAACCTGAAGTTCTCTGAAAATTTGCTCATAAGGGTTATCTGACCTGCTGATTACGAAAATCGCATCGGCTCAGCAAGAGAGCTTCGTATTTTAGGGTTACGGTGAGTAAAATTGAAAACGACATGATTTTTCCAGAATTCACCAGCCCTTCTG
>JAZLJG010000139.1:0-1900 GCA_045617745.1 Lachnospiraceae bacterium | reverse complement strand
TTTCTTAAGTTCCTGAAGCGCATCCAGCGATTCCTTAATCTTCGCATCCTCAGCTGCTCTCTCTTTTCCAAAACGGCTATCTACGAATTCATCAAATTCCTGCTGAAGAATATCCAGTTCCTCTTCTCTGGTGAGCTTTCTAAATCCATCCTCGGAAGTAGGATCTTCTACATAACGCACTCTGGTTCCTTCATCATAACCTTTGTTTATTTCATCAATCAAAGATTTGAATCCTTCACTAAGCGCAGCTACTATTTCTTCATTTGTGTGATGAACATATACAGATTCACCACGTTCATTCATCTCATAACTACTGGGAATCATCTGAGAGAATTTACTTTCATAGGATTCTATCGGCTGATGCTCGGACATATATGCAATCTGTGCCGCAGTTTCAAAAGGATCTGCGCTTCCCGGAAGCTTACTACCATGAAGAGCCTTTAATCCTTCCTCTGAAATATTCACTTCAACTGCCGGTGTATCCGGAAAAGCATTTGATACCGTAACCTGTTCATTCTTTTGACTCTTTGAAGAATCCAGAAGATTGATTGTGGGAGGTCTATATGATTGTCCGTTTATGTTTCCGTATAATGCTATACTCATATGTTAGTCTCCTTCAAACAATATTTTTTATACTGAAAAATCAAATCTGTCGCCCTCCTTGGCTATATTCTTTGTCCATTCAAATCCATTTATTGAACATACTGCTTATCGAACCCGATAAAGCGCCATTACTTCCATAAATGTTTGAACTCATAATGGCATCTTTTGAGATTTCACTTGCTTTATCGGCAATCTGTGAACCATAAGTCGATGTTCCCGAGAACAAAGACTTAATACTGCTTACATCTGCCTCTTTCAGCTTATCTTCGTCTACGCTCAGTTTTCCGTCAGTACCAACAGATACACCAATCTTGGATAAAGCCTTTGACATTGTACTTGTCATACTGCTCATATAACGTACATCCTGGCCTATATCCTTAGAACTAACCTTTGATGACTGTGATATTGTATCGTTATATTCATTTGCAAAAGACTTAACAGCACTGACAATTTTATCCATGTCATATTCGCCATTTGTCTGCTTCCAAAGTTCATCCTTGTTCAAGGCTTCAGCAGCTGACTTTAATCCGTCTGCTTCCTTCTTCATCTGAGCCAGTGGTGCATTATCAACAGCTTCTGCCTTCTTTGTTTTCGAAGTAGTTGAAGCAGCTTTATCATCTACCGAAGTCTTTTTCTGTTCAGCATAATACTGTTTTACCAGTTTTCCATAACTTCCATTCTTTATGGATGCATAGTCACTGAAATTGAATGAACTGAATGAATTCCCCGAGCCAAGATTACTGAATAAAGATGAGATATCAAAATTGAATCCTCTCATTTATTCCACCCCCTGAGTCTCCGTGGTGTTCTTTGATGCGTAATAGTCATCAAACAATTTATTTGCTGCTTTCATGGTATCCTGGCAAATGCCGGGAAGTTCTCCGCCCCATGCTTTTGTTGCCTTCTTGAAGCCCTTTTCCATAGCAGCCTGCATCTCTTTCATCTTTTCAACATCATCACCTGCAAGTGCTGAAGCAAAGTCAAATAATCTCTGCGAAGTCTGCTTTACTCCCCAGTATCCATCTTCAGATACATCTTCTTTTGCCTGTGCGATATCGGCAGCACTTACATTCTTCAAATTCTCAGGTGAAAACAGATCAGAAAGCTTGGCTACTCCTGCCTGTCCGTTAAACATCTTCTGAACAAGACTTGTCAGCTGATTTTTTCTGTTTGCTTCATCTTGTTTGAGCTGCTGAACCAAAGCGGCTCTGTCTTCCTTACTCATCTTATTGATTGAGTAGGTTGCCTTCTTTTCAGGCTCCTTTGACTTTTCGTATACTACTCCGCTTTCTTCTGC
>JAZLJG010000138.1:0-32666 GCA_045617745.1 Lachnospiraceae bacterium | reverse complement strand
CTTCTGTTTAGTGTATATACAGGACCTGATAATGCTGTTATTGATGTGGGCGTTATGGGTGAAATTTCTATCGTGATGGAAACAAAAAGCAACGTGTTGTCTGTTCCGAAAGAAACAGTTCATATGATAGAGGATAAGGCATTTGTTTATACTCTTAACGAAGACAATATTCGAGAGATCAGATATGTGGAAATCGGTCTTTACGGAGACGAGAGAGTTGAGATAATAAGCGGTCTTTCCGAGGGAGAAAAGGTTGTAAGAAAATGATGATGAAGAAAATAATTTGCGCAGGCCTTTGCTCAGTATTGATGCTTTCAATGCTGTCAGGGTGCGGTAAAAATGATATAGCCGAAGAAAACATTGAACTGGTGGAACCGGTTGGTGTTACTGCAAATTACGTTACTGTAGAAAGACGTGATTTGGTAAGTTCCAAAATATATAACGGAAAAGTTGTGCCTGCCGTTTATGAATCTTCTTTTGTAGGTGATCAGAAATTTGAAAGGTTCGGTTCTCTTCTTGGAACAGAAGTTAAAAAGGGAGACGCGCTTTTATATGCTTCTACCGAGAGTGTGGATGATCAGATTAAAACTTTGAAAGACAAAATGAATGATAATTCCGAAGCTTATGAAGAGCAGATAAAGGATTACAGAAAAAACCTTGACGAAGCTGTTTCACAGGAAAAATTCTGGAAGGATGCGCAAGACCGCTTGGACCATATGTCTGCTACAGAACTTTCGGGAAGACATGATATTGATCTTGTAAGGAACAATCTTGCTCTTAGTGTTTCATCCAGAATGCGTCTTGAGGCGGATATTGAAAAAACCACAAAGCTTTATGACCTGGACAGAGAATATAACGAATTAAGTTTAAAGAGGCTTAAAGAGGACAGAAACAAACTCATAGCAACTGCTCCCATAGAAGGTACTGTTGTTTCCATAGGCTTTTATGAGAACGGAGCTTACATTCAGAAGGATACTAATGTAGCTGCAGTAGGAGATTTTAATCATCTTGAAGTAAAGGTTGATTATGTTTACAAAAGTGATATTAAAAGGGCTGTAGATTTTTATGCAGTTTCAAACGGTGTCCGTTACAATGCGACTTTTATTGAACCTGATACTGAAGTTGCTCCTACAGCAGGTGCAACGGATGCTTCTGCTTTTTCCACATTTGTTTTGGATGACCCTGAGGGAAACGTTAAGGCAGGAGATTTTGTTTCGATTGTTCTCATAAATAAAGTCAGTGAGGATGCTTTATGCGTTCCTTCCGAAGCAATAAATACGGATGCAGACGGAAGCTTTGTTTATGTTTATGATGGTGAAAAAACATCATATCGTCAGATAAAAACCGGTTTAAAGAACGGCCTGTATACAGAAGTTTTGTCAGGACTTGAGGAAGGTGAAGTAATTGTTTCCGAATTTAAGGTTAAGCCAGGCAAAAGCACTATGACACTTGAAAAAGGAACGGTTTCAACTCATTTTAAAGCTGACGGTTACATTTTCTATTCCAAGGTTGAGAACATTAAGAATGAAATAGAATATGGCACAACATATATTAAAGAGTTGTGTGTAAAGCGTTATCAGAAGGTTAGCAAAGGAGATGTTCTAGCTTATATATATGTGACTCCCGACAGCATTTCAATCGAGAGAGCCGAGAGGAATGTTTTAAGAGCAAAAGAAGATTTGGATGAGCTTCTTTTAGACGAAGAAAAAAACGAGAAGCTTATTAAGAATAAAAAAGAAGTGATTGCGGATATGGAAGATACCTTAAATCACATGAAAAAGGATGCAAAAACCACAACAGTTGTAGCTCCTTTTGACGGCATTATTACCGATACGGGCTGGTTTACCGAAGGAGACATCATAAAGAAGGATGCTTTTCTTTGTGCTCTTGCGGAAGAAAAGAACTGCTTTATTTATGCGGAAGACCAGGCAGGACAGTTAACATACGGTAATGAAGTAAGTATTGCCTATGACGGAAAGACAGCAATAGGTACTGTTGTTAATGTAGCTCCCTGTGCTTTATCCGAAGAACTCGGTTACGGATATTCATTTATCCGTGTTTCATCTGAAACGTTGGCTGAGATGGCAGATCCCGGAGATGACTTCGCGGGATACTGGTTCAGAAAGCGTTTTGATGTTACTGCACAGGTAAGATCTGTAGAAAATGTTGTTCTTGTGCCTAAAAAGGCTGTTACTTCAGAAGGTGGTATTACTTACGTTACCGTTTTGGATGAGAACAACAATTATGTATTAAAGAGTTTTATTGCAGGTGGAGCTGATTCCACAAATTACTGGGTGGCTGATGGCCTTTCGGAAGGAACAAAGATATGTTTGGAATAATGTTAGAAAAAATGTGGCATAAGAAGTGGATGAATGTGTGCCTTTTATTGGGCTGTATTCTCCTGATAGCGACAGTGGTAAGCTTTCCTTTGTACAGAACGGCTGCTTATGACCGCATGATTACTGATGAATTTGAAAGCTATATTTCCGGAGAGGGAAAGTGGCCCTCGCTTTTGAAGACTACGATGGCATCCCAAAAGGATAAGACCGGCGAAGCACTTAAGCGTATAGACGGTTTTGCTGATGAGTTTTTCCGGTACATGGGTGTTGAGGAGGAGAACACTTTCTTTTTACAGAAGCTTGCTGCTGCAACGATGAGTTCTGAAACAGGACGTGCTGATGCCAAGGCAGTATCCGTTAAGCTCAGTGCCATTGATAACGTCTCCGACCATATTAAGATTCTTGCAGGCGAAGAGTTTTCTGAAACAGGTATTTCCGAAGACGGAGCAATTGAAGTTATCATAAGCCAGGCTTGTATGGTCGATAAAGGCCTTCTTTTGAACGAAACATTTTCCTTTGATGATATAAAGGACTATGACGGAAAGACCCTTAGAGTAGTTATAAAAGGTATCTACGATGCGAAGGATGAAGCAGGTTATTTCTGGCAGACAAAGCCTGAAAAATTGAATGACGTGATCCTTTGTAGAAGTGATGTTTTCAGGGAACACTTTACAGGTGAAAGAGCAGGAAAATACACCATAAACTGTTTTGTGGTACCTATGTTTAAATTCGAAAACATTAAGGCAGCTGATGTGCCCGAACTTTTGGCGAAGACAAAGTACTATACCGAAGAAGGCGTGTACAAATCAATTATTGACGATGCGCCTTATCTTCAGATTCTTGAGGATTACACTAAAAAACTTTCAAGAATTTCAGCTACCCTTATTATTTTGCAGGTTCCGGTTCTTGCCATGCTGGCAGCGTTCCTGTTTATGATTTCAGGACAGATGTATGAGATGGAGAAAAACGAAATCTCCGTAATCAAGAGCCGAGGCAGTTCAAGCGGACAGATTATCAGACTCTATTTTTACCAGGGTCTTGTTATTACCATAGCAGGAGCCGTAGCAGGCATGCCTCTTGGCGCGTTTTTTGCCAAGATTCTCGGTTCCACCAGAAACTTCCTGGAGTTTGATTTTTCACAGAGCCTTAACGTGAATTATACCAAGGAATCCTTTATTTACGCTGCATGCGGAATTCTTGTGTGTCTTTTGAGCATTACACTTCCTTCGTTAAAGCACAGCAAGGTTTCCATAGTAAATCTTAAGCAGAGTAAAGCTTTAAGAAGAAAAGGTCTTTGGGAGAAGCTTTATATAGATATTATCCTTTTGGGCATTTCTTTGTACGGCTACTACAGCTTTAACAAAAATATGAAGAATCTTTCCCAGACGGTTCTTTCCGGCGAAAGCCTTGACCCGCTTCTTTACGTTAGTTCTTCTTTGTTTATTGTGGGCGCAGGATTATTCTTTTTACGTATCCAGCCCTATATTGTAAGGCTTATTTATACAATCGGTAAGAAATGGTGGGGGCCCGCAAGCCATGTTTCCTTTATGGAAAACATTAAAAACGGCCGCAAACAGCAGCTTATTATGCTGTTTTTGATAATGACCATTTCACTTGGTATGTACCATGCAACAGTAGCAAGAACTATTCTTGACAATGCTGTGGAAAATACCGAATACCTTAATCCTACCGATATTATCGAGCAGGAAGTCTGGACAGAAATTGCGGACAGATACGGCGGATATACAGGTGAATATATTATTCCCGACTACTCCAAGTACAGTGCCATGGAAATGGCTGAAAGCTATACCAGAGTATTGAATGAGCCTGCAGGTTATATTACAGGTTCCGACAAAGAGACCATCAACATAATGGGTATTCACACAAAGGAATTCGGCAGCCAGACAATGGTGGACAGAAGCCTTTTGGACAAGCATTATTACTCATATCTTAATGACCTTGCTGTTGTGGAAAACGGCGTTTTGCTTTCTTCCAACTTTAAGAATGTTCTGGGATATAAAGAAGGAGATACCATTTCCTTTGTTAACTCCAAGAAAAAGAACACAACAGGAAAGATAGTAGGTTTCTTTGATTACTTCCCGGGATATATGCCTACCGTAAGCGGATTAAATCCCGATGGAACAGCATATACCAAGGACAATTACCTTTTGGTAGCTAACTTTGACTATCTTTCCAATAAGTGGGGGACATATCCTTACGAACTTTGGATTAAGTTAAAGAGCGAATATAATTCCACAGACTTTATTAACTGGGCAAACGACAACAACGTTAAGTTTAAAAAATATGCCAACAAAGAAGTCGAAATACAAAACACCATGGAAGATCCTCTTTTGCAGGGTACAAACGGTGTTTTGACCATGGGATTTGTTGTTACTATAGTTCTTTGTGCAGTGGGTTACCTGATTTATTGGGTAATGTCCATAAGAGAACGTGAATTGATTTTCGGTGTCCTCAGGGCAACAGGTTTCCATAAGGGTGAAATCTTTAAGATGCTTTTGAATGAGCAGATATTCTCCGGAGTATTTTCAATATTTGCAGGAATCGGTATCGGTAAACTTACATCAAAACTGTTTGTTCCCATACTTCAGAATGCTTATGCTTCGGAAAATCAGACACTTCCCATGCGCCTTATTACGGTTGCTTCCGACATGTACAGACTGTACGGAGTAATTGCCGGCGTAATGGTTATTGTTTTACTGGTACTTGTATTCATTCTCTTTAGAATGAACGTTACCAAGGCTCTTAAATTAGGTGAAGAATAATGAGTGAAACTAGTGTAATTAAGGTTGAGGGAGTAACCCGTGTATTCCCCGTACCCGGCGGTGAATTCACTGCCTTAAAGGGTATAAATGCTGATGTTCCCGCAGGAACATTTGCCATATTGAAGGGACGTTCAGGCTCCGGTAAAACCACGCTTATGAATATCATAGGTACTCTTGACGATCCTACCGACGGTGCTGTTTATTTAAACGGCCAAGCCATCAAAAAAATGTCAGAGCACGAAAGAGAAAATCTTCGAAGAAAGGAATGCGGATTTGTATTCCAGTCCGTTTCCCTGATTCCTTCTTTGAACGCTTTTCAGAATGTGGAATTTTCCATGAGAATGGCAGGCATCAAGCCTTCCAAAGAAAGAGACAAGCGTGTGGAAGAGTGCCTTAAAATGGTGGGCCTTGGAAGCCGTATGACTCATATGCCCTCTGAAATGTCAGGCGGTGAACAGCAGCGTGTTGCTATAGCACGTTCTTTTGCCCACGGTCCTAAGCTTATACTTGCGGACGAGCCTACAGCAGAGCTGGATTCACAGATGGCAGCAAAGGTAACGGAAATATTTAAGGAAATGACCCGTAAGGAAGGCATTACCATTCTTATGACCACCCATGACGTGGGCCTTATGGGTGCAGCCGATATGATAATAGAATTAGAGAACGGGGTGAGAATAAATGGCTGAAGAAATGATTCGGGCAGACAGCCTCGTAAAGATTTATAAGACAAAAGAAACAGAAGTACTGGCACTTCAGGGCCTTGACCTTACTGTTGAGACAGGGGAACTTACTGCGATTATCGGCAATTCGGGTTCCGGTAAATCCACCTTCCTTAACATGATAGGTGGACTTGATAAGCCCAGTGCAGGTTCTTTGTTCGTGGATGGAAAGAACCTCTTTACCATGACAGAAAAGGAACTTGTGCTTTATAAGCGTGACACGGTAGGTTTTGTATGGCAGAATAATGGTAGAAACATGCTTCCTTTCCTTTCTGCCCTTGAAAACGTAATGATGCCCATGAACCTTTCAAGTACAAAGCATAAGCATGATAAGGCTATCGAGCTTCTTGAAATGGTAGGAATGAGCCACAAAAAGCACAGCCGTATGAATATGCTTTCCGGTGGTGAACAGCAGAGAATTGCCATTGCAATTGCTCTTGCAAATTCACCCAAGCTTCTTTTGGCGGATGAACCTACCGGTTCTGTAGACTTTAAGACTGCCGATTACATTTTTGACGTGTTCTCTGAACTTAACAAAAACGGGCAGACGATTCTTATAGTTACACATGACATAGCACTTTCCAAAAAGGTTAAACGTGTTATTGCCATAAGAGACGGTAAGATAAGTTCCGAGCGTGTTTTAAAGGAGGCCTTTGCGGACAGACTGAAGGAATCCAATATTGACTGGAGAGCAGAGGATACTCAGGACGAATATGTTGTTCTGGACCGTGCAAACCGTCTCCAGATTCCCGCAGAACTTATCACTAATCTTGGTCTGACTGACAACAAGGTTAAAATCAGTGCTAAGGATAATGAAATTATTATTACAAAACCTTAAGGAGTAATATTATGGTTATCGCTAAAAATCCTATATTGTCGGGCTTTTATCCCGATCCTTCAATTTGTGCAGTAAACGATGATTACTATATCGTAAATTCTTCCTTTGCATATTTCCCCGGGCTTCCCGTTATGCACAGTAAAGATCTGGCACACTGGGAGCAGATAGGTAATGTGCTTGACAGAACTTCACAGCTTCCTCTGGAGGATGCAGGCGTATCAAGAGGTCTTTTTGCACCTACAATAAGATACAATGACGGTCTGTTTTACGTAGTATGTACAAACGTTTCTTTTGGCGGAAACTTTGTGGTTACTGCTGAAAACCCCGAAGGCCCCTGGAGCGAGCCCCATTATCTTGAAGGCGCTGACGGAATCGACCCCAGCCTTTTCTTTGACGATGACGGAAAATGCTATTACATTGGAACTCATCCCAATGTGGAAGGTTGTCGTTATGACGGTGACTATTATATTTACATACAGGAACTTGATACAAAAGAGTTCAAGCTTGTAGGTAAGAGAGTAGAAGCATGGAACGGAGCCGTAAGGGACGTTCACTGGCCCGAAGGACCTCATCTTTATAAGATTAATGACTGGTACTATATAATCCACGCAGAAGCCGGTACAGGCCCTGAGCATGCCATTTCCGTGGCACGTTCCCGAAATGTATTCGGACCTTACGAAGGATGCAAGCGCAATCCTATTTTCACACACAGAAATTTAGGAAAGATTTATCCTGTTCAGTATGTGGGCCATGGCGATTTGTTTATGGCTGCTAACGGAGAATGGTATATGGTAATGCTTGCCGTAAGACCTACAAAGGGTTATACCACAATGGGTCGAGAAACATTCCTTGCCCGGGTTACCTTTGAGGATGAATGGCCGGTTATTAATCCCGGACTGGGAGTTTTGTCGAACTGTCTTGTAATAAAGCTTGACGAGTGGAATCCCACACTTCCTCAGACCTCCTGGCCCAATGTTAACAAAGAATACGACTTCACGAAAATGAATTCCCTGGGTCCTGAGTTTTTAAGTTTAAGAAAACCTTTGGGCGATGCTGTTAAATTCAGCGAAGATGGGTTATTATTGAAATGCGGCACCGATAATCTTTCAGGTTTAGGTCTGCCCTCATTCATTTGCATAAGACAGGATTCCAAGATTTTTGAGGCAAAGGCTACTCTTTATACAGATAATCTTATGATGGGTACCAGAGCAGGTATCTGTCTTTTCCAAAGCAACGAATACCATGTACGTTTCGAAGTTTCCGAAAACAGAGGCCGTGTAGTATTCGTAAGAAAGGGAAAAGAAGAGCTTATTGCTTCGGATTATCTTAACAACAGTCCTGCGACCTTATTCATAAGAGTTGCGGGAACTGCAATGTCCATTTATGAACTTACGGATAAGGGTATGCGTCCTTTCGTAAGAGAACTGGATATTTCCGCTTTGTCTACAGAAGTAGCCGGCGGATTTGTAGGATGTACCGTAGGTATTTTTGCTACCGACGGAGATGACAGGGAAGAGCCTGTATATGCAACATTCAAATCATTCACTTATGAACGCTTTGAACCCGAAGAGGAAAAGAAATAAAAGTTTCGGAGGTTACCATGTTACCAGCAAGATTTCACTTACCCGGATTACGTTACAATTACCCTTTAAATATGTTCTGGGTCAGCTTACTTGAAGAACATCCTGAGTTTTTCAGGGAAGGTGTTGAAATAGGATCCTTTTTCGGAGTTTTCCCCACTGCTTTGTGGAACGGCGGAAGACTGACTCCCGCATACGATCAGTGTGATGCAGCATTCGTAAAAAATGTTATAAGCCACGTTAATGAAAAGGGTATTCCCGTAAGATATACCTTTACAAACCCTTTGCTCAACGAACACGATTGCGATGACCCTTATTGCAATTTCTTAATGGAGGCAGCAAATAATGGGATGAATGAGGTAATATTGTTTTCTCCTGTTCTTGAAAAGTATTTAAGGGAAAAATATCCCAACTTTGCTTATAACAGTTCAACATGTAAAGAAATCAGGGATATCGATGAATTGAACAAAGAGATGGAACAGCCCTATAAGTATGTTGTTCTTGACTTTAATTTCAACAACAAATGGGATATCCTGGACAAAATAGAAAGAAAAGACAAACTGGAAGTTTTGGTAAACGCTCTTTGCGAGCCCGGATGTAAAAGAAGAGGAGAGCACTATCGTCAGTTGGCTAAGGACCAAAGAACCATTCTTCTTAACAGAACTTTGCCTGCAGACAAGCAGATTCCCATAAAGCACTGGCATTGTGATTACGGCGAGTTTAACTGTGTACATACTATTCAGGATTATCCTACATTTATTTCTCCAAAGGATATATGGGAGAAGTATATTCCTGCAGGAATCAACAACTTTAAAATTGAAGGTCGTACAGGTAATATTTTCTCACTTATCGATACATACTGTTTCTTTATGCTTAAGCCTGAATGTGTAGGCGAAGCAAGACTTTTACTTATAAGAAACCTTCAGAAGGCACATGTAATTAATGTCACACAGCCAAGACCCGGCCAGTGGCCTTAAATCTGCAGGGGGATTGATATGGCAAAAGAAGTATTTTGGCATTTGCCCGGTTTTTGCGTAAACTTTTATCTTAATCAGATAATCATTAACCTTATGAAGGATTATCCTGAGAAGTTTTACGATGGTTACAAGGTGGGAAGCGTATACGGTACATTTCCCGGAGCAATCTGGAATGGCGGAAGAGCGGTTTTGGGGACTATGACCAAGAGCAATATGGAAGCCATTATTTCTACCTACAATAAACTTGACACGCCTGTCAGATTTACATGGACAAATTCTTTACTTACAGAGGATCATGTTACCGATACATACTGTAACCTTATTATGAAGGTTGCTGATAACGGCAAAAACCAGGTTCTTTGTAATACTGAAGTTTTGGAAGATTATTTAAGAAAGAAGTATCCTTCCTATAAATTCATTTCTTCCACCACAAAAAGAATAAAGACCTTGGAAGCTCTTCAAAAGGAGCTTGATAAAGACTTCTTTATGGCTGTTCTGGATTATGATTTAAATCATGATGAAGCTGTTTTGAAGGCTTTGGAGCCCCGGGCGGAGCGAGTAGAGATACTGGTGGATGAAGTATGCTTCCCTAACTGCCCCAAGCGTTCTGAGCACTATAAAGCAGAATCCTTCCAGCAACTCGAGTTTGATAAGGGAAAAGCATTTCAATGCTCGAACTTTAAAAAGACCCCTGAGTTTTCCGATGCCATGAAGCGTCCTGCATTTATCTCAAGAGAGGAAATCGGAAGCTATATCGAAAGAGGCTTTGTGAACTTCAAACTTGTGGGAAGAGGTCTTTCCGAGGACTATGTTAAGGCATCCTATCTTTATTATCTTGTGAAGGAAGAAGAGCAGGATTTCATAGAAGACAAAATTGAAAAAGCATTGTTGAAAATCAGATATTCAAGATAAAAATTAGTCCGATACCTTTGTGTCGGACTTTTTTTGAAGCGTCTTTTATGGTATTATTAAAAAATGAAAAACAATTCTTTGGAAGAAATAAATTGCAAAGTTGTCGAGAAAAAAATACCTGCGTATCTTTCGGGTAATTTATCTGTTAAAGAGACGAAGGCATTTATTAACCATGTTCAGGAATGTAAGGACTGTAAGGATGAACTAACCATTCAGTACATGGTGTCCGAAGGTCTTTCGAAGGCTGAAAACGATAACGAGTATAATCTTCTTAAGGGACTTGAACAAAAGCTTTCAGGCTCCCGTCAGATGATTAAGAAATACCGCATTACTTTGTTCTTTGTTCTTTTGTTTGTGATTGCTTCGCTGGCACTTTTTGCAGCTGTTATATATTTGATCTTATCCTAAAGGTAAAGAGGGGACTTTTACTTGAAGATATTACTTGTTGATGGGAATTCCATACTTAACAGGGGCTTTTTCGGGCTCCCGCTTTTAACAGACAAAAACGGCGTCTATACAAATGCCGTACTGGGCTTTATGAACATTCTTTTGAAGGTTTGCGAGGATGAAAAGCCCGATTATCTTACCGTCGCTTTCGACGTACATGCTCCCACATTCAGACACAAAATGTATGAGGCTTATAAGGGCACCAGAAAACCCATGCCCGAGGAATTAAAGATGCAGCTTCCTGTTATTAGGGAGGTGCTTTCTTCCATGGATGTTAACGTGGTGGAAATGGCCGGATATGAAGCGGACGATTTGTTGGGAACACTTGCCAAAAAGTCTGAAAAGCTTGGAATAGAAGTAACTCTTCTTTCCGGAGACAGAGACCTTTTGCAGATAGCTTCCGACAATATTAAAATAGCCATTCCCAAGACCTCTATGGGTAAAACAGAAACACATCTTTATTATGCCAAGGATGTGGTGGAAGAGTACGGTGTTACTCCCACTGAATTTATAGAGGTTAAGGCTTTGCAGGGTGACAGCAGCGACAATATTCCCGGCGTAAAGGGAGTAGGCCCTAAAACTGCTACAGAGCTTATTCAGACATATAAGACACTTGAAGGTTTATACGAGCATGTAGATGATATTACGAAAAAAGCCCTCCACCAGAATCTTGTGGAGGATAAGGAGATGGCATTTTTCTCAAGAACTCTTTCAAGAATCGAAGTCAATGCTCCCATAGAACCTGATTATGAGTTAAGTAAGTTTAAGGATATGCTTAACGACAAATCCATGGATGTTCTTTTGAAGTATTCCCTTAAAAGCGTTATAACCAAACTTGAGAATATGGATTTAAGCGAATCCTCTGAAACTGTTGTGAACAAACAGGTTTCTGTGGATTATGAAGTGATAGAAGACTTTAACGAAACAGGTGTACTTTTATCGAAACTTTCAAAGGCAAAGGCGTTTTCTTTTGCTTCCTCGGAAAGTGGAGTGGCTGTTTCTTTTGACGGAAAAACTTATTTTATCAGGTTTTTTGGATTTGTAACAAAAGAATATCTTGAAGAACAAATAACAGAAGTTATCAAGAATGACACAAATGTCACAACTCTTAATATAAAAGCCGAATATGATTTCTTAAAGGGGTATCAGAAGGGCTTTGATGATGCAGAGATTCTTGCGTATCTTGTGGATCCTTTAAAGGGTGAATATCCTCTTACGTATCTTTGTGAACGTTATCTTTCAAAATTTTACGGAGACGAGAAAGAGCTTATTAAGGATGCGGAAAAATACGCTGCCATAAAGGCGGAGGTTTTACCGGAGCTTACAAAAGTCCTTAAAGAAGATGTCGGGAAACTAAACATGTTAAGCCTCTATTCCGACATAGAGATGCCTCTTACTTATGTGCTGTATTCCATGGAAAAAGAGGGTGTTCTTGTGGACAGGGAAGCCCTTAAACAGTACAGTGAAAAACTCAAATCCGGAATAGATGAATTAGAGAAGAAAATCTATGAAGAAGCGGGAACGGAGTTTAATATAAATTCTCCTAAACAGCTTGGGGAAGTGTTATTTGAAAAGCTAGGTTTACCCGGTGGTAAGAAAACAAAGACGGGCTATTCCACAGCGGCAGATGTTCTTGAAAAGCTTTCTTCAGAGTATCCTGTTGTTAAGGATATTCTTGAGTACAGAATGTTAAGTAAGCTCAATTCCACCTATGCTGAAGGACTTCAGAATTTTATCAGTGAAGACGGCAGAATACATGCCCACTTTAACCAGACCATTACTGCAACCGGAAGACTCAGTTCCACAGATCCGAACCTTCAGAACATTCCTATTAGAACAGAGCTTGGAAGGGAATTGCGAAAGGTATTCTATGCTAAACCCGGGTTTACCTTTGTGGATGCGGACTACTCCCAGATAGAGCTTAGGCTTATGGCCCACATGTCCGGAGACGAGAAGATGATAGAAGCCTTTAGGGCGGGTAAGGATATTCACAGAAGTACCGCTTCGGTAGTCTTTAATATTCCTTTCGATGAAGTAACCTCCGAACAGCGTCGTAACGCCAAGGCAGTTAATTTCGGTATCATTTACGGAATAAGTGCTTTTGGTCTCAGCCAGGATATCGGAACTGATGTTAAATCCGCCAAAAGATACATAGAGGATTATTTTGAAAAGTATCCCAAAATCGACAAGTACCTTAAGGACACTGTTGAGAAGGCCAAAGAAGACGGATACACAAAAACTCTTTACGGAAGAATAAGGCCTATTCCGGAATTAAAATCGCCCAATTTTATGCAGCGTTCTTTCGGCGAAAGAGTTGCCATGAATGCTCCCTTGCAGGGAACAGCGGCAGACATCATGAAGATAGCCATGATAAACATTTTCGACAGACTGAAAAAGGAAGGTCTTGAATCAAAAATGCTTATTCAGGTACACGATGAAGTACTTATAGAAACAAAACTTTCCGAGAAAGAAACTGTTTTGAAATTAGTAGAAGAGGAAATGGAGAAAGCAGCAAACCTTTCCGTAAAACTTGAATCGGAAGCCAAGGACGCAATGACCTGGTTTGATGCACATTAATGTATGAAAGTAATCGGAGTAACCGGAGGCGTAGGAGCCGGTAAGTCATTAATACTAAACTATGTAAGGGACAATTACCTTAGCGAAATCATCCTGGCAGACGACCTTGCAAAGGATTTGTGTAAAAAAGGCGAGACCTGCTACAGACCTTTGGTAAGGCTTTTGGGGAAATGTGTTCTTGGGCCTGACAAGGAAATTGACAGAAGTGTCATGGCACAGATGATTTTTACGTCCGATGACCTTCGTGATAAGGTAAACGGAATAATTCATCCTGCTGTTAAGAAATATATCCTTAAAAGAATTGCTTATTTAAGAAGAAAAAAAACAGTCGATTTTCTTTTTATAGAAGCTGCTTTATTAATTGAAGACGGATATAAGGAAATTGTGGATGAATTATGGTATATTTATACTGATAAGGAAGTTAGGCGCAAACGCCTTAAAGAGTCCAGAGGCTACAGCGATGAAAAAATCGACAGCATTATGGCAAGTCAGTTAAGCGAAGAAGAGTTTCGTGCTAACTGTGATTTTGAGATTGATAATTCGGGGTTGTGTGAGGAAAGCTTTAAAACTATACGTGAAAGGTTAGGGGAAGCACATGAGCGAAGTTTCTAAGAAACAGTATGTATTCGGATTGGATATCGGTACCAGAAGTGTAGTAGCAACAGTAGGATATATGAAGGACGACAGATTTATCGTAGTCTGCCAAAGGTCCAAAGAACATGAAACCCGTGCCATGATAGACGGACAGATTCATGATATTCCCAGAGTAGCAACTACCATTAAGGAAGTTAAGGAACAGTGTGAAGCAGTAATCGGCGAGCCTCTTACAAGAGTCTGCATCGCAGCAGCCGGTCGTGTTCTGAAGACTGTTTATACCCATGTGGACATGATTTTCGAGGAAGCAAGGGAAACAAAGCCCGAAGATGTTGCAAACCTTCAGCTTCTGGGCGTTGAGAAAGCCTATAAGGAATTCCAGTCCTCAAACGGAACCGAGACAAAGTTCTACTGTGTAGGATATTCCGTTGTTAAATATTATATGGACAAACTCCAGATTTTAAATCTGGTAGGTCATAAAGCAAAACATATCTCTGCAGATATGATTGCCACTTTCTTACCTGACGATGTTGTGGACGGCCTTTACAAAGCGGTGGATTTTGCAGGTCTTGAAGTGCAGAACCTTACACTGGAGCCTATAGCAGCCATGTCTGTTGCTATTCCCGAGCGTTTCAGAATGCTTAACCTGGCTCTTGTGGATGTAGGAGCGGGTACAAGCGATATTTCTGTTACCGATGCCGGAAGTATCATAGGTTACGGAATGATTCCCATGGCCGGTGATGCTATTACCGACGAGCTTGCAAGACATTATCTTGCAGACTTTTATCAGGCTGAAAAGATCAAAAGAACAGCAGGCTGCAGCGATACCGTAGAATACGAAGACATAATGGGTATCAATCAGAAAGTCACTTCCGAAGACGTTTCCCAGGCAATGGCCGGAAAGATTGATGAGATGACCACATTTGTTTCCGACGAAATAAAACGCTTAAATGGCGACAAGAGTGTCAGCGCCGTATTCGTAGTCGGAGGTGGCGGACTTGCTTCCGGTTATACAACTGCCCTTGCAGAGAAGCTTGGCATTCAGAAGGAACGTGTTGCCCTTCGAGGCAGCGATGTTCTTGGCAAGATTGACTTTGAGGAGGAAGACCTTTCCAAGTCACCCCTTATGGTTACTCCTATCGGTATCTGCCTTAACTATTTTGAGAACAACAACAATCTTATATATGTATTCTTTAACGGAATACGTACCAAACTTTATGATAACGGTCATGTGGCAGTAGTGGATGTAGCCATGCAGTCCGGATTCCCCAATGACGGTCTTTTCCCTAAGCGTGGTAAGGCTTTGTCCTTCAGCGTAAACGGTAAATCCAAGATTATTAAGGGCGACATAGGTGAATCCGCAGTTATTACCGTAAACGGAAATCCTGCTGATATTACCACAAAGGTTGAGTCCAATGACAGAGTTGTCATAATTGAATCCACCGCAGGTATGAAGGCTAAGGCAAAGATTTCCGATCTTCCTGAATACAAAGAAGGACTTAAACTTCTTGTGGATGGCCAGGTTGTGGAGTTTACAAGACCTATATTTGTAAACGGACAGTCAGCAACACCTTCTTATGAGATTATGGAAGGCGACCATATTGAAATTCTTGACACATGTACTAAAGAGCAGTTAATGGATGCTCTTGATACGCAGGATGCTTCCGTAGCAGAAAACGTTGAGGTTTCAAAGCTTGAGGAGGTAAAGACTTCCGAAGCTTCGAAGGAAAACAAAAAGGGAACCACAATAACGGTTACCGTAAACGGAAATCCTGTTATTTTGTCAGGCAAATACTATTACATCTATATTGATGTATTTGATTATATTGATTTTGATTTGAACGATCCCAGAGGAAAGAGCATTGTTACCATGCATAACGGCGAAAATGCCAAGTATATGGAGCCTCTTAGCGATGGAGACGTTCTTGAAATATACTGGAAGGACTAAGTTTTACTATGAGATTTTGCAGTATCGCAAGCGGTTCCAGCGGAAACTGTATCTATACCGGCTCTGATGCCACGAATATTCTTATTGATGCGGGCATCAGTGCCAAAAAGACTATTGAAGGCTTGTGTAAACTGGACGTAAAACCAGGTGAGTTGGACGGTATTCTGATAACTCATGAACATTCGGACCACATAAAGGGAATAGGTATTTTATGCAGGAAATACAATATTCCCATATATGCCACCAAAGGCACAATTGAAGGAATTAAGAGTGCATCATCACTTGGAGAGATTGACGATGCACTCTTCAATGTTGTTAAGGCGGACGAAAAGTTTTTTATAAAAGATCTCTGCATTAACCCCATGAAAATATCCCATGATGCAAAGGATCCTGTTGCATATCGAGTAAGTTATGAGGATAAAAGGGTTGCAGTTGTTACCGACTTGGGGTATTTTGATGATTATACGGTTGAAAGCCTTAAAGGCGTAGACATACTTATGGCAGAGGCCAATCACGATATCCGCATGCTTCAGGTAGGCCCGTATCCTTATTATCTTAAGCAGCGCATATTATCCGATCACGGTCATCTTTCCAACGAAAATGCGGGAAGAATGATTTCGAGACTTCTTCATGATGATATGAAAGCAATTGTTCTTGGGCATTTAAGCAAGGAAAACAATCTGCCTGAGCTTGCTTATGAAACGGTAAGGCTTGAAATAGAGGCAGCTGACAACAAATATCACGGAAATGATTTTCCTTTGATGGTTGCCAAAAGAGAATGCCCCTGCGATTCTATAGAATTTTAATATTCGGAGGATATTTATGAATAAAACTATTATTACTGTAGTAGGAAAAGACACAGTAGGTATTATTGCAAAGACCTGCACTTACCTTGCAGACAACAATATCAATATTCTTGATATTTCCCAGACAATCGTTTCCGACTACTTCAACATGATGATGATCGTGGACATGAACAAGGCTTCCAAAAAGTTTGGTACCATAGCAGACGAGCTGGAAGAACTCGGAAAGGAAATCGGTGTAATTATTAAGTGTCAGCAGGAAGACATTTTTAATTCAATGCACAGAATTTAAGAGGTAGAGTCCGATGATTAATATGTTCGAGGTCAATGAGACCAACGATATGATTGAAAAAGAAAATCTTGACGTAAGAACCATTACCATGGGAATCAGCCTTTTAGACTGCATTGATGATAATGTGGATTCTTTGTGCGACAAGATTTACAAAAAGATTACCGGCAAGGCTAAAAATCTTGTTTCGGTAGGAGAAGAGATTTCCCATGAATACGGAATACCGATTGTAAATAAACGTATTTCCGTAACTCCCATTTCACTTATAGGAGCATCCGCATGTAAGGATATTGACGATTACGTAAAGGTTGCAAAGGCCCTTGATAAAGCTGCAACGGATGTGGGTGTTAACCTTTTGGGCGGTTTTTCCGCATTGGTTTCAAAAGGAATGACACCTTCGGAGGAACTTCTTATCCGTTCCATTCCCAAGGCCCTTGCATCCACAAACCGTGTATGTTCTTCCGTTAATGTGGGCTCCACAAAAACCGGTATCAATATGGACGCCGTTCGTCTGATGGGTGAAATCATTAAGGAAACCGCTGAAATTACAAAAGAACAGGACAGCGCAGGCTGCATGAAGCTTGTGATATTCTGTAATGCTCCCGACGACAATCCTTTTATGGCCGGCGCATTTCACGGTGTAACCGAGGCTGACTGCATTATTAATGTTGGCGTCAGCGGACCCGGTGTAGTAAAGACAGCACTTGAAAAAGTAAGAGGCGAGAACTTCGAAGTGCTTTGTGAAACAATAAAGAAAACAGCATTCAAGGTTACAAGAGTGGGACAGCTTGTTGCAAGAGAAGCTTCCAGGGCTTTGAATGTTCCCTTTGGTATTGTGGACCTTTCTTTGGCTCCCACACCTGCTATCGGAGATTCGGTTGCGGACATTCTTTGCGAGATAGGTCTCGAGCATGCAGGCGCACCCGGTACCACAGCAGCTCTTGCACTTTTGAACGACCAGGTTAAAAAGGGCGGAGTAATGGCTTCCTCATATGTAGGCGGCCTTAGCGGCGCATTTATCCCTGTGTCTGAAGACCAGGGCATGATAAATGCGGTCCAGGCCGGCGCACTTACCCTTGAAAAGCTTGAAGCCATGACCTGTGTCTGCTCTGTAGGGCTTGACATGATAGCCATTCCCGGAGACACAAAGGCTACCACAATTTCAGGCATTATTGCAGATGAAATGGCAATCGGAATGGTTAACCAGAAGACTACAGCAGTCCGTCTGATACCTGCTATCGGAAAGGGTGTAGGAGATGTGGTTGAGTTTGGCGGTCTTTTCGGATATGCTCCCGTAATGCCTGTAAACAATTTCTCCTGTGATGCTTTCATCAACAGAACCGGAAGAATTCCGGCTCCTATACATAGCTTTAAGAACTAATGTAAAAGCGTATCCTTCTTCGGGATACGCTTTTTTTATGTAATATTGTGCTTAAATGGCTGGTTTCGAGGATGATTTTCAGTCTTTTGGGTCTATATGAAGAAACAGTGTTCTTTGACCCAATATTTTGAAGATTTTACCACTGTTTTCCTGTTCAGAGCGGGTGATTGGGTCTTGCGAGCCATAATATTGTTTTTGACCCACAAAACAGCAGAATTCATGGGTCAAAATAGAGAAAAATGACCTTCAGACCCAAAAGTTATAGAAAACATGAATTTTTAAGAGAAAACCGGTCTGATATTGGGTCAAAGATATGTCAAATCCTCAATCTGACCCAAGTTGCCCGGAAAAGCATTAATAAAGGCCAATATAAAAAAGGTTCTCCCGTGCAAGGGAGAACCTTTTATTTCACTACAACAATCTGTTTCGTATATTCATGTGAACAGACCCCTTTTGCCCGGTTATAAAGGGCGGAAGCGAAGACTTCCGAGTCAACCATTGATTTGGTGACGCTGTTGAGGGAATCATATATGGCAGGAATCTTTGTCATTATCTCAAGTTCGGAATTACCGGAGATAATAGAGAGGACATCCTTCGAAGCTTCTTTAAATCCTAAAAGCTTAATGACGGATAAGTGCTTCAGGGTTTCTTTCTGGTATGTGTTGCTGCCTTCGATATTAAGCATTATATGGAGTAAGGCTCTTGAAAGCCTGCTGTAAGTATAGTTTTTGGATTTAAGGGCCTCGATGAAGGAGGAAAAGTCCTTATATTCGTAAAGGGATGCTTCGATTCTGCGGGCAAGGTCTTCACTCATCTCAAGATAGTTTGCCAATTTACTCTTGCTGTTAAGAAGAGCATAGAAGAGCTCTCCCGAAAAATCATTTGCCTGCAAAGGCTTTTCAGCTATCCCGGCCAAATCATATGGCACATATGAAGAAATCTTCGAAGCTTCATTATCAAGAATAGCCTTTCTAATGGCGGTTCCGCTTAAATATTCCTGGCTTTTATCAAAAGAATCGTCCTCGTAGCCTTCACCTTTTCTTGCAATAGTGTAGGGTTTTATGGAGCTTCCTGTTTTCTTTAGGGCGCTAAGATATTCAAGGGCAAGAACATTATTGGGCTCATTTAGTATTTCGGCGAAATCGGGAAAAAGAAGGGCTCTTGCTTTAGCGAATGTATGCCCCTTTTTCATTAGTTCACGGATTCCGTCGGATTCGATGGTTCCTTCTTTAATAAGAAAGTCTGCACATTCCGAAAGCTCATGGATATTTCCGCATTCGGAACCAAAACACAGGTAATCCACACAGTTTAGTTTGTTAAGGATTGTAACAGCACCTTCGGAAAAAAGATCCGCCGAGCCTGTGGCAAAAGAAACCGGAAGCTGGAAGACTGCGTCAGCACCATTTTCAAGTGCCCATTTTGTACGCAGCTCTTTAGAGTATATAGAAGGCTCGCCGCGTTCTACAAAGTCTCCGCTCATAAGGCAGATAATATAGTCCGGATTCAGTTCTTTTCGAATGGTATCCAGTTGATATTTGTGACCATTGTGAAATGGGTTATATTCGCATATTACTGCAGCAATAGACATGGCAATCTCCAAGTGTTTTATTGATAAAATTTTAACACCCCCGGCACTTTAAAACAATGAAAAATTGTACTTGATTTAGTACATGTGAAAGGGTTGTTTATCATAGGTAGTTTAGCTATAATTCAAATGGATATAAAAATTGTATACAACATACAATATGACTATAAGAAGTAAAGATTAATTGTTTGTTAAATTTATAACAAAACATTAGGAGGATAACATATGTCTTACATTGATGGTATTAAAGAAAAAGCCAGAATGGACAAGAAGACCATTGTACTTCCCGAGTCCAATGACAAACGTGTACTTATCGCAGCATCTCATATTATTGCGGAAGATATTGCCGACATTATTATGGTGGGTGACGAAGAAAAGATTATGGATGGTGCCAACTGGCTTGAAGTTGACCTTTCCGGACTTAAAGTAGTAAACCCTGAAAAGACCGAAAAATTTGATGAATATGCAAATCTTTTATATGAAACACGTAAAGCAAAAGGTATGACTGAAGAGAAGGCAAGAGAGATTCTTCTTTCAGATCCTTTAACATTCGGTGTAATGATGGTTAAGGCCAACGACGCTGACGGAATGGTAGCAGGCTGCTGTCACGCAACAGCTGATACTTTAAGACCTGCTCTTCAGATCCTGCATACAGCACCCGGCGTAAAGCTTGTATCGGGATTCTTTATTATGGATGTTCCGGATTGCCCTTACGGTGAAAACGGTACATTCCTTTTTGCAGACTGCGGTCTCAATCAGGATCCCACAGCCGAAGAACTTGCAGCAATTGCAGACACAAGTGCCAAGAGCTTCAAAACTCTTGTAGGAGCAAAGCCTATCGTAGCAATGCTTTCGCACTCCACAAAGGGAAGTGCAAAGCATCCTCTTGTTGACAAGGTAGTAGAAGCCACAAGATTAGCTCATGAACAATATCCCGGCCTTTGCATCGACGGTGAACTTCAGCCGGATGCTGCTATGGTTCCTTCAGTTGCCAAGTCAAAGGCTCCCGGTTCCGAAGTGGCAGGACATGCAAACGTTCTTGTTTTCCCTAACCTTGATGCGGGTAACATAGGTTACAAGCTTGTGCAGCGTCTTGGTAAAGCAGAAGCTTACGGTCCCATGTTGCAGGGTATTGCAAAGCCCGTTAACGACCTTTCCAGAGGATGTTCCTGGGAAGATATCGTAGGTGTTGTAGCCCTTACTGCAGTACAGGCCCAGCTTGTTTAAAATTTACATAAAGATACTTGACAATTAACCCTTAGACCGATATAATCTCTTGAGTGTGGATAGGAGTGAAAGTATGCTGATTAACCTAACTGATTACTTTGAAGTTCAGGGTAAGAAGGCTGAAATCGAGATTCCTTATGAAGCAGAGGTTTTCAATGACGGATACGAAGATTATCCGATTCTTGAAAAAGAAAACTTAAAGTTAAAGATAGAAAATATCGGAGACGGAAAGTTGATGCTTACGGGAGCGATGAATGTTCTTCTTAAAGGCAGCTGCAACAGATGCCTTGCGGATGTGAATGTTCCGGTTTCTTTGTCCATTGAAGCAACCGTTGTAAAGCCTGACGGATTTCATGAAATTGATGAAGACGAACAGTATTTTATGAACGGCTATGAAATGGATGCTGAAGCTCTTATACATAATGAAATGATTATGAGTCTGCCTATGAAGGTTTTGTGTAGAAAGACATGCAAGGGATTGTGTCCCGTCTGCGGCAAAAACCTAAATGATGGTGAGTGCGGCTGTGACACTTTTGTCCCTGACCCCCGCATGGCAGCTATAAGTGATATCTTTAACGCGATTAAGGAGGTGTAACGATGTCTATTTGTCCCAAGAATAAATCTTCCAAAGGTAGAAGAGATAAGAGAAGAGCAAACTGGAAGATGAGCGCACCTACATTGGTAAAGTGCTCTAAGTGCGGTGCTTTAATGATGCCTCACAGAGTTTGCAAGGCTTGCGGTTCTTACAATAAGAAAGAAATCGTAGCAGTTGACTAATTCTTAGAAAATCAAAAGGACTTTCGATGTAATCGAAGGTCCTTTTTTCTTGCTTTTTTGTATGCACTTTAGTATAGTAAAAAGGAATGATTTTGCTTTCAATTTATTCAAAAGAAGGGTGTAGTTATGGCAGAACTTGTTAAGGTTTGCGTTGACGCTATGGGTGGAGATAATGCCCCTTTGGAAATTGTAAAGGGCGCTATAGAAGCAGTTAACGAATCAGACAGAATTAAGGTAGTACTTATAGGTCAGGAAGCAGCAATAAGGCCTGAGCTTGCAAAGTATACATACGATACCGAAAGGGTAGAGATAGTAAATGCCGAGGAAGTTATAGATCCCAATGAGCCCCCTGTTCTTGCTATCCGTAAGAAAAAGGATTCCTCAATAGTAAAGGGTCTGGAACTTACAAGAGACGGCAAGTGCGACGTTTTTGTATCCGCAGGAAGTACCGGAGCCGTTCTTGTGGGCGGACAGGTAATAGTGGGACGTATTAAAGGGGTTGAAAGACCTCCGCTTGCTCCCCTCATTCCTACTACAACAGGCGTTTCACTTCTTATAGACTGTGGCGCAAACGTTGATGCAAGGTCGAATCATCTTGTTCAGTTTGCCAAGATGGGTTCCGTTTACATGGAAAATGTTGTGGGCGTTAAAAATCCCAGAGTTGCCATTGTAAACATTGGCGCAGAAGAAGAAAAGGGTAATTCCCTTGTTAAGGAGACATATCCTTTATTAAAGGCCTGCCCTGACATTAATTTTGTAGGCTCTATTGAAGCAAGAGATATTCCAAGCGGCCAGGCAGATGTTATTGTCTGCGAAGCATTTACCGGTAACGTTATTCTTAAGATGTATGAAGGCGTTGCGGATGCACTTGTTTCCGTTATTAAAAAGGGACTTATGAGCTCACTTAGAAGCAAAATCGGAGCTTTACTTATAAAGCCTGCACTTAAATCCACACTTAAGGGATTTTCCCTTGAAGATTACGGCGGAGCACCGCTTTTGGGGTTAAACGGTCTTGTTATCAAGACCCACGGTAGTTCCAAGTCTGTGGAGATTAAGAATTCTGTTCTTCAGGCAATAGCCTTTAAGGAGCAGAATATAAACGGCAAGATTACGGAGAAACTTAAATCTGCCGATTAGGAGTGGTTATGGAGTTTGAAGAGTTAAAAGTCATAGTTTCCCAGGTTATGAAGGTAGATCCGGATGAATTAAAACCGGATACCACTTTTATAGACGATCTGGGAGCGGATTCTCTTGATGTTATGAGAATCGTAATGAGTATTGAAGAGTTGTTCGCAATTAAGCTTCCGGATGATTCAATATATTCAATATCAACAATCGAAGACGCAGCAAATCTTATTAAGAAAGTAAAGAAAGCGTAAGCTTTCTTTATTTTCGAAACGAGGTAGATATGAACACAGAAAAAACGGTTGAGCTGCTTGAAGAAGAGATTGGATATAAGTTTAAGGATTCCAACCTGCTTCTTGAGGCAGTTACCCACAGTTCCTATGCAAACGAGATGAAAATCAACAAGAGAAATCATTATGAAAGACTTGAGTTTCTCGGTGATGCGGTTCTGGAACTTTTGGCCAGTGAGTTTTTGTTTGAAAAGTACCCCAGTATTCCGGAGGGCGGCCTTTCCAAGAAACGTGCAGCCATGGTGTGCGAGCCTTCTTTGGCCAAGTGTGCAAGGCTTATGCATCTTGGGCAGTATATGTTTTTCGGTAAAGGCGAAGAAGCAGCAGGCGGAAGAGAACGTGATGCGGCTCTTTGCGATGTTACGGAAGCAATTCTGGGAGCTATTTATCTGGACGGCGGTCTGGATGAGGCTAGAGAGTACGTAAGAGCGCATGTTCTTTCACATTTATCCGAAGGTGAGACTTTTGTGGACAATAAAACCGCACTTCAGGAGCTGGTGCAGAAAGAAAGCGACAAAGAACTTATATATGAAGTTATAGGTGAGTCGGGCCCCGAGCACGACAAGACCTTTACAATACGCGTAAGTCTGGGTGGAGAGATCCTTTCTGAGGGTACCGGGCATACCAAAAAGGCAGCACAGCAGGATGCGGCCGGAAAAGCAATAGAATGTATTAAAAATAAGTGTTAATGAGGGAAGTATGTATTTAAAAAGCATTGAGGTTCACGGATTTAAGTCCTTTGCCAATAAGATATTATTTAACTTTGAAGAGGGTATCACAGGTATTGTGGGTCCCAACGGCTCCGGAAAAAGTAATGTTGCGGATGCCGTAAGATGGGTACTGGGTGAGCAGCGTATCAAGCAGTTACGTGGTGCATCCATGCAAGACGTTATTTTCTCAGGTACCGAAGTAAGAAAACCCATGAGCTACGCTTACGTAGCCATCACTCTTGATAATTCGGACCATCAGTTACAGATTGATTATGATGAAGTCACAGTCGCAAGACGCATATACCGTTCCGGCGAAAGCGAATACCTTATAAACGGAACCATTTGCCGTCTTAAAGATGTCACAGAACTTTTCTACGATACCGGTATCGGTAAAGAAGGATATTCCATTATCGGACAGGGCCAGATTGATAAAATTCTTTCCGGTAAGCCTGAGGAACGTCGTGAATTATTCGACGAGGCCGCAGGCATTGTTAAGTTTAAGCGTCGTAAGGAAACCGCTGAGAAAAAGCTTGAATCCGAGGAAGCAAACCTTCTTCGTGTAAGCGATATTCTTTCGGAACTGGAAAGACAGAAGGGCCCCCTTGAGAAACAGTCCGAGGTTGCCAAGGAATACCTAAAGAAGAGAAAAGAACTGGAAACTTTGGATGTTAATGTTTTTCTTCTTGAAAACAAACGTTTAAAAGACCAGTTAGAAGCCGTAGAGTCGAAATATCAGATTGCTTCTGATGAATACGAAGAAACCAATGCCCGCTACGAAAGAATCCGTGAAGAATATTCCGAAATCGAGGAAAAGGTTTCCGCTCTTAACGAAAAGATTGAATCGGAAAGAAGCGAGCTTTCAAATTCAAGCATTCTTCGTGAAAAACTTGAAGGCGAAATTCTCGTATTAAGAGAGCAGATTAAATCCGCCAGAACAAACGAAGACAATTTAAAACAGCGTCTTGATGCCATAAATAAGGACAAAGACTTAAGGGAAAAGAGCAAAGAAGCCGTTCTTGATGAAAAGAAAGAAAACGACGCCCAGATGGCATCCCTTAACGAAAGCAAAAAAGAGGCACAGGACCTTCTTTCTTCCGTTCAGGCTAAGATTGAGGAACTTACCGCTAAGATTGAAGACGGTAAGAATACCATCATTAACGAACTGAACCACAGGGCTACCATAAAGGCTGAAATCGGCCGTTATGATACCATGAAGGAGCAGATAAACATCCGTAAGGCAGAGCTTAACTCAAAGCTTCTTGCAGTAAAGTCCGACGAAGTAAAGCAGGACGAGGACATCAAGCGCCTTCTTAAACTTAAAGAAACCATCGACGAAGAAATCAAATCCATGAACGAAACCCTTGCAAAGGGTGAGTCGGACGTTGAGAAAATTCGTGAAACAATAGCTCAAAAGGACAAAGAACTTCGTGAGACCCAGACTCTTCACGCCCAGGACAAGTCCAAGTTAGAAGCTCTTACCAATCTTACGGAGCGCTATGAAGGCTACGGCGGCAGCGTTAAAAAGGTTATGGAGCAGAAGGATTCCCACAAGGGAATCATCGGCGTAGTAGCAGATATCATCAAGGTAGAAGAAAAGTACGAGACAGCCATTGAAACCGCATTGGGCGGAAACATCCAGAACATAGTAACGGATGACGAAAATACCGCCAAGAAGATGATTAACTTCTTAAAGTCCAATAAGCTTGGCCGTGCAACCTTCTTACCTCTTACAAGTATAGTAAATCCTCAGGAATTCAAGACACCCGAAGTACTTAAGGAAAAGGGCGTTCTCGGAATGGCTGACGAACTTGTAAATACCGACAAAAAGTACGTTAACGTGGCAAAGGCCATGCTTGGCCGTATTGTTGTGGTAGACAATGTGGACAACGCTATCGCAATTGCCAGAAAGTTTGATTTCGGTATCAGAATGGTTACCATCGAAGGTGAACTTTTTGTTCCCGGTGGTGCTATTTCCGGTGGTGCGTTCAAAAACAATTCAAATCTTTTGGGCCGTCGTCGTGAAATCGAAGAGCTGGAAAAGGCAGTTAAGGCATCCTCACAGAAGATTGATTCCATTGAGAATGAAATCGAGGAGTTAAAGGCAAAACGTAACAAGATGCGTATGACCGTGGAGGAATTAAAGACCTCCATCCAGAGAAAATACATCGACCAGAACACCGCCGATATGAATGTGGAAAAGGCCAAAGAAAAGAAATCCGAGGCCATCCAGGGTTCTTTGGACCTTCAGAACGAGGGTGTGGAAATCGAGCAGCAGCTTAAGGATATTGAAGCTTCCAAGGAAAATATCTTAAAGACCCTTTCCGATTCCGAGAGCATTGAAAAGGAAATCACAAAGGTTATTGCCGAGTCATCCACAGAACTGGATCTTACAAGAGAACGTGAGAACGAGTACTCCGTTGAAGTTTCCAGATGGGACCTTGAAGTTAATAAAATGCTTCAGAAGCAGGATTTCGTCAATCAGAACTTACATCGTATCGAAGACGAAATCAGTCGCTTTGAAATAGACGCTAAAGAGCTTGAAGACAAGCTCAAAGAGGGCAATGAGGAAATATCCCTTAAGGAACACAATATTTCCGAAATTGAAAAGACCATTGTGGAGAGCCATTCTTCACAGGATAAGAAGCAGACTGAGCTTACCGAGGACATCAATACAAGAGATTCCCTTAACGAAAAGCAGAAATCCTTCTTCAGTACCAGAGAAGAGATGTCAGATCGTATTACTGCCCTTGATAAGGAAATTTACAGATTGAATTCCCAGAAGGAGAAGTATGAGGAGGCTATTGAAGCCCAGATTTCCTACATGTGGGAGCAGTACGAAATTACGTTAAGCGATGCTGCAGGCCTTCGTAATGAGGAAATGACCGATCTTTCTTCCATGAAGAAACAGATTAACCAGGTCAAAGAACAGATAAAGAAATTAGGAGATGTAAACGTAAACGCCATCGAGGAATTCAGGGCTTTGATGGAGCGTTACACCTTCTTAAAGACACAGCATGACGATCTGGTGGAAGCAAAGGCCACACTCCAGAAGATTATTGCAGAGCTTGATGATGAAATGCGTAAGCAGTTCGCGGAAAGCTTTAAAGAAATCAATGCTGAGTTTGATAAAGTATTCAAAGAACTTTTCGGAGGCGGAAGAGGTACCCTTGAACTTGTGGAGGAAGAGGATATTCTTGAAGCAGGAATACGTATCATCGCACAGCCCCCGGGAAAGAAGCTTCAGAATATGATGCAGCTTTCCGGTGGTGAGAAAGCACTTACCGCTATAGCGCTTCTTTTTGCAATTCAGAACTTAAAGCCTTCGCCCTTTGCACTTCTTGACGAAATTGAAGCCGCTCTTGACGAAAGCAACGTTGACAGATTTGCAAAATACTTACATAAGCTTACAAAATACACACAATTTATTGTTATTACCCACAGACGTGGTACAATGCAGAAATGTGACCGTCTTTACGGTATCACCATGCAGGAGAAGGGTGTGTCCGCTCTTGTAAGCGTTAATTTGATTGATAAGGATTTAGACGATTAGTAATGGCAGAAAAAACAGGATTTTTCACTAAACTTAAAAATGGATTATCTAAAACCAGAAGTGGTTTTGTTTCCGGAATGGATTCGGTTTTCCATGGTTTTTCAAAAATCGACGATGATTTTTACGAAGAGCTTGAAGAAATGCTTGTTATGGGAGATGTGGGAGTAAATACCACAAATCTTTTAATCGAAAAACTCAAAGAATCCGTCAAAAAAAACCATGTAAAGGATCCGCAGGCGTGCAGGGAATTGTTGATCGAAGCCATAAAAGAAATTATGGTGCTTCCCGAAGATGCCTACAGCTTTCTACAGGAAAAAACAGTCATTATGGTGGTCGGCGTGAATGGTGTCGGTAAGACAACTACCGTAGGCAAACTCGCCGGCCGTATGAAAGAATCGGGTAAAAAGGTTTTGGTGGCCGCTGCAGACACCTTTAGAGCAGCAGCCAACGAGCAGCTCACCAGATGGGCAGAACGTGCTGAGGTTGATATAGTTTCCTCAAGAGAGGGAACTGACCCCGCAAGCGTTGTCTACGATGCAGTGACTGCGGCCAAAGCCAGAAACACCGATATATTACTATGCGATACAGCCGGCAGACTTCATAACAAGAAAAATCTTATGGACGAGCTTGCAAAAATGAACCGTGTAGTGGACAGAGAGTACCCTGACGCAAAGCGTGAAACATGGGTAGTATTAGATGCCACAACCGGTCAGAATGCATTGAACCAGGCCAGAGAATTCAATGAAGCAGCCAATTTAAACGGTATCGTACTTACGAAAATGGATGGAACCGCCAAGGGCGGAATTGCCATCGCAATCTGTAATGAATTAAATATCCCGGTGAAATATATTGGCGTAGGCGAAGGTATAGACGACCTTCAGAAGTTTAATGTGGACGAATTTGTCGAAGCTTTGTTTTCCCGGGAAGAATCCTAGGAGAATAAAAGAAATGGAAGAATTATCACTTGCCAAATTTGAAGAGGCCTCAGAGAAGGTCAAAGAAGTAACACTCGACACTAAACTTGTTTTCAGCGACTACTTTAGTGCCAAAACCGGTAACAAGGTTTATTTAAAACCCGAAAACATGCAGTTTACCGGAGCATACAAGGTTAGAGGCGCATACTATAAAATGAGCACTCTTTCCGACGAAGAACGTAAAAAAGGCATTATTACCGCTTCAGCCGGAAACCATGCACAGGGTGTTGCATACGCAGCTAAATGTTATGGCGTAAAGGCTACCATCGTAATGCCTACCACAACTCCTTTGATTAAGGTAAACCGTACCAAGAGCTATGGTGCGGAAGTTGTTTTATACGGAGACGTATATGACGAAGCCTGCAAGAAAGCTTATGAACTTGCAGATGAACACGGCTACACATTTATTCATCCCTTTGATGATTTCGGTGTTGCAACAGGACAGGGCTCCATTGCAATGGAAATCGTTAAGGAGCTTCCTCTTGTGGACTATATTCTTGTTCCTATCGGAGGCGGCGGACTTGCAACGGGTGTTTCAACTCTTGCAAAAATGCTTAATCCCAAGATTAAGGTTATCGGTGTTGAGCCCGAAGGAGCAGCCTGCTTAAAGGCTTCTTTGGAAAAGGGTAAGGTTACAACACTTTCAAAGGTGAATACAATTGCCGACGGTACAGCTGTTAAGACACCGGGTTCAAAGCTTTTCCCTTATCTTCAGAAAAACCTTGATTCTGTTATTACTGTTCCCGATGCGGACCTTGTGGTTTCCTTCCTTGATATGGTGGAAAACCATAAGATGGTAGTGGAAAATTCGGGACTTTTGTCTGTGGCTGCTTTAAAACAGCTGGATGTTAAGAATAAAAAGATTGTCTGCATTCTTTCAGGCGGAAACATGGACGTTATTACAATGTCTTCAGTAGTTTCACAGGGTCTTATCTTAAGAGACAGAATATTTACCGTATCCGTTCTTTTGCCTGATAAGCCGGGTGAACTCAGTAAGGTAGCTGATGTTATTGCCAAACAAAGCGGTAACGTTATTAAGCTTGAGCACAACCAGTTTGTATCCATCAACAGAAATGCCGCAGTGGAGCTTAGAATCACACTTGAGGCATTCGGAACGGAACACAAGAACCAGATTATAGATACTCTTGAAAAAGAAGGCTATAAGCCCAGGGTTGTTCAGACCAACATTTAAGGTATGTACGAAAAACAGGGATATTTAACAAAAGAATTTAAGATTTTTCATATTAAGGATAAGTCGGATAGGGTTTTCGACTTCCATTATCATGATTTCTACAAGATTATTCTGTTTATAGGCGGTCATGTGGAGTACAGCGTGGAAGGAAAAAACTACGAACTGCAGCCTTCGGATATCGTTCTTGTGGCCAGGAACGATATCCACAAGCCTGTGGTGGATCCTTTGTGTGAGTATGAAAGGATTGTGCTTTATCTGTCACAGTCCTTTTTAAATCTGGACCCGGAGCTTGCCGAGTGCTTTAAAGTGGCCAAAGAAAGCCACACAAACGTTATGCGTCTTTCAAAGGTGGACAGCATAAAACTTAAGGATCTGCTTACAAATGCGGTGAATAAATCCAGGACAGATAGTTTCGGAGATGCCCTGTCATCAAAGCTTTCGGTTATGGAAGCAATTCTTCTTTTGAGTGAGTCCGCACATAATAACGGTCTTTTGTTTGAAGGAAAGGTTTCCTATGATAAGAAGATTCTGGATGTATGTGAATATATAAACGATCATATAAAAGAGGATCTTTCCGTGGAATATCTTTCGGAAAAGTTTTTCATAAGCAAGTACTATTTTATGCATAAGTTTAAGGAGTATACAGGTGTAACCGTGCATCAGTACATACTTGAAAAGCGCGTGCTGTATGCGGATAATCTTGCCCAAAGCGGAGAGAAGGTTACCGCAGCCTGCATTATGGCAGGATTCAATGATTATTCCACGTATTTAAGAGCCAGAAAGCGTCTCTACAAGCGGCTTATCGAATCCTGCGAGCGTGAGTAGCAGGGATTTTATATATAAAAAAATAATTAAATATCTGTAAAGTAAAAATACTTGACAACCCATGATTCATAGGTTATTATGTTCAAGGTGCGTAAAAAGAGGTGCACAATGGATAAAATAATCGAACGTGGGTTGTTATTTGATTTTTACGGAGACCTTTTAACACCACATCAGCAGAAAATATACTCGGAAGCAGTGTTTAACGATCTTTCTTTGGCTGAGTTATCTGCCGAGGAAGGCATTACAAGACAGGGCGTTCACGATTTGATAAAAAGATGCGACAAGCTTATGGAAGGCTATGAAGAAAAGCTGAAGCTTGTGGACAAATTCCAGACCATCAGAAAAGAGGTTTCGAATCTTTCTTTGCTGATTGATTCTTCAAAGGGCCTTGAAGACAATATCCGGGCTGATTTGAAAGAAGGACTAAAGACTATTATCGAGGAATTGTAATAGATGGCTTTTGAAAGCTTAACGGAGAAACTCCAGAACGTATTCAAAAACTTAAGAGGTAAGGGTCGTCTTAGTGAAGAGGATGTTAAGGCGGCACTTAAAGAAGTTAAGATGGCTCTTTTGGAAGCCGACGTTAACTTCAAGGTTGTTAAGCAGTTTATTTCAAGCGTCCAGGAAAGAGCAGTTGGACAGGACGTTTTGGACGGTATAAATCCCGGCCAGATGGTCATTAAAATCGTTAACGAGGAAATGACCGCTTTAATGGGAAGCGACGTTACGGAGCTTACCTTCAGACCCGGTAAAGAGATTACCACATACATGTTATGCGGTCTTCAGGGTGCAGGTAAGACAACCGCAGCCGCAAAGCTTGCTTTAAGACTTAAACAGAAGAGTAAGAAAACCCTTCTTGTGGCCTGTGATATTTACAGACCCGCAGCTATTGAACAGTTAAAGAGAAACGGTGAGAAGGTTGAAACCGAGGTTTTCTCCATGGGAACCGACACAAAGCCTTCCGTAATCGCTAAAAGCGCTTACGACTACGCTGTTAAGAACAACTTTAACGTAGTAATTATCGATACCGCAGGTCGTCTTCATATTGACGAAGATATGATGGACGAGCTTGTAGATATAAAAAAGAATGTTGATATTCACGAAACACTTTTGGTAGTGGATGCCATGACCGGTCAGGATGCGGTTAACGTGGCAAGTGAGTTTAACGACAAAATCGGTCTTGACGGAGTTATTCTTTCAAAGGCCGACGGCGATACAAGAGGCGGTGCTGCTTTATCAGTTAAGGCTGTAACCGGAAAACCCATTCTTTTTGTATCAAACGGTGAAAAGTTAGATCAGATCGAACCTTTCTATCCTGACAGAATGGCCAACAGAATTCTTGGTATGGGAGATGTTCTTTCCCTTATAGAGAAGGCTGAAGCCGCAAATGCCCAGAGGGATGCCGAAAAAGACCGTGAAATGGCAACCCGTATGAAGAAGGGTAAGTTTGATTTTAACGACTATCTTGAGAGCCTGAAGGCAATGCGTAACATGGGAGGTCTTTCCTCCATAATGTCCATGATGCCGGGCATGGGAGTCAAGATGGACGATATAGACTCGGAGGAATCCGAGAAAAAACTTAAAAGAACCGAAGCAATAGTATTAAGCATGACTCCTAAGGAACGCTCGAATCCCAAGATTATGAGTCCCCAGCGCAAATTCAGAATTGCAAAGGGTGCGGGAGTTGATATTGCGGAAGTTAACCGCTTCATCAAGCAGTTCGAACAGTCACAGAAGATGATGAAGCAATTACCATCAATGATGGGTAAATTTGGCAAAAGAGGGAAATTCCCTTTTTGATAAACAATTTTTAATTTTAGCCGGAGGTGAATAAAATGGCAGTTAAGATCAGATTAAGAAGAATGGGTCAGAAGAAAGCTCCTTTCTATAGAATTATCGTAGCAGATTCAAGATCCCCCAGAGACGGAAGATTCATCGATGAAATCGGTACATACGATCCCAACGTTGAACCCGCAGCAGTTAAGGTTGATGAGGAAGCAGCAAAGAAGTGGCTCGCAAACGGTGCTCAGCCTACAGAAGTTGTTAGCAGACTCTTTAAGACAGCCGGAATTACAAAGTAATTTTATTCCGATAAGCAGTAAAGCTAAAAACTTATGGAGGTATTGATATGAGAGAATTGGTTGAAGTTATCGCGAAAGCTCTTGTGGAGAACCCCGATGAAGTTACGGTTACTGAACGTACGGAAGGTCGCAACGTTGTTATA
>JAZLJG010000137.1:0-1074 GCA_045617745.1 Lachnospiraceae bacterium | reverse complement strand
GATTTAAACTAGTTGATCCAACTGAAGTTTTTGTTGATGCTACTCATGTTAAGGCAAGGGCCAACAACAAGAAGATGCAGAAAAGAATTGCCCATGATGAAGCTCTTTTCTATGAAGCAATGTTAAAGAAAGAAATCAATGAGGACCGTGAAGATCATGGCAAAAAGCCTTTAAAAGATAAAGATGACGATGACAATAATCCAAATGGCGGAAGTGGCCATGATGATTTCAGTGCTTATACAGATGATGTACCTAAGGATGCAAAAACAATAAAGTGTAGCACTACCGATCCAGAGAGCGGATGGTTTAGAAAAGGTGAACACAAGCATGTATTTGCCTATTCAGTAGAAACTGCCTGTGTTAACAATGGATGGATTCTTGATTACTCAGTTAATCCCGCTAATGCTCATGACAGCAGAACTTTTACCAGTCTGTATGACCGTATTAAGAACATAGGCATGAATTTCTGTGTAGTTGATGCAGGATACAAAACACCTGCTATAGCAAAGCTGCTTCTTGATGATGGGATTAAACCTGTTTTTCCTTATAAAAGGCCAATGACCAAAAACGGATTCTTCCATAAGTATGAGTATGCGTATGATGAGTACTACGACTGTTATGTCTGTCCCGGTAATCAGGTTCTTAAATACAGCACCACAAACAGGGATGGTTACAGAGAGTATAAAAGCTGCGGAAAGATATGTGCTAACTGCGAATATCTTTCTCAGTGCACATGCTCAAAGGACCATGTAAAGTTAGTGACCAGACATGTATGGGAACCGTATATGGAAGAATGTGAAGATATAAGGCTTACAGAAGGAATGAAAGATTTATATTCTCACAGAAAAGAAACAATTGAAAGAATCTTTGGAACAGCAAAAGAGAACCATGGATTCAGATATACACAGATGTATGGTAAAGCGCGGATGGAAATGAAAGTCGCGCTTACTTATGCGTGCATGAATCTAAAAAAGTTAGCCGGAATACAGCAAAGATGGGAAGAAAGAATGGCCTAGAAATAGGCTTTTTCTTTTGATTTCGAAGAAAAAGGATAAATAAAAGCAAAAAAGGTGC
>JAZLJG010000136.1:0-1002 GCA_045617745.1 Lachnospiraceae bacterium | reverse complement strand
TCTCCCGTTCGTCTTAGGATCCTCTCCTCATCTACCTGTGTCGGTTTGCGGTACGGGTATCTATATATAAGACTCATATGCTTTTCTCGCCAGTGTGCTTCTTGGTACTTCGTTACTTTATTTCACTATCCCTTTCGGTACAAGTTTTTCCTCTTCCTTGCTTACCTTCCACTCCTGTGTCACATATGTTTTTTTAATATATCTATAGTGCAGGAATCTTTACCTGCTGGCCATCGGATACGCCTCTCGGCCTCTCCTTAGGTCCCGACTTACCCTGGGCGGACGAACCTTCCCCAGGAAACCTTAGACTTTCGACGGCATGGATTCTCACCATGCTCTCGCTACTTATTCCGGCATTCTCTCTTCTGCTTTGTCCAGCAGTCCTTTCGGTCTACCTTCATCCTACAACAGAATGCTCCTCTACCGCTCTAGATATTAGAAATTAGAAGTTAGTTGTTGGATTATTTCCACTTTCTTAATGTACTACTTAACATCTTTCCAATTTCATCATTTTCTTGACTTAATTTTATATATTTTTCTTCACTTATATATCCTAAGTCCTTGCTAAAAGATAAATGTACCTCCATTTCATTACTTGAACCCAAACTTATTCTTAAAAATCTTTTGAATTCTTCTTTACTTTGTCTTCCATATCCTTCTGCTATATTGGTTGGTACTGATTTACTGCACCTTCTCATTTGACTTACTAAATCATACTTCTCTTCTTCATTATATGTTTTAGTTATCTTATGAATTTCTAATGCAAAATCATATGACTTTTTGTATATTTCTAAATCTTTGTATGTTTTTATCATCTCGTCACCTTCTATCTTCTAACTTCTAATTTCTAACATCTAGAACTCGCAATTTCGGTGAATAGTTTAGCCCCGGTAATTTTCCGCGCAATTTCACTCGACCAGTGAGCTATTACGCACTCTTTGAATGAATGGCTGCTTCTAAGCCAACATCCTGGTTGTTTACGCAAATTCACATCGTTTCCCA
>JAZLJG010000135.1:0-6011 GCA_045617745.1 Lachnospiraceae bacterium | reverse complement strand
CATTTCAACAATAGGAAGAGGGCGATTCTCTTTGGATGCACCATACGTTCTTGAACCTTTTTCCTGCTCGATTTCGAAAAAGTAGTTTGTACAGTCGTAATAGAGAATATCTGTGTTCCGTTTAATAACGTCTTTACTATTGGTAACCTCTAATAATTAAGTTTATCATCGTATATTATTGATTTTTGCGTTTTTTGAACAACATATTCCAAAACCGAGAAGCGAATACGCTGTATTCTCAATATTTCAGGGAGAATCAGCCCCGAAAATCGAGATATTATCTTGAAATGGGTATAGCTATCCCATACACACTTCTTTCCGGTTCAAAATTGTGTATCTGCAAATGTTGTAAACAAGGTTGGTCAAACCAATATTGAACTCAGCCCGTTCTATTCCGATCGAACGAAGCGTAATTCCGTGCATGGAACCTGTCATAAAACCGAATACGTGCTCAATTCGGCAACGTGTTTTGGACTTCGTTCTGTTGCTTGCCTTTTGCTCGTCAGTTAAAGGATTGTTGCGGTATCCTTTCTCACAGACGCGGTTTTCTACATGGTCGGGAACTTCTTTGCCGACATAGGCGCTGTCTGCATAAACAACTTTGTCTTCTTCGTTCAGAAATTCGGTGAATTCATTGCTGTCATGCACATTTGCGGATGTGGTCGCATAGTCCGTGCTGATCTTGCTGTCGGCATCTACCTTGACGTGGTCTTTATACCCGTAGTGCGTTTCATCGTTTTTCTTTGTCCAACGGGCATCGGTGTCCTTTTGAGCGAGTTTGTGCGGGTTTTCCTTCCATTCTTCGGGAGTTTCTCCGTTCCTGATCTCTTCATTTTCGTCTCGCCTGTTGCGCTGACGGGGTGCATCCACAAAAGTCGCATCGACGATTGTTCCGGTGTGAGTGATGATGCCTTTGGAGGCAAGCATACTGTTAAACTGTGTAAACAGTTCACGAATCATACCGCTTCTCGTCAATGTGTCACGGAACAACCATATCGTCTTCGCATCAGGCACGCGATCTCCCAATGACAGACCTATGAATCGCTGAAAACTCATTCTGTCGGTGATCTGATACTCTGTCTGATCGTCCGACAGATTAAACAGACGCTGAAGAATAAGTATTTTGAACATCATAACAACATCAAACGGCGGTCTGCCTGCATTGCTTTTTCGCTCTTTGTGGAACGCTTTTTCAAGCAGAGGCCGGAACATTTCAAAGTCGATGACTTTCAACTTCTCAAGGGAATCTCCCAACTTTGACAATCTTTGCAGTTGGGTTTCTTCCGCAAATATACTGAATTGCATTTCTTTTTACCGCCTTTGTTTCGTATGCTTTATTTTACCATTTTTCATCTGTTTTTTCAGTATGCTTGCGATGAATTTTTAGAGGTTACCTCCAATAATTGTTTGTTATTATATATTTTATCATTTTCAAAAAGCTGTGTCAATTTATCATAAAAAAGATAGACATGAGTCGTTTTCCAATAACAAGTTTATATCCTTTTTACTCCATGCTCAGGAAGATATCCAGAGTTAATTTGTACACACCTAAAGAATAAACTAATAATTATACAAGAGGGAAACATGAGAGCTATTATTATTTCAGAACCGGGAAAAGTTGAAATACAGGAAATTTCAAAACCTGAAGTAAAAGAAGGAGAAGCACTGCTGAAACCGCTTTACGGCGGCATCTGTGGAACGGATTTGAACTCATATAGAGGAACAGCCGCATATACAGTTTATCCATGTCTGCCAGGGCATGAGTTCTCTGCAGAGATTGTGGAAATTGGAGAAAATGATAAAGGGCTCAAGCCTGGAATGAAGGTTATTTGTAATCCGTATTTTAATTGCGGAGAGTGCTATTCCTGCAGACACGGACTTGTCAATGCCTGTATGGACAATAAGACTATGGGTGTTCAAAGGTGGGGAGCTTTTTCAGAATATGTGTCTGTACCAGTGAGTCGCCTTTTCAACGGAGAAGGCATCCCAGCAAAGACGCTGGCAATCATTGAACCGTTCGTTATTAGCTATCATATCATCAAAAGAGCACAAGTAAAAGCCGGAGATACTGTTCTGATTGTTGGAGCAGGGACAATTGGAGTATATGCAGCACTGGCGGCGATGACACTCGGCGCGGAAGTTACCATTTGTGATATTGCGCAGGAAAAACTTGAATACGCTCAGAAAATATATAATATTCCACATTCTATTCTCAATTCGTCCCCAGAAAAATTCCGCAATGCTGTTGGTGAACTGACAGGCGGCAATGGATATGATGTATCGGTAGACGCTGCCGGATTCCCAAGCACATTTAAAGACTGCGTGGATGCTTTGGCATATGGAGGACGGCTTGGTCTATCTGGATATTCAAAGGACCTTCTCAACGAATTTGATTATTCTGTGATTCAGAAGCATGAACTTACTATCTTGGGCTCCCGCAATGCAGTAAATGAGGACTTTGAGGAAGCTATTGAATTTGTAAGATCCGGCAAGCTCGAGCTTGAAAAAGCTGTAACCAACGTATACTGCTGGGAAGACGCCCCAAAGGCTTTTTCCGAATTTAATGCAAACGCAGGAAAAATGCTAAAGGTTATGTTTGATTTCACAGAAAAGTGACACAAATAGCAACATAATTGCTTTAGAAAAACAAAAACTGTTTTTACAGCCGCTCTTTGGGGTGGTTGTTTTGTACTAAACCGCTGGCGCGGTAGTTGTCGGAAGTGGTAGCTTAAGCAAAAAATACGAAAAAGGCAAAAAAATGAAGACATATGACCTTTTAGAATTTAAGCTTAAGCTGCTATACAAAAACCAAATAAAAAGGAATCCACTGTCCGTACCTTCAGATGGACTACCTCGACGACATGAGCAAGTATCAGGAAAGCTCAACGGAAATAAAGAAGACCCGTCTGACATACGGGATAATATGAAGTGGCTCCATCACTTGCAAAACGTGGATTTACCTGTCATAGTATAGTTAGCACACTAACAATGATGGGGATTACCACAAACAAGGAGGAGTCACAATGGCAAGAATAATCTATATTGGAATGGATGTCCATACCACAAGTTATTCAGTATGCGCATACAGCATATTCAATCAGAGTGTCCGCCAGAAATTTCGGCAATGAGAACAATATTAAAGCTGTCCCGCTTTACGCAGCGTTCTGCATTAAGGATGAGCCAAATTAAACATACCAGACCGGGATTTGGAGAATGTTTTCCCTAAGCATTCCCGGCATGGGACACATACACACTACAGCGCCGGTTCCCCTCGCTTTTTCATAAATCAACCGATTCTCACAAGAGAGGCGGTTTTTTAATCGGTGCTGCTGAATAGCGTGCTATGGAATTGGCATAAAAGAACTCCTGTACCATCGTTCTGATTCGGTACAGGAGTATTCTATTGAAAGAGCTTAATCAAACAACAATAGGCTTCTTCAAACATAGCAATGCAGCTAATCTGGGATTGGGTCCCAGATTAGTCGCATTGCACTATATGCAGGAGCATAAATCAAGTAATACTGTCAGAGAGATCAATGCTGCAATTTAATGGCTGCAATTTAATGTGTCATTTATTGTATCATCACGATTGATTTAATGTGTCATTTGTGATAGCATATTTTCATAAACACTCTCATAATACTTCTGGAGGCAAGATATGTTAAGAGAAGATGAGTTCAATGAATACAAAAAAACTACCGGGGAACTGAACGAAGCGATGATTTCCATATCGTCAATTCTGAATAAACACAGGCATGGAACTATTTTTTTCGGTTTAAAGAATGACGGTTCACCCTTTCCTTTTTCAATAAATGAATCAACCCTGCGGGATGTTTCACGGAAAATATATGAAGCAATTAGACCACAGATCTTTCCGGTTATCAACACAGTAAACATAGATGGAGTGGAAATAATCTCCGTTGCCTTTGAAGGAAATGAAGTCCCATACTCCGCGTTTGGAAAATACTATATCCGTACTGCGGATGAAGACCGTGAACTTTCTCCCGGGGAACTCCGGAAAATTATGATTGGCAGGGAATATGAGGAAAATTGGGAAAACCATTCTTCCAACGAAACAATCGATGAAATAGATAATAAGACGCTTGAGACGTTTTACCGCGCTGCAACCGAATGTGGGCGTCTTCCGGATATTGGAGGAGATAAAGAGAATCTTCTGTCCAGGCTTGGAGTGGTAAACGGCAGGCAGCTTACGAATGCAGGAAAAAATCTCTTCTCCGCAAACAGACCACTCGTACTGAAAATGGCGGTGTTTGCCACGGACCATAAGACCACCTTTTTGGACATCGCACGTATAGAAGGAAATATTTTTCAATTGATTGATGCAGCCATGAGCTATATTATCCGGAATATACGCTGGAGCGTTTCATTGAGCGAAGACGGAATCCATCGTACAGAAACCCCTGAAGTGCCAATCAGTGCGCTTCGTGAGGCAGTGGTCAATAGTTTCGCTCATGCCCGGTATGATGAATCTGTGCAACATGAAATTGATATTTTCTCAAATCGCATTTCAATTATCAATCCAGGATCTTTTGCCAACTCCTTTGAACCGGAAGATTTTGCAAAAAGAGATCTTCATTCTTACCTTAGAAACGAAGTGATAGCCAGAACCTTATATCTTTGTAAGGACGTTGAAACATTCGGGTCCGGCTTAAGAAAGATTTATACACTTTGTAGTCAAGCAGGAGTTGACATCGGTTATCAGAATGGAGAAATGGAATTTACCTTTGAATTTTATAGAAAAGACAGAAATGTTGTGTCAGGACATGACACAATAAATGACACAATAAATGACACATTAAACAAAATGGAAATCCAGGTACTTTCTTGGCTGAAGACCGACCCGCAGATAAAAACAGCTGAACTTGTTAAGAAAAGCGGAAAGTCGTTGAGCACGGTTAACCGATGTATGGCGTCACTTAGAAACAAAGGATTAGTTGAACGGATTGGATCCAATAAAAGTGGCTATTGGAAAGTTTACGCCTAAGGAGCCGCTGAATCAGCCTCCAGTTTCTCTCATCATCAGCTCTTGATGAATTAATCATCGTTTCCCTAAATGTTCAGTGTCCGAATCAGCAGACAGGGAGGATTAGTGTGAAAGTGAGTACAGGTCCAGCGCAGAAGAAAAAGGGCGCAAAAACCCGCCCCTGCAAAAGATAGTTTTTTGCAAGGGAATTGTAGATTCAAGCAGATCTAAGCGACAGTTAGCCCCTGCTTTTCAAGGAATCTGGTTGCCTGCAGAATCGCTTTGGCAAGCTGTTTCTCCTTCAGATGCTCCGGCATATCGACCTTATAAAGATCGACAGGATTCCAAACTTCACCCGTGCAAAGCATGGAATAGATAGCCGTCAGAATCATTCTGGCAATGGCAATGATCGCCCGTTTCTTGCCTCTTCGCTTGGAGATACGCTCATATTTGAGTGCGTAGTAAGGATGAGCCTTATCTTTTACAGCGGCGTGAGCTACCTGAACAAGAGCAGGCTTCAGATACACACCGGCTCGTGAAATACGGACGGACTTTTTCTTGCCGGCGGATTCATTGTTGCCGGGCGTCAATCCCGCCCAACAACATAAGCGCTTGGAAGAACCAAACTGGTTCATATCCGTGCCGATTTCAGAAATGATGGTGATTGCGGAATTGCGGTCAATGCCCGGAATGGTACAAAGAAGATTCATAGCGCCTTCATACTTTGCGACCATCTTATCGACACAGGTATCAACCTTGGCAATCAGCGAATCAATAAAACCGTGATGCTCACGAATGATTTTGATTCGAGTCTTTTGCTCATCGGCAATGGAATAGCCTTCAATGGAGTCCAACACCAAGCCAGCCTTCTTTTTGAGAGAGCGCTGTAACAGGGAAACACAATGGTCAGGGTCAAAGGATTCGTCGGATGTAAGGTAATCGGTAATGGCTGTTGCAGATTTACCAAACATATCTGACACGACAGAATCCAATGCCACATTGCAGACGGTAAATGCATTTTGAAAGC
>JAZLJG010000134.1:0-1051 GCA_045617745.1 Lachnospiraceae bacterium | reverse complement strand
TGTGAAAAAAATCGATTTCGACAAAAAAACCGGTGAAATACTTACAGCCTCTTCCATACTCGATATAGATGAAGATCTTATTCGTGAAGAAGAACTCTTTGATGGATACTATGTACTTCTCACAAGTGAAATGAATGAATCTGATGAACGAATTATAGAAATTTACAGAGGCTTATGGAAAATTGAAGAAACATTCAAGATAACCAAAAGTGAGCTTGAAGCAAGACCCGTATACGTATGGACAAAGGAACATATAGAGGCTCATTTTCTTACATGTTTCGTAGCACTTACCATATCAAGAATCCTTGAACACAAGCTTAATCATAAATACTGTTCTGCAAAAATACTTGAGTCTTTATCAAAGTCTGAATGCTCTTTACTCCAGCAGAACTATTACGCATTTGATTACTATGATGATGTACTTAAAGATATCGGTGCTGTTACAGGAATAGATTTCAGTAAAAGAATACGTTCACTTGGTGATATCAAAAACTGTCTCGCCGAAACAAAGAAATAAAGGACGCATAACAACTACGCGATACCCTTAAAGTAAGTGCCCGTCGGCACATACCTATCCTTGCTTCCTCTTGATTAAAAAATATCTGCCCAAGGAAGGTTGTCAAGGGTGCGAAGCACCGCATATGCGGCAAAGCCCTTGACCACCTTCCTAAGGCAGATGAAATGTAGCCAAGAGGAAGCAAGGATATAAACCGTAACCTTGTCGGTTACCACATAAATAAAAGGCTTGCCGGAGCAAAGCGCAGGCAAGGTTTCCTTTCAAAAAAGATTTTCTATCACATCATATCGGGGCAAGTACGCTATGAAAAAATGCAAAAATACAACACCCTCAATCCATTGAATTTACTGGGCTTGAGGGTGTTTCTATACTTATTTTCCTGCAAAAGTCAGGGTTTACCACAAAATGTCAAACATTTCAATGAGTTTGTGTACTAGTCAAAAAAATTATTATTAATTTAACCCGTTAAAAAACCTCTCTACCACATATCATTGATAGAGAGGCCGTGTAATCTATTGAATATTTAGTTAGCTG
>JAZLJG010000133.1:0-1133 GCA_045617745.1 Lachnospiraceae bacterium | reverse complement strand
TTTTCTATTATTCTTGAAGTATGTTATCAGCTTGTTTGCATTCTCAATTTCGTTATCTTCCGCAAGACTGTCTCTATATATCTCAAGGTATTCAAACATTCCATCTACATCTTTTTGGTCAAGATAATCATGTATTGTCCTTACCGCTTCCTTGTAAGGAATATAGTCTTTGATTGCCTTGTTCCTATGGAAGGGATCCAGCTGAAACACCGTATCGGCATCACATACATTCTTTATCCATTCAGCTCCATCCGCATTCATAAGCCTTATTTCTATTTCATCGGTATCATACTTCTCAGCTATGCTTGCCTCGCGATATTCCTGAAATTCTTTCGAGTTTGAAAAACCTGCTACTACAACCTTCTTATCAAGTGAGTACCTGTTTGTTCCGGTTTCTTTCCAACCATCATAAGCTATACCTACCTTGATTTCTCCGCCCTTTTTCTGTTCTCTTTGAAGTTTTACATACACTCCGTCAGTTTCTTCAAAGAGAACCGGTGTTACGGTTTCACCTTGAATTTTCCCAGCCTTATGTGCTTTTACAAGTTCCCGTTCTTCCTCACAGACTTTTTCTCCAAGAGCCTGTATTGTCTTCCATATTCCCATCGGACTTATTGATTGACCGGTCATTGCAGTTATCTTGGCAGCGCATTCTCTATAAGACATTTCAGTTATCCCAGAAACAAGTTGATCTGCCAAGTTCTGTGATATTAGTCCCACTCCGGGAATTCGGAGTTGTTCATCAAGCAGAAATACATATTCTTTTATTCCGTCTTCTCGTGTAACCTCATAAATTCTTCTCTGATAAGTTACTTCTCCATAAACTGTCTTTATGGCCGTTGTTTTAAGGCCCTTATTCCTATAAGCTTCCTTATCTCGATTATTCATAAGGTATGCATCATACTCTTCAAGGAAGGCTCTGGTAAATACCTGTCCCCATTCACATACCATTCTAAAAATTTCTTTCTCTAACTCCTTGAAAGTATAGCCTTCTTCATTTAACATAGTTGACATACAGATAATCTCCTTATATTTTTTGTTTCGCAACTTAAATACTACGATTTATCTGTATGTTTGGGAAGAGGTTTTCCTCTTCCCATTTTCATTTTTGCCAACAATTATTTTACTCTATG
>JAZLJG010000132.1:0-2121 GCA_045617745.1 Lachnospiraceae bacterium | reverse complement strand
ATTTCGTTGCTCAGATTAAAGCCCTTGGCGAAAACAAAAAGCTGGAGGATGTAAGATGCAAGACAAATTAATCGCTCGTGCAAAAGAATTACTTTCTGAAGGCAAAGTAAAGAAAGTTGTAGGCTGGAAAAAAGGTCTTTTTGAAGATGATATTACACCAGCTGTATTTACAACTGCAGAAGAATTAGATAAAGACTTTGTTTTCAATAAATATTGTAAAGCAAATCTTTCAAAATACTTAGTTGGTATTACAAAGAACATCGAAATTGCTAAATCAACAACTCGTATGAACAATACAATGGCTAAACAGCGTGATCCTAACGCTCAGGATGCTCCAATTCCTCAGGAAGTTGTATTGGTATTCTTAAAACCAGCTGATACATATTCATTCACACAGCTTTTGAAAGAAACTCGCATTACTCGTGAAGACGTTTATGCTATTGGTGTTCCTTGTCAGGATACAATTGATGGTGGAGATGTTTGCGACAATTGTGCAGGTAAAAAACCAGTTTCTTGTGATGAATATATTGGAGTTGATCCAAACGCTGATGTTGCTCCAAATACTTCTCGTATGGAAGAAGTTGCAAAACTTGAAGCAATGTCTGTTCAGGAAAGATATGACTTCTGGAGAAATGAATTCTCTCGTTGTATCCGTTGTAACGCTTGTCGTAACGTTTGTCCTGCTTGTACTTGTGAAAAATGTGTATTCGATAATAACGCTCTTTACACAACACAGAAAGTTGCAGAAACAAACTTCGAAGAAAGCTTGTTCCACATTATCCGTGCATGGCATGTTGCAGGCCGTTGTACAGACTGTGGAGAATGTTCAAGAGTTTGTCCTCAGAACATTCCACTTTATCTTCTTAACCGTAAATACATTAAAGATATTAATGAAATCTACGGTGACTACCAGGCAGGAGCTGATATGGAATCTAAACCAGCTATGCTCCGCTTCCAGGAAGATGACCCAGAAACAACTATTGTTTACGACAGATCTAAAGACGGAGGTAATGAATAATGCTTAGTATTGCTAAAGAAAATATTGATTCATTATTTGAACTTATTGGTTCAAAACAGCCTTTGTACTTGCCTGTTGATAACAATTCAGGTAAAGCTGATTTCCAGAAATGGGAAAAAGGCACAAAACTTTCAGAAACTTTGAAAACAACTCGTTCTGCTAAAGATTTCTTCTTCCCAAAAACAGAACATATGGTTTCATATGAATTGAATGGAAAAGAAGTAAAAGTTGTAGACCCACGTAAAGAAGTTGAAGACTTTGTTATCTTTGGTGTTCGCGCTTGTGATGCACGTGGTTTTGAAGCAATTGACGGTGTTTATCTTAACATGACTCCAGTTGATTCTTACTACAAAAACCGCCGTGATCATGGAACAGTAATCGTTCTTGCTTGTAATGAACCTGCAAAAACTTGTTTCTGTCCAACATTCGGAATTGACGCTTCACAGTCTACTCCATCTGGAGATGTAAGCTGCTGGTTGGCAGACGGAAAATATTATTTCCAGGCTAACACAGACAAAGGTAAGAAATTTGTAGAAGATGCTAAATCTGTTTTGGCAGATGCTGCAGATGCTGCTGTTGAAGCTGCAAAGAAAGATATTAAAGCTAAAGTTGAAGCTCAGCCATTTGCTAAGATGGACCTTTCAAAGTTCCAGGGCAAAGATATGCTTAAGATCTTCAACTCAAAAGTATGGGATAAAGTTGCAGAACCTTGTGTAGGTTGTGGAACTTGTACATATGTTTGTCCAACTTGTATGTGTTTCGATGTTCGTGACTTTGATACAGGTAACGGCGTTCGTCAGATTCGCTGCTGGGACCCTTGTATGCACAATGACTTTACACAGATGGCTGCAGAAAACCCACGTCATACTCAGAAAGAACGTTCACGTCAGCGCTTTATGCATAAATTGATGTACTATCCAATGGCACACAATGATATGTTTGCTTGTACTGGTTGTGGTCGTTGTATTGAAAACTGTCCAGTTAATATGAACATCGTTAAGGTTATTAAAGCCGTAAACGAAAGTGATGATATCTAAGGAATAGGAGAAAGAGATGGAAAACAACGAAAGCTTTATTCCTTATGTAGGAAAAATTATTGACAT
>JAZLJG010000131.1:0-1237 GCA_045617745.1 Lachnospiraceae bacterium | reverse complement strand
ATGGCCTCTCAGGCCATTCCTGACCACATTTTGAGAGGAACAAAAAAAGCATTTTTTTAAGCATATTGGTAATAATCCTTGCAAAAATAAGGAAATCAATTGATTACAAGGATTTCATCCTTCAAAATGTCCACCCCGCCGGATTTGCAAAAAGAATGGATGGGGCACAAAAAATAAGAGACAGGTTTTCCCGTCTCCTAATAAGCATACGGCCGTAGCGGCATACTTTCCTCAATTTAATGAGTTGCTGCGCAAGAGTTTCCGGAGCAATGCCCCTTTCGTGAACACGAGCACGGTGCAAATGTAAGAATAAGTTTTTATTTTGACAAAAATGAACAAAGAAAAAAATAAGAACTATGGACAACTCTCTCATACCGTTGCGAAAGCCAATGGCAAGACAGTGAAATATTTGGAAGCAATATAGAACTAAAATTTGAACAATATGCCAAAACACCTGTTTTTTAGAGAGAACCTTCCTGAATCAGTCCTCGGGCAGATTCCAATTCTGCGTCAAACACGCAGGCTTTTAGAGATAATCAACGCGAACGGCGGCATCAAGATGACCCCGGCCGGATACCTCCCCGTCAAAATTGTACAGGAATTGTACCCATTGGGCGTTCCCGAATACTGGTATGAAATCGGCTACTATAAGTCTCTGAGGGAGGATAAGATTGAATTTATCCGCCTGATGCGCTTCCTTGCACAAACCTCCGGGGCTGTCAGGATGTATAAGGGGAAACTGGTGCTGACCAAGAATGGGAAAAGGTGGATGGCTGAGCCCAACAAGTTGTTAAGGGTTCTGCTCTATACTGTTTCGTATGCGATAAATAATGGCGGGATGGATATGTATGAGATAGGCAACATCAATGGGCATATACCACTGCTCTGTACACTTCTTGCTTTATATGGTTCTGAGCCGAAAACAGTCAGATTCTATATGGATGAGTTGTCACAATATTGTCCCGGCGTTTTCGATGAACTGCAAGTGGCTGGCTATGGCACCCTTGAACAATATCGGGATGATTGCTTCTGCGCAAGACTGATTAGACGCGGGTTGGGGCTCTTCGGCTTTACAGAAAGAATAAAAGGTGCGGCTGATGTTGAATCAGGCAATCGTGAACCAAGCATGATAGAAAAGAAACCGCTTCTCGATGAAGTGTTTGAGTTGAAGGAAACAGAAGACGAGGATATAATTCCATTTAATGACAAACCGGTAAGTTGATAGGAGCGGTTATTT
>JAZLJG010000130.1:0-3081 GCA_045617745.1 Lachnospiraceae bacterium | reverse complement strand
GTATATCTCGTAAGAGCCCTTTTCAAGAACAAATGCATTTTTAAAACCGGTATAGCCACCGTCATCGTAAGAAGCCATCTTCGAAAGGTCAAAAGAAACCGTAACCTCTTCACTGGAACCTGCGAACAAGGTCTGAGTCTTTCCGTAGCCGGCTAGCTCTCTTTCGGGCTTCGAAAGCATTCCGTTCGGAGCCTTGAAGTAAACCTCCACTACATCCTTTCCGGCAACCTTTCCGGTGTTTGTTACGGTAGTTTTTACAGTAACGGTTTCACCGTCAAACTCCATATAGGATTTGTGTTCAAAGGTGGTATATGAAAGGCCGTAACCGAAGGGATACAATACCGCATCCTTATTAAAGGTTTCGAAGTATCTGTAGCCCACAAAAATATCCTCTGCATAGTAAGCAATCTTCGGGTCACCGAAATTACCTTCGCAGGGGTAGTCTTTTATGTCATACGCAATTGTGTCGGAAAGGTGTCCCGAAGGGTTTACCTTTCCGGTAAGCACGTCGGCTATTGAATTTCCGCCTTCAACGCCGCCCTGCCATACATATAAAACCGAAGCGGGATTGTACTTGGAAACCCACTTCATATCGATAATATTACCTGAGTTAATCAAAACAACGGTTTTGGAATATGCTTTTGTAACCGCCTCAAGCATATCGCACTCGTCGCTTCTTAAAAGATAGCTTCCTTCTTCGGCCTTGTTGTCCTTGTCTTCACCCGCAAGACGTCCGATTACCACTATAGCTGTATCGTTTCTTTCCGACTGTTTTTTAACTTCCTTGATATCAAGAGGCATTTCAACCTGGCTGAAAGGCTCACCTGCCCAGCCCACGCCCTTATCAAAAGGATGGTCCTTAAGCCATGCCCTGTAAATGTCTGCAACTTCCTCATCAAGAACAACACCGGCATTTTTCAAACCGTCGTAAATATTTACAAGATAAGGAATATTGACCATTCCTCCTGAGCCTGTACCGCTTTTGATATAGTCAAACTGCGTACGTCCGTAAAGTGCAACCTTTGCACCCTCCGAAAGTGGAAGCACCCCGTTATCATTCTTTATGAGTACATACCCTTCCGCTCCCGCATTACGGGCAAGGTTTTCATATTCTTTCCAGTCAAAAGAACGCTTCATTACTAATTCTCCTCGGTATTTTCTTCCGTACTCTTTTTCTTTTTGAAAACAAAAAGCTTGCTGAATACATAATTAAGAATCATTACAAGCACAGACGAAATAAATATCTTAGCAAACCAGTAATTTGCGCTGTCCACGGTCATTTCAAAATTGAATTTTGAAAGAGTGTTGCTTATCCATGTGGCAAGCTTTGTCAAAGGACAAATGTTGACAAAGAAAAGCATAACCACAACATCCAAAACCCCTGTGGAAACTCTGGAGCCTGCAAACTTCAAAAACTCGTCCCACCACTTGGGATTTTTGCTTCTAAACACCCACGCTCTGTTAAGAGGAAATGCAAATACCACACCCGCAACCCAGGAAAGTACCTGCATAAGTGTATTGATGGCAGGGTTTGCTGCATCCAGAAAAAGTGTAAGGACCCAGTTGAAACCCCAGCAGAAAATTGTCGTCAGAACGCCTACAATGATATATACAATTATCTCACGATATTTTCCCATTTTTGATTCGTTATTTTCTATCATAATCTTTTCCATTTCTGTAAATATTTAAGCCGCACTATTTAAAGAGCAGAAGAACAACATAAACCGCAATCATAATAACCAGAAACTCAATATTCTTTAAAGTGAACTGTCCGAAATATTTTCCGGTATCCACATCCTCTTCTTTGGCTATCATCTTATAGGAGATAAGGCTTGCCATAGAAGCTATAAGTGTTCCCAGACCACCGATATTGGCACCTACAATAAGTTCTCTGTAATTGGTGGTGAAGCCCGAAAGCAGTAAGGCCGCAGGCACATTGCTTATGGCCTGGCTGGAAACTACTGCGGTAAGTGTCTCGTGACCGTTTACAATTCTTTGTAAAAAGTCCGAAAACTGCGGTATCCTTCCCATATTACCGATAAATACGAAAAATCCCACAAATGTAAGTAACAGGGAGTAGTCCACCTTAATAAGTGTTTTCCTGTCGGAAAGAAGCACCAGTATCAGAGTGATAAAAAACATTATCTGATAAGGAAGAACACGAAGTACCACAAAGAGAGCCACCACAAACAAAAGAATGTACATAATAAGCAATGAATGGTACTTTGTCTGGGAATTGGCAAACATTTCGGTAACCGTCAGCCTTTTCGAAGGAGCGCTTTCCTGATTCTTTTTCTCCTTACCGGGTTTTTCGGGTTTGGAAGTTTTAAAGATAACGAACAACACTATCCCGACAAAAGCCGCAACCGTATATGGAAGCATCAGAAGAATAAACTCCCCAAATCCCATCTGTGCCTTTGAATAAAGGTACAGGTTCTGAGGATTTCCGATAGGAGTCAGCATACTTCCCAGATTAGCTGCCACAGTCTGAAGAACTACCACCGGGATAACAAGTTTTTTATAGGTTTCTTCCCCTGAAAGCTTCAGTGTGGTGAATGTAAAGGGCACAAATGTTATAAGAGCCACATCATTTGTAATGAGCATGGAAAAAAAGAAGCACAACAGCACAAGAACCATTGCTATTCCCCTTTCTCCCGATACACTCTTCAAAAGGCCCTCCGCGGTCTTTTTAAAAACACCCAGTTCCTGAAGACCGGCCATTACGCACATCAGAGAAAACAGTATGGCCAGTGTTCTGAAATCCACATAGTCTATATAGCCTGCGTCGGGCTTTACTATAAACGACGAAACAACCGCCAGAAGTAAAGCCACACACAAAACAACTTCACGTTTAACAAATGCCAATATTTTACTCATCAGTCTCTTTCAACAATGGCTGCATATTTCTGCCAAAACCACTTTCTTTCCATTTTGTATTATCTCCTATTAATGGTTTTAGGGCAAAGACCGTAAAGGTTTTTGCCCCAGTAAATTCTTAGTAAATCTTTATATCTTTTCTTACATCGTAAGGACAAATTGTAATGTATGTCTTTCCGGTGTTAAGTGTAATTTCTTCACCTG
>JAZLJG010000129.1:0-1137 GCA_045617745.1 Lachnospiraceae bacterium | reverse complement strand
ACAGGGGAAGCCTTAACGATGAAATCGAAAGACTTATCCTTGTAAACAGTGATAATGACCGGCAAAACCTTACCAGCCTGATCCTGTGTACGGGCGTTGAACTGCTTGCAGAACTCCATAATGTTCACACCTTTGGAACCCAATGCAGGGCCAACGGGTGGAGCAGGGTTTGCGGCTCCTCCTTTAATTTGCAGTTTAATTAATCCGCTTACTTCTTTTGCCATTTTTTAATCCTTAATTAAAATGTCATAAGGAAACACTTACTTCACATACAGGTTAGCTTTCCATCTTAACTTGGAAATAACTCAGTTCCAGAGGGGTCTTGCGTCCGAAAATCTTAACGGCGACCTTCAGTTTCTTCTTCTCAGGAATGACTTCCTCGATAATGCCAGAGAAAGTGCTGAAAGGACCATCGTTGACAATGACCGACTGGCCGACGACAAACTCCAAGTCGTTTCCTTCACCCATCTCCTGAAATTCATCCATCTTACCAAGAAGACGATTCACTTCAGCAGGACGAAGCGGATCCGGCTCGCCTTTTGTGCCAAGAAAACCGATGACATTAGGCACGTCCTTGATGACGTGAATGACCTCACCCGTCAGGATAGCTTCAACAAGCACATAACCCGGCAGAAAAGTGCGTTCTTTCGAAACCTTTTTGCCGTTACGCACTTCATAGACCTTCTCCATCGGAATAAGAATGCTAGAAATAGAATCCTGCAGATTCAGCCTCTTGATTTCGGATTCAAGGTATTCCTTCACCTTTTTCTCCTTACCAGTAACGGCCTTCACCACATACCACTTTTTCTCACTATTGCCACTCATTTCCAAATCAAATTAGATTGTTAGCCTATAAATGCTTACTAAAGATTCAATATTCACCAATCAGAAGAGTCTATAGAACGCTTCCAAAATGTGTTGAAAAGAGAAGTCCATCAAGAAAACCACCAAAGCGATTATCAGGGAAGCAATGGACACAACGATTACGCTACTTTGTAATTCTTTCCAAGTAGGCCAAGAAACCTTGTCCTTCAACTCGGTGTAGCATTCCTTAATGTAGTTTACGAATTTCATCTTGTATTGAATCTTAATTAAAAAAGCACGGGCGGAAAGGCTCGAACTCTCGACACTCGGTTT
>JAZLJG010000128.1:0-1694 GCA_045617745.1 Lachnospiraceae bacterium | reverse complement strand
CACAGAATTATCTCAATATCATGTCATACCTAAGCACCGGAAGGAAGCACGGCGTCAGTGTATATGAAGCCATGACCGCTGCTCTTTCCGGCAACGCAGAACTCGTCCTGCAGTAGAAGCAGGAGGGTTCTGAACAGTTACGAATCATTTAGGAAAAGATATTTGAAAGCAACACATCTCCCGTTGGAGCTTGATAATGATCTTGTGAGCTTTAAGCTTATGCAAGAAGATGGTCAAATGACGAATGCAGGGATTTTGTTTGCAGATCAATGGAATATTCATCACTCAAGGATTTTTTGTACAAGGTGGAATGGTCTTGAAAAAGCTAATTCTACACAGGATGCGCTAGATGATGCCGAATATACAGGTGGACTTATAGAACTCTATGACAGTACTATGGCCTTTATAAAAAACAATACAAAAAAAGGATGGCGCAAAGACAATGATAAGCGCGTGGAGTTACCGGATTATCCGGAACGAGCATTGGAAGAGGGATTGGTTAATGCTCTTATCCACAGAAGTTATCTTCAGACAGGAGCTCACAGTCAGGTAGATATCTATGATGACAGGATTGTCATCACTAATCCCGGAGGAATGTTTGATGGCTCTGAAGTTCAGTTGCTGGATATAAGACACGTGCCATCAAAGCTACGAAATCCGATTCTTGCAGATGTTTTTGGAAGAATGAGGCTTATGGAGCGAAGAGGCAGTGGATTTAAGAAAATCCTTCACGCCTATGAAGCGGAGGAAAGATATAAGGAAGAGCTAAAGCCGGTATTTTATACGGATGGATATAATTTCTTCCTTACGTTGTGGAATCTGAACTACGCTTTTGATAAAGCGCAAAATAAAGCGCAAAATAAAGCGCAGAAGAGCATGATGTCGGATCGAGAACACCTATTGTTGCTAATAAAAGAAAATCCGTCGTTAACGCAAACTGAACTGTCGGATATGATGAATAAATCCAGAAGAGCAATACAAATGTTAATGAAGGAATTGCTGGACGAAGGTGTGATTGAACGAATCGGATCAAAGAAGACAGGATCATGGCTTGTAAAATAATAAAAAAGTAGGTGAACTAGGCACAATCATTTAGGCTTTTACCGATATGATATCGCTTGATGTTTTTATTCGGTTACAACCATTGTCGGTTCAAACCCTAACTTTTTTAGAATCTCAAGATCCTTACGGCGTGTGTTTTTGAGATTCCAGCTGTTTCCGCGACGTTCCATCTTCATGCATCTTGCCATGAGAAGGATGTCATGTGTCGACAATGTATTGTCATTAAGCGTCTTCACAGCAGACAGCATCCGCTGATGAATTTGTCCTACTACAAGCATTATGAAAGACATCCCTTGTTCTTTGTAGTAGTCCTGTATCATAAGGTCATTGAAGTCGCCTTTATTCTTTAAGTACTGATATAAGGTTTCAATGCCCCAACGCTTTTTGTAGCAACTAAATATCTCTTCTGCCGAAAGAGCTGCATTACTTTGGAAAACATAAACGCCAAGATTTTCTTTCTGCTCTTCGAGTTTTTCAGGCGTAAATCCTTTTATGCCAAGGTCAATGCTTCTCTGGTAGTTGAAGCGGCATTTTTCATTCTCATCGATATCTCGGAATACATATACATACTCTGTATCAGAAATCCTCTCCGACATATATTCGATTCTTGAATGCTTTTTGCCGCTACGGTA
>JAZLJG010000127.1:0-2444 GCA_045617745.1 Lachnospiraceae bacterium | reverse complement strand
CCCGTTGCATAGAATCTCTGATTAAGGCTCTGCAAGGATATACTTGAGGCATTATCAATTCCTACCACATTCTGAAAGATGGATACCAGAATGGATTTACCGGTGCCGCCACGCCCTTTAATCATCAGAAACTTCTGAAATGAAGTATCAACGCTCATACAATAGCCAAGATATTCCCACATCATCAGTTGATTATCCGCATCCGGAATTGATGACGACAGATATTTTTGTATATTCACGCCGTCAGGAACAGTATCAAGCCACTTAGTGTCAAATTCATACGGTATCTGATTGATTGACAGATATTTGGGATTATGGGGATGCATGGTTAGTGTCTTTGCATCCAGCCATCCGTTTTTGAAGTTAATCCAGTGCTTGGGATGATTATTGATTTCATAAAATTGCTTAATAAGCCCCGGCTGCGTAAGAAGGAGTGAAAGAACTGCCGATATGACAGCGCTCTTTATAAGCTCCGGATATATATATTCCGTTATCTTCGAACGAAGAATAATGCAATCCTTATCTTCCCTATAGACACCGTTATCATATACATATGCCACACCGTTAAGAAGGATGAACGGAACAGTCTTAAGAATTGATTCAACTATTCTGATATCAAAGGTTCCTACAGGCTTGCCTTTTTCGTTAAATCGATGGTATCTGTCAAGGTTCTTCCTTCCGTCCTCGGTTCCTTCAAATCTGGCAATAAACTCTCCGATAATTCCCTTAAGTTCTTCCTCATATTCCGATTTTTCAAGATACTCTTTTTTATTAAAAAGCCAGTACCCTTCAACATAATCGTGGTACTGGCTCTTAAGATACTCTGTTAACTTGGCATTATCGCTTTTTCTAAGGTATGTTACATACTTATAATCGTTGATATGCAGCCCCCGATATTCGTTGGCATACATATATTCAATCAGATCATCTACACTGTCACCATCATTTCCGATATATAGTGAATTATATCCGGCTGCAATTATATTTATCGCAAGGTCACGCCGACTGACGATAAAGATATAGCTTTGTGCCACATCAAAAGGCTCATCACTGACAAGCTTCTTATAATATTCCAAGCTCATCGAATCACCTCCTTTGTATTCTTCGGAGACAGTTCAAGTTCCATTTCCTTCTTGAAGCCGAGTCGCTCCAAAAGGTTTCTTAGAATTGAATTTTCCTTGCTGACGGCTTCAATATCTCTTTTTTCGGTAGCCGCTGCCAACCTGGTTTTTATAGATTCTTTTTCATCAAGTTTCTCCTGCAACGTCTTTACTTTGCCTTCAAGGCTTGTAATTTTGCTGTCCTTCTTCGAAATCTGTGTATCTTTTTCCTTGATTTCTTCCCTCAGTTTTTTGATACTGATGTTTTCCTTGGCAAATGCGATATATTTCTTCGCACAGTCCATGATATACTCAAGGGCACTTCCGGGCATGGATACAAAGCCGAATGGAAGATTTGTAACCTGAATTCCATCTATTTTGTCTATCTCAATCTGCTTCTTGGCTAATTCATCGAACTTTGCTTTCTTCTTATCAATATCCGTATCAAGCTTCTGTGACGATTTGGTTTTGGCTTCAATTTTCTTGTCAAGTACAGCCACATCATCCTGTTTTTGGTTGATTGCGGCTTCAACAGCATCAATTACCTTCGTTGCCGTCTCCAGCTCCGTATTCAGGGCTTCCAGCTCCTCTTTTCGCATCTTAACCTTATAATCATATACATCCAGGTGCTCCTCATGTGTATCTTTCTGCAGCCATCCGATATCATGCTCTGCCATAACCGTAGCCATGAGTTCTTTGTTAGCATCAATAAAATGATTCCATTCGGTATCTCGTTTGCCCGTTCCTTTATATCCCATGGCACCCAATGCACCCTTAAGGGTTACTCTGGTATCAAGGCCACGCTTACTGTCATCGATGAAGGGTACAAAATCAATATGAACATGCGGTGTTGCCTCATCCATATGGATGTAAGCTCCGAATACCCTTAAGTTCGGATTATTCTCAACAAATCGCTTGGTGAATTCTTCCAATATCTCTTTTGCTTCTTCTGCTCCTTCACCATCTGCCGGTGTATCATCCTTATTTCCCATCTGAAATATTGCTTCACAGAATAATTTTTCCTGCTTACCGGTTCTTATGTGTTCATAATAATCGGTTATTTTTCTGTTCTCCCTGGTCTGCTTGTCATTATATCTTTGCAGGGCATCGTCAAACAGTTCATGATATACAACCTTGATATCATCATCAATTTCTATCACATTTCTTTCAGTCCTTTGTGCATCAACATTACTTGCCAGGAAGCTTCTTTTATTATGGGCCATTGATCCGGGGCCCATGCATCCGCTTATTGTTTTTTCTACTACTATTGTACTCATATATAATCCTCCGTATAATCTGTTATGAAATGTACGTGCGCGTATTCGCGCGAAGGCTCCACAACGG
>JAZLJG010000126.1:0-4938 GCA_045617745.1 Lachnospiraceae bacterium | reverse complement strand
GTAGTTCGGAACCGCACCTTCCGTAATAGGATTCATCTGAATCGGCAGTCCTTTAAGGCCTTCCTTATATCTTTCGTATATTGCTTTCTTCTGCTCAATATGCTCATACAGGTGCGGGTATTGACCTCTGATTACTCCTGCAATTACATTGCTCATTCGATAGTTATATCCAACCTCGTCATGCTGATACCAAGGAGCATTTTCACGTGACTGAGTAGACCACTTACGAGCCTTATTGGCATCCTCAATGTTATTTGTAAGGAGGCATCCGCCTGCGGAACCGGTAATTATCTTATTCCCGTTATAGCTTACGGCCACATAATCTCCGAATGATCCGCATGGCTTACTATTTAATGTAGCTCCCATAGCCTCAGCTGCATCCTCAATTAGGAGTGCTTCGTGCTTTTCGCAGATTTCCTTTATCTTATCCATTTTCCCTGGAAATCCGTAGAGTTCTGCACTGATAACCAGCTTGACTTCCGGATAAAAATCAAATGCCTTTTCAAGTGCAACCGGATCCATATTCCAAGAATCCTCTTCAGTATCAATAAATATCGGAATACCGCCTTCATAAACTACGGGATTAAGTGTTGCATCAAAGGTCATATCTGAGCAGAACACTTTTTTTCCCTCAAGCGCTCCGTGAGAAATCATCGGTCTTCCATACAGTCTTTCCCCCGCAAGCTTTACACAAAGATGCAATGCTGCGGTACCGCATGATAGTCCGACTGCATATTTCATACCGGCATTCTCTGCCGCAAGTCTTTCTACTTCGTTTATATTTGCGCCTACTGTAGACATCCAGTTTGTCATATAAGCTTCAGTTACATAGGTAAGCTCCTCACCATGCATAGTCGGAGAAGCAAGCCACACTTTTTTATCAAAAGGTTTATACTCCCTATTCTTGAACATCTGCTGCCTCCTCATTAATTCTGACTTTATAAATCTCGCCGTTCTTCAACCAGGTTGACTCCTTTGCCTTAGAGTTCTTCGGAAGAATCGAGCCACAGTCCAGACGACTGTATGAGCCCAACACCGCATCTCTTCCAACAAAACTGTTTGGCTCTAAAATAACATAATTTCCTATCTTTGCTTCATTAATTGTACTGCCTGGGAGGATTGCCACCCCATGACCTATCTCTGCCTTTGGAGATACATTCGCTCCCGGTGATATAATGCTAGGCATACGAAAGCCACATTCTTCAAGAAAATTGGTCAGTTTCTTTCTCTTACGATTGTCTCCGATTGCCACAAAAGCACATGCATATTCATCCAGGAAAGTACTTGCGTCCTTACACTTTCCGATAATGTCTTCTCCCTCAACCTTGTCATCCAAAAATCTTATCTTTTTAAAAATATGGAGAGACTCTGCTACTTCCTTTACATCGCTACCATGTGAACCAGCACCAAGTATTAACAGATTCAATTCGCAAGAACGATGTTGCTCTTTCTCCGAAATAATACCCTTTTCGTAAAGATTTGTTTTTACTTCTTCTCTTGTCTTGCCATACACCGAACCATATATTACATGACCGTCTGCCGATAATCCCTTTCGATATCTTGCTTCGTAGCGTCCATCTTTTCTCTTGTAAATCGCAGTTGTCTTTTTCAAGTTATCCTCCCATGTACATTCCTCATTTTAGAATATCACAATCACTATGTCTGAGTCAAACAAATTTCGACTTCGTTCCAAAATTTGCCAATGTGTCATTTGGTCAATTTGGTCAAGCTATACCTTTTTGCTAACAACAAATCCAATTGATAATAGTAAGTTCAATCGTTCATCACTTAATGTGCCCTCTTTCACCCTGCTTCGCATATCTACAACCCATTGTCCAAGCTTTGACCCGTCTTCGCAAATATATGAGCAACTACAGTCCAGATTGCCATTTTTATGGTAATAGTCAGCAGCTTTTTCATACATTGTCTGCCAAAAGTGTTCATATCTGTCCCATATGAATCCAAGGCTGTTCAAGTAATCCACAATGTTCTTTTCAAGTTTTCCTTTCCTATTTACCAGACCGACTTCCAGCCCTGCAAGTTCTATGTTTGCGGGCATAAGGTCAATTCCTTCCGCATGATGCAGAATTCCTTCACCGTCCTTTATTTCCTGGTCAAGAAGTACCTTGTTCATTACCGTTGCCAGTGTTGTCGGAATTTCATCCGGTCTTGTACTTCCCATACAGACCGTAAGTGATGCCTGCGGGTCGGTATCCACAAGTAATACTTTTTTCCCTTCCATGGCAAGTGCAACGCCGATGTTCTCCGTACTTGTTGTTTTTCCGATACCGCCCTTCTGATTTACAATGACGATTGTTGTTGCTCTGTGTGACATTTTTCTCCCTTCCGTACGGCTATCAGCCATACAAATCGCCGTACATATCATGATTAACCAAAGCTGTATAATAATTACTGATTGTGACGGGAGCATTGTACAGTGAAGCAAGAAGATACGCCTTGATGTTGCGGACCTTCACGGGATTGTCCTTCATGACGTCCAGCACGTACTGAATATGCGTACTGTCCAGTTTCATGAATCGGCACTTCACGACCTCTATTGGTTTGTCTTCGCCGGAAACACGAATGGTACCCTTATGAGATATCATTACATCGGTCATAAGTGCAATTATCTCGTCAATGTCTCTGCGGTCATAATGGCGGTCCTGAATAAAGGTATCGTAATCAAGATTCTCCTTTATAATCCGTTCATAGAGTACTCAGCTCCGGTGTTTTCATAGAGATCCTGTGCAAGGTCTTCCATGAGTTTTTCTCTGAATTCTTCAAAATCCTTAGTTTTGATCTCCTTTACAATATTAAATTTTGACATAAAGAAAGCCCCAGCCCCAGCGTCGTACGCCACCGGAACTGAGGCTCATTTATAGAAAGGCAGAATGCCATCCTATCAGATATGAAGTTTCCCCTCGGAAAGAATACAGGATAGACGTTTACAGGTCGTCTTTCTTCCTTCAGGGCAAAAGAAAAAGCCATGAGGTTTACAGGTCCTCATAGCTTTTCGTTAGTTTAATAATATCATAGGTCAAAAAAGATGTAAATCGCCAATAACTCGTCAATACCATTTTCGGGCAAAAAAAGACCCCCGTGAACTAAATCACGAGAGTCAAAAGTCATCCTAGTCTTTCTTGAATTTTGGGTATAAAAAAAGCAGCCGACCGAAGCCAACTGCCTGATTTATCATATTCTGTTGAAACGAAAAGATTTCAATTTTTCGCACTTTTTATTATATCCTTTTCCGCATAAGTAATTCTTGCTTCCTTTGTTTTAAACTAACCTCATGATTGTTATTATAGAAACCAACAAACTCAAAAAGGATACCCAAACTGGTCAATGCACCCGCCACAAAATCATCTATCGGATTATTAAAAATCATTGCCAGTACTCCAAATTGATGATTTAAAATAACAAGCAAAAAACAAATACCACCTATAATAAAACACTTATTTAATTTCTTTCTTTTGACTTCTTTTTCACTGTTGCTATATTCTGCAACTTTCAAGACAGTTTCTTTTAATTCTTCATTCATTTTCTCGCTTTTCCTTTCTCCATCCAATAATTCTCGCAAATCAATTTCGTAATAATCTGCCATCTCAATTAGCGTATCCAAATCAGGCATATTATTACCTGTTTCCCATCTTGATACAGATCTTCGAGATACATTAAACTGTTCTGCAAGTTGTTCTTGAGTAAGCCCTTTCTCTTTACGAAGTTCTTTCAAGAATTCTCCAATTTTTATTTGATTCATATTTCTAACCTCTTTGAAAAACATCGTATCTACTACCCACTAAAAAGTACAGGACACAAAGCGAGCAATGCCCTATTTTATTTAATGGGACACTTAATGTCTCATAACATTATCAATTAAGAAAGATTTATATAATAATCCTCTTTTTCTGTATGAATATGCTGTTGTCTAGCAACAAATGCATAGCCCTTACCAAGTTCCATTAAAAATTTCTGCAGATTGGTTATTATGCTGCTTTCTAATGCAGTTTCGGTGAAAGATGCATCTTCACTCAATCCAAGGAATTCAACAATCATGGGATTTTTAATAAATTCAAGCTTATCATTTTGGAACTCTTCTGTTAGCTGACGCATTTCTTCTATGACCGGCTCTTTTATTTGGAACTGTAAAATTCTATAGTAATACTGGGAACTTATATTACGCTGAAGCGTCTTTACACTCCAAGTTTCACGTAATGCTTCTTTTTCATACCATGCTCTGGCTTCTTCATCCTTTACTTGCAACAAAACACGATAATGCGTCCAAGATAGCATTGCATTAGATTTTCCACTTCCCGAGTGGAAAATCTCTGGATATAACTTATAGAATGAATAAAAATTATATAAATTTGTTTTCGTATAACCTTTTCCATACTGTTCATTCAATTCTCCTGTAAGTTTCATGCTTATATTCCTTCATAAATCTTTATTCCTGCGAGCCGGAGTTTGTTTCTCTTTCTTCCCGTTTTTTCCTTCGCTGCTCACGATTATCTTTCTCGCATTCAAGCACCTCTACCACAGCATCCGTCATCTCGGTCGGCCAGGTTTCTCCGACCGGTTCTGGATTTATCCATGGGCAAAGCCTCTTATAATCTTCATCTAACACTATAGTATAGGGCGGACCACATCGGTCAATAACCTCCATATAGAGTTTTCTTCCCTCTGTTATCAGCATTTGTGCATGCTTGTTATCATCGATACGATCCTTTAGTTCGTCAAAAATCTCTTTGTTGATTTCATACAGTTTTAAACCATCTGCTGAAAACGAAGCCGTATAGTTATTTTTTTCCTCATTGTAGCAGGCTTTCCAGCCACTTCCCTCTTTAAATTGCATAACCGTACCTCCTGCATTCATAGTTTGCTGTTAGTATATAACATATGTTTGCCTTCCCTAATTGATATTTTATTAGAATTCAGAAA
>JAZLJG010000125.1:0-5701 GCA_045617745.1 Lachnospiraceae bacterium | reverse complement strand
ACCAAGACGTCCAACAACACCCATCATATCAGGTGTAGCAACAACTACGTCGAAATCAAGCCATCCATCATTCTGGATTCTGGGAATGAGTTCTTCGCCGCCTACGAAGTCCGCGCCTGCTGCCAAAGCCTTATCAGCCTTGTCATTCTTGGCGAAAACAAGTACGCGAACGGTCTTACCGGTACCATGAGGCAGTACAACTGCGCCACGGATCTGCTGTTCAGCATGACGACCGTCACAACCTGTTCTTAAATGTAATTCAACTGTTTCATCAAACTTAGCAGTAGCTGTCTTCTTAACTAATGCGATTGCATCAGCTGCCTCGAAATACTGAGAACGATCAACGAGCTTAGCTGCTTCAACATACTTCTTACCATGTTTCATATCAATATCCTCCTAAGCTCTTACTCTTCTACTGTTACGCCCATGGAACGGCAAGTTCCGGCGATCATGCTCATAGCTGCTTCGATAGATGCAGCATTTAAGTCTTTCATCTTTAACTCAGCGATTTCCTGAAGCTTTGCCTTAGAAATCTGTGCAACCTTTGTCTTGTTAGGAACGCCTGAACCGGACTTAATGTTGCAAGCCTTCTTAATAAGAACAGCTGCGGGGGGAGTCTTTGTAACGAAGCTGAAGCTTCTGTCTGCATAAACTGTGATGATAACGGGAACAATCGTATCACCCATGTCTGCGGTCTTAGCGTTAAACTGCTTTGTAAACTCAACGATGTTTACACCATGCTGACCAAGTGCAGGTCCAACAGGGGGAGCAGGGGTAGCTTTGCCGGCAGCGATCTGTAACTTAATATAACCTTCTACTTTCTTTGCCATTTTGGCACCTCCTAATAAATATGTGGTTAGGCGCGTCATTGCTCCGCGGAATGCGGTGACACTCCCACGTTAGTGGATATATAAAAGGCTTTTGCCTCATATATCAAAATTAACTCATTGCACGTACTTCTGCGAAACTGATTTCTACAGGAGTCTCACGTCCGAAAAGTTCTACATTGATGGTAGCTGTCTGCTTGTTGTAATCCATACGGGTAACAACGCCAACTGTATCTTTCCAAACGCCTGCAACAACAGCGATTGTATCGCCTTCTTTGAAATCTACGGAAACATTTTCCATACGAATTCCCAAAGGCTTCATTTCTGCCTCTGTAAGGGGCACGGGCTTTGATCCGGGTCCTACGAATCCGGTAACGCCACGGGTATTTCTGACAACATACCATGTGTCATCATTCATTACCATTTTAACAAGAACATAGCCGGGGAACATTTTCTTCTGGGAAGTCTTTCGAACACCGTCCTTAACTTCAACAACATCCTGAAGAGGCACGCGTACTTCCAGAATTTCTTCTTCAAGGTGACGGTTAGCGATTGTCTTTTCAAGGTTAACCTTTACCTTATTTTCATATCCGGAATAAGTATGTGCTACATACCAGTTTGCTTCTGCCATGAAACTACCCTCACTTTACATTGTGATAAACTTAATACCGTACTGAATAAGAAAATCAAAAATAGTAACAAGAATACCCACAACAAGAGCTACTAATGTAACAGCAACAGACTGTCTGAAAACGGACTCTTTTGAAGGCCAAACAATTTTCTTAAACTCGATAGATACAGTTTTGAAAAATCCGGGCTTGCTTTCTTTTTTATTGGAATCTGCCATGATAAACTCCTTCTATCCTCGAACGGATTATTTTGTTTCCTTGTGCATGGTGTGACGCTTGCAGAATCTGCAGTATTTCTTGGTCTCCATACGATCGGGATGAGTCTTCTTATCCTTGGTAGTATTGTAGTTACGCTGTTTGCACTCTGTGCATGCTAATGTGATCTTTGTACGCATTTAATTGTCCCTCCGCGTATATAATAAATTCAAAAATTTTAACACAAAAAAAGGAGCCTAATTTCTCTCCGCTAGGTTAATTTAACACAGCCACGACAAAGAGTCAAGATATTTTTACCTAAAAGTATCAACAAAATTACCATTCCGCAAGCGGATGCGGCAAAGCCTTCTTTTATATATGTAAGTTTATATTCAAAGACAATTTTATGTCTTCCCTCAGGGACCTTTACCGCCATGAATCCGTAGTCGGCTCTGACGATTTCAGTCTCGCTGTCATCCACATATGCCCTGAATCCTTTTTCGCAAGGAACACTGAAGAATACCAGATTGTCTCTGTCCATATCCGCAACCGCAGAGAAACCATTTGTGGTGGCCGTAAAGTCTTCGCAGGCCGTTTCCCTTCTTTTGTCGCATTCATACGAAAAGTCTTCAGCGGAAAAAGCCTTATCCAGTGAATCATAAGCATGAAACAAAAGCCCCGAATCCTTCTCATCCACATCGTCCGGTAAAATCAGGTATCTCATAAGTAACCTGTCCTTTGTAACCGTCGACAGGCTGATCTCTTTATATTCGCTTTCAGTAATGTAATCTTCAAAGCAGAATCCCATCGGAACAAAATTGTCGTTTTCGAATACCTTAAAACCATTCTTTTCAAAAGCAAAAGAATAACCCTTCAGGCTCTCTTCATTCTCTATATGACTTATATGCTCTATGGAATTCATCGTATTCATAAGATAGTACTTCCCCGAAAGGAGAGTTCTTATTCCTATTCTGGAGGCGTCCGGATGGCTTGTCACCTTTCTCCATATTCCCATGGCATCATAAAACTCTATTGTAGAAGAAGGAATTGTGGAAATGAAGGAGCTTATGGAATAAGTATCCTTCCAAAACATTGAATAGTTGTAAAAGTCCTCGTCCGTTTCCGTTCTGTAAAAAGAAGAAGCATCTTCAAGGGGGCTCTCTCCGAAAACCGCCTGGGCAAGGAAGTCTTCTTTTCTGTCCTTGTCCACCAGAAGGGTTCCTCCGAAAAACATGGTGGCCGTAGTCAAAAAACATGCACCGGTAATCACAAGTCTGTTAACCCTGTCCGATTTTCCCGAAACCTTACTTATATATATATAAAGAAAGACAACCATCAAAATGCTGAAAACAATCTGTTCGATAAGCTGCTCCCAGTTTCTCAAAGCACCCAGTACCGTAAGCTGTTCATCCTCTGTCTTCGCAGGAAGAATGCTTATTACCATCAAAATGACTGTTGCTGTCAACAGTACTTTGAAACCCTTCCAAAGGAAGGTTTTTGTCTTCTCCCTTTTCTCCACAACCTCTGCCGTAACAAGACTCATAATAAGTACAGGCATAAAGAACCATCTGGCATAATACTCGGAATTCATGGCAGAGAACAACGCATTCAGTCCGGGCACTGCTGCGAACACTGCGCATACTGTCAGCAAACGTTTGTACCTGTTCTTCTCCCTATTCCAGCAAAAGTATGCAATAACTCCCGCCAGTGAAAACAGCGGAATATACGCTCCTACACCCGACACTCTGCTGGCAGTCATGTTGAGCATGGAATTAAGACCTGATATGTCCGGCAAAAAGAACGCATTCTTCAAGACAGCCCAGATAATCATAGGCTCCGAATATCCCAAAAGGCTGTTTCCCAAAAGTGTCTGTGAAAGTCTGCTGTTTCCTAACGTATATGCAATGGCCGGCAAAAGATAAACGCCCGAAAGAAGCACACCGCAAAGGCCTGTCGTAAAAGCACGCAATAGTGAGAAAAGCTTGTCCCTCATACTTCCTTCTTCAAAGAAATACATTGTAAAGAAATAAATACCCAGAAATACCACTATGCCCACAAAGAAATAGTAATTGATGACAGCCATAAGCGCAGTCATCAAAGCAAAACCCACCGTTTTCTTCTTCTCCAGAAGTCTTTCAAATAAAAGAAGATACAACGGGAAAAAGGCCAGCACATCATGGAAATGATTGTACACAAGAACCGCTCCCTGGTATCCCGAGAATGTATAAAGAAGAGCTCCGATAAAGGCCGCATTTTCCGATTTCAAATGCTTCTTAATAAATGCATATGACGTAAGAGCCATAACCGCATATTTCAAAGCACTTAACCAGGGCATAAGATAAGGAACCGTCTCCGTCTTAAAAGGAAGGGTAAGCCAGAAAAAAGGGCTTCCCAGCAGATAAAAGGAATAACATCCCACAAGGCTTCCGCCAAGGTCCGTTCCCCAATCGTAGAAAAAGTTTCCGCTTTTAATGGCTTCATGGGCATGATAATAGAAAGGAATCTGCTGAACGTTAAAATCTCCGTAATATATCCAGACTCCCTTTGAAAAAACAATTGACGGAATGGTTATGATTGCAAAAATCAGAAATCCCAGCCCGAAAATCTTTATGTAATTGTAATCTCGCTTTTTAGCATCCATAGGCAAAATAATACCACATATCCTCATCAGAATAAAGATATGTGGTATCAGCAATAACTGTTAAACATCATTCCGGTGTATGCACTTGTTACGTAAGGTGCTGCGTAATTATGTCCCGGATTCTTGTAGGCTACAATGGTTCGGTCTGCGTAGTGCATCGGGTTTAATGAAACCTGGTCGGCTTTTCTAAGCATAGAGCCTGCAAACTGCTTAAGCACTCCGAGCTTTTCCTTCAGGTCTCCGTCCTGAACCGATTTCATCAGTTCACTTCTGTCAAGAGCAATCCTTCCGTCCTCCTGAAGATTGATTCCGAGAGTCGAAAGCTCTTCTCCGTGAAGCGAAGCAAGCGTGGACATTTCATTCACCAGTCTTCCGGACTTTGGATGATTGACAGTATATCTGTCAGCCACGTCAACAAATGAATTATAGCCGTCTATAAGTTCTGTAATGTTGGAAGCAATGGATTCAATGTCTTCCTTCAGGTCAATTCTGGTAACATCTTCATCAGAAGCACTCACTCTGTGAAGAGTAACCTCATACTGCTTATCCACTGTAAAGGAATCACTTGAGGCGCTGTGCACGCTTCCGTTTAACTCAAATACCGAATCGGAAGGTTCCGTCTCAACCCGGTCAAGTCCGAAGTAGCTTACCGAGCCGGCGGTTCTTGATGTGTTGTTATCGGTAATATTGAAAATCCTGTCTCCCTGTAAAGGAACGCCTGTAGCAAGAGACTCAATATTAAGTGAGCTGTTGCCCTGTCCGTCTTCCCTAACCTCTGCCTTCAATCCGATACCTGCATTTGAAATCAGGCGGGCAAGCTTCTCCTGAATCGATTTGTTATAATCTTCGGAAGTAACGTTATACTGGAATTCATAGTTCAAACCGTTAATTCCTATATCAAAAGAATATGTATCAATAGGAAGATATATTGCATCCGAAGGAATCATTTTCCCTGCATTAACCTGGGCGGTAGCAAGTTTAAGAACCTTCAAGTCAAAGGAAGGAACCCCTTCTCCCGAATTGTCTTCACCAATATAAACAGCCGATGCAAGGGAATCATCGGTAGAATAAGCAACCTTCTTATCCAAAAGCTCCTCATCGCCAACTCCGCCAAGAGACGCAATCGTATTGTGGAAGTTTCTGGCATTCTCTTTAAGTCCTACGGCATACTCCTTTGTTTCCTGAGATTTATCAACGATATACAGGGGAGCTTCTTTATTCATTTTGACAATGGAATTATAGACGCCGCGCAGTTCGCTCTTTTTGTGCGTGTCGAATTTAGAATCCGTTTTAGGCGCATACGTCGTAAGATAATAGTTATAAACACTATTAATAACTGAGTTGTCAGCCATAAGCTCCTCCTTTCTTCCGTGATAGGTATCCGCACTCTCCATGTGCTGCTTTCAGGC
>JAZLJG010000124.1:0-18526 GCA_045617745.1 Lachnospiraceae bacterium | reverse complement strand
TTGTAATAATCCTGCAAATAAGGGACCAAGTCTATGTCTTCTTTTGCACCTTCTTCTCGTAACTGGGCAATTCGCATGGTAATAAAAATATCTATTTCTTTTTCAGTTAATCGTTTGTACGATATTGTCATCTTATACCTCTCTGAAAAAACTTATATTTCCCCTTACCATTTCCGGATACAGGTTCTATAACATTACTATTAAGTAATAAGCTAATTAACTTAGATGCCCCAGATGATTTTAATCCAGTCACCTCTTCTACAACACTTCTTCCAAAGTATCCTATTTCTTTACAAGCAATATATAAATCTATGGTGTGATTTATTGTTTTTTCTGACAGTGTACTTGAGTACGATAATAATTTATTTCGAATGTCCACTTTCGCACTTTCTATGTCCACTTTTACACTTTCAATGTCCACTTTTTCCTCAAATACACCGCTTATATGCATTGCTCTATTATGAAGTTCGTGTTTCTCATCTAATAATAGATTTCTTAAGAACAATTCCAGATATTCTGTAGTCTCATGAATTCCATTTTTTAAATCATTGTAATTTGCTCTTACCAAAGCATTTCTGAAATACCAGGCATTTTCTGCAAAAATATCATTCGTTGCATCAAATCCGAGAGTTCTCAAATATTTGATAAAGAAAACCGCTGTTGTACGTGTGTTTCCTTCACCAAAAATATGAATCTGCCATAATCTTGAAACAAACACTGCAAGATGATGAATAATCTCGTCCATGGTCAGATTCTTATAACTAAACTTCTTTTCTTCAGAAAAATCATAATCTAAAGTTGCTCTAAGTTCTGTAGCACTTCCATAAAGAACTGTTGCTCCATCAAGAACCCATTCCTTTTTGGTTATATTGTAGTCTCTGATTTTTCCGGCATGCTTATATATTCCTGTAAATAATTTTTTGTGAATAGAGATATACTCATTTGGTGTAAAGCTAAAGGCTCTCTCTGACAGTAACTTCGCTATTCTAACCGCAACTTTATCTGCTTCTTCTGTTCTGCTGCCGTCATCCGCTTTAGGATTTTCTTCATAATAGCTGTTAAGCAGTTCCTGAGCCTCATCTATTGAGATGTTACCTTCTATATTTTTGATAGCAGTATCAATCAAATATTTCGAAGGTTTAAGTCCATCAACCGCCTGAAGTCCAATTGCAGTATGCCAAGCATAACCTTTATCGCGCTTACTAGGTTCAGATTGTCTTATATACTCTTTAAATGGGTCTTTATCCATACACTCACCACCGTTCATTATGTGCTAATATTAATCACCCAAAACAATATTGTTATTTTTCTTTAATTCTGTAATAATCCTCTGCATCAACACCAATTTCAACGAAGTTCTTTGCATTTTTCTTGTTCAAAAGAACGACCGTCTCAATGTTTGCCGTCCAGGGGAACTGGTCCACGCAGGCTGCCCTCTCCACTCTGTAGCCGGCAGCCTGGATTACTTCCAGGTCACGCATAAGTGAAGTTGCTTTACAGGAAACGTATACAATACGGTCTACACCGTAATTCAAAATCTTAGGTAAAGCCTTAGGGTGAATACCATCACGAGGAGGATCGAGAATAATGAAATCAGGCTTTTCCGGAATATCGTCAATAGCCTTTAACACATCACCGCAGATGAATTCACAATTATCGATTCCGTTAAGTTTCGCATTGTCCTTTGCTGCTTCAACAGCTTCTTCCACTATTTCTACACCGATAACTTTCTTAGATACGGGAGACATAAGCTGAGTGATGGTTCCTGTCCCTGAATATAAGTCAAATACTGTCTTATCGGGCACTCCTCCTTCTGAAAGGTCGCCGATAAAATCTCTTACGGTAGAATACAAAACCTCTGCGCCCAAAGAATTTGTCTGGAAGAAAGAAAACTCGCTTATCTTAAAGGAAAGTCCCAAAAGCGTTTCGTTTATATAGTCCCTTCCGAAAAGAATTTCGGTGTAATCACTTTTAACCACATCGGACACGGAATCATTTACAGTATGCAGAATGCTCACTAGCTCTCCGTCCAAAGAAAGGCTAAGAAGCATATCCTTGTATGGTTCAAGGTCAGGCTTTTCAGAGCTTGTGGTAACAAGAGCCACCATTATTTCACCCGTGTGCTTTGCTTTTCTTACAAGAAGATGTCTCAAATACCCTTCATGGCGCATTTTGTGGAAAAATTTATAGCCGGTCTTCTCAAAATATTCCTTAGTAGCTTTTAAAATCTTCCTGTAATCCTCGTCCACAATATAGCAGGAATCGGTATACACCACGTCAAACATACTTCCACGTTTATGCATTCCAAGACTCAGGGGACCATCCTTAAACTCATCGCCGAAGGAAAACTCCATTTTGTTTCTGTAGCCTTCAAATACAGGACTTCCCTTGATTCCTTCCCACTTGTATTCACCTTCTACCGCTTTATCCAGAAGGTCCTTTACCTGAGTTTCCTTAAGCTTCAGTTCATTCTCATACTTCATGGTAAGATAAGTACAGCCTCCGCAGATACCAAAGTGTGGACACTGTGCAGGAACAGAATCCGCAGATTGTTCCAAAACCGCCAGAAGGCAGGCCTCAGGCTTTCCTTTGCGAAGCTTTTGCACCCTTACACGCACCTTGTCTCCGGGCAAACCGTTCTTAACTAAAACCGGTCCTTCCTCTGTTTCAACCGTAGCTTTATTGGGGAAAGTTACCTTGGTAACCACTCCCGTTAATTCACAACCCTTTTTCATAACTAAAAAAACGGGGTGTCTCATACGAGGCACCCCTCTCCTTTTCTTAAACTACTCGTCTCCCTCTAAATCATCATCCTCATCAAAGAACTCATCGTCTTCATCAAAATCTTCAAAGTCCTCAAAATACTCGGAATCCTCGGGAATCAGGAAATAATAAACTGCATAAGCAACAGCTGCAACTGCAGCGATTGCACCGATAACAGCAAGAATAATAACAAAAGGATTTGTCTTCTTTTCTTCCTTTTTAGGATATAAACCTCTGTCGGAAAGAAGCTCCTTTAAATCTTCAAGTTTTTCTTCAAAATCAAGTGCCTGTGCACGTTTGTTAATAGTAGAGATAAGCTTTGTAAATGCGTTTTTCGCCATTTTTATTCTCCCCTCTTAATGAGTTTGATTTCCTTTGTCACAGCCCATACAGCAAAGATATAAGCAAACATACATAGTGAAGGCAATGCCACATTATAGAAATTAAGAATTGTCATATTGATTCCGTCTTTAAAGAGGAAAGCTGAAAACCATCCGATAAAGAACGAATACAAAAGACCTATTCCTAAAAAAATCAATGAAGCCATCGCTCCTAATAAGATATTATACCTTTTTTGTACGAATGACTCAAGTGATTTAATGGAAACAAAAAACTTAATAAGTTCAAAAAGTACTATTCCAACAGTCAGAAGAAGCAATATTCCGTTTATAACCTTATATACGTAGAATATTCCTATCAATACCCCTTCTAAAGAAGCGGATATTTCAGACTGCTTGGAATAATCCTCAAGATATTTCAAATGGGTATATTTAATGGCTGTATCGATAATGGGATAGTTATCAAGTATTTCATTTTCAGACACATTTCCCAGTCCGGGAAGATATCCCTTAAGGAAAACCGCTCCCATAAAGGCCGAAGCAACATCATCCGAAAGGCTTCTTACCTCTTCCCATGTGTATCCGCCGGTAGCTCCGATAATATTGATTACATCGCTTTGCTTTTTAAGCTTGCCGTTTTTAAAGCTTTCATCAAGTTCCCTGTTGACTGTTCTCATAAAGCTTCGCACTTCTGCCTCGCTTTGATACATTCCGTTGGATACAAGACAGTCTCTGAAAATCCAGGCAAAGTGGTCTCCCTGAATAGGGTTATTCACTATGTCGTTATCATACCAGGGGGTTGTCATAATTGCTTCTAAAAGTTCAGGATGGGAAGAAAGGGTAGGTGAGGCGTCAAAAACCTTTTTTATGGCATCGGTGGGTGCCCATACATAAAGGCTTCTTTCATCCGACTCAACACTGTAAACCTTCTCAATAAATTCACCGTATTCGCTGTCGGTTCTTGTGTTGACCTCAAATACACCGAAAAATTTGTAATTCACTGCTTTATAGGCCACAACCACAAAAAGGAAAACCCCAAGAGGAATAAACAGGGATAATCCCTTCAGCACAATCTTTTTGATCTTGCCTTTATATTCCGGATTAGTTATACCGTAAACAGCCGCTATAAGTGTTGCGAATATAAGGCAGGCAAGAAGCCAAATTCCGTCTTCCTTAAGATAAAAAGTGAAAGCAAAACAAAAGCCCAGTGCAACAAGGGTAATCACTCTTTTAATGAATGTCTTTCCGGCATCCAGAATCATATGAATCATCAGACAGATTGATACGATTACAAAGGGAGCAATTACAGCGGTTCTGTAAAGTCTTGTTCCGCTCCATACGTCGAATGCCTGGGGCATAAAAAGGACATACAAAAAACCAATAAAGCAAATCCACAGTTTCCCGTCAAAAAGCTTCTTCAAAAGAAAATACACGAAAAAGGCTGCCATTACCCATATAAGCCCCAAAAGGACGGTATACGGAAGCATTGTGTAGGAAAAAGCGTTTAAAAGAAGGGGAAAGCTCATGGTCTTTACAAGGGAATAATAAACCGGATGAAGAAAATGAATCTTCAAAGCGGTATATTCCATCATAAGGTTATCATCCCATAACTGGGCAGCGGGGAACCATACACCGATTCTCACGCTTAAAAGCACCCTGATAACCGATAAAAAAACCATAATCACTATCTGAAGATTTTTCGAAACAAATTTTTTATTGTCCATTATATTTTCTCTAATTTGGCAAATGACTGATACATGATTTTCTGACCGCATGCATCAAACTGTACCGTAATCTTGTTATCCCTTGTTTCCTTTACTATGTTCAAAACGGTTCCGTCACCGAATTTAATGTGACGCACTCTGTCACCCACCGCAAGTGACTGTGAACCGGCCTTTGAAGCAAGCTCCGAGCCCTTAGTAAGCATGGAAAGATTTTCCTTGCGGGCTACAAAAGGCTTATCCTCTTCGGGAGTAGTTTTTGGTTTATAATACGCGGAAGGTCTTGAAAGCCTTGCATAAGGGCTTTCCTTAGTAACCGGTGCATCGGGAGTTCTCTTAAAGCCGCCATAGCTTACTATAGGCTCTCCGAAACCGCTTCCCTCGGTATCCCTATAGTTTGAAAATCTTCTGTATCCACCGGATTCGGACGTGTCAGAATCATAATATGCATCGTCTCTTCTTGAAGTCTGAACGGGAGCAATATCAAAAAGATTTCTGGGTATTTCCCTTACGAAACGGCTTACCGGATTATACTGGGTTTCACCGTGAACCATACGTGCCCTTGCGGAAGTTATGGTAAGAGTTTCTTTGGCTCTTGTAATGGCTACGTAAGCAAGACGTCTCTCTTCCTCGATTTCCACATCTCCGGAGGAAATGGACATGTAGCTGGGGAACAATCCGTCCTCCATTCCGATAAGGTATACGTTTTTAAATTCAAGACCCTTTGCAGAGTGAATAGTCATAAGAAGAGTTCTGTCCTCTCCTTCGGAAACAGAGTCTATGTCCGCTATAAGGGCTATTTCCTCTAAAAGTTCCGAAAGATTCGGTTCCTCGTGCTCCTCCTCGTAGGTAGCAACCTTGGAAATGAATTCCTCGATGTTCTCGATTCTTTCCTCCGCTTCCTCCTCGGAATCAACTTCCATCTGATTAATGTAATCCGTAATATCAAGAGTTTCCTTCAAAAGCTTCAATGGTCCCTGAATCTCGGCTACAGCCCGAAGTCTCATAATCATGTTTCCAAAGGACTGAAGTTTATCGCAGGCTGCACCTCTTATATCTGCCCAGTCAGGATTCATTACCGCATCAAAGAAAGAAGTTCCTCTTTCGTCTGCGGCATTTTGAAGTTTATTTATGGTAGTCTGACCGATACCACGCTTGGGTATATTAATTATACGCTTGCATGCAAGGTCATCACGACCATTGTCCACAGTTTTCAAATATGCAAGAAGGTCTTTGATTTCACGTCTTGCGTAGAAGTTTACACCGCCTACTATACGGTAAGGAATATTGTCCTTTACAAGTCTTTCTTCCATTGCACGGGATTGGGCATTTGTACGGTACAAAATAGCGTTTTCACCATAGGTGGAGCCGCCCTTTCTTACAGACTTGGCAATGGCATCGCTAACGTATTCGGATTCTTCGAAAGCCATGTCAAACTGTCTGAAATGGATAAGCTCACCCTTTTCCTTCTGAGACCACAGGCTTTTATCCTTACGGGCAGAGTTATTGCGGATGACGGCGTTTGCGGCATCCAAAACGTTTTGAACGGAACGGTAATTTTGTTCAAGCTTAATAACCTTTGACTCCGGATAGTATTTTTCAAAATCAAGAATATTTCTGATATTGGCTCCGCGGAATTTATAAATGGACTGATCATCATCACCCACCACGCAAAGGTTGTGACGTGAACCCGCAAGAAGCCTTATCAATTCAAACTGGGCGGTATTGGTATCCTGATACTCGTCCACCATTATATATTTCCAACGATTCTGATAGTTAAGAAGAATCTCCGGTTCAGCCTTGAAAAGCTCCACGGTCTTCATAAGAAGGTCGTCAAAGTCCAGAGCGTTATTCTTGCGGAGGGCATTCTGATACTCGGTGTAGCAGTCGCTAACCTTTCTCTTCTGGTAATCTCCTATACAGGATATGGCAAACTGCTCAGGAGTAACCAGTTCATCCTTACAGGAAGAAATCTGGTTAAGGATAGTCCTCTCCTTAAGGGTCTTGGTGTCTATCTCAAGTTTCTTGCAGACATCCTTTATAAGGGTTTTCTGATCGTCAGCATCGTATATGGTGAAGCTGTTATCGTATCCCAATCTGTCAATATGGCGTCTTAAAATGCGCACACACATGGAGTGAAATGTGGAAACAAAAATACGGTCTGAGCCAAAGCCCACAAGATTGTCCACACGTTCACGCATTTCCCCTGCAGCTTTATTAGTAAAAGTGATGGCGAGAATATTGTAAGGATCCACTCCCGCCTCATCTATAAGATAGGCCACACGATGGGTAAGAACCGAAGTCTTTCCCGAACCTGCACCTGCCAGAATAAGAAGGGGGCCGTCTACGTGAAAAACCGCTTCCTTCTGCTGTTCATTTAACTTGTCATACATACTCATAAAAACTATCCCCTACAAAACCGATATTACTATACCCGCTATAATTATTCCCGCACAGATAAACCTCTGAAGCGTTCTCTTTTCTTTGAAAATAAGTTTGCCACCGAGAATGGTTACGATACAGCAGACCTGCTTCAAAAGAGTCATAACCGTTACTCTGGAAGCCCCATAGCCGTTCGCTATGAAAAGACATCTGTCCGCCACCACAAAAAGAATGGAAATGGTCCATACATAAGGATTTTTAAGTACAGACTTAAAGTTCACCTTTGTACGGGTGATAAGAACATATATGCCGTAATATACCGTCATAAAAAGCATATACCAGAACTGAAGCTGTCCCGAAGTAATGTTTCCGCCGCCCATAAGAATCTTATCAAGCATACCGGAAACAGCGTTCAAAAAAGTGGACACAAAAGCCAGAATAAAAATGTACGTGGCAACGTGCTCGCTCTTTTCCACACCTTCTCTTTCCTTACGGGGCTTATACTTAAGCAAAAGAAGACCTGATGCCACCAAAACCATGGCAATAATCTGTGTGGTTCCCAGCCTCTCCTTAAGAACCACCACACCAAGAATCATGGCAAAAAGCATTCTTGAAAGATCCAAAACACCATAGAGGGAAATGGGCATTTTCTCTATCGCATAGAAGCTGCAAAGAAAAGCCACAAAAATGATAAACGATTTAAAGGCTATTAAAAGCATTTCCTTTACGGGAACACCGGAAATATGTCCCGACGTGGGCACCGTAAAAATAAATGCAAGAGCCGTATAAACAAAAAGGACCTCCACCACTCCGTTAAGGGTAAGAGCCTTCTTTTTGGCAATGTCACGTACACCCTTAAGAATGCCGTAAATAAGTACAAGAATAATCCACATATCAAAATCCAAACATTTGTTCTATTGTATCCTAATTAATGCTACCCGTCAAGAATACAACAAAAAAGCCTCTTAAAAAAGAGGCTTTTTAACCAAAAAATTTTATTTCTGAACAAGGTGAATGGCAAATCCCCCAACCTCTTTATCGATGTAAATAAGGTGGAGTCTTTCTCCTTTGTAAACAGCGCTTGACTCGTCGAATTTAACGCCCTTTACGGTTTCGAGATAGTTCTTGGCCCTTACTACGGAGTTAGTTCCGATGGCAATGTGACCAAGTGTTCCGCGGCCCATAAATTTCATAGCTTCAATTTCGGTACCCGCAAACAGTGACTGGGGACCGTCCACAGCCGTAAATCCGAAAAGATTGTCATAGAAGTTTGCAACTTCCGTAGCCTTTTCACCGTCCTCACAGTTGATTCCCAGATGGCGGAGGCTGAAGCCTAACATAAGTCTTACGGCTTCTTCCGTAAGCTTTCTTATTTCATCAAACTTTCCTTCCTTAACAAGCTCTTTCTTAACCATCCATGAACCGCCACAGGCAATAATCTTGTCAAATGCAAGATAATCGCAGATGTTTTTCGCACTGATACCGCCGGTAGGCATAAACTTTACTGTTGTATAGGGAGCAGCCATGGCTTTAATCATGGCAAGTCCGCCGGAAGCCTCTGCGGGGAAGAATTTAACCACATCGAGACCAAGTTCCAAAGCCTTCTCAATATCAGAAGGGTTGTTTACACCGGGAACCATGGGAATATTCTTTTCAAGACAGTATTTAACAACCTTCTCGTTAAGGCCCGGAGCCACTATAAACTTCGCACCTGCGTTAACAGCTCTGTCAACCTGCTCTGTCGTAAGAACCGTTCCCGCACCCACAAGCATATTGGGGAATTTTGAAGCCATGATTTTGATGGACTCTTCTGCTGCCGCTGTTCTGAAAGTAACCTCTGCGCAGGGAAGTCCGCCTTCAATAAGTGCCTTTGCCAAAGGTTCTGCGTCGGAAGCCTCATCCAAAACCACAACAGGCACAATACCGATATTGGAAATTTTCTTAAGTACGTCGTTCATATATATACTCCTTTTCTAAGGTACATTTTCCTTTGTAGTATATCAAAAGGAAGATAATCATTCTTTACTTTTTTAGTTATAAACATTGCAAATATTGACTTAGCTTTTCTTTTCAAAGAAAGGATTGTCCGCCATCTCTTCCTTTATCATCTCCATTAAAATTTCAAAATAGGACTTCACGAAGGAAGAAATAAACTTTTTCGTATCATCGTCAATATCAGTTGCTGTTTTAATTACCCTGGTGGTATTCTTCACAAAATCTTTCATGTATTCCCTTGTGGTATTGGCCTCGGGAGAATCAAGGAGGGTATTTAAAATCTTAACAAATCTTTCCAACTGGTTCTCGTCCTTGCCGAGAATCCACTCGTTAACCGACTCAATAAGTTTCCTATGAGCCTCGGTCTGCTCCGTCTTGCAAAGTTCCCCGTTCTTTATAACCCACATATAGGGGTTGTGCTGTGAAAAGCCCAAAGAACGTGCTTCCACCACCATTGAGTCCTTCCCCTCATCCAGTATCATTCCCACAACGGATGACTTGGGAATAACCTTCAAGACCCTGTCACTTATATCATCATATTTCTTGGCCTCAAGAAATTCCTTCCGAAATCCCGGACCGTCAAAGCTGTATACCTTTTCTATGCGGTCCCTTGCTTCCTTCCGGGCCATTAATGATGCGTAAATCGCAAGATTTCCGCCCTTGGAATGGCCCGCAACCTTGAATCTGCCGCCAAACCTTTCAGATACATCATTAATGTATTTAACGCTTAAAATCTGCCCGGTAACAGGTCTTTCCAGAGCAAAGCCCATGTCCTCCTGCCAGCCCACAAGGTGCTCATCGGTCCCCCTGAAAACCACAAGAACCGTATTGTCCGGCAAAAGAAACGTCAAAGCTGCAAACTGCGTGTCCTTTTCCACCCTGTTAATGTGAAGACACATCTTAAGGTTTTCAAAACGCCTTGAATCGGCCATAGCTTTAAAAAGCGCCCTGTTTTCCTTCTGAAGATATTTAACGGAAAACATAGTTTCCCTAATGGGTGATGCGTCCAGTTCTTTGACCGACACAATATTTTCCGACATGGGAGCCATAAGCTTTTCAAATTTCAGATAGGTAAACTGGCAAAGAACAAGTGCATCCTCTGTGGAAAATTCCCTTTCCGAAAATGTGCTGTTACCATATTCAATAACATAATCAATAATATTAGAACCTGGCATCTATATTACCTATGTTTTTAATGTGGAGTGACATTGTTCCGTCGGAATTTGTAATAAACTCCACGTTGTCGTTTTTGTACTGGTCCATGGGAATCTTTATTTCTATACCCGTATCCGTCATAAGGCACTGCTTTTCAAAACGCTTTGTGGTACGCTCGCTTGTGGGAAGCACTTCCTCCTTAACAAGGTTGTACTTTTCCATTTTGTCCTGATAAGCAGTTCTTAAATCTTCTCTTTCCTTAAATACAAGATCACCGATTTCCTCCACCACAAAACCGCCGTTCTTCTCAAGTTCCTCGTGGATAATGGCCTTGGCCTTCATCTGGGGCTCATATCTTTCGGTTTCTTCAAAAGCCTCGTTGTTGACGCTTTCTATGGCCTTCTGCACCATCATCAGTTTCTTTTTGTCGGAAAGCTTTGTCTTACATTTTAAGAAAAGCTCGCTGAAATACTCTTCCTTCTTTCCGTTTATTTCAGCCTTCTTTTCTATAAGCCACAAAGCAAGGTCGTTAAGCCTTATTACACAGGCCTCGCTTAATCTCTGGCTTTCGGTGGGAAGAAGTTCTTTGTATCTGTAGATTTCGTTTCTTATAAAGTTGTTTTCGGGAATGGAGCGATGGGTATACATTGTCTTGTAATTCATTTTAAGTATTGCAAGATACTCCAAAGAATCACTGGCAAAGCGCACCACAAAAAGGTCTGCTGCCGGAATGTCGATATTTGCGTTCATGATGCCATAAAGGATGTTGGCAATATCCTTACTGATCTCTATAAACTTCTCGTCATCGTATTCATTCAAAATTGCATAAACTTCAGATTCGGATTTGTGGAATTCACACTTTTTGGAATCGTCTCCCGAAAAAATCTTTGCAATGTGCTCCTTAATGAAATCCTGAAGCTCAGCTCCCATTTCAAGAAGGTCGTCCGACAAAACGGGCTCACCTGCCGTAGAGTCCAGTATATGCAAAATAACGCTTCTTAAGCGAATCTCTTCTTTTACCATCAGTCTTTACCGCCGTAATAATATTTTAGTAATAAATCAACCAGTCCGGAGTAGGATTTGATTCCCTCTTCCACCCCATTTATGGTAAGGTTCTTGTCCACAAAGGCGTCCGTAGCCTTTTCCACCTTTTCGGATTTGAACCAGGCCTTGTCGTCCACCATTTTCTGTGTGGCGTCCGTAATAAACATGCTGTCGAAAATAACCCTCTCATCTATAGGTGTAAGTGAATTTCTTATTTCCGGTTCAAGGGCAAGCTCCGTCTTTAAATCGTTGTTCACATAGCAAAGAGCGCTTACCGTAGCACTGTATATAAACAGGGTATCCTCGGAATTCATACATCCAAGATACGCCAGAAATCCCGCCTCATCCTCCAGAATAAAGCCCTTTAAATGACTGAGCTCATGGCACATGGTGTCAGGATAATTTACTATATACATTAAGTCGTTATAGTTGGCCTCTATGGAGAAGGGAAAATAATAGCCGCACATTCTCTGCTGACAAAGAAAATCCGATTTAACCAAAGGCTTTGGTGTGGAATAGTAACCCGAAAGCCTTGAAAGGGTTTCATCCAGAATCTCCGGCCTTCCCTCTTCGATTCTCTTTTTCGCGTTTTCGCCAAGGTCCTGCATTGTAATCATGGCAAGGCTGTTGAAATCCGCATCGTAAATAATCTCGCCCTTTTTGTTTCTCTCGAAAACGGTGCATAACTCATTTGCCCGTTTGACAAGAGTCTCACGAAGGTCTATAAGGTCTTCCCTTGTGGCCTGATAGGAAGCCGCTTCGGTTTTTTCAAACATAGGTGTTGCCTGATAAAAAATGAAACAGTTCTGAACCTGAACAAGGGCTATAAAAACAAGAAGTTTACACAAGAATTTAGTATTAAAGGCCGAAAGCTTCTTGAGTGTCTCCTGTTTGTTAACAAAGCAGACAAATCTGCATATCCATATCACTACAGTGAAAAGAAGAAATGCCACGGAACCGTACAAAAGGAACTCACCCACCGAGAACTTGAAAAGTCCCGTAAGCCTTCCGTAGGTTGCCTGAAACAGGGGAAATATTCTTTTTACATAAAAGTCTGCAAATCCCGGTATCTTCCAGGCCATAAGAAGCTCAAGGACCGAAAGAGCCAGAAGAATAAGCCAGAACACTACTTTTTCTTTTTTCAAGATTTCCTCCAGGTTCCCACGTAGAAAAGAACCAGCATGGGATATATTTCAAGTCTTCCTGCCAGCATGTCAAAGATAAGGGTTATCTTGGAAACATCGCTGAAGCTGCTGAAATTGCCGGTGGGACCTGCCACGCCAAGGCCCGGTCCTATGTTTCCTACCGAAGCAAGCACAGCTGAAAAGGTAGACGCAAAGTCAAAGTTTTCCTTTGAAACTATAAAAACGGAAAGCATCACAAGAATAACGTAAGCTATCAGGAAAGAACCTACGCTTCTTACGGTTTCCTCAGAAACCGACTGACCGTTTAATCGAATCTTTTTAACGCTTCTGGGGTGGGTAAGGTGGGATATTTCACGTCTGAGACTTCTGAAAAGAACCATTACTCTCGAAACCTTAATACCACCTGCGGTAGAGCCTGCACAGCCGCCCACAACCATAAGGAACAAAAGAATAACCTTGGCAAGCATGGGCCACACATCAAAGTCCACTGAAGAAAAACCGGTTGTGGTCATAATGGAAACAACCTGGAAAAGCGCATGGTGGAAAGCTTCCCTGATGCTTGCAAAGCTTCCTCTTATCTGAAGTGTAATGGCCGCAGCACTTAAAAACATTATGAAAAGATATACACGTACCTCTTCAAGTTTAAAGAACTCTTTTCCTTTTCTTTTAAGAAGTAAAAAGTACGCGTTAAAATTAATTCCGCAAAGAATCATGAAAATGATTGCTATGGTCTGAACTGTTGACGAATAACCGCCAAGGCTTGCGTTTATATCCGCAAAGCCGCCTGTTCCCATTGTGGAGAAGGAAAGAACCAGCGCCTTGTACAAAGGAAGTCCCGCGCACAAAAAGCAAACCACCAAAACAACTGTAAGTCCGAAATAAATACTGTAAAGTATGGTAGCTGTTGTTTTTACACGGGGCACAAGTTTACCCACTTCGGCTCCCGTACTTTCGGCTCTCATAAGATGCATGTTATGGCTTCCCGCAAGAGGAAGAACTGCCATAATAAATACTAAAACTCCCATGCCTCCGACCCAGTTTGTAAAGCATCTCCAGAACATGGCAGTCTTGGAAAGAGCCTCCACATCCGAAAGAATGCTGGCACCTGTTGTGGTAAATCCGGAAACTGTTTCAAAAACCGCATCCACGTAAGAAGGAATTTCTCCGGAAACGGTAAAGGGCACCGCTCCTATTAATGACAAAAGAATCCACGACAAAGAAACCGTTACAAAGCCTTCCCTTGCATAGAAAACCTTGCTCTTGGGTCTGAAAAGAGAGCCAATGGTTCCAAGAAGGAAAACTGTCGCGGCTGTAATCAAAAACCAGATTCCGGTTTTTTCTTTGTATATCATAGATACTATTACGGGAAGCATCAGGAAAATACCTTCGAACTGCATAACCCTGCACAGTATAAATCTGATAAGTGACTTGTTCATCTGCATCCCCTATTCCAAAATGTCGTTAATATCCGAAAAACCGCTCTGTGTGGTAACAATAATAACATTGTCTCCCACCGAAATAACGCTGGAGCCTCCGGGTGTTTCAATCTGGCCCTTGTGAATAATGCAGGCCACAATAACGTTGGGCTTCAGTTTAAGATTCATAAGTGGTATTCCCACAAGCTCAGCGGATTCATTTACCGTAAATTCCAAGGCCTCCGCCTTGCCGGAATTTAACTGGTAAAGGGTTTCTATGGAGTCATAGGAATTTGATTTTGCACGTACATATTTAACTATATCTTCAGCGGCAAGAAGCTTGGGGTTAATGATACTACCGATGTTCATATCGCTTATTATGTCTTCGTAAGCGTTTCTGTGAACCTTTGTAACAAGCTTTGCCTTAGGATTAACCTTTTTAACGTACATTGCCATCATAACGTTTTCTTCGTCATGATTTGTAAGGGCCACAAAGGACTCTGTTCTTTCTATTCCTTCTTCGTAAAGAAGGTCCTTATCCGCTCCGTCTCCGTGTATGATAATTGCTTCGGGCAAAAGAACGGCAAGTTCGTCGCAGCGCTTCTTTTCTTTTTCGATAATCTTTACTTCCACGCCGTTTGTTATCAAAAGACTTGCAAGGTATACGCAAAGCATTCCGCCACCCACTATCATGGTGGTGCGGACTTTACCCTGGTTCATATTGGCTGCCTTGAAAAACTGAAGAGCCTTTTTTCCGGAGGCAATAAAGGATATTTTGTCCCCTTCCCACATAGTAAAATCACCGGTAGGAATCATTGTTTCGTTTCCACGCTCTACTACACAGACCAAAACATCGCTGTCCAGTTTCTTGTGCATATATTTAAGGGCCATTCCGCAAAGAGGGCTGTCCTTTTTGACCTCAAGCTTCAGAAGTTCCACCCTGCCTCTTGCAAAGGTATCGATTTCTATGGCGTTGGGAAGCTTTAAAAGACGTGCGATTTCCTCAGCCGCATATAGCTCCGGATTAACCACCAGTGACAGTCCAAGGTCGGAACGGATCAATTCTATTTCGTTTCTGTATTCCGGATCTCTTACACGGGCAATGGTGTACAAGGCTCCCGCTTTCTTGGCAAACAGGCAGCAAAGAAGGTTTCTTTCATCGGAATCGGTTACGGCAATTACTATATCCGCACTACCTGCTCCCGCTTCCACCAGAATGTCCAGGGTGGCACCGTTTCCCACGTAGCCCATTATATCCTGTTCGTCGGTAATGTCTCTTACCGCCCGTTCATTGGTATCAATTACAGTTATGTTGTGGCCTTCCTTGCTAAGTGACTTGGCAATTGAAGCGCCTACGTTTCCGCATCCTACAATAACAATCTGCATATATTGTCCTCTTTTTTACATTTCTTCGGTAACAAGAATGCCTTCTTCCATGGCTCTGAACCTGCAGCCTTCTTTGGCATTTCCGATTTCACAAATAGTAGCCTGGTCCTCTTGTACACAGCCGTCACAGGCGGGACATGGAATGGTTGCTCCACACATTTCACGGGGGACGCCTTCGTTACGGGAATTGTGTTTACAATCAAAGCACCAGCATTTCTTACACTGTTTAAAAAGAATTTCACCGCAAGGGGTTGAAGATTTTGGTTCTACTTTTTTTGCTATCGGTTCAGGTTCCGGCTTCGGTTTGGGTTCTGCCTTTGGCTTCGGCTCGGCCTTTGGCTTCGGCTCGGCCTTGGGCTTTGATTCAGCCTTCTGTTCAGCCTTAATCTCCTGCTTTTCCCGTTTTAAGGCCTGCATTTCTTTCTCGAATTCTTCGTCCAAATCGATAAATTCTATCTTCAGCTGCTCCGGTTCGGGTTCTTTGACCCTGGGCTTCACAGGAGTTTTGCCCGGCTCCCTTACCCGGACCTTTGCGCCCTGGGAATCCGTATATTCACTTAAAAGTCCCAGAAAGTCCATCTGACCTTCATAAGGTTTATTAGACATCATTCACCTCTCAGCCAGTAGTTTTTATTGGAAGTGCATTTTAAAACCATGGCCTTTGACAAATTCTTATATTTTTTTCCGGTCCTGTATCCCAAAAGTTTGAAGCCACACTGGAAACAGAACGGTATAAACATCAAGGGCTTCTTCAGTTCGAAAAGCTTTTTAAACGCAGCTTTTACAAGCTTCTTTCCCTCCGACTCGGATTTGTACTTTGCAAACACCTCCGGGTGCTGTGCCTGGGATACACCGATATCAAAGTTTCTTTTAAACTGCTGCATGCAGGAATAATGGTGAGAATGGATTACCTTTGCTTCGGCCTCGTAGGCAACACCATACCCCTTCATAAGTGCATTAAATGCATAAATTGTGTCTTCATTGAAAATGGCGGGAATCTGAAAACCGCCTGTTTTATAATAAATATCCCTTCTATAGGCAGCACATACGTCTGAGCAGAAAAAGGCTCTCACGCCCAGGGTATCTATGTCTTCTTTGGTCCTGATTTGGGACTTTTCAGGGTAATTGAATTCCCTTGTAACCACCTCAAGAAGGCCCGCATCTTCACGGGGAATCTGCCTTGCATAGCAGACAGCCACGTTTTCCGAAAGATTCTTTACAAGGTTCTCAAGAAGGTGTTCGTTAAGCGGAACCGCATCCTGTGTCATCATTACCACCACATCCGCATCAGACTTTTCCATTCCCATGTGGCGGGTGACTGCATGGTCGTATTCGGCGGATGTTACGTGACTTAGCTCTATCCCAAGGTTCTCCTCAGAAATGGAATTTTCCTTAAGAAATGCGTCAAATATTTCTTTTTGCGTGTTTATCACAAAAATGTTTGAAGGCTTCAGGGTTTGTTCCTTAAGCCTTCTTATAAGTGTGATAAAGTCCTTACCGGGCTTATAAACCGGTATAACCACATCAATTTTCATATAATGTCCTAATAAGCGTTCTTATTGATAAATCCCGTAAAGAATGTTAAGAAAACTATCTTTACGTCAAAAAGGATGCTCCAGTTTTCAATATAATAAATATCGTACTCTATACGTTTTTCGATGGAGGTATCTCCTCTCAGGCCGTTTACCTGAGCCCAGCCGGTAAGTCCCGGACGAACCTGGTGCTTTATCATGTATCTGGGTATTTCTTCTTTGAACTTCTCCACAAACTGAGGTCTTTCGGGTCTGGGGCCCACAAGGCTCATGTTTCCCACCAAAATGTTGAAAAGCTGAGGAAGCTCGTCAATGCTTGTCTTTCTAAGGAATGAACCCACTTTGGTAACTCTGGGATCTCCTTTTGTAGTCCAGCCGGCCTTTTCCTCCTCATCGGTCTGAAGTCTCATGGAGCGGAATTTGTACATGTTAAAGGGCTTGTTGTGAAGGCCCACACGTTCCTGCTTGAAAATAATGGGACCGGGGCTTGAAAGCTTCACCAAAACCGCTGAGATAAGCATTATCGGGGAAGTAACAATGATTCCTATAAGTGAACCGATAATATCCGCAACCCTCTTAATAAAGGCATTTCCGCCGTTTGAAAGAGGCACATATCTTATGTTTATAAGAGGAAGTCCGAAAAGATCTTCCGTATATGCACGACTGGGAATCAGCTTTGCGTAGTCCGGTACAAACTGTGTGTGAACACCCTGCTTTTCACAAGCCTTAACAACCGCTTCCAGCTTGTCGTAGTCGTCCAAAGAAAGGGTAATGGCTACTTCCACCAGTTCGTTGGCACCCAGTATGGGATTCAAATCGTCAAGAGTTCCGATAACTTCTACGCCTCTGTATGTATATCCTTTTTGCTTAGTATCATCCAATATTCCGTAGATGGCGTAACCCCACTGGGGATTACCTACTATACGCTCTATAAAGCTCTCTGCAGCCTTGGAATAACCGATCAGCAGAATATGCTTCTGATTGTATCCCCTTTTCCTGAAAAACCTCAGGGTCTTTCTGAGAACCACTCGGAAACACATACCTACAAAGAAGTTACAGCATGCAAACAGGAACAAAACAGAACGTGAATAGTTTATTTCCTTGAAAATAATGTAGATAGCAATGATAGCTGCGCCGATACCGAAAATATTAGCCTTAATAAGGTTCGCGCATTCCACCTTGATACGTGAAGTACGCTTGGGATCATAAACACCGCAAATAAAATATATCAGCATGTATACAGGTACAGCCAGCCCCAGAAGAGGCATATAAGAACTGAACGGAAGTCTTGAAACCGCTTCCGGTGATAAAATTTTGAACTTTATGAAATAAGCAACAGGCATAGAGCCTATAATAATCAATATATCTATTAAGACAAATAGTCTGTTGAATACCCTCTGATTATCTTTAATCAAAACGATTCTCCTTTGCCTGTGCACCAATCTCCCGCTACATCTTTATTATGTCAAACAAGCCTTTCAAATCCCGGCTGTTTATATTAAAGATTTCTTAATATGCGCAGGCCCCCATTCAATAAGTGATTATATCACACAATCCGCAGGTGTGCCATAGGGGACGGGGGAAAGTGTCATCAAGGAGTGTCCCTACTGTCCACAAGTTAATGTGTTGGCAGTAGGGACACTCCTTGTT
>JAZLJG010000123.1:0-1449 GCA_045617745.1 Lachnospiraceae bacterium | reverse complement strand
CTCCATAGAAACGTTCCTGGGTCTTCGATATTTAACGCATGATTTAGGCATTAAATATGTCTTGTCGATATCTGTTACGCCTATGCAACGATAAATCTTTGGAAACTCGGTAACTAACGTATCAAGTTTTCTCATAACAGCTTTATCTCGGGTGTAAACAGTAGCATCCGTTTCTCCGGCGTTAAAATTTATTATGGTTTCCTGCTCATACTTGGTAAGCTGGCACATAACTTTACTCCTTTCGCGCGTTTTATTTATTAGAGTGCGATTTTCTGCACCTCTTGAAAGAGGTGCGAAAATCAGCACTCGAAAGAAAGATGGATAGGATGGGAAGAGAAAAGAAAGTAATAATATAAGGGGTATATCTTTCTTTTATTTTTCTTTGCTTCTTTCTTTTTCTTTTCTTTCTAAGGGGAAAGAAGAGAAGGAAGAAAGGGGTGGGGAAGGGAAGTGTCGATGGGATACATCTTCCCATCAAAAAAGCACCTGCCCGACCGTTATGTTGTGAATGGTCTTTCAGATGCCTTTTCTTGTTTATTCCATACAGTAATTAGCGTGTGAAATAAATCCTTATTATCTTTGATGATAATTTATCCATCTATCAATCCGTAAAATAATTATTCTCGGTAATTATCGTAATATAACAATAATCACTCTGCCTTAAGAAGTGCTTCTTCTTTTTCAGCCTTCTTGGCTCTGTATGCAGCATTTGCCGCATCTCTGCGTGTTCTTAAATATTCTTCTCTCTTGGCTATTGCAACGGGGTCGCCGGCATCAGCCAACTCGTACAACTTCCTGCGGCTCCTTGAGCTAGCATCCCTATAATACTTACGATGAGCGGCAAGTTCCTCAATCGCTGCTTCATCACCATTTTCGGCACGAAGTTTCATATCAGCAAGTTTAGCCTTACGACTTTCAACACGCTTGCGGTTATGCTCCTTTTTACGTTCGTCCACCAATTTTGCATATTCCGGGTCTACCGCTATGCGAGCCTCGTCTTTTGCCTTTTTCTTGGCACGTGCTTCAGCCTCTTTTTCCCTTAAGGCCTTAAGTTCTTCCATAGCCTCGGGGTCTGTCTTGGCCCGAGCCACAAGTTCTGAGCGCTTTTCTTTCTGCTTTTTGCATGCTCTTTCATTTCTTTTACGCTCCTGCTCCTGCACTTTTAAGATTCGGGCCTGTTCTTTAGCCTCCTGCTTGGCAATATACTCCGGGTCTGCATTCCTTGCCTCACGAAGTTTTGCGTTGGCTTTGGCAGATGCTTTTCTTGCAATCTCTTTCTTATGGGCCAGTTTAGCAATAGCCTCTTGGTCACCGTTTTCTGCATCTATTCTAAGCTGAGCCATAATTTCTTTCTGCTTAGCCGCCGCTTTCTTGTTCTTTTCACGAATCCGTTCCTCATGTTCCTTATCAATCAAGGCAATACGTTCCTCCTCACTGATTTCTTCTGTC
>JAZLJG010000122.1:0-1737 GCA_045617745.1 Lachnospiraceae bacterium | reverse complement strand
GGCAGTTCCTTCAGCCCTGCGATGTCTACAGTGTCCGGGGGTAGAACTATTTTATCTTCTTCGCTCATTGTTTCCTCCCCGACACTTTGCTGTGTCTTGTTTTGCTTTTACTGCCGTCAAGCTTACCTTCGGGAATTACCGACAGGGGAAGAACTCCAAGGTATTTCTCGACATCATCGCTTGTTTTAAGTGTATCATCAAGCAGATACTGAATGAAAAACCCAATCCCCCAGCTATGCTGGGGAGAATAGAGTAGTTGGAAACGGTGAGGATATCATAAAAAATCCTCCTATGCTATAATGAAATTGGTGTCGTAAGCCATATTTCAAGCATAGGAGGATGTCACAATGGACAATAAAAGTTTATCACACACAAGATGGAAATGCCAGTACCATATAGTTTTTATTCCGAAGTATCGAAAGAAAGTTTTGTATGGAAGAGTGAAAAATGATGTGCGAGAGATAATAAGCACATTGTGTAAGTATAAGGATGTTGAGATTGTTGCAGGAGCAGTATGTGTAGATCATGTACATCTAAGTGTTGCAATACCACCCAAAATAAGTATTTCGAATTTCATGGGATACTTAAAAGGAAAAAGTACACTAATGCTTTATGATAGACACCCGGAGCTTCAAAGTAAGTGGGATAAAGCATTTTGGGCAAGAGGATACTACGTGGAAACAGTTGGTAATATAACTGACGAAGCAGTACAAAGATATATAAAAGAGCAGGCAGAAGACTCAAGAAAAGAAGACTTAAGAGGTACCGCTTTATAGCGGACCAGTAACAGTGCTTGCGACACCGCCCTTCTGGGCGAGCAGTAACAATGCCCCTTTTGAGGGGCAATAATAAACCACCAGTTGAACTGGTGGTTGCTAACTTTATGGCAGAGGTCGTTTTAAAATATGGGCTACCGGTCCGTATTAAGTCATGGCGACTTGTGCTATTAATATAATCAGCGAAAGCTATTGCAACTTAATAACTCGGCTCCGGGAAAGGAGCCAAAACCTAAAGCATCTTGTGGAAACACAGGGTGCTTTTCTTTTTGCCCAAAATTCAAAAGGAGGAAAACGAGATGGCAGAAGAAAACAGAAAAGAAACAAAGGGAAAAGGAAGAGGAATGACGGCCGAGGAGATTGCAGAAAGGATTAATTCACTGGACAAAGAACGGCGGGAGTACATTACAAAACTCCTGAGCGAGGAGCTGAAGGCAGAGCAGCTAAAGCATCAGCTCCAGCGGCAGGCAAACCGTGAAGAATCGGAATCGAAGAAGCAGAGAAAGGCAAGAACCCATATCCTTTGCTTTGAAGGGGCACACGTTGAGTCACTGTTCCCGGCAATCAAAGGCACCGGCAAAGCTGAGTTTGTTCAGTTCATGCAGGGTCTGTTGGAAATTCCGGGAGTCAGCGACTATGGCAAGAATTTTTCATACAGACCGGTTGAAGAAAAGGAGGAAGACTGATGGCACTTTATCATTTTCATGTTGACAGAATTTCCAGAAGTGAAGGACAGACTGCAGTTTCGGCTGCAGCCTACCGTTCCGGTGAGAAGCTTCATGATTATTACTACGGAGAGGACCCGGATTACACAAGAAAAGGCGGAGTTCTTCCTACAGAAATCATTTTACCGGAGCATGTTCCGGAGGAATTTAGGGACAGGGAGAAGCTTTGGAACGCTGTTGAGGCAGCTGAGAAAAATCCGAAGGCACAGCTTGCCTACTCTTTTGATTTTGCTCTT
>JAZLJG010000121.1:0-40800 GCA_045617745.1 Lachnospiraceae bacterium | reverse complement strand
ACTATTGAATGCCAAGTTGCCGGAGAAGCAATCGGAGCAGGAAAATCAGCAATTGATTATTATTGTAATAATGGAACTCTTGAAGGCGCAATGGGTTATATAGCCTATGGAGCCAATAAAGGTGGAGCGTATGGTGGCTTTATTGGAGAACTTTGGGGATTTGGAGTGGAACTTGTCTCTGGAGCGAGAGTATTAACTAATGCTACGAATTTGTTAGAAACAGGAAAAATAACTTCAGCAGCCGCAAGTGTGCAAGCAACAACCAGTCAATTAAGCGGGAAATGGCAAAGTGTCAATGAATATATGTCCCCTATTTCGAAAATTTATCAAGAACAAATAACTGGGAGAACCGGAGAGGCGTGGGTTCAGAATGGTGTAAAGTTTGATGGTATGATAGATGGCGTGTTGATTGATGCGAAGGCAAATTATTCGCAATTTGTAAATAAAGTTACAGGAGAATTTTTTGAATGGTTCACAGGTGCAGATAAATTTATAGATCAAGCGCGTAGGCAAGTGAATGCTTCAGAAGGAGCTCCGATAGAGTGGTATTTTGCTCAAGAGGATGTAATGAATGCAGTTAAATCACTTTTTGACGATAGTTTTCCTCAAATAAAGTTGATTTTTGAAGCATTAAAAGGAACGGGTGGAGGATTATGATTCAAAGATATTCAATTAGATTAAAAAGGAATGCAGATTTATGTGTGAGAACGTTCGAAGAAATAGCTGAGGAAGCATTTGAAGTGCTAAGCATACTTCAAAAATATCCGAATTGTTTTCGACCAAATTATAGAACTGTAAGAAGAAAAAGAGATGCGAAACCTATGGAATGGAATTATTTCAATTTTTCTGAAGAATTGAAAAAAGGAGTTAACAAAGAAAGAGGTACTATCTTTAGCGAATTAGGCTATATGATTTCTTTTTTCTCATCTTTAACGGAGAGTGAATCATGTGCTATTCGTATGTGTGTAGGAAATACAAATAAGGATTTGTTTAATACGTTGGATATAGATTTACCTTATTTTTTAAACTTGCAGAGCGAAGAAAATTCGGAGTTGATTTATGGTTTGTTCGCTGATTTGGTTGAAAATTATAAACCGATATTTGGTTGTACTATTAATAATGTTATGTTTCTAAGAGAAACAAAGCCTCATTATGAAAATAAACTTCCTACCAAAATTCAGTGGTTAAATTACTGGCCTCAGAATATTGTCTCTAGCTTGGGGGAGAAAAGAATTTCTTGTTTTATAAAAGAAAATAGTGAAGTGAGTTATGAAAATGGAATTCTTAGAACAAAGAAGAAGGCTTTCGATTGTGACAATCGTGATGATATGGAATATTATAGTAGATTGAATGAGAAACTGTTTGGAAAATAGACCTTGATAAAGAACTTCCTTTTTGTCACAAGAAGAATGTTTGTTTTGAATTTCTTGACATTCATTTAACGTGAACATTTTGCAAAACACCAGTGGACAATTCTTTTCACTAAGAATTGTCCACTTTGGCAAAACCATTTCGTTTCTGTTATTTTGCCTAAATCTACGACATCCGCGGTAGCGTAACCCGCATATCCGATAAAAAGGGTGCTACCACAGCGGAGTATACCTACAGTACCTACGGTAACCGCATAAGCGAAGAGCCTTATGACTACTTCATCCTTGGCTACTGCGCAAGAGACGGAGTGTTAACGGAAGCCAACGGTCTTCTTTATATGAGAGCTCGTTACTACAGCCCTGATCTGATGCGCTTCATAAACGAGGACATCGTAACAGGAGACATCAGTAACTGTAATACTCTAAACCGCTACAGTTATGTGGAGGGGAACCCGGTTACGATGGTGGATCCGTTTGGGCTGTGCCCTCAGGCAAAAGATGCATTCGACAGCATTTTTGACATGGAAAAGATTCACGGTATTCTTGACGCTGTTGGATTTATTCCGGGATTAGGAGATGTTTGTGATGCAATAAATGCTTTGTTGTATCTTTCAGAAGGAGATATGGGAAATGCTGCATTATCGGCATTAGCATTATTGCCTTTGGGAGATTTACTGAAGGGTGGAAAGTATACAGCAAAGATAGTAGGCAAACTGGATGATATTGGCGGAGCAGTATTCAAATACCTGGGTAAAAATTGTGACAATCTGCTTACGACGGCATCAAAGAAAGTAGATGACGTATTATCGTTTGCATCAAAGAAATGTGATAATTTCTTTAATTTCTTCAGAAAACATTCTGATGAGATGGCTGAAGCCGTAGTTAGGCATGGCGATGATGCGGTGGATTCGGTACTAAAGGGTAGTTCTGATACAGTAATTGGGAATAAATTAGAATATGTATTTGGTAATGCTACTGGAAGCAGGCATAATATTGAAAGGTCTCTTGATATGGAGAACAAATTAAATGAAATAGGTATATTTGATAATGCTACTGGAAGGGCTTTTATGGAAAATGAACTTGAAAAAGCATTTAATAACACTACCAATGGAATTATTCAAGAGAACGGACGAATAATGAAGGAGTCTTTACTAACTGGTCCCAATGGGGTAGCAAAGATGCAGTCAGTTTGGGATGGAAATAAATTGATAACGGTTGAAATTTTTAAATCAAATTGGAAAAGTTTTATTGAATAATAAGGAGTGGAGTATGAATATACATAAATATAGCGTAGATAGCAAATCAGAAATGATAGAATATTTACGTAAATGTGATACTAAGCAAGTTTTGTTAGGAGAAAGTAGTGAAGTAGAAGGTGGGGGGTATATATTTCAAGTTGAACTTGATGGAGTTAAAATAATTACAGTAGGTATAATTACAGAAGGTCAGGGATTACAGCCAGAATGTAAGTATTTAAATGATAAATTGTTAATTGGATTTAACAAAGAGGTTCATGTGATTGATATCAATAATAATGTAGATAATATATTATGTGCAGACTCATTATTTTATGAATTTTCATCAGAAATTTTTGGAAATTCGGTAGTAGCCATTTTTGAATTGGGGATTATATGTTTTTCAGTTGATGGAAAAATATTATGGAAATATAGTACAGATATAATAAATGATTACCATGCCGAGAATGATGTAATTTATCTTACTACTGATTCAGGAGACTTAAGTCTATCTTTGTTAACGGGTGAAAAAATTTAAAATACTTGTTATATTACTATAGCATTTGGAACAAAATGAGACCGCCAGGGACGTACCTTTTGCCACGAGGATGTGCACTTTGGCTTGCTCTTTTGATATCCTTTATATTTCAATATTTTGCAAAACATAAGTGGACAATTCTTTTCATCAAGAATTGTCTACTTTGGCAAAACCATTTCGTTTCTGTTCTTTTGCCTAAACCTACGACATCCGCGGCAGCGTAACCCGTGTATTCGATAAAAAGGGTGTTACCACAGCGGAGTACACCTACAGTACCTACGGTAACCGCATAAGCGAAGAGCCTTATGACTACTTCATCCTCGGTTAATCCTCACTGAATTGAGAAAAGCAGGTTGAATTGTGAGGAGTGAAAACGAATTTCCTCACAATTCGGCGGATAAAGAAGATAACTGTGAGGAATAGAAGCCTGATTCCTCACAATAGTACATATAAAAGGGAAGATTGTGAGGAAAATACAATGGTTTCCTCACAAAAAAGCGTTGCTTATACAATTTTGTGAGGAACCTCCTCACAAAAATCTATTCGTTACGTGTGATTGTGAGGTATAATCCTTCCGTGGCTTTGAGGATACGTTCTTTGGCGCCTGCATCATAAGAGGTCCGTCCCTTTTTCGCCAAAAGGCGAATAGGAACCCGTCCCCAATTCGCCATATGTAGAAAATAGTACTTAAATCCTATTTTATTGCTTATGCATATATAATATGAAAAAATACCAAAATATTACGAAATTTGTTTTAAAATAATCAAAATTGTGTGAAAATGGTTGATTATTTAGAATTCACATGCTACAATGGGCGTACATTTGAGGGAGTGTAATATTTTGAATTAATCATGTACAATTTTAACGCAGAGGAGAAGTTAAGATGAGTAGTGTTCAGTTACTTGACAAGACCAGAAAAATCGGCAAATTATTACACAACAACAATTCCAGCAAAGTGGTATTTAATGATATCTGTAAGGTAATGAGGGAGATACTTAACTCAAATATCTTAGTTATCAGTAAAAAGGGAAAAGTTCTCGGTGTGGGCAATGCACCCGGAATTGAGCCTATTGATGAATTAATTCAGAATAATGTGGGTGGATTTATCGATCCTATGTTAAATGAACGTCTTCTTGCTGTTTTATCCACAAAGGAAAACGTTAACCTTGCTACTCTGGGATTCGAGCATACCGATATTAATAAATTCCAGGCAGTTATTTCTCCTATTGAAATAGCAGGAGAGCGACTTGGAACATTATTTGTTTACAAGTGTAATGTACAATACGATATAGACGATATTATTCTTTGTGAATACGGCACAACTGTTGTGGGTCTTGAAATGTTAAGAGCCGTAAACGAAGAAAACGCAGAGGAATCCAGAAAGCTTGCGGTTGTTCATTCCGCTATAAGCACCCTTTCCTTCAGCGAGATGGAAGCCATCACACATATTTTTGATGAACTTGACGGTCTCGAGGGCATTCTTGTAGCCAGCAAGATAGCTGACAGGGTTGGAATTACCCGTTCCGTAATTGTTAACGCGCTTCGTAAGTTTGAAAGTGCAGGAGTTATCGAATCCAGATCTTCAGGTATGAAGGGAACCTATATTAAGGTTCTTAACGATGCGGTATTTGACGAGATAGAAAAGCTTAAAAAGGACAAAGCTTTGTAGTCAGATTTTGTAGACCGATTTTTTAAAAACAACAATATATAGTAACGGATTACGTACTTAAAAGGGACTTTGTATGAAGTCCCTTTTTGTGTTGGAAAAACCTTGATTTTAAGCCATTTTCAGGGAAAAAGAAGAGATTCCGTAACTGTTATGTCAACCTACATATTGTATTTCATCTTGAGAAAAAACACAATATTGTGTGGTTTTTCTTAAAAATCATCTTGTGTTTTTAGAATAATAATTTATAATGAAATAAGGTAGGTGTATTGTCTGCTTTTTTAGGCATTCATATCACCGGTTAGGAGGAAAAATGATCAGAACAAATGCTTTTGATTATATCAATGTTCTGGACAAGGCTGCAGACGCATCCTGGCTCAGAAATGATGCGATTGCCAACAATCTGGCAAATGTGGGTACCCCCGGTTACAAGCGTGAGGATATCACATTTGAAAGCGAACTTTCCAAAGCTTTGAAGCATTCAAACTTCCATACCATGGATGCAAAGGTCAGTCATTTGAGAACCGACCAGCTCCAGGCCCGTACATTTAAGGATTACAACGGCTATTCATACCGTCTTGACGGCAACAACGTGGATATAGATACGGAAAATGCCATTCTTGCCAAGAACCAGATCAAGTATGAAGGTCTTTTGAACAGTATAGATCAGGAATTTTCAAACCTGAAAGCAGCCATGAAGTAAGGAGGTAGGCTATGGGAATGTTCACTTCTTTTGATATCAATGCGTCCGGTCTTTCGGCCCAGAGATATCGTATGGATATTATTTCAGAAAACGTTGCAAACGCTAACACCACCCGTACCCAGGACGGAACTCCTTACGTAAGAAAGGTTGTTACTTTCTCGGAAAAAGGCAAGCAGACTCCTTTTTCGAGAGTTCTTAACAGGGCTACTGACCATTACAGCGGAACAGGCGTAAAGGTCAACGGAGTTTATGAGGACACTCAGACCCCTATGAATATGGTCTATGACCCTTCACATCCCGACGCTGACGAGAACGGATATGTAACTTATCCAAACGTAAATATAGTTACCGAAATGACGAACCTTATTGATGCGACCCGTTCCTATGAGGCCAATGCCACGGCATTTAATGCCAGCAAGTCAATGGCCATGAAGGGTCTTGAGCTTGGCAAGTAAGGAGGCACTGAATGGATTATTCATCTTTGATGGGTATTTCTGGTCTTGGTAAATCTTCAACGGCCAAAGAAATCACCTCTACAGGCACCAACGTTGGAAAGACCAACAACATGTTCGATGCCATTTTAAACAGTGCCATCGACAATATAAACAGCACCAACAGCCTTTTATCCGATGCTGAAAATGCGGAGATAAGCTTTGCCATGGGCGAAACGGAGAACGCCCATGACCTGATGATTGCTTTAAACAAAGCATCCACGGCTTTGAACTACACAATCGCGATAAGAGATAAGTTTTTGGAAGCATACAAAGAAATAATGCAGATGCAGATTTAGTTTTACGTTAGTAGCATAAACAAAAGATTTGGGGAGTAATGATACTATGGCAGAGAAAATTCTTAACTGGCTAAAGGGAATCTGGGAGAAGATCGTTGCCTGGTGGAGCAAATTCACATCTAAACAGAAAACACTTGTGATAGCGGTAGCAGCAGGTGTTATTGTCGCGTTCGTAATTCTTTACGCAATTCTTACATCCCCTAATTATGTTATGTTACAGCAGTGTTCATCCACAAAAGAAGCATCGCAGATGACACAGGTCTTAGAGGCCGCTGATATACAGTTTAAGGTAACCGATGACGGCCTTCAGATTAAAGTTCCCAAAAAGAAACTTTCCCAGGCAAGGCTTACCCTTGCGGACAGCGGTATTGTGCCCGACGGATATTCCATTGAGGAAGCATTAAGCGGCAGCTTTACCGTAACAGAGGCCGACAAGGCGAAGAAATACAAGCTTTATCTTGAAAGCAGCTTTGAGCAGGACTTCGTCAACATTTTCCCTGCCATCAAAGCATGTACCGTTCAGCTTAATATTCCCGAAAATGACGGAACCCTTCTTTCTAAGGACGAAGAACCCGGTGCAGCCATCTATCTTAACATCGAAGGTGATTTCACTTCTGAAAACGCAGCATCCCTTGCAAAGGGCGTTGCCACCACTCTCGGCTGCAAGAACACCAACAACATTTTCATTATGGACAGCGAAGGCAATCTTCTTTATTCGGGAGAAGATATAACCTCAGCCGCAGGCAATGCCAGCACCCAGTTAGGTGTAAAGCAGGATGCGGAAAACATCCTTAACTCAGGCGTGAAGAGAGTTCTCGGAGGAACCGGCGTTTTCGGAGACTTAAGAGTTACCTCCAATCTTGTAATCGATTTCTCCACGAAGGAAGTTACGGATCACGATTATTCCGCTCCCGAAGGCCAGACTCAGGGAATGCTTTCCGAAAGATCCTCATATACTGAAGAATCCTCCGGAGGAAACGGCGGAGTACCCGGAACCGATTCCAACAGCGAAACAACATATTACTATCAGGACAACAGTTATTCTTCCTCCACCATAGAGGAATTATATGAAAAATATCTTCCCAATGAACACATTGAGAATACACAGATTCCTTCCGGCCGTGTAAGCTACAAGGAATCCTCGCTTGCGGTTTCATCCACTAACTACATCATCATCAAGGAAGAGGATGTTAAGGCCCAGGGCCTTTTGGACGGAATCACATGGGAAGAATACAAAGAAGCAAATAAAGCCAGAACTCCCGTAACCATTTCCGAAGAGATGCTTTCTCTTGCAAGTGATGCTTCCGGTATTCCCGAAGATAACATTACCATTCTTGCTTTCGACGAGAATTTCTTCGTGGACGCAGAGGGCCTTGGAATTGATTTGTTTGATGCAATTCAGATCGGTATTATCTTTATCATTCTTATTCTTTTGGTAATTGTGGTACTTAAGAGCATGAGGGGCGACAAGTCCGCTGAAGAACCCGAGGAGCTTTCCGTGGAATCGCTTCTTCAGTCAAATCCGGAGCCTACTCTTGATGACATAGAGCTTGAGGAAGTATCCGAAACAAGAAAGATGATAGAGAAATTTGTGGATGAAAATCCCGAAGCAGTTGCAAACTTACTTAGAAACTGGCTCAACGAGGGTTGGGAATAAAATAGATTTAGCGTAGTCAGGAAGGGTTGTTATGGCCAAGATAACCGATGAAAAAATAACCGGAATACAAAAAGCGGCAATACTTTTGATAACGTTGGGACCGGAACGTTCTTCGAAGATATTCCAGCATCTTAAGGAAGATGAAATCGAAGAGCTTACCCTTGAAATAGCCAACACAAGAAGCATTACGCCTCAGCTTAAGGAAGCCGTAATCGATGAATTCTATGAAATATGTCTTGCACAGCAGTACATTTCAGAGGGTGGTATCGGTTATGCAAGAGAACTTTTGGAGAAGGCCCTTGGTTCGGACAAGGCTTTGGACGTTATCGGAAAGCTTACCGCATCATTGCAGGTTAAGCCTTTCGAATTCGTGAGAAAGACGGAGCCGTCACAGTTGTTAACCTTTATTCAGGATGAACATCCCCAGACCATTGCACTTATTCTTTCTTACCTTTCCGCCAGCCAGGCAGCCCTGATTATTTCCGCACTGCCTCCGGACAGGCAGTCTGATGTTGCAAAGCGTATTGCGGTAATGGACCGTACAAGCCCGGATGTCATAAAGGAAGTGGAGAAGGTTTTGGAATCAAGACTTGCATCCTTAATCAACCAGGACTACACGATTATCGGTGGTGTAGACGCGGTTGTAGAAATTTTGAATACAGTAGACCGTGGTACGGAAAAACATATCATGGAAACTCTGGAAATCGAAGAGCCCGAACTTGCGGACGAAATCAGAAAGAAGATGTTCGTATTCGAAGATATTCTTCTTCTGGAAGACAGAGCTATCCAGAGAGTGCTTAGAGAAGTTGACAACAATGACCTTGCCGTTGCCCTTAAGGGTGCCAACGAACAGGTTCAGGGCGCTATTTTCAACAACCTGTCAAAGCGTCTTGCAGTAATGATAAAAGAAGATATGGACTTTATGGGTCCTGTACGTATGAAGGACGTGGAAGAAGCCCAGCAGAAGATAGTAAATATCATAAGAAAGCTGGAGGATTCCGCAGAAATTGTAATCTCAAGAGGTGGAGGAGACGAAATCGTTGTCTAATTCCGGTAACGTTTTTAAAAGCAGTTTCATACAGATTACCGGCGAGAATACCCGCGTAATAGATTCAAATGCTTTGGTGGCAAAGCGTATGGAAGGCTTCAGCGGCATACTTCGTGAACAGGAACAGTCTGCTCCGGAAGGGGAACCCCTTCCTTCGGAACCTATGTACGATGAAGAGGGAAACCCTGTGGAACCTGACCCTATGGATTCTTTGACTGGCGGAGAATTTCAGGCAGGTTTAGGCGCACCGGAAATGGAAATGCCGGAAAGCCCTGACGAGCCTATGGAACTTTCTTCCGATTCCGTACGTGAGGAATGCGAGGAAATGATTAAAAAGGCCAATGCCCAGGCTGAAAGCATCCGCGAAGAAGCCAAGCGGGAGGCTGAAGAAATCATGGAATCCGCAAGGGAAGAGGGCTTTAACAAAGGCAAAGAAGAAGGTCTTGCCCAGGCTCTTGAAGCCAAGCATGAATTTGAAGCCAAAAAGGCAGAGATGGAAGCCGAATACGAGGAACTTATAAAGAAGCTTGAACCCCAGATGGTGGATGTAATTACAGGCGTTTATGAGCATGTTTTCGGCAACAATTTCTTCTCAAGAAGGGAAGTAATGGTCTGCCTTATCAATAAAGCTCTTATGAGCATAGAAACAGACGAAAGGGTAGTGATTCTTGTAAGTCCCGAGGACTACGACATGCTGGTGGGCATGAAACCCAGCCTTCTTGAAAGAGTCACCCTTAAAACCGAACCTGAGATAGTTCAAAGGGATGATTATAAAAAGGGCCAGTCAAAGATTGAGACTCCCTACGGAATCATCGACTGCAGTATTGATACGGAGCTAAAAGAACTCAACCGTACATTACGGCTTTTATCCTACGAAGGACATGGGGAAGTATGACCGCAGACATTTCTTTTGAAAAATATAAAGTCCTTGAGAGCGAAACCTTTTTCAAAACCCAGGGAAAGATTGCCAATGCAGTGGGACTTACTTTGGAAAGCTACGGACCGGATGCAAAAATCGGTGATATATGTACCATTTATGCGAAAAACGGCGTTTCTCCCATAGCCATGTCGGAAGTGGTGGGCTTTAAGGACGGAAAAACTCTTCTTATGCCCTATGAACACGTGGAAGGTGTAAGCATAGGCTGCATAGTGGAAAATGAGAAACATCCCCTTGAGGTTTATGTAGGCAATGACCTTTTAGGGTTAACACTTGACGGACTGGGACGCCCTAACGGAGGCGTTAAGGTAAAGGGTGTGGCTTATCCCATCGAAGCTCCTCCTCCGGATCCCATGAGCCGTAAGATTATAGACGAGGTTCTGCCTCTTGGCGTTAAAGCCGTGGACGGACTTCTTACAATCGGTAAAGGACAGCGTGTAGGTATTTTTGCAGGCTCCGGCGTAGGTAAATCCACTATTCTGGGTATGTTTGCCCGTAATACCACAGCAGATATAAATGTTATCGCCCTTATAGGCGAACGTGGCCGTGAGGTAAGGGAATTTGTGGAAAGGGACCTTGGCGAAGAAGGCATGAAACGAAGTGTTCTTGTTATCGCCACCAGTGACAGACCTGCCCTGGAACGTACCAAAGCCGCCAAAACAGCTACCGCCATAGCGGAGTATTTCAGGGATCAGGGGAAAGATGTTCTTCTTATGATGGACTCCCTTACCCGTTTCTCCATGGCACAAAGAGAGATAGGCCTCGCAAGCGGAGAACCTCCCGTATCAAGAGGATATCCGCCCAGTGTGTACGCCGAGATGCCCAAGCTTCTCGAGAGAGCCGGCAGAAGCGACAAAGGCTCCATTACAGGACTTTATACAGTCCTTGTTGACGGTGATGATTTTAACGAACCCATTACCGATACCGCAAGAAGTATTCTTGACGGCCATATAGTTTTAAGCAGAAAGCTTGCCCAGAAAAACCATTATCCTGCCATAGATGTTCTTGCCAGCATTTCACGATGCATGTCACAGATTGTTTCCAAAGAACACAAGACGGATGCGGGGCAGTTTAAAAACCTCATGGCAACCTATGCGGATGCAGAGGATTTGATAAATATCGGTGCATACAAAGCCGGAAGTAACGAAGAAATCGATGAAGCTATAGAAAAACATAAGGCCATAAGGGATTTCCTTTTACAGGATACCGATGAGGTGGGTACTTATGAAGGGGCGGCAGAGATGATTCATCAGATTATTACCGGTGAGTAAAGGAGTTTTCTTTGGCTAAGTTTACCTTCAGACTTCAGAATATTTTTAATCTTAAGGTCAGACTTGAGCAACAGCAGAAGAACGCTTTTGCTGCTGCAAGAAAACGTCTTGACGAAGAAGAGGAAAAACTTAATAGCCTGTATTCCAGGCTTGAAGGCTACGAGGAAAAGGGCCGTCTTATGCGTAATGAGACGCTCCACATACGGGACATCATCGAGAACGAAAACGCAATCGACAAGATAAAGGATTATATCGAAGAACAAAAGGCCCAGGTAAGGCTTGCGGAAATGCGTCTTGAAGAGGAACGGGTGAAACTTGTGGAAGCCATGCGTGAAAGAAAGACCTACGAGAAACTCAGGGAAAATGCCTTCGCAGAATGGCAGGAGTCTGAAAAGCACGAAGAGAACGTCATTAACGACGAGCACAACAGTTATGTTTATAAAGTAAAAGAAGCGTAAAGGTGGAAATAAATGGCAGACAGTGTTGATAACAAGGCCGAGAAAAAACAAATAAAGACCGAACGCGCTCAGTTAAAGGCTGAAGAGAAAAAGCAGAAGCAGGAGATAAAAAAGCGCGCAAAGGAAATATCAAAACGTGAGGCTGAAATTGAAGCGGAAGAAGAGAAGGGCAACGGTGTTTCTTCTTTCTTTATCACGCTTATTATTGTTGCAGCATGGCTTGCCATTGTTGTTCTTATGATAAAGATGGACGTGGGACATTTTGGCTCGGATATTCTTAAACCGCTCTTAAAGGACGTTCCCGTTCTTAACTGGATTCTTCCCGGAGACCCAGAGGATACCGAGACTACTCCCGAAGGTAACTACGGCGGATACACATCCTTAAAGGACGCCGTTGATTATATTAAGGAGCTGGAGCTGGAGCTTGAACATGCCCAGACCGTTAACAATACAAACTCCGAAGAGCTTACAACTTTAATGGCTGAGGTTGAGAGACTTCAGGAATTTGAGTTAAAGCAGGTGGAATTCCAGCGTATTTACGAGCAGTTTTATCAGGAAGTTATATATTCCGAAAAGGGTCCCGGGCCTGAGGAATACAGAAAGTTTTACGAAGAAATCGATCCCGCCACAGCTGAAGCAATTTACAAGCAGGTTCTTTTGCAGCTTGAAAAGGACAAGGAAATGACCGACTATGTGGCAAAATATTCGGCTATGAAGCCTAAGGCAGCAGCTGCGATTTTTGACGAAATGACCGATAACTTCAATCTGGTGGCAGAAATCCTTCTTGCAATGGATTCGGATTCGGCTTCCAAGATTCTGGCAGCCATGAATGCACAGAATGCCGCAAAACTTACCAAAATTATGTATCCTGAACGTTAAGTTTTATGTTAATCAACCGATATATATTATGAGGGCGAGGGTAATAGAGATATTATCTTTGTCTTTGACGTATAAAAAAGAACCTTGACAACTGAAGAGAGGAGGAACGAAATGATCAGTACACCTGTCATTGGTTCACTTAATACTCCCACCGGGAGCACAGTGAACAGGACACAAAACACTGGCAAAGCCTCAGCAGACTTCAAGGACCTTTTTAATCCGAAGGCTTCCGAAAGCCCTAAAGAAGCGGTTGGAAAAACCGCGAAGGACATTTCGGGAGAAGATAACAGCAGGATGAAAAAAGTCAGCGAAGACAAGCTTGCAGGCAGAGCCGACAGAAGTACAAAAGTCAAAGAACTCAGGAAGGTTTCCAAGGAAGACGTTTCGGATGTGAAAGAAGCTTTGGAACAGGCAGAGGAAGTTATTTGCGAAGAGATTGGTGTTGAACCCGAAGATATCGAGGCAGCATTAGAAGCACTGGGACTTACGCAGATGGCACTCCTGGATGCAGACAAGCTTCCGCAGATTATCTCAGTCCTTACGGGAAATGAGGATGCGCTTAGCCTTGCAACTGACGAAACTCTTTACGAAAAGCTTTCGGATGTAACATCAAGGATTGATGAAATTCTGAAAGGTCTTGAGGAAAAACTTCAGGTTGCTCCGGGAGAACTTAAGGAAGCTTTGGAAAAGATTGACGACAGAAAGGTTTTTGAAAGACCCGTAATAATGCCGGATCCCAAAGCTGAAAAAGAAGCAGTTCCCGAGAATCCCGGTTTAACCGAGGACAAAGAACAGTCATTTGAGGAAAAGATTTTTGTAACGGCCGATACTTCAAAAAGCAGAATGCAGGCATCCATGAGTACGGATACTCAGAACAATGCCACACAGATGAATTCTGAAGAAGTTAAGCCATTGACAACTGATTTAAAGCAGCAGAAATTCATGGGAGCCTCAGCAAACGATACTCCCGCACAAAATTCCCTTTCTTTTGCCCAGAACCTTGTTGAGAAGGCAATGGAAGCACTTAATGAGAAAGTGGAAAACATTTCCTACTCAAGCATCCAGACACAGAATATCTTAAACCAGATTACCGAAGCGTTAAGGGTTAATCTTTCAGGCGACACAAGCGAAGTGAGCATGAGACTTCATCCCGAAAGCCTTGGTACCGTAAGCGTTAAGGTATCAGCCAATCACGAAGGCGTTCTTACAGCCCAGTTTACAGCTCAGAATGAGTCGGTAAAGGCAGTGATAGAAAGCCAGGCAATTGTTCTTAAGGAAACCCTTGAGGCAAAGGGCGTAACCGTTGAAGCGGTGGAAGTTCTGGTACAGAGTCACGAATTCGAAAGAAACCTTTCAAAGGGTAATGAAGGCGAAAGAAACCAGGGCGAAAAGAAACACAGAAGCCTTAGAAGAATCGACCTTTCAGACACTTCCGAAGTTTCTGATGATTCGGATGACACGCTTATAAGGGAAATGATGGAAAGAAACGGAAACACTGTAGATTACAGTGCATAGAAAGGAACGAAATGGCAAACGAGAACTCATTATCCGCGATTGTAAAGGATGGTAAGATACAGCCTTCAACCGCATCACAGATTTCGTTATCCGCCGACAAAACAAAAGCAGCCAAGACTACAGACCTTGACAAGGATGCATTCTTACAGCTTCTTGTGGCTCAGATGAAATACCAGGATCCGTTGGAACCTACCGACAACACCGAGTACATTTCACAGCTTGCCACATTCTCACAGCTTGAAGAAATGCAGAACATGACCGCAGGAATGAGCCTTCAGAGGGCCAGCGGACTTGTAGGTCAGGAAGTAATCGTGAAGGTTATCAATGCTTCCACAGGAAAGACCGAATACTCACAGGGAATGGTTGATTTCGTAGTATACGAGAACAACAAAGCATTCGTTTCCATAAACGATTCGCTCTATTCCGTAGATGATGTATATCAGGTAATCGATCCCGAGTACTCACAGGCATACGACCTTGCAAGAAAGTTTGTTACGGCACTTGCCAGCCTTCCCAAGGTTGAACAGCTTACAAAGGATTATGCGGATGCTGTAAATGCTTTAAGTGAAACCTATCAGGGCATGAACCAGTACCAGAAATCCTTCATCACAAAAGATACCGTGGAACTTCTTGAAAAGTATCAGGCGAAGATTAAAGAATTGACGGCGGCAGACAATCAGTAAAAGAGGTGGAATATGGATATTCAAAAGAATAATTTCTTATCCATCGAGCAGATTCAGGACCAGTACCTGAAGCAGAACAAAACGGTTACGAAGCCCCAAACCGATGTATCCTTCCGGGACATATTAAGGGCCAAGTCACAGATTACGGAAGAACCCAAAGAACTGAAATTTTCAAAACATGCGGCGAACCGACTGGTAGACAGGAATATATCCCTTTCCGATGACCAGATTCAAAGACTTAATGACGCAACCGTAAAAGCCGGTGAAAAAGGAATTAAGGAATCGCTGGTATTGCTGGATTCTTTGGCATTTGTAGTCAATATCCCCAACAATACCGTAATAACAGCTTTAGATAAGTCGGAGACTAATCTGAACGTATTTACAAACATAGACGGAGCAGTAATTATTTAGCCGGACCTTATGGAGGCTGAAGCTTCTGACTGACAGAGGAAGCTATACTGCTAAAGTTTAGGAGGTCACTCATTATGATGAGATCAATGTACTCTGGTGTATCAGGACTTAAAACACACCAGACCAAGATGGACGTTATCGGTAACAATATCGCTAACGTTAACACAGTAGCTTACAAATCAAATTCAATCACATTCAGTGAATTGATGTACCAGACAACACAAAAGGCCAGCGGACCCAACGAACTTACGGGTACCGGCGGTACAAATGCCCGCCAGATCGGTCTTGGTGTTCAGTCTGCAGCAATCAATACAGCAATTTCCACACAGGGTGCTACCCAGACAACCGGTAACCCTTTTGACTTGTGTATTACAGGCGAATCGTTCTTCATCGTTTCAGACGGTTCATCAAATTATTTCACACGTGCAGGTGCATTCGGCGTAGATTCAGTCGGTAACCTTGTTATGACCAGTAACGGTTACAACGTTATGGGCTGGGGCGTAGACGAAGAAACCATGACCATTAAAAAGGATACTGTCCAGCCCTTAAGAATCATGAGTGCTGACAAAATGACATATCCTCCGGAAGCAACAACACTTGGTTATGTATCGGGTATTCTTGATAAAAACGATCCCGATGTTCCCAAGGATTCAGGTAAGAGCGTAAACTTCAGCTTTTACGATAACCTGGGTTATTCATATACAGCAAAGTTTGCAATTCATGAAGCAAAGGCTGACGGAACATATTACGTTGTTCTTGATGATGTTATTGATTCAAACGGAAAGAGCATTACCGAGAAATATCCCGGAACAGCACTTTCTGAAATCGTTTCCATCAATAACCACGGAATGTATTCCACAGAGGTTCCGGATGTTACAAGATCCACAGTAGGAACCGTTATATTTGACGGAACAAAGTTTATCGACAAGACAAATCCTTTGTCTCCCGTGAATATTACAATTCCCGGTACACTTATCAACGAAGCAGGTAATCCTTTGGACGGCTGCTATAAGCTTGATAAGACTTCCATCGAAACAAATGCCGACACATTGAAGACACTCTACGGTGCAAACCTTGATACGGATTCCATGCAGAACGCATATATCGACAAGAACGGTGCCTTGATCATTACGGAAATGGCCGGTGAAGGCGCACTCCTTAAATTCAGTACAGATGACGGTTCGTTCATGTCCATAGACGGACAGAAAGAACTTGCCCTCACCTTTGCTCCTTCCATCGAAGGCTCCGGTGATTATGCGGGAACATCTTTACAGCAGTTCTTTAATACCGATGCGAAAGCTGAAGCAGGAAACATCATGATTGACTGGACAGCTACCAATATGTACAACAACTCAGGTACTTCCACTATCGGAGCGACTTCCGGTGATGAGGACGGTATCGGAACAGGACGTAAGCTTGGCAGCATGACCGGTATTACAATCCAGAACAACGGTATGATTTATGCATCATACGACAATGGTATGACCCGTCTTATGGGACAGATAGCAGTAGCGGAATTCGCTAATGCAGGCGGTCTTGAAAAAGCCGGTGAAAACCTTTACTCAGCAAGCCTTAACTCAGGTGAGTTCGACGGCGTAGGCGTTGATATCACAGGATCGGGCGGATATATGACAACAGGCGTACTCGAGATGAGTAACGTAGACCTTTCAGCGGAATTTACTGAAATGATTACCACACAGCGTGGATTCCAGGCTAACTCCCGTATTATTACGGTATCGGATACCATGCTTGAAGAACTGGTTAATCTGAAGAGGTAATTTTAGAAGGGGGAACTAAATGGATTTGGTTCCCCTTCTTTTGCTTTTTTGTTTATAAGTTTAATTATTCTTAAACAGGGGTAGGGTATCATGATTAACGTAACTAAGTTAAATGGGGTATCATTGACTATTAACGAGGACTTCATAGAGACGATTGAGGAGACACCTGATACTGTTGTAACTATGTCTACCGGTCGCAAATTAATATTAAAAGAAAGTAGACAAGAAGTAGTAAATTTAGTAAAATCGTATAGAAAGGATATTTTTGCTTTTTACGGCAAAACGGAGGGGTAACCGTTAAATGGATATAGCTACAATTCTTGGCCTTGTTGTCTGTTTCGGGCTGATTATTTTCGGTATTGTCAGCGAAGAATCAGGTCTCAATTTCGGCGCTATTAACCACTTTATTGACTTGAACTCAGTATACATAACTATCGGTGGATCGGTAGCATGTATGCTTATGTCCTGTGAATTAAAAGAGTTCGTCAATAACCTTAAAAGCTATGCGCTGATTTTCAAACTCCCCAAATTTAACACTCAGGAAATTATCACGAAAATTATTGACCTTTCCAACGTTGCCCGTAAGGAAGGCTTGCTTTCTTTGGAAGAAGCAGCCGGAGATCTTGACGACGCGTTCTTAAAGAAGGGTATTTTGCTTATAGTAGACGGAACCGACCCGGAACTTGTAAGAGGTATTATGGAAACGGAACTTGCAAGTATCGAAGGTCGACACAATAAAGTAGTCAGTTTCTTTGAACAGTTCGCTGCAATGGGTCCTGCCTGGGGTATGATCGGTACCCTTATCGGACTTGTTAACATGCTTTACAACATGGAAGATGCATCCACAATCGGTCCTGCTATGGCGGTTGCGTTGCTGACTACTATGTACGGTTCCATGATAGCTAACTGGCTCTGTCTTCCCGCAACCTTTAAGATGAAGAAGCTTAACGCTTCCGAAATTATGGTTAAGGAAATCATGATTGAAGGTCTTCTTTCGATTCAGGCAGGTGAAAACCCCCGTGTTATCGAAGAGAAGCTTAAATCCTTCCTGGCACCCAAGGACAGAATCGCAACTGCAGAAGATAATGGGGGAGAAGAATAATGGCAAGGAAAAAAGCGGAACCCGATGGCGGCCCCGGCCAGCCCTGGCTCAATACCTTTGCTGATCTGATGAACCTGTTGCTTTGTTTCTTCGTTTTGCTGTTTGCTTCAGCAAACGTGGATGAAGCAAAGTTTGATGCGATTGCGAATTCCTTCCAGAGTACCTTCAGTATTTTTACCGCAGGAAGTACGGCAATCGGTGACGGAATATTAATCAGTAACGGCGTAAGCCAGTTAAACGAACTGGATAAATATATTAACTCCACGGGAAAGACCGCTGAGAACGATGCAGATGCTGACGATTTCGAAGAAATCCAGCAGGGCAAGGACGAAAAGCTCGGCCAGAACGGCGATCTTGGCAAGGACGAAAAGCAGCAGGCCCTTGACAATGTGGAAAACATGAAGATGATGAAGAGCGAAGCTCTTGCAGAACAGTTTGAGGAAGCTTTAAAGGAGAACAACATAGCCGATAAGGTTGACGTGGATTTCAACAGCCAGTACGTAAGGCTTACTCTTAAGGGAGCAATTCTTTTCAAATCAGGTTCAGCAGAACTTTTGGATACGGTTTATTCCACTCTTCGAAAGGTGGGAATGATTCTTGAAAGATATGCCCAGTATGATATCGAAATTGAGGGACATACCGATAACGTTCCACAGTATTCGAAGTTATACAAGAACAACGACGAATTAAGTGCGGCCAGAGCCCTTTCGGTGTTCTATTTCCTTTTGGATAACACTTCTTTGGATCCGTCACTTTTAAAACACTCGGGACGTGGCGAGTACTGTCCGATAGCCGATAACTCAACGGCCGAAGGCAGAAACCGCAACAGAAGAGTAGAAATAAAGATTTATCACGAATTAAGCAATTACTAAATCAGAGGATGTAACAGTATGAAGAAAAACTTGATTTCCATCCTGATATTGGCCCTCATGGTGGTCAACGTGGTACTTACATCGATTATGATGTTTTCGGTTACCGGTACCGCAAAGAAAACCGCCGCTCTGGTTACTGATATCGCAAGCGTGTTAAACATTGAGATTGGCGAGTCCGAGGATGTTGCGGACGATGGTACGGTTCTTATTGCAGATTCCGTTTCCGTGGACATTCAGGACAATTCAACACCTATTCCTTTGAAGATGGGAGAAGACGGAAAGCAGCATTATTGTCTTGTAAGTGTTGCAATTCACATGAACAGCAAGCATGAGGATTACGAAGCACTTCAGGAAACAGTAGCTTCCCATCTCAGTCTTTTCCAGAGTATGGTTACCGAAGTAATCAGCAGCTATACAATCGAGGAAGCACAGGCAAATACAGAAGCAATGCGTGAAGATATTTTGAAACGTATTCAGGCCGAGTACGGTTCAACATTTATCTATAAAGTTACATTCAGCAATATCATGTTCCAGTAAGATATAAAACTGAAACAAGGAGGTGAACTTCGTGGGCGAGGTATTATCTCAAAACGAGATAGATAGCTTACTTGCAGCCTTAAGTACCGGTGAGCTGGATGTGGATGAGATGCAGGACAAAGGGGATAAACAGGTCAAGAATTATGACTTTGCGCGTCCTGCGAAGTTCTCAAAAGAACATTTAAGAACACTGGAAATTATCTTCGAACATTACGGAAGACTTTTGGCAACAAACCTTCCCGTATACCTTCGTAAGAACATACAGGTTAATGTTGCAAGTTCCGAAACGGTTACGTATTCGGAGTTTACAAACGCCCTCTCAAACCCGGTTATATTGGGGATAATAAATTTCCAACCGTTAGGTGGTAATATTATACTTGACTTGGCAGCCAATCTTGGATTTGCCATGATAGACAGGATGCTTGGGGGTAAGGGAGTCCCTCTCGAGAAGAACAGAGATTTCTCCGAGATAGAGATGACCATTATAGAAAAACTATTAATCATTTCAATACAGCTTATGAGAGAACCCTGGAAGAACGTATTGGATATAAACCCGGTACTGGAACGTATCGAGACAAATCCACAGTTCGCACAGGTTATAGCACCCAGTGAAATGATTGCCATCGTCACACTGAACGTAAAGATCGGTGACGTAGAAGGCTTCATGAACATGTGTCTTCCATATTTCACATTGGAAAGCATCATGGATAAGTTGAATACAAAGTACTGGTTCTCCACAATGCAGGAAAGCACCGGAGAGGACTATGAAATGTATATAGAGTCCCTGATTAGGAGAGTGGACGTACCTGTTAAGGTAGTTATGGGACAAAGCGCCATTTCTGTAAGTGATTTCATTAATCTTCAGCTTGGCGACATAATCCGGCTTGATACCCATGTTGATTCTGAACTTGAGGTATACGTCGGAAACATTAAGAAATTCAAATCTGTACCGGGTACACAGAAAGACAAGTACGCAGCGCAGATTACAGAAGTAATCAGGGAGGAGGAGTAAACAATGGATGGAATGTTATCTCAGGATGAAATAAATGCGCTCCTGAGCGGCATGGATCCTGCAGATGCAGCAGCATCGGATGCACCGGCTTCAGACGGTTCCGGACAGGCTGCCTCCGAGGAATTTGTTTTAACAGACGTCGAAAAGGATGCTGTTGGTGAAGTGGCCAACATCAGTATGGGTTCTTCGGCGACTACTCTTTATTCACTGGTTAACCGAAAGGTAAACATTACAACGCCTGTTGTATCAATGGTTAACTGGAAAAGTGTAACGGAAGACTACGAAAAACCCTGTGTATTTATTCAGATTCACTACACGGCAGGTCTTGACGGTTCCAATATTTTAGTATTAAGAGAACACGACGTTAAAGTCATTACCGACTTAATGATGGGTGGTGACGGTACCAATATAGAGGGAGAGCTTGGTGAACTTCATCTGAGTGCCATTTCAGAGGCCATGAACCAGATGATGGGAGCTTCCGCAACATCCCTTTCCACAATGCTTGGTACCATGATTGATATCAGTCCCCCCGACGCAACTTTGCTTGATTTAACGGAATGCCAGAACGGTGAGGATATTTCTCCCTTCTTAGGCGGAACGTTTGTTAAGGTAGCATTTTCTATGCAGATCGGCGATTTGGTTGATTCAACCATTATGCAGCTGTATCCCTTCGAATTCGCTAAAAGACTCGTAAAGACCTTTATGGAGTCTGCAGAGGGTGATGCAGAGCCCGAGCCCGAACCTGCACCCGCACCGGCTCCCGCACCCGCACCTGTGTCGGCTCCCGCAGCAGCAGCTCCCGAGCAGCCTCAGATGCAGCAACAGATGCAGCCCGATATGGGAATGAACATGGGAATGCCTCAAATGGGTATGAACATGGGCATGGGAATGCCACAGATGGGAATGAATATGGGTATGGGAATGCCGCAGATGGGTATGAACATGGGAATGCCTGTGCAGCCGATGAATGTACAACCGGCTCAGTTCCAGAATTTCGCAGGTGATTACGCAGCAATGCAGGCAAACGAGAACATCGGATTAATTATGGACGTTCCGCTGAACGTAACTGTTGAACTGGGTCGTACCAGTAAGTCCATATCCGAGATACTTGATTTCGCACCCGGCACAATTATCGAACTCGACAAGATAGCCGGTGAGCCAATTGACGTACTGGTTAACGGAAAGTTCGTAGCCAAGGGCGAGGTTGTAGTTATTGAAGAAAGCTTCGCAGTTCGAGTAACGGAAATTATCAAATAATAATCAAACCGATAGGAGTAAAAATTATGGCAAAAAACATTTTAATCTGTGATGACGCTGCATTTATGAGAATGATGATTAAAGACATTCTTACAAAGAACGGTTATGTAGTAGTTGGTGAAGCAGAGAACGGTTTAAAGGCTGTTGAAAAGTACAACGAAACAAAACCCGACCTTGTACTTATGGACATCACAATGCCTGAGATGGATGGTATCCAGGCTTTAAAGAAGATTAAAGAAGGCGATCCCGGCGCAATGGTTATTATGTGTTCTGCAATGGGTCAGCAGGCTATGGTTATTGAATCTATTCAGTCAGGAGCAAAGGACTTCATTGTTAAGCCTTTCCAGGCCGACCGTGTTCTTGAAGCCGTAAAGAAGGTCGTAGGCTGATGTATCTTTTGTTAACTTCCACAACGGGCGGGATCGTTCAAATGATAGCCGCCCTTGTCATAGTGATTCTGGTATTGGTGCTAACAGGTATGGTTACCAAGTGGATTGGTAATTACCAGCAGAAGATGGCACCGGGTGAGAACATTGTGATTGTTGAGGCGAAGAAAATTGCGCCTTCCAAACTTGTGGAAATTGTCCGTATAGGCGATAAGTATTACGCCCTGGGCATAGGCAAAGATGAGGTTACCCTTATTTCTGAAATAGAAGAGGGATCATTAAAGCTGAAGGAAGCTTCGCAGGGAAATTTTTCCTTTAAAGACTTCTTGAAAAAAGCAAGGGAAGATGGGGAAACAAGCGATAAATGAAAAAACTTCGCAAGATTATATGCCTGCTCTTGGTGGCAGGCATATTGTTTATCAGTGACGGGTTATCGGGATATGCAAACGGTCTTTCGAACCATGCGGATTCGCATTTGGCCGGCGACACGGAAAGCAGGACAAATGTAAACGAACCCGGTAGTTCTCAAACCCCTGATGAACTGAAGGAACTGAATATTTCAAACGATCTGACGATTACCTATAATAACGGTAACGGAGAACTTTCCGGCTCGCTAAGGATTCTTTTGACCCTTACGCTTATAGCCATAGCTCCGTTACTTCTTATCATGCTTACCTCTTTTACACGAATTATTATCGTGCTTCATTTTACGAGGTCGGCACTTAACACTCAGACAGCTCCACCCAATAACGTACTTATTGGGCTTGCTTTGTTTTTGACGTTTTTCATTATGCAGGGCACTCTGGTGGCGGCCTATAATGACGCCATTGTTCCTCTCGACAGAGGAGAGATAACCCAGCAGGAAGCGCTGGAAAGAGGTATGGAGCCTTTCAGGGAATTCATGTACGGCCAGACCCAGACCAAGGACGTAAACCTCTTTATGGAGATAGCCGATATGGAGTGGGATGAAGAACTTGAATCCATTCCAAACTACATATTAATTCCCAGTTTTGTAATAAGCGAACTAAGAACCGCATTTATCATCGGTTTTATAATATATATTCCATTTGTGGTCATAGATATGATCGTGGCCTCGACCTTAATGAGTATGGGTATGATGATGTTACCGCCCACCACAATTTCAATGCCTTTCAAGATTTTGTTATTTGTGCTTGCGGACGGATGGAATCTGATTATCGGCTCACTTGTTAAATCATTCAGATAATTTTCGGGGAAAGGGGTGCTTTGATGACAATTGAAGATGTTGCACAGATAGTAAGTCAGGGATTGTTTCTTGTTATTAAGTTATCGGCACCCGTTTTGCTGATATCGCTTATTATCGGACTTATTGTCAGTATCTTTCAGACGGTTACATCCATCCAGGAACAGACATTGACATTTGTGCCTAAAATTGTGTGTGTATTTCTGGGACTGGTTCTTTTGGGACACTGGATGCTCACCTCCATGAGAGATTATATTGTAGAACTTTGGACAGACTTTTCACTGTATATCCACTAAGGAGGACAAAATGATAGATTTATCCTTCTCCATGACGGATCTGGAGTTCTTTTTACTCATAGTGGTGCGTGTAACCTGTTTTGTATTTGCAGCTCCGTTTTTTGGAATGACTAATACGCCAAACAGAGTTAAGATAGGATTGGGAGTATTAATAGCGGTTATTATCTACAGAATGACACCCGTGGTTCCACTGGAATACCATTCCTTAATCGGTTATACGATTTTCGTATTAAAGGAAGCCATGGTAGGTGTTATTATCGGCTTTTCAGGCTCCATTTGTATTTCAATTCTGAATTTTGCAGGTCATCTGGTGGATATGGAAATCGGTCTTTCCATGGTTTCGCTTTTTGATCCTGTTTCCAAAGAAACTGTTACCATTACCGGAACACTGTACAACTATTCGATAATGTTAATGTTACTTATAAGCGGAATGTACCAGTTTGTTCTGGGCGCTTTATGTGAAAGCTTTAACCTGATACCGGTTACCGGAGCGGTTTTTGCTTCGGACAGGATAGTTGCTTCCATGCTTGCATTTTTGAGAGATTACCTGATTTTGGGATTTCGAATATGCCTTCCGGTTTTTGCCGCAATGCTTTTACTTAATGCAATTCTTGGAATTATGGCAAAGGTTTCACCCCAGTTAAATATGTTTGCTGTAGGTATTCAGTTAAAAATCATTATCGGACTGGGTGTTTTGTTTTTGACGGTAGGCATGCTTCCGCAGGCCAGTGCACTTATCCTTCAGAAGATGAAGGAAGCGGTTACTATTTTTACGGAGGCGATGATGTGAGTCTGAAGTATAACCTCCAGTTCTTCGCAGATTCCCAGGGCGAAGACAAAACAGAACCCGCAACTGAAAAAAAGAAACAGGACGCCAGAAAAGAAGGTCAGGTAGCCAAATCCAAGGAAGTTGAAAACGCCTTCAGCCTTATGGCGTTGTTTCTGATTTTAAAAATATGGATTTCCACTCTCGGTGGGAAGCTTGTAGGAATGTTTTCGCTGGTTTATGACGACATTCCGGAATACATAAAAAACTATAACGGGTATGTGAATGAAACCAGTATCATTACACTGGTCATAGAGATTCTTCTGCAGTTTCTTTTGATTATGGCTCCGATTTTCATTATCGGCGTGGTGGTTTCATTTACCTGTGATGTGGTGCAGGTTAAATGGGCACCTACTACAAAGCCTCTGGTGCCAAAGGCATCAAAGTTAAATCCCATAAACGGGTTTAAGAAGATTTTTTCAAAGACCGCTTTGGTGGAGCTTGTTAAATCCATTCTTAAGATAGCGGTTGTGGGACTGGTAGCTTATTCATACTTAAAGAAGAATATTAACGGAATGTTCCTTTTGTACGGAGTTTCATTAAATTCCGGAATAGCGGCTACGGGACAGCTTGTTATTAATATGGGAATCCGGATTTCCGTTGCATATTTGATAATAGCTATCGCGGACTACGCATATCAGAGGTGGAAATATAATGACGACCTGAAGATGACTAAGCAGGAAGTCAAAGATGAATATAAGCAGCAGGAAGGTGATCCTGAAGTAAAAGGTAAGATACGACAGAAGATGCGTGAAGCCTCCAGACGTCGTATGATGCAGGATATTCCCAAGGCTGACGTTGTAATTACAAACCCTACCCATTACGCTGTGGCTATCATGTACGATGCCCAAAAGTACGATGCTCCAATAGTGGTGGCAAAGGGTGAAAATTATCTGGCACAGAAGATCAAGGAAGTGGCCAGAGAAAATAATGTGGAAATAGTAGAAAATAAGCCTCTGGCCCGTACTCTCTACGCAAATGTGGAGATAGGCGAAATGGTTCCGCAGGAACTGTATCAGGCTGTGGCCGAGGTGCTTGCTTTTGTATATCACCTTAAAGGGAAAGTATAATTTTTGAGAAAGGAGAGGGGCATGAAAAAAGCGGATTTAGGCGTTGCATTGTATTTGCTTTCGGCGTTTGTAATGTTAATCGTGCCCATTCCTTCCTGGCTTCTGGACATTTGTCTTGCCATAAATATTTCCCTTGCCTTTTTGATCCTTTTTGTTTGTATGTTTTCAAAAGAAGTGCTGGATTTGTCATTCTTCCCCACCATTCTTTTGTTCACCACAATTTTCAGAATTTCCTTAAATGTATCATCCACAAAGCTTATTCTTTCCACCGGTGAACCCGGAAACGTTGTTGAAACCTTCGGTTCCTTTGTAGGCGGAAATAACCTTGTGGTGGGTGTTATCGTATTTATCATTCTTGTGCTTATTCAGTTTATCGTTATCAACAAAGGTTCCGAACGAGTAGCTGAAGTAACCGCAAGATTTACATTGGACGCAATGCCCGGTAAGCAGATGGCTATTGATGCGGACCTTAATACCGGCGCCATAACTGATGAAGAAGCAAAGGTAAGGAGAGAAAAGATACAGCTGGAAGCCAGTTTCTTCGGTTCCATGGACGGTGCTGTTAAGTACGTAAAGGGAGATGCTGTTGCCGGCCTTATCATTACATTTGTAAATATTATCGGCGGAATCGTTATGGGAACTACCCGTGGAGAAGATCTTACCACAGCCCTTTCCACATATACCATTCTTACAATCGGTGACGGATTGGTTTCCCAGATTCCTTCACTTTTAATATCTCTTTCAACAGGTATTCTTGTTACAAAGGGTTCGGGAAGCGCAGACTTCGGAAACAAGCTTGTGGGACAGCTTTTCGGTATTCCCAAGGCGGTATATCTTGTGGGCGGAGCTATTACGTTTTTAGGTATTGTGACTCCACTTAATACTGTTTTGTTTGTGGTTCTTGGTATGACATTTATTATTTCGGGCCGCGTAATGCAGGGCTCGATTGAAACGGCAAGCATAGAAACGGAAACCGCGTCCGAGGAAGCGGAGGCCGCGGAGATAAGGCAGCCGGAGAACGTTACGTCGCTTTTGCAGGTTGACCCCATCGAACTGGAATTCGGCTACGGTATTATTCCTCTTGCAAATGTGAGCCAGGGCGGTGACCTTCTGGACCGTGTGGTAATGATCAGAAGACAGATAGCGTTAGAACTTGGTACGGTTGTTCCCATTATCCGTTTAAGAGACAATATTCAGCTGAACCCTAACCAGTACATCATAAAAATCAAAGGCATTCAGGTAAGCGAAGGAGAAATCCTTTTTGACCACTATATGGCCATGAATCCGGGCTATGTGGAGGACGAGATAACCGGTATACCCACATTTGAGCCTTCATTCCATCTTCCCGCAGTATGGATTACCGAAAGCCAGAGAGAAAGAGCGGAGAGCCTTGGCTACACCGTAGTCGATCCGCCCAGTATTATAGCAACACACCTTACCGAAATCATAAGGCAGCACATCGCCGAGCTTCTTACCCGTCAGGATGTGCAGTCACTTATCAATAATCTTAAAGAGTCCAATCCTTCCGTTGTGGATGAGCTTTGTCCCAAGCTTCTTTCGCTTGGTGAAATCCAGAAGATTCTTCAGAATCTTCTCAGGGAAGGCGTTTCAATCAGGGATCTTCTTACCATTTTTGAAACCCTTGCGGATTACGGCACTTCCACACGTGATACGGATGTACTTACCGAATATGTAAGACAGAGCCTCAAGAGAGTAATCTCCAGCAAGTTCTTTTTCCAGAACGAAACCACCAGCGTGGTAACCCTGGATCCCAAGATTGAGCAGGAAATCATGGCAAGCGTAAAGCAGACCGAACAGGGTGCTTACCTTACACTTGACCCTGACCGTACAAAGGCAATAATCGATGCAGCGGGAAGGGAGCTTGCAAAGCTTGAGAACCTTGGAAAGGCTCAGATAATAATCACTTCACCTATTGTTCGTATGTATTTTAAGAGATTGACAGAGGACTATTATAAGGACCTTGTTGTTGTTTCATACAACGAAATAGAGTCCAATGTAGAGCTTCAGTCGGTTGGGATGGTAACTGCGTAAATGATTATCAAAAAATTTCAGGCAAAAACTGAAGAAGAAGCACTGGAGCTCGCGAAGAAAGAACTGGGAAACAACGTTGTTGTCATGAACGTTAAAAATGTCAAAAGAAAAGGTCTTTTTGCATTTTTAAAATCCCAGATGGTGGAGATTACCGTAGCGGTTGAAGAGGATACCGAAAGAAAGGACTATCCCATAAAGACTGCTGATGCCAGAAGCATTACGGAAGCTCTCGGAAAGATTGCACCCATTGTGGAACGGGCAGAAAAGGAAAAGGAAGCAAGAGAATTGGAAGCACCCAGGCAGGATAAGGTTATTGAGGACAGACTCAATAATCTTGAAAACCTAATTGAAGAAAAATTCCAGAAACCGGAAGAGGAAAAGGCAAAAGAAGAACCTCAGAAGAAAGAAGAGGAGCCTGATGAATTAAAGGTGTTCTTTGACCTTCTTTTCAAGACGATGGTGGACAATGAGGTAAATGAAGAATACGCCAGCCAGATTATTGATGAGACCGCAAAGATTACCAAACCCGGTACACCCTTTGACGTGGCTCTTGCGGGAATCTATCAGAAGATGATACTTAAGTTTGGCAAGGCTTCCACCATTACCCCTGCGGAAAACGGTCCCAAGACAGTTTTCTTTGTGGGTCCTACAGGTGTGGGAAAGACTACTACAATCGCCAAGATTGCTTCGAAGTTTTCCGTTGAGATGAAGAAAAAAGTGGCTCTTCTTACTGCAGATACATACAGAATCGCTGCAGCGGAACAGCTTAGAACATATGCAAATATTCTTGAGGTTCCTTTCAGAATCATTTATACGATTGAAGAAATGGAATCTGCATTGAATGATTTCAAAAATTTCGATTACGTTTTTGTGGATACAGCAGGACACTCCCATCAGAACGAAGAACAGAAAAACGTTATGGGAAGCTTTATTCACTCGGTGGACAATGTGGTTGAGAAGGAAGTTTATCTTGTAGTCAGTGCTACGACCAAATACAGAGACCTTCGTTCCATCGCAGATGCGTACTCCACCATTACCGATTACAAGCTTATTTTTACAAAGCTTGATGAAACCACAGCACTTGGTAACCTTTTAAATCTTAAGCTTTATACGGGAGCGGATCTTTCATACATTACATGTGGTCAGAACGTTCCGGACGACATAGAAGACTTTAATGCACAAAGAACCGTAAAGAACCTTTTGGGGGGCAAAAAGTAAATGGATCAGGCCGAACAACTCAGAAATATTATTAAGGCCCAGAATACGTCACCAAGACCTGTTGCAAGAGTTATTACCGTTACCAGCGGTAAAGGAGGAGTGGGAAAGAGCAATACCTCCATTAATCTTGCCATACAGTTTAGAAAAATGGGACAGCGCGTAATCATTCTTGATGCGGACTTTGGTCTGGCAAACATAGAAGTAATGTTTAACGCAGTTCCGAAGCACAACCTGGCTGACCTTATTTATCAGGGCAAAAATATAAAAGACATAATCACATGGGGTCCCATGGACGTGGGCTTTATTTCCGGAGGCTCCGGAATTGCCAGCATGTCCAACCTTTCAAGGGAACATCTTACATATATTATTCAGAATCTGGCAGAACTTGATGCCATAACCGATATTATTATTGTAGATACCGGAGCCGGTATTTCGGATGCGGTTTTGGAGTTTCTGGTTGCAAGCGGTGAAATACTTATTGTGACTACCCCGGAACCCACATCACTTACCGATTCCTATTCCCTTATAAAGGCCCTTTCAAGACACCAGAGATTCTCCACCGAGAACTCCCAGGTGAAGGTGATTGCCAACAAAGTTCAGAATGCAGAAGAAGGGCAGGCTTTATTTAATAAGCTAAACGCCGTTGTGGCAAGATACATAAAGCTTCCGATCGGATACCTTGGTTCGGTTCCGGAGGACAGCCTTCTCTCAAAATCGGTTATGCAGCAGACTCCGGTTTCCATCCAGAGTCCCGGCGCAAAATCCGCTCTTGCATATGAAACAATAGCAAGAACACTTATGAACAATGAAAATGTGGTTACTGTAAAGAAAAGAGGAATGGCCGCTTTCTTTTCACATATTGTGGTAGGGAAAAAGGCCAAGGAAGCAAACAATAATTAGTGGGAGGTTTCCATATGTTATCTAATCTTGTTAATGATGGAGACAAAGTTGAATTACGTTCGGTAGATCATTTATTTGCCCAGGAAGGTGAAAAGGTTAAAACCTATTCCACAAGGGTATTTACCGTTTTATCTGACGACAGAATTGAAATAATGATGCCTATGGAGAAGACAAAGCTTATTCTTCTTCCGGTGGACGGAGAGTACGATCTTTGCTTCTATACGACCCAGGGGCTGTATCAGTGCTATGCCAGAATATATGACAGATATAAGAGCAATAATGTATATGTTCTTGCACTTGAGCTTACCAGCAATTTGAGAAAACACCAGAGACGTGAATACTTCAGATTCAGCTGCGTTCTGGATATGCGTTCAAGAGAACTGAAGAAGGAAGAGACCGAGTCTTTGAACACTTTAAGGCCTATCATTGTTCCCGGACTTCCTTTGAGAAGAAGCCTTATCTGTGATATAAGCGGCGGCGGTATCAGATTTATTACCGACACAAACTATGAGGAGAACACATATGTATATTGTACGTTCCCTCTTACTATAGACGGTAACTCAAAGGACTATGAAATAGTAGCGAAGGTTCTTACCGTTAAGGAAGTTGCAAACAGGCCCGGTGAGTTTGAGCACAGAGCCCAGTATGAAAATCTCGAAAGAGATACCAGAGAAGAAATCATTAAGTTTATCTTCGAAGAAGAGAGACGAATCAGACGAAACACAAAGAGATAATTTTGTATATCCTTGACACAACATTGGGAATTGACAGACAATTAGGGGTAATTAACTGTTTATTAACCAAAAAAATGCGAAATTGAGGTAAAAAAAAGTGAAAAATATTCTTGTGGTTGATGACTCTGCACTCATGAGAAGTGTGCTGTGTGATATAATCAATTCGGATTCGAGATTCCACGTAGTGGATCGCGCAGCCAACGGTGAAGAAGCACTGGAACTTCTTCTTCGGAAAACATACGACGCAGTAGTGCTTGATGTGAATATGCCGAAGATGAACGGACTGGAACTTCTCGAAGAGTTACAGAACCGCAGGATATCTGCAAAAGTTGTTATGGCCAGTACCGATACAAGGGAAGGCGCCAAGACAACACTTGATGCACTTAGCTTAGGTGCTATCGATTTTGTCCATAAACCGGATCACGCAGTAATGTGTAAGGACGGAACCTTCGATACGAAGTTGATGAGAATCCTTGAAACTGTCTGCGAATCAAAGGGAACTGTTTTCAAAAAGGAAACAGAAGAGGAAAAGAAGTCTAAAGAAGAGATAGCAAGAAAGATTATCGAACTTGCTTCCAAATCCTCGAAAAACATTTCCGGAAGACAAATAATAGCACTTGCAAGCTCCACCGGAGGTCCGAAGGCTTTACAGGAAGTGGTTCCCAAACTTCCCAAGGGTCTGAATGTACCGATGGTAATTGTGCAGCATATGCCCGCCGGGTTCACACAGTCACTTGCCGAAAGACTTGACGAATTAAGTGAAGTCAAGGTGACCGAAGCAAAAGACGGTGAAACATTGGAAAACGGTCATGTGTACATTGCGCAAGGCGGAAAACATCTAAATATCGATGATGCAGGAGGCAGGTTAAAAATCCGTTATTCGGATGAGCCTACACGTGAAGGCGTAAAACCTTGTGCCAACTACATGTTCGAGTCATTAGCAAACTGTAACCTGGAAAGAGTTGTGTGTGTAGTTTTAACCGGCATGGGTGCCGATGGTACTGCAGGAATCAAAAATCTGAGTAACTCCAAAAACATATTTGTAATCGCACAGGACGAAGACTCCTGCACCGTCTACGGAATGCCCAGAGCTATAGCTGCTACAGGACTGACAAATTCAGTTGTTCCGTTAGATCAGGTGGCCCAGGAGATCATTATGAACGTGGGGGTCAGTTAAAATGGATGTAAGTCAGTATCTGGAGATTTTCCTTGATGAAACCAAGGAGCATTTACAAAACCTTAACACACAGATTTTGGAACTCGAGCAGGATTCCGAAAACATGGATACCGTTAACGAGATATTCCGTGCAGCCCATTCCCTTAAAGGTATGGCAGGCACAATGGGTTATAAGAGAATGCAGAATCTTACCCATGACATGGAGAACGTATTCTCGGAAGTTCGTAACGGTAACATTAAAGTTCAGCCTAATATGATTGATATTTTATTCCAGTGTCTGGATGCATTGGAAGGTTATCTTTCCGCTATTCAGGAAACTTCTGATGAAGGAACGGATGATAACGAGCCCCTTATTAAGGCGTTGAACGATATTCTTAATTCACAGGGCGCAGGATCCGCAGAAGCTCCCAAGAAAGAAGAAAAGAAAGAAGAGAAGGAAGAACCCAAGAAGGAAGAAAAGGGCTCTGATTCCAAAGAAAAATGGCAGGAGATTAAACTCGGCGAAACCGAGAAGGATCTCTTTTCCAAGGCGGCAGAAGATGGACAGCATTTCTACGGATTTACCGTATATGTTCAGGAAAGCTGTGTGTTAAAAGCTGCAAGAGCATTTTTGGTGTTCAAAGCAATTGAAGAGCGTGGGGAAATTATTCTTTCCAAGCCTTCAACTCAGGACATTGAAGATGAAAAATTTGATTTTGATTTTAGTTTAATAGTAGTATCTAACGATACATTTGATAATGTAAAGAACGCTATTAAGAGCGTATCTGAAATAGAAGATGCATTCGGACGTGAACTTACCGAAGCAGACTTTAAGGGCGGTTCCGATGATGAAGCTGAAGAAGCTGCAGCAGAAGAGGCTCCCAAGGCAGCCGAGGCTGCACCTGCAGCCACTACAACAGCTCCCGCTGTTAAGGCTCCCGAAGCAGCAAAGAGCGATAAGAAGCCTGTTGCAAAGCCTGTAGTAAACAGAACAGTCCGTGTAGATATCGAGAAACTGGATGTTCTTATGAACCTTGTTTCCGAACTTATTATTGCGAAGAACTCTCTTGTTTCTTCCACAAGCGGAGAAGAAGGAACCCATAATTCCAATTTCTATGAGCAGATAGAATATCTTGAAAGCGTAACCACAAATCTTCATGAATCCGTTATGAAGGTTCGAATGGTTCCTATTGAAAGCGTTGTAAGTAAATTCCCTCGAATGATCCGAGATATGCAGAAGACACTCGGAAAGTCAATGGAATTGCATATGACCGGTGAAGAGACAGAACTTGATCGTACCGTAGTTGATGAAATCGGCGATCCTTTGATGCATTTGTTAAGAAATGCAGCTGACCATGGTCTTGAGTCCGGTGAAGAACGTAAGAAAAACGGCAAACCCGAAACCGGTAACATTTACCTGGATGCTTATCAGGACGGTAACAACGTTGTCATCGAAGTAAGAGATGATGGTAACGGTATTGATGTGGCTAAGGTAAGAGACAAAGCCATTTCCCGTGGAACTATTACAGCTGAACAGGCTGAGAACATGTCCGACAAGGAAATCATCGATCTTTTGTTCCTTCCCAGCTTCTCCACAAAGGAGCAGGTATCCGAAATTTCCGGACGAGGTGTTGGTCTTGACGTAGTTAAGTCTAAGATTGAAGCCTTAAGCGGCGAAGTAGAAGTTAAGAGTAAACTTGGCGAAGGCAGTACATGGATTGTAAGACTTCCTTTGACACTTGCCATCATTCAGGCTCTTATGGTTGTTGTGGGCGGAGAACAGTACGCTATTTCTCTTGGCTCCATCCAGACAATAGAAGATATTTCCCCTAAGGATATCAAACTTGTTCAGAACAAGGAAGTTATCCAGTTAAGAGGAACAGTTATTCCTATCATCAGACTGAGCGACGTTGTGGAAACAGAATCCTTAAAGTCTCCCGAAGATAACATGGTAGTAGTAATTGTAAAGAAGGGCGACCGTCTTGCAGGTCTTGTAGTTGATGAACTTATCGGCCAGCAGGAAATCGTTATTAAGTCCCTTGGTAAGTACATCAGCAAGTGCAAATTCATCAGTGGTGCAACAATACTTGGCGATGGCGAAGTGGCATTAATCCTTGATGCAAATGCATTGATTTAATGAAGGGGGGACAAAATAATGGATGAATTAAGAAATACAACAGAGTTGGATACAACTCAGTATATCGTTATTAAAATCGGTGAAGAAGCTTACGGTATTAATATAGCTTTCGTAGACAATATTGTTCGTATGCAGCATATTACCAGAGTACCCAAGGTTGCTCCCTACTTAAAAGGAGTAATTAACCTTCGTGGTATCGTAGTTCCCGTAATGAGTTTGAGACTTAAAATGGGTCTTGAACCCGATGAATACACAAATGCAACCCGTATCATCATCTTAAAGCTTGAAGCTTTGGGAACAATTGGTGTTGTTGTTGATGAAGTAAGGGAAGTTATTACTCTCGACAGCGAGCATATTGAAAAAGTAGCTACAGACACTACACCCGATCACATTACCTTCGTATCAAGCGTTGGTAAGTGTGGTGATGATCTTATTTCTCTTTTGGACCTTAACTCATTGGCAGTCGAAAAAGAATAAGATATACATAGGAGCTTGACTATGGAAGAATTAAGTTTGGAGAGCATGTCTGAACAATATTATGACGTGTTAAAAGAACTGGGAAACATCGGTGCGGGAAACGCCACTACGGCTCTTGCACAGATGCTTCAGTGTAAGGTGGATATGAAAGTCCCCCAGGTTAAACTTCTTGATTTCAAGGAGTTGGGAACTCTTATGGGCGGCGAAGAACAGATTATGGCCGGTATTTATCTTTGTGTAGAAGGTGATATTACCGGAAGCATAATGTTCCTTTTGGAGAAGGGAGCAGCCAGACATCTTGTTTCAAAGCTTATGGGTATGGAACTTCAGGGAGATGATTTCGGTGAGATGGAAACATCTGCACTTAAGGAAATCGGTAATATTATTACCGGTGCATACCTGAATTCACTTTCAACCATTACAAACCTGAAGATTTTTCCTTCGGTTCCCGATCTGACAATCGACATGGCAGGTGCGATTTTAAGCGTTCCCGCAATTGAATTCGGAACTCTTGGTGACAAGATTTTACTTATTCAGACCCAGTTTACGGATGACTGTGAGCTGGACGGTTATTTTATCTTAGTACCGGATCTTGAATCCTACGGAAGGATCCTTGGAGCATTAGGAATTGTGTAAATAACTTTTTCGGGAGTGTATATGAGTGAATTGATTAAGGTAGGCATGGCCGATCTTTCAGTGTGCATAAGCCCTGACAGCGTTACAACGTTGGGGCTTGGCTCCTGTGTTGGCGTAGCCATTCGCGATCCTGTTACGAAAATAGGGGGTCTGGCACACGTAATGCTGCCGGATTCTACGGCAATAAGGAACAGTAATAATGTTTGTAAATTCGCCGATACCGGTATTGTGGAGCTTGTAAACCAGATGGAGAAAGCCGGAGCGAAGAGAAGCCGTATGGTGGCTAAAATCGCCGGCGGAGCCCAGATGTTTTCTTTCCAGAATAAAACGGATCTGGTTCGCGTAGGCGACAGAAATGTTGAAGCCAGCAAGGCTAAATTAAAAGAATTGGGAATACCGATTCTTGCAGAAGATACGGGCCAGAATTTCGGACGTACGGTTATATTTTATCCTGAGACGGGTGATTATGTCATTCGTGCAGTTGGTAAGGAAGAGAGGGTTATCTAGCAGTGAAGAGAAAGCAGTTGCCCTTACTGTTAATGCTGGTTGCGGGAGCGGTAACTACAATTACCGTTTATTTCCGCGGACTGGGGTTAACAACAATGTTAATAGCATTGCTTGCTGTTTTATTGGTCTTTTATGTTATTGGTTCATTTATTGTTTACATGCTTGATTCTTTTGACAAAAAGAACGAAGAACAGGCTGTGTCCGATGAAGGAGAGGTAATAGAAAAGGAATCCGACGAGGAACTTAAAAACAGCGAAGAAAATAGCGAGGAGGAAACAGAATCCCGCTAAGGCCTGCATATAATGTATGCCGGTAGAGAATTTACAGGGGATGGAATTCTTACATGGACGAGCAGGGAAGAAAGAAGCTGTGGGAGAAATACGCAGCGGAAAAATCAGCTGACCTAAGAGAACAATTGATACTTGAGTACGCTCCGTTAGTTAAATTAGTAGCGGGGCGCCTTAGCATGTATTTAGGGTACAATGTGGAATACGACGATCTGGTTAGTTACGGAATCTTCGGACTTATTGATGCGATAGACAAATTTGACTTCCTTAAGGATGTTAAATTTGAAACCTATGCAAGTCTTCGAATCCGTGGCTCTATTTTGGACCAGATTCGTAAGATGGACTGGATCCCCAGAACCGTTCGACAGCGTCAGCGTGAACTTGATAAGGCTATGCACGAGGTGGAACTTGAAACAGGCCATCCCGCAACAGACGAAGAACTTGCCGCCAAGTTAAATATCACCTCCGATGAGCTGGGTGAATGGCAGTCTCAGTTAAAGGTTACGAATGTAATATCACTTAATGAATTTATGGAGGCGGGAAGCGAGGTACCCAACGAAAAGAACCTTGCTTCCCACTATGAAGGACCGGAAGAGGTTCTTGATAAAAAGGAACTGAAAGAGAAATTAATGGAGTCTCTTGATATGCTTACGGAGAAGGAACGTAAAGTCATTCTTCTTTACTACTACGAGGAGCTTACATTAAAAGAAATCAGTTACGTTTTAGAAGTTTCCGAATCAAGAGTTTCCCAGTTACATACAAGAGCATTGCAAAAAATGCGAGAAAAGCTTGGACGATACATGGGATTTTTGATAGAATCTAATTAGAAAGAGATTCATTTTAAAGAATCATTTTGGGGGTACATATATGAACGGATACTTTCAGATAGTTCCGAAGGACAACAGAGTTTATATTAAGCTCGTTCCACCCACCGAAGGCGGCGAAGCCATCAGAGTAAATGAGCTTACTGATTATCTTTCCGTAAAAAATGTTACTTATGATGTGAAGGCACTGTATGCACTTCTTGCAAACCTTTCTGAAGCGGTGCTTTTCCCCACAAACACACCCTGTTCGTATTTGGAAGGCGAATATGTCAACGTATCAATCGCACCTGACAATATGTCTGTTACAGTGCGTCTGATTCCATGCTTTGCAGGGGGCAAGCAGATGTCCAAAGAAGAATTTCTGCGTGAATTCTCTTCAAGAGGAATTTCCTACGGCCTGGATGATGCTGCTATTGATGAATTTCTTAACAAACGTCAGTACTGTACTGACGCAGTGCTTGCAAAAGGTACTCCTCCCGTTCAGGGAACAGATGCCAAAATCGAATATTTCTTTAATACCGATCCAAGGGTAAAGCCTACTCTTAATGAGGACGGAAGTGTCGATTTCTTTAACCTTAATACCATAAATCACTGTAAGGAGGGCGATCTTCTTGCTAAGCTTACTCCCGCAGAATTCGGTGAGCCGGGTACAAATGTTAAAGGTGAGAGAATCAAGTCAAGGGATGTACGCCAGGCTGTATTAAAGTATGGACGAAATATCGAAATCAGTGAGGATAAAACCGAACTTCGCTCCATGGTAAACGGACACGTTTCTTTGGTGGAAGGCAAGGTTTTTGTTTCCAACGTTTTCGAAGTTGAGAATGTAGATAACTCTGTTGGAAATATAGATTATGACGGCAGCGTTCGTGTAAACGGAAACGTCTGCGAAAACTTTACGGTTAAAGCCCAGGGCTCCATTGAAGTACGCGGTGTTGTTGAGGGCGCTTACCTCGAAGCAGGTGAAAACATTACCATTGCAAGAGGTATGAACGGAATGCACAAAGGTGTTCTTAAGGCCGGCGGTAATATAGTTACCAAGTTTTTGGAGAATGCTTCCGCTACAGCAGGAGGATTTCTGGAAGCCGAATCCATTCTTCACAGTACAGCCATAGCAGGAACCGATATTAAGGTTACCGGAAGAAAGGGGTTCATTTCAGGAGGACGTGCATGCGCTACCAATACTATCGAAGTAAAGACACTAGGTTCTGAAATGGGTGCTGACACCATCGTGGAAGTTGGTATGGATACTTCCGTGAAGACCGATATGCAGGATAAGCAGAAGCGTGTTGCTGAGATAAACAAGCAGCTTGCCACTATAAAGCCTGTTTTGGAAGGTGCCAAGGCAAAGCTTTCCCAGGGCATTAAGATGACAACTGACCAGCTTTTGCAGGTTCAGAAGCTTGCAAAACTCAGTCAGACACTTACCGAAGAACTTAAAAACATAACCGAAGAATACAATCAGATGAAAGAAGCCCAGGACGAAGAATCTTCAACACCCAAGGGAACCGTTATTGTTACCGGCGATGTTTATCCCGGAACAAAAATCTGTATCGGTGATGTTTCAATGGTAGTAAAATCGGGTATGAAATACTGCCGCTTTATAAAAGAGGCGGGAGATGTTAAAATGGTAGCAATCTATTGATGAAGTAAGCGGGGTAATGGAATGGGACTGGGACCGATGGAGATATCGGGAGCATTGTCCAGGGTAACGGATTATGCTACGATAAGACAAAACGAAGAAAATAAGGGCCAGGTTGATCAGGCAAATTTTGTAAGCAAATTTCAAAAGGAAGTCATCGACCGTGGAAATACCGTAAAGCGTGGTAATGATGTAAATAACGACCAGAAGAAATTCGATGCCAAAGAAAAAGGCAGCAACGAATACTACGGCGACGGAGGAAAGAAACGCAACGGCACTTCTTTGGGCTCAAGGGACGGAAAAGTATCCGTTAAAGGCACCACATCAAGTTTTGACATAAGGATTTAATTCGATGAGTACAACTGAAATTGTGTTACTTGTAATTGGAGGCTTATTCTTTGCGGTAAGCTTCTTTTTACCTGATTTGAAGAAAAAAGAAGAACAGAAGATTACCGAGGAGGAAATCAAGGCTCTTATAGATAAAGAGGTTGAGAAGGCAAGGGGACGCATTGACGATATGGTGGATGAGACCACGGAATATGCGGTTGAAAAGGCCGAGCGTGCCATGGAAAAGCTTTCCAACGAAAAAATAATGGCTGTTGACGAATATTCCGAAACTGTTTTGAAGCAGATTAACGACAACCACAACGAAGCTGTTTTCCTTTACGACATGCTTAATGACAAGGATGAGAAGTTAAAGAACACCGGCGAAGAAATAAAAGCCACCAAAACCGAAATCGAGAAAGAAAAGAAGGAATTGGAGGAGAAGAAAAAGGTCGAGGAGGAAGCTGACAGGAAGATTTCCAAGGCTATCGAGGAAATTGCCCAGAATGTGGCCGCCGAGGAGACCAAAAAGCAGGAAACTCCCTTTGTTCCCTTTATTCCCGAAAGGCTTGAAATTGTTGACGGCGTAGCCGTTCCGGTAACCAAAAAGGAAGAGAAGCCGAAAAAGCCCGCAGCTAAGAAGAGCACTGCTTCCAAAAAGACCGAAAGCGCACCCGAAATGGTTTCTTTTGAAAGCGACAAAGGTGGACGGAAAAATTCCAACGAAATGATCAGAAAGCTTCATGAGCAGGGAAAGACCAACATGCAGATAGCCAAGGAGCTTGGGCTTGGTGTGGGTGAAGTAAAGCTTGTAATAGATTTATTTGCGTCAAAGAAGGATAAGAATTAATATGAACCTTAAATCTTACCTGAGGGGTATCGGCGCAGGCCTGATAGTGGCAGCACTTGTTATGGGTGCCTCAACACCCAAAACAGCGACAGCCGTTTCGGAGCCTTCCAAGGAAACCCTTGTGGAAACAGTAAAGAAAAATGAAGAGGCTAAGGCTGCAGAGGAAAATATTATAGTAGCAAGCATTCCCGAAGCACCTGCAGTAAATGAGGTTTCAGCGGGAGAGGCTTCTTTGGACACTAAAGAAGATGTATCGGAAAATGCTCCTGACGATTCTGTTTCGGATGTTTCAGAATCGAATCAGGAACCTGAAGAAGAGATTACGCCCCCTTCCATAGACCCCATGCCTGAAGATGAAACAGGCTTTACTACAGACGGTCAGAAGGTGGAAATTCAGATAGTGAGAGGGGACAGTTCGGTAAGCGTCAGCCGCAGGATGTTTGAGGCGGGACTTGTGGAATCCGCAGTGGAATTTGACAAATATCTTTGTGAGAATCATTATGATAAGTATATATCGGTGGGAACATACGAAATAGAAATGGGTTCGGATTTCGAAACCATGGCTGAAATAATATCCCACAGATAAGGATTTACCCCCAAAGGGAGGATGGATTATATGGGTAATATATTTGATGGTTTTTTAAAGAAAGGCAGAAAGGTTCCGACACCGGGCCTTAAATATACCGTGGACATGGGAAGTACGGTTAAGCCCGTAAAGGCTCAGAGTTCTTCTTCCAATAACGATTCTCTAAAAGAAGAAATCAGGGCTTTGAAGCAGGCCATCGAAGAAAGAAAAGAACCTGAAGTGGACATGACTCCCTTAACAGCGAAGCTTGATGAGGCTATAGCAAAGCTTGACGAACAGAAAAAGGAAACCCAGGACATAATCCACAGCGAGAACGTAAAGGTATACAGAAACGTTCAGGCAGTTGTGGTAGATGAGTCTTCAAAGGTTAAGGATGCCGTAAAGAAGAGTACTGTAAAGGCTGTAAAGAAAGCAAATCTGGCTTTTGTTTTTGCACTTCTTGCCTTTGTGTTTGCGGTTCTTGATCTTGCTTTTAACATTTTAGTTAAATTCAATGTGTTCTGAATTAAGGCGCAGCCTCAAATGGCTGCGTTTTTTTTTGAGAAAATGCTTGCAAACGGTGGATTGTGATGGTACAATCTATACGCTGTGACAAAAAGGCACGTGTATTTTGCATGCGTAAACGCAGCATATTCCCCGTCGGTGCTTCTTAACGCGGAGGTTGACGGAATCAAGGAAATACACGGATGATTAAACCAAAACGGAGGATTTTAAAATGAGCGTTATTTCAATGAAACAGTTACTTGAAGCAGGTGTTCACTTTGGACACCAGACCAGAAGATGGAACCCTAAGATGGCTCCCTACATCTTCACAGAGAGAAACGGTATCCACATCATCGACCTTCAGAAGTCAGTTGGTAAGGTTGACGAAGCTTACAATGCAATTTCCGATATCGTAGCTCAGGGCGGTACAGTACTTTTTGTAGGTACCAAGAAGCAGGCTCAGGATGCAGT
>JAZLJG010000120.1:0-2818 GCA_045617745.1 Lachnospiraceae bacterium | reverse complement strand
AGACAATATGTTGTGACTCCTGATTTTTGCAAAAACGAGGATTTTGCTTCACAATTGGGATAGAACAAAACTCAATTAAGAAGCATTACCTAAATGCAAAAAAGGAGCACAACATGACAAGTATAATCTATGTAGGAATGGACGTCCATAAAGATACTTATTCAATCTGCTGTTATGATTCAAGAACAGACAGAAATCTTTATGAAAAAACAATGAAAGCAACAACACAGAATGTGTTGAGATATCTAGAAAATGTAAAGAAGCAGTTAGGTGAAGAAACGATGTTTGTATGCGGATATGAAGCCGGACCCACAGGATTTGGGTTATGCAGGGATTTATTAAAAGCTAATTATTCCTGTGTCGTTATGGCACCAACTTCATTGAAACATACAGCAGATTATAGAATTAAGAATGACAGAATTGATGCCCGAAATCTAGCAAAAACACTTTTTACGAAAGATTATAGTTCAGTTAATATTGCATCACCAAAAGAAGAAGCTATAAAAGAATACTGCAGAATGAGAATAAACATAAAAAAAGAATTGAAAAATTCAAAACAAGTTATAATGGCTTTTCTTCTTAGACAGGGGAAAAAGTATACAGATGGTTCTTCATACTGGACAATAAAACATAGAACATGGCTTAAGAACTTGAAGTTTGATGATGCATACCTACAGGAAGCCTTTAATGAATATATGATTTCAATCAATACTCTTGAAGCTAGGCTGAAAAATATAGAAGCCAGATTGGAAGAAATTGCTCAGGATAAAGAAATAAAGGCAAAAGTAGACAGACTTGTATGTTTCAGTGGAATTGAAGTTGTAACAGCGGTTTCAATTGCATCAGAAGTAGGTGATTTCAATAGATTTGCATCAGCATTTGATTTTTCAAAATATCTTGGGCTGATACCAGCCGAGTGGTCCAGTGGAAAATCAGTGACGAAGCTTGGTATAACAAAAGCTGGAAATTGTTATTTAAGGCGTCTTTTAACGGAAAGTGCCAAGAGTATAAAAAAGTCTTGTCCTCAGGCGAAGAAATCAAAGAGACTTGAGGACAGGCAGAAAGGAAAGGATCCTCTAGTAATAGCTTATGCTGATAAATGCAGAATTAGAATAAAAAATAAGATCAAGCATTTGGAAGACAGAGGGAAAAATGCGAATGTAGCCACAACAGCTGCAGCACGTGAGTTAGCTTGTTTTATCTGGGGAATGATGACTGACAACATCGCCTAGATTAAACATAATTTTTTTGCAAAGATTTTTATCAAGAACAAATCAGGCGACAAGGATTAGTTATCTTAGACGACCCTGGTAAGCGGTTTTTTAAATAAATGCTATGCTTGATTGGAGATAGAAAGAACTTTGGCGAATCCATTGACCTAAGTGGCATGATTCTTTTCATGATCCAAGAATATTAGAGTTGGTAAATTGCCGAACATCTTTCCTGATTTATTCTTGACAGAAGTCACAACATATTAGGGTCGTCATCCCTAATAGAGATTGATTTATAAATGGGATAAAAAAAATTGGTTGATGGAACAGGAAATCCATCTGCGATATGAACGTATAACACATATAAGGCCCCAGTTTGTCAATAATATTTCTTAAAAAATAATATCCTAAGGCTGTCTTTTTTAAGGCAGCTTTCTTTTTTGAGAAGAATGAAGTTCAGATTCAAAACAAAAAAGCAAAAACTGAATCGTCATTCAAAGCGGATTGCAGGAAAGGCTTCCTGAATCAAACACATATAGTCAGTCACTAAAAGAAGTGCTGAAGAATTTCATCGGTACCCGGCTAAGCCTGAAGCAAGATTAAGTGGTAGCAGTTGCTCCGACAGTTATATGGGCAGGTCAAAGTCAGGACAGTCAGCCTGTTATTTCAAATCAAAACAGAATATAAAAATAGGACCGGAACGGTGTCTATTCACGCAGCGGGAAGTCACGGTATGTAGTCAGAAAGTGTAAGGCTGTCTGGCAGCATATAATCCACATTTTTCATAAGACTCACCGTTTAATGCTTCAGTTATGCGAGGTGCTCACCGTTCCGTCCTGTCATTCACCGTAGAATTTGTCAGGATCAAAAGGTTCCTTCCGCTTGAGCATGTAGAACACAGTCCTTGCAAGCTTCTGTGCAATAAGGCTCATGGCCTTTGCCTTTCCGTATCTTGATACAAGCTGCTCGTGCCATTTCTGTCCGCGTTCGTTGTTACGAAGAAATAGAACTGCGCCTTCTGAAAAAGCCCATTTGAGGTGGACGTTACCAATCTTGTTGTGACCGCCTTTTTCTTTTTTGCCTGCTGATTCATGTGCACATTTTACAAGGCGGCAGTAGGAAATAAATTTCCCGACGTCGGGAAAACGGGATATGCTATCTATCTCATAGAGAATCGTAAGCGGAAGAATGAAGCCTAGGCCTGGAATCGAACGCAGCAGACTGAAAGAGTAAGGATCCTGAATTTCCATCATGTCCTCAATCTGAAACTCCAGCTTGGTAATGATGTCATGATAAGCCTGAAACATGAAAAGATCCGCGTTCACCATTTTGAGTGTAGCAGGGTCATTGAATTTTTCAGGTATCGTATTTCTATAGGTTTCACTTCTCATTCTGGAAGATGCCAGAGGTTCGTTTATGTTGTACTGATGGTTTGTGTTCTGAAGATGGACTGAAAGTTCAGCCCTCTGGCGTACAAAGAAAAGCCGTCTTCTGAGAAGATCGCGTACTGCACGCTTTGCCTTTGGATATGCGTATGCAATGGGAAACATGCCGCCACGAAGCATGTTTGCAATCTTCTCCGAGTCAATCTTATCAGACTTTGTTTT
>JAZLJG010000119.1:0-1080 GCA_045617745.1 Lachnospiraceae bacterium | reverse complement strand
TCTTCTATGTAGAGGGGGAGAATATCACGAATGATATTACATTTACTTTCCATGCTTGCTATCCTCCAATCTGTTCTTAATCATATTCCTGGCTCGGTGATAAGTGACGCAAGCCCAATTTTCTGTTTTCTCGTATATTTGACCAATCTGCTTAAAGCTTAATTCTGCATACGTTCTCCACATAAAAACCTCTTTATACGGCTCCGGAATATCATGCAAAATCTTTTGTATCTGAACAGCTTCTTCATGCCGGGCGATTTGTTCTTCTATGGTTTCTCTCGGATCAGGGGTATTTACGATTTCAGAAACATCTATGCTTACAATTCGGCTGGCTTTTTTCTGATAAGTAAAATAACAGTTTTTGGCTATCTGGCACAGCCATACACGAATGTCACACTCACCGCGAAAGCTATTCAAAGCACTCATAGCTTTGAAAAATGTTTCGCTTGTGACTTCCTCGGCTATATGTTCATCGCCGGATAGACGCAAGATATATCGAAAGACATCGTTAAAATATGCCTGATATATGCTTTCAAAATCGGTCACTTCACCACCCCCTTTCCTATAAGACTTCGCTAATCGGAAAATCTTACAAAGTTTTTTTGAAATTTTTTTGAAAAACGGCAGTCCCGTTAAGGACTGCCGCAAGATAGCAATACGGTATTGAGAAATCGAACTAAAAATTTATTATTCATCAATTTTAAGGACATAAACATCTGATTCAAATGTAGCACTTCCATCGTTCTTGGAATATAAAGAACTGTGATCATACACCATTCCAAGTTTTTGCATTACCTTAGCACTACCCACATTTTCTTTAGCACATTCTCCTTCGAAAGAACGTGCGCCATATACTTTAACTGCATGAGCCATAAAAGCTTTCATTCCTTCTGCAGCGTAACCCTTTCCCCAGTCATCATATCGATTCACATAAGATACTGTCCAAACATCCCTTTGAACATCATGATTTAAAGCATATGTACCGACAGCATGACCATCCTCTTTATCTATAACCAGCATCAATATATTGATTTTGGATTTTGGATCCTTCTTTGGAAGCCAGACAAGAGGTTCCTCCGG
>JAZLJG010000118.1:0-1220 GCA_045617745.1 Lachnospiraceae bacterium | reverse complement strand
GCTTCTTGGCAAAGACCCAACGACTATCTCCTACGAGGTCAAACATCACCGCATGGAACATAAAAGCGGTTTCTCATCCCTCAATGATCCCTGTCCTTCCTTGTTGAAGGCCCCTTTCGTCTGCAACGGCTGCCCTAAAAGATCCCTTGCCTCCTGTCGATATGTACGTTTTCTCTACAATGCGGGTAAGGCTCACGGGGAATACAAATCTCTTCTTTCGGAAGCCAGAGAAGGCATTCCTCTTAACAAAGAGTCTTTTTATTCTCAGGACCGCATTATTACCGAAGGCCTTTCCAAGGGTCAGCATCTTTATCAGATCATGGCCAACAATGACGGTGTTGTTTCTTCTAAAAGCACCGTCTACCGGCACTTCCACAAAGGGTACTACTCGGCTTCTCTCATTGATCTCCCAAGGGCTGTCAAATTTAAACCCCGCAGCCCTCCTCATCCGGAATACGTCCCTTCCGGTCTGAAGATCGGACGTTCCTTTGATCTTTTTTCAGACCTTATTGACAATAATCCGGATATCCCTGTCACTGAGCTGGATACTGTCACCGGTGAAGTCGGCGGAAAGGTCATCCTGACAATACATTTCGTCGATTATGACTTCATGATCGGGCGTCTGCTTTTGAACAAATCTTCCGCTGAAGCTTCTCGTGCCATAATCAAGCTTAAGCATGACCTATCGGATGCCGGTTTTTCTTTTGCTGACCTGATGCCGGTCCTGCTCGCTGACAACGGCGGGGAATTCTCTGATGTCTTTTCCTTTGAAAACGATCAGGATGGCAAACAGGAATCAAAGATGTTTTTCTGCGATCCCATGCGTTCCTGTCAGAAACCGCACATTGAGAAAAATCATACTCTTTTCCGGGATATCGTTCCTAAAGGACATTCCTTTAACAGCTTTTCCCAGAAAGATGTTGACATGATATTTTCACATGTTAACGCGGTGTCCCGTAAACAGTTCCATGGAAGATCCGCCTATGACATGTTTACATTCTCATTGTCAGAAAAACTTGCCGGTGTTCTTGTCATCTGCAGGATCGCACCTGAAGATGTTATTCAGTCGCCGATTCTTTTAAAAAAACTGGGACTTTAATGACGGATTAATTTCCCATACTAAATCCATCTGAAGCTGAATTTACCCTGGGAAATTTATATTCCAGGCTTATTTCCCATGTAAAAAACCCTTTGATTTTCCCGATTTTCTCCTGTTTTTT
>JAZLJG010000117.1:0-20420 GCA_045617745.1 Lachnospiraceae bacterium | reverse complement strand
AGGTAGATAGGGCCAAGGTGTAAGTACAGTAATGTACTCAGCTGATGGTTACTAATCGGTCGAGAGCTTATCCAAATGGATTGATGTGGAGTGTTATTCCAAGGATTATTCTTCTGTTTTGTGTTAAGTTTTCAATGTAGTTGATTTATATTCCTCGATAGCTCAGCGGCAGAGCATCCGGCTGTTAACCGGAGGGTCGTTGGTTCAAACCCAACTCGGGGAGCTGTTTCTTTAGTGACTCGCTTCGAATGAACCTCAGCGAGAAAAAATAACTTCGTTACCCTTCGGGTCAATTTCTTTTAGAAATAATCCGTTGGAGCATCGGATTATTTCTGAGCAAAAAGAAATTGATTTTTTATGGCTCCGTGGTCAAGCGGTTAAGACATCGCCCTTTCACGGCGGTAACACGAGTTCGATTCTCGTCGGAGTCACTTGGAATTAATTGTAAAATAGTTTACATAACTCCTTGACAATTGATTCTGAATGTGCTTTAATAGCAAGGTAGTTTTTGAAATGCCGATGTGGCTCAATGGCAGAGCAGCTGATTTGTAATCAGCAGGTTAACGGTTCGAGTCCGTTCATCGGCTTTTTCTTTTACTTATGTACCCGAAAGGGTTACGGACCTTTAGCTCAGTTGGTTAGAGCAACCGGCTCATAACCGGTCGGTCCTGGGTTCGAGTCCCCGAAGGTCCATTTTGGCCTAGTGGCTCAGTTGGTTAGAGCGCCGCCCTGTCACGGCGGAGGTCGCGGGTTCGAGTCCCGCCTGGGTCGTTTCCGTAAGGAATCGATAATTAAATAAATTGGGGTCTTAGCTCAGCTGGGAGAGCATCTGCCTTACAAGCAGAGGGTCATAGGTTCGAGCCCTATAGGCCCCATTTGTGCACGTGTGGCGGAATAGGCAGACGCAAGGGACTTAAAATCCCTCGGTAGCAATACCGTGCCGGTTCAAGTCCGGCCACGTGCATTATTTTTACTCCGTAAGGAGTTTTTTTTATGCCTAAAAAAAGAATCCTGAATTTTTCAGGATTCTTTACTTTGTGCTATCCACAATTTTTGATACTTTGTTAATCGCTTTGTCTGTATTTCCAGTATGCCTCCGTAGAGCTCCGGGTGTATATGCATTTCCCCTGTAAGCACTTTCTTTGGTATCTCTATTACTTCGGCCATTTCAGTCAGAACTCTGTAGCTAAAATCCACATTCGGTCTTTCTAAAAGACATTCTATTCCGAATACATCGCCAGGCCTTAATACCATAACCGTTTTTACGTAACGGTCCATACTAAGTGTTTCGACTACGATTTTACCGACAGAAACTATATACAGATTCTCGGAAGGTGCATTGTAGTCTAATATTATATCTTCAAAGAACCTGTTGCGCTTTGTACAGCTTGAAGCAAATTTCAAAAGTTCTTCTCCGACATATTCTTTGAATAAAGTGCATTTTAAAAGTGCCTGAACGGTGTCTGCTATTTTCTTTTGCCTTGTGGCTTCCTTTGAGGCCTGGAATTTCAGTTTTGAAAGGCTTATGTTGTCCCTTGCCACCAGGTATTGCTTCAAAAGTTCGCAGAAGGAACTGTGAAGCATGTGAAGATCGGTTCTGCTTATTAGACCCGTATCGAATTCGTATTCAAGACGCATTATTGTGTCACTGAAATGATAGGTTACGTTTATGGGCGCATCGGGCTTCGTGTAACGGGCCAGCCTGTACGGAACACCTGCATGCAACGAAAAAAGAAGATCCTTGTAAGTGTTTTTGTCTATAAAATTTTGGGAGAGAATCATATATTCGTTCAGACGTATATCCGTGGTGGTTTCTATTTCCTCAAGATATATGTCATCATAATCTATTGCGTTTTTATACTGCATTTCCACATAGGCATATGCATCCACTATTCTGGACTTTGAATCGACCTTTACAGGCATATGTGAAAGCTTTCCGTTTTCGTGAACATCTTCAACATACACACTTTCTGCATCAAAGAACTTGCATACCAGAAGTCCCCACAAAGTAGTACACAGGGAGGATATATTAACATTGGCGTTTGAAGGATTCTTAAGTAATAAAGTAAGCTCCGGATCTATTGTGAAAAGGTCTGTTGCCGGCTCTTTTCCAAGCCATGCGGAGGAGGCCTGGGTAACAGGCTTCATATTTTTGTCGTCCAATATCATGGCCCAGTATTTCCAGGTTTCTTCCCTGTCATGGGGAGTTCCCCCGAGAACTCTTATTTCTTCGAAGTTACTGCTGGTGAAGAGCTTGGTGAATATGGATTTTCCTTCGCCCTCTTCAATATCCTTGGTGATTCCCATTAGTAAAAAGAAATCGGTATCACTTGTTTTCAGCACAATAATCTGAGGCGGTTCACTTTCTGAAACGTCTCTTCTGTGCATGGCTGATATGATGTTACTGAATACATTGGATTTCTCTTCTTTGGCTTCCTTTGAAATGTCACGGATCTGAATTCTTGTAAAGTCAGCCACTCGTCCGAGAATGTGCTCTAATTCAGCAAAAGAAGTGTTTTTGCTGCACCTATATAGGAACAAATCCTGATACATACAAAGCCCCTTTCTTTGGCATTATTTTAGCTTTGTGCCATTAACGGCAAGATAATATGTGATTAATTTGCTGTTATGCTTTTTTTTGTAGAATGCTTTATGTAAGACTGTATTTTGGAGGCAATTTATGCGAATAGCCGTCTTTATGGGTGAATTATTTATGGATTATCAGTCCCGGTTGTTTACGGGGCTTGTTTCCGCTGCAAAAGAAGAGGGATATAAACTGGATGTTTTCTCCAATAACGGCGTATTTGCAAACAATTTCCTGCATACCAGAGGAGAAATCAATGTAATAAATATTCCGGATATTTCTCTGTATGACGGAATCATTGTGGCTTCCGATACATTGACTGTTGACGGAATGTACGAAGATTTGCACGAAAAAATGTGCAAGGAAGCAACCTGCCCCATTATCAATCTTCGTGACGTAAAAGAAGAATACTATAACGTTCTTGTGGACGATAAGACTACTATTAAAAAAATAGTGGAACACTTTATAACCGTTCACAAGTTTAAGAACATTTTCTATATGTCCGGAACGCTGGGAATGCCCGATGCTGCCACCAGACTTGCCGGTTATAAGGAAATGATGGCAAACTACAATCTTCCGGTGAGAGATACCATGATTTTCCACGGAAATTACTGGACCACAAAGGCCAAACAGTGCCTTGACTGGTTTGCAGAGGACCCGGAAAAACCCGAAGCTATAGTTTGTGCCAATGACTATATGGCTCTTTCGCTTATAAGAGAGCTTGAAGAACGTGGATTGAAAGTTCCCGAGGACATAAAGATATCCGGATTTGACAATATCGTAGAAGGCCAGCTGATTTCGCCAAGACTTACATCAGCAGATGTTCCTGCGGAAGAGATGGGCAAAAAGGCCATCTATATGATGAAGGATATTCTTGAGAAGAAGGATACTCCCAAAACAGCATATGTGGCTGCAGAACCCAGCATGAAGGGAACCTGTGGTTGCAAGATGGAATTTGACAGAGAGCTTTCCAGCAAATCCTATCATAATTACCTCTTTTTAAGAGATTCAATTCATACACAGCTTGCATTAAGCGCTGAATTCGAAAACTGCGAAAGCCTTGAGGACGTTTTAAGAGACGGCTTCTCTTACTCCGGTATTTTCGGACACAAGAGTATGTATATATGCCTTAGTGATGGCGAGGACGATGAAAGCGGAACGTTAGGCGGATTCCCCGACGATATGCGCCTTGTGGCTATATTTTCAAAGGACAACGGCTTTATATCCTGTGATGAGGTATTTGATAAAAGAGAGATTATTCCCAAACATTACAGAGACCGGGTGGATGTTCTCAGCGTGTTTGCCCTGCATTTTAGGGGCCACTGTATGGGATATATCGCAATAGACATTGAAGATAACAACTTTATGAAGGAAGGATTTATTCTTTGGTCCAACTCCCTTGCGAACTATCTTGATAAGATAAAGATGTACGAAAAGAACAAGGAACTTCTAAGGTACAAAGAAGAGAGTAACATCGACAGCCTCACAGGACTTATGAACCGCAGAGGCCTTGATGTATTCATGCAGAAGGCATTGAATTCCATGGACGAAACAGGCATGTACATAGTCAGCATAGACATGGACGGCCTGAAGAACATAAACGACAACTTTGGCCACGCAAGAGGTGACTATGCAATCAAAGCTTTGAGCTCCTATCTTAAGAGCTCCCAGAACGATAAAGTGGGAAGCGCAAGAACAGGAGGCGACGAGTTCGTAATGGTCATCCTCGGAAGCGAGGAATACACCAAGAAAATCATCAGATATATCCGAAAGAAGATTGAAGCCTTCAACTTCCTGGAGGAAAGGGACTTCGAACTTTCCGCCAGTATCGGATATGAACGCTTTGATCCTTTTGAAGGCGTTGCAGCCTGCATGAACAAAGCGGACGAAAAAATGTATGCGGAGAAGAACAAAAAGAAAGCCGCAAGAAAATGATTTAAGGGCCTCCGGCAAGTTTTGCCGGAGGTTTTTTTATGCTATAATATGAAGGATTTGATGCTTTTGGAGGCCGAAATGATAAGTTCATCTCTTTGCTATATAGAAAAAGACGGTAAATACTTAATGCTTCACAGAGTCAAGAAAAAGAACGACTTTAATGAAGGCAAATGGATAGGCGTGGGAGGCAAGTTTGAACCCGGTGAAACTGCGGATGAGTGCGTTGTAAGGGAGGTTTACGAGGAGACAGGCCTGACGCTTACGGAGTACCATATGGTAGGTGTTATTAAGTTTTACAATAACTCCTCGGAGGACCAGGATATGTTCCTCTATAAAGCAACCGGATTTACAGGAGAACTTAAGGAAGACTGCCCGGAAGGCATCCTGAAATGGGTTCCGAAGGAAGAGGTTTTGGACCTTCCCACATGGGCGGGAGACCACTATTTTATAGGTCCCCTTCTGGAAGGACGTACAAACCTGAATATGACAGTTAAGTATGAAAATGACGTGCTTACAGAGTTCATAGATGAAACTATGCCTGTTACAATAGAGACCGCAAAGGGTATAACTTCACCCCACGGCTTTTCCACCAGAATCGGAGGCGTAAGCGACAACGAATACGCCACTTTAAACCTTGGAATGAACCGTGGAGACAGAAAGGACAGAGTCTGCGAAAACTGGCGAAGATTTCTCGAAGAATGCCATATCAACAATAAAGAATTTGTCTGCGGAGCACAGGTACACGGCAAAAACGTCCACATAGCCACAAAGGCTGATTTACGGCCTGCATACGGCCCCGGGGAGCTTATCGAAGCGGACGGATATGTGACAAATGAAAAGAACGTCCCCCTGGCCATTTTTACCGCTGACTGCGTATCTCTTCTTTTGGAAGATACCGTAAATCCTGCAGTGGGCGCTGTTCACTGCGGATGGAAAAGCACTGTGCAGGATATTGAGGGAGAGGCTGTTGGTAAATTTTGTGTTCTTGGGTCAAAACCCGAAAACATCCATGCGGCCATAGGCCCGGCTATTGACAGATGCTGCTTTGAAGTGGGATATGAGGTTATTGAGGCTTGCGAAAAGCTTTTGGGTGAAAAGATACAGGACCTTTATGAGGCAAAAGAAAACGGCAAATACATGCTTAATTTAAGGGGTGTTGTAAAGCGTCGTCTTCTCCAACTCGGTTTGAAAGAAGAAAACATAGAATTTGTGGGAGGTTGCACCATGTGTAATCCCGATAAATATTATTCCCACAGATTTTCAAACGGGGTAAGGGGAAGCCTTGCTACCGTAATAGAATTAATATAGTTTAAATATTTATTATTTAATAAGGAAAAAACTTGACTTTCACGTTTTTTTTTGTAAACTGAAAAAGTCAAATAGTATTCGTTATTTAATTATTGGAGAAATGAATGAGTAAGAAGAAATTGATTATACTGATTTCTTCCGTGGCGGTTGTTCTGGCCGTTTCGACACCTTTTTTGGTGAAGTACATTAAGGCTGAGCAGCTTCGGCTGGAAATCGAGCGGGAATATAAGGAGCTTTTGGAAACCGGCGATTCCTTTTATGAGGAAACATACATCAATGACATTGATGTGGCAGGACTTACGAAGGAAGCCGCTTTTGATAAGGTTTCAAAGGATTTTCTCGGGAAAAGCATTTTAATAAAAACACCTTTCAATAAGGAAGGCGAAGTCTTTTCTTATGAAAAACTGAATGTGGATTTTTCGAACCTTGAAAAATTTGTAGATGAAGCATTCCAAAACAGGAGTCTTTCGTTGGAAGAATTCCAAAAAGGAAGAACACCGGAATATCTTTACTATAATCCGGCACAGGATATAAATTTTGAAAAATCCGACCTGGGTTCTTTGGAAATGTTCAGTGAAAAGAACAGAACAGAGCCCAAAGATGCAACTCTTGAAATAGACCGTCAAAACGGAACAGCGGAAATAGTGCCCGAAGTATACGGTAATGTGCTTTCGGAAGGCGTATTTAATAACAAGCTGAAGAAAGCAATTGAAGAATCTGCTGAAGAAGTGGTTCTTGAGACTTCCGATTATATGCAGCCGGCTGTTTTTGCAACCGACGAGGAGCTGGTAGCGAAAAAGGACAGACTGGCTCTTATGCTTAACAAAGAAATAGATATAACCTTATGCGGACAAACCGTGGATATCAAGACCTCAAAAGCAAGGGAGTTTATCGATCCGGAGGCTGAGGACTTCATTAATGAAGAAGAAATCGCCAAATATGCCAAGTCACTTGCTAACAAGTATAATACCTACGGAATAGACAGAAACTTCCTCACAAGTACCGGAGAAAACATTGTGGTATCCGGCGGAGATTACGGCTGGAGACTTGATACGGAAGCTATCAGTGAAAGCATAAAGGAAGCACTTTTAGATGAAAGCGAGACTGTTTCTTTGGAAGGAGCTTACAAGAACAAAGGCCAGCGTCTTCCAAAGGATGAGTTAACCGGAACTTACGTTGAGGTATGTTTAAGAGATCAGAAAATCTGGATGTACGTTAACGGTGTGAGAATAGTGGAGGACGACTGCACCACAGGAATGGTGGGAGATCCGGAATGCCATACAAACTGCGGAGTGTTCAGCCTCACATACAAAACCACCGACAGGGTTCTTAAAGGCCCCACATGGGAGGATTTTGTATTCTACTGGATGCCCTTTGACAGAAGTATCGGTCTTCACGATGCTACATGGAGAACGGATGAGGAATTTGGCGGAAACAACAGATTCGGAAACGGTTCCCACGGATGTATTAATTTAAGGCTTGATACCGCCAGAACAGTATATGAAAACATACAGGCAGATACGCCTATTATAGTATGGGAATAAGAAACAAAGGCAACGCAAAACGCGTTGCCTTTTTACTATTATTTCGCAAAGTTATGTTTACTTGTTGTTAATAGGTTGGGTTTAAAAATAAAAGTAGGGGTTTTGTGCCCTTCTGTATATGTTGATATTCTTACAAAATTCAGATAAAATCTAGGTGTGTCCAAACACCTCTGAGAGAGGAAGCCCACAGATGGCAGATAAAACAAAAGAAAAGCCGGCAATTCTGATTGCTGAGGACGAGGAAATAAATCGTACCATTTTAAGAGAAATCCTTAAGGACAAATACAGGATACTGGAGGCTGAAAACGGTCATCAGGCTGTTTTCTGCATACAGGCCGAGGAGGCAAATATTGCCCTTATTATTCTGGATATTCATATGCCCAAGTTGGACGGCTTCGGAGTAATGGAATATCTTCAGGAAAGCGGTTTGAATGAAAAGATTCCTGTTATTGTTACCACATCGGATGAATCTGCAAATGTGCTCATTAAAGCCAAGAAGAACAAAGCCGTAGACATTGTTTACAAACCCTTCAGGGCAGCGGACATACGAAAAACCGTTGATAATCTTGTGGAAATATGCAAGCTCGAGCAGAGTCTTGAGAAAATCATCGAAGAAAAATCCGTATATCTTACAAATCAGTATGAGGCGCTTAAAAAGGCAAAGACCTTCCATAGGGCAAGATGGGAAGACAACATTAAGGACCTTATGGAAAGCCTTATTCCCGGTTGTGGCAATCATAACTTAAGAATCAGGGCAGGCGTCGAGCTTCTTTTGAATGAAATCATGGAAAAGTACCCTAAATACGGTCTTTCCAAGAGCGTTAACAAAGCAGTCTGTGATGCCACTCTTTTGCATGATTTGGGTAATGTTGTTGTTCCGGATTCGCTTTTTGACAAGAACGATTCCTCGGCATCAAGAGCACTTATACAGATTCGTAAAAGGCCTATTGCGGGTTCCGAAATGATTAATCTGATGTTCGCAAATTCCGGACACCAGATGGAAAGAAAGTACGCTTACGAAATCTGCCGTTATATGTATGAACAGTTTGACGGAAAGGGTTACCCTATCGGAGTTTCCGGATACGAGATTCCCATATGCGCACAGGTGGCCGGTCTGGTTCACAGATATGATGAATTAAGATTTCTTCCCGAAGACGTTGTAAAGCCGCATTCAAGCGTTATGAAGAAAATTCTTTCAGCAGAGTATAAAGCATATAATCCGGATTTACTGGAGGTTTTCGAGATTGTTTCGGACAGTCTTGACGAAGCGGTAATGAAAGCTTATCAAAAAGGTTGTAAAGACAAAGGAGAGAAGTAGAATTATGGCAAATTATCCAACACCTCACATCAATGCGAAGCCCGAAGATTTCGGTAAAACCGTGCTTATGCCCGGCGATCCCCTTCGTTCAAAATTTATTGCAGAAAACTTTTTGGAGAACCCTGTTTTGGTAAATAACGTACGTGGAGTACAGGGATATACAGGAACATACAAGGGAACCAAGGTTTCCGTAATGGCATCCGGAATGGGTATGCCTTCAATCGGTATCTACAGCTACGAGCTTTTCAATTTCTTTGGCGTAGAGAATATTTTAAGAGTAGGTTCAGCAGGATCTCTTCAGAAAGATATTAAGATTCGTGATATCGTTTTTGGTATGGGCGCTTGCACCAATTCAAATTATATGCGTCAGTACAATCTTCCCGGACCTTTTGCTCCCATTGCTGACTACACACTTTTGAGTGAAGCCATCAAGGCCGGCGAAGCTCTTGGCGTTAACTACCATGTAGGTAACGTTGTATCCTCCGATACATTCTATGATGCAGATCCCACAGTTAACGATAAGTGGGCATCCATGGGTATCATGGCAGTTGAAATGGAAGCAGCAGCACTTTACATGAACGCTATTAAGGCAGGCAAGCGTGCTCTTGCTATCCTTACAATTTCCGATAGTATCGTAACAGGCGAAGCTACAACAGCCGAAGAACGCCAGAACTCCTTCACACAGATGATGAAGGTTGCTCTTGATACTGCAGTTGCTATGGAGAATAAGTAATCAAAAGAATAGCAAGTTTTAGAAATTGATATCAGAATATCTAAAGAAATAACAGTTTTCTTATATTGTGATTCCAAGGTCCTCCTTGTTAAAATGAACTAGTAAACGGCACAAACTATATATTTATTGTGCAAGTTCAACAAACAAGGAGGATTTTTTTATGAAAAAGAGAGTTAGTGCAGTTGTTGCAATTGTTGCTTCACTTGCAATGGTTCTTTCAGGATGCGGTAATAAGCCTGCAGCTTCAACCCCCGCACCGTCAGAACCTCAGGTACAGGAAGCCCGGACTTCTGAGCCTGCTCCCGCAGTTGTAGAAGAAGACAAGGATTATTCAGGATACACAATCCGTATTTATTCAAACTCAAACTCTACAGAACGTACAACATGGCTTATAAACGAAGCCAAAGAAGCCGGATTTACAATTTCAATCGATGATAACACAGTTATTTCCGGTGATACAGCAGCTCTTCAGGCAGCCAATGAAAACAAGGACGGCGACGTTCTTTTCGGTCTTAACGAAACAAGATGGGGACAGGTTACAAAGGGTAACTACGAAAACATCAAGTTAGTTAACTTCACACCTGTATGGGCAAACGAAGTAGGCGCATACAAGTATGACGGACAGGCATACGGCCTTGTTATTCAGAACGTTTTGATGCTCTACAGAACCGATGAACTTGGAACAAACGGCGAAAAGCTTTCCTTTGAACACTGGGCAGACATTGTTGACTGTGGTTACAAGTGGTACAGACAGGGTAAGGTTGGCGGAACTACAAACGCAAACATCAACTCTTCAATGTTATACGCTTTCACAGATTCTACATCACCTGCAGGCGGTATCTCCGTAGATGGTTGGAAGACACTTTGGAAATACTGTGCAAACGGTACATTCACAGGCGATTCCTACGGATTTGATCCCCTTAACAAGGGTATGGTTCAGGTTTCCACATTCTATTCATCTTCTCTTTACGGAAAGATCGATGCTGCAGCAGAAGATTCCGCAACACCCTTACTTGGTGCTTTGGAACCTGAAAACTGGGATCTTGTAGAAATCAAAGATGGTACATATTACATCGCTGAGTACATCGGCGTACTTGACAAGGCAGGAAGATCAGCTGAAGAAACAGAAGCAGTTGAAGCGTTTGTTAACTGGTTCGGTTCAGCAGAGGTACAGGCAGCATGGGGCGAAGAATTCGACTCATTCCCTTGTAACGAATTTGCTGCTAAGGAATTATATCCCGATGGAGTACCTTCAATATATCAGCTTGACAACTTTGCACTTAAGACAGTTGCAGGCACAGATGTAACATACGCAGAGTACGTTGCAGAACATTCAGCAGAGTGGACCAATATTATGACAAACCTGGGCTTCTACTGGGCAGACGAATCCGCTGCTACAACAGAACCCGACTGGGATAACCTTGACTGGGCAACCCTTACCCAGGCAGCTGAATAAGCAATATTAAAGGATTATTGTTGGCGGGTCCTTTGGACCCGCCATACTTTACATTGGAGGGTAATTTTATGATAGACTTAAAAAACATTGTGGTGAAATTTGGGGATTTCACGGCATTACACAACATCAACGTTCATGTTAACAAAGGTGAATTCTTTACTTTCTTAGGTCCTTCCGGATGCGGAAAAACCACAACATTAAGAACAATTACAGGATTTATAGAGCCTGCGGAGGGCTCCGTTTTTGTGGAAGATAAGGACATTACCCATGTCCCCATAGAGAAGAGAAATATCGGCATTGTATTCCAAAGCTATGCTTTGTTCCCTACAATGACCGTTTACGATAATATAGCCTTTGGCCTTAAGGTCCAGAAACTTAAAAAGAATGAAATAGACACTAAGGTAAGGGAAATAGCAAAGAAAGTTGACTTAAGCGATGAGCAGCTTAAGAAGGCTGTTTCACAGCTTTCCGGCGGCCAGCAGCAGCGTGTGGCAATTGCCAGGGCACTTGTTACCAACCCTTCTATCATCTGCCTTGACGAGCCCCTGTCAAACCTTGATGCAAAGCTTCGTGTACAGCTTCGTACAGAGCTTAAAATCATGCAGAAAAACTTTGGTATCACATCCATATACGTAACCCACGATCAGGAAGAAGCCCTCACTCTTTCGGACCGTATTGCTGTATTTAATAAGGGCGTTATCGAGCAGATCGGTACCCCGAATGAAATATACAATCATTCCGCAACGGAATTTGTATGTAACTTCATAGGTGATATTAACCGCTTAAGTGATGAAGTGGTTTCAAAAATCAATTCCAAAGAACAGAAGCTGGACCCTTCAAAGCACAATTACATCCGTCTGGAGAGAGTTCATGTAAATACTTCTTTGGGCTCTGATGATGTTGCTATAGAGGGTAAGGTTGAAAACCTTGAGTATTACGGCCTCTACATTAAGTACTACGTAAATGTGGGGTCCCAGACCATAAAGGTTATAGAGAAAAACGATGGTGTCAATATTTATAATGTGGGAGACACTGTTTCGCTTGTTATCAATCCTTCAGACGTAATGTCATACGTTCCAAAAGAAGAAAAGGAGGACTGATATGAACACTAAAGCAAAGAAAACCCTTACGCCTTCTATGGTGGGGAATATATTGCTTGGCGGGTTCTTTCTCTATTTTGTACTGGGATTCATTATTATGCCCTGCTTCAATACACTTACGAGTGTGTTCAGGACTACCGATGCAAACGGTGTGGTAAAGCCGTTTGCGGTTATTAAGTTTTTCCTGGCGGGTAATATGCCCGAGTACGTATGGAACTCCTTAAAGCTTGCAATAGCCCTTGTAGTCACGGTTAATATTGTGGGTATTTCCATCGTCCTTCTTACAGAGTACTTTGATATTAAGGGCGCAGGAATATTAAGAGCAGGTTACATGACCACCATGATTTATTCAGGTGTTGCTCTTGTAACCGGATACCTTTTCCTTTATGACAACGACGGTATTCTTACTACCCTTTTGAAGAATTCCTTCCCGAACCTTAACGAGAACTGGTTTTCAGGCTATAAGGCGGTCTGGTTTACCATGACCTTTGCCTGTACCTCGAACCACGCACTGTTTTTAAGAAACGCCATACGAGGTATAGACTATAACACGGTAGAAGCAGCCCGTAATATGGGCGCTAATCCCTTTAAAGTACTGTGGAAGGTAGTTTTCCCCACACTTATACCTACGCTGTTTTCTTTGACCGTTATGACCTTTATTACAGGTCTTTGCGCCATGTCAGCGCCTACCCTTTTGGGATACGATTCCATCAATCCCGAAATCGTTCGTCTGGCAGGCTCTTCCGCGGCAGACGAAGCGTTTCCGCAGGCCAGAGCAGCGTTACTTTCAATTATTCTGGCGGTGTTTACCATTATTCTTTTGACGGTTCTTACTTCCTACGAAAGAAAGGGTCACTACCTTTCTGTATCGAAGACAAAAGCAAAGCTTGTGAAGCAGAAAATCAATAATCCTGTTGTGAATGTGCTTACACACATTTATGCATATGTTCTTTGGATTATATACATGATTCCCGTTGTGATGATTGTGATTTTCTCTTTCCAGACTTATACAGCCATTAAGTCCAAGAAACTGGATTTGAAGAACTGGACATTTATAAACTTTGTGGGTTCGGAGGACTATTCCTACTTAACCTCCAGAGGAAAGTACAAAATCCGTAAGGATGCCATTTCGGGCCTTTTCAATAACGATGCCACCATGGGCGGTATCAAGATGTCCTTTGTGCTTTCTGCAATAGCAGCGGCTCTTGCATGTATTATTGTTGTGGTTGCCTGCAGCTACATTTTCAAGTACAAGGACAAAAAGATCAGTACAGTAATAGAATACGCTTTACTGATTCCCTGGCTTTTGCCCACCATACTTATCTGTTATTCCTACAGAACCTATTTCAATTCAGAATCCATCTGGTATGTGGGAAATCAGAATTTGTATTACGCGGAGAGGGTGCGGCTTCTGATAGTTCTGGCCTATACGGTCACAAAGCTGCCGTTCTCGCTGCGAATGATAAAGGCTTCCTTCTACGCCATAGACGAGGAGCTGGAGGAGGCCGCCAAGAACCTGGGCTCGGGAGCCCTGAGGACCTTCTTAAAGGTAAAGCTTCCCATTATTCTTCCCAGCGTACTTGCTGTATTTGCCCTGAACTTTAACGCATTGTTCACCGAGTACGATATGTCCGCAACCTTTGCAAGCTCCTACGGAATTAGCTACGCTATGGTTATTCAGTCCATGTGTGCCGATGAAGGCTTCCAGGGCTACAACGTTAATGCCTCCGGCCGAAGGTGTGCGTCCACGGTATTTATCATGCTTGTATCGGGGCTGATTCTCTACCTTGTATATGGTGTGGGCTCCAGAGATTTGGGTGAACGACTTGCCATTAGAGAGAAGCGAAAGAAGAGATTACAGAAAATATTTAAAAAGAATAAGGCAGTTTCTGCATAATTTTTTATCCGGTGCCTCGAAGGAGGCACCGGATTTCCTTTATTGCAAAAGAAGGTTTATTTTAGAAATTTTTTTGTTTTTTTTCGAAAAACAAACTATAAATTGACAATATGCCTTTAATGCATTAATGTAGTAAACGAATAGGGGGAGAAACTGTTAACAGGCAATTTTGCCGTATGGCGCAAAGCAGGGCTTTGTGCATTAAAGGGAGACGGAAAATGGAGATTACCGAAGCGGTATTCAGATCACTTGGTTTTATGGATGTGGACTACGGCCTTGAGTGTTGTGCAGGCCTATTGGATTTATATGTTCAGGTTGTTTCGGGATATGTTTTTAAGGATTCGAAAATCGAAAGCCTTGAATCTTCTTTTCAGAGTAAAGACTGGAAAAGTTATGAAGTGGACATTCACGCCGTAAAGAGTTCATCTCTTCTTATCGGAATCAGAGATCTTTCAGAAAAGGCGAAAGCATTGGAAAACGCCTGCAAGGAAGACAACGAAGCTTACATTCTCGAAAATCATGTGCCGGTAATGGAAGAGTATAAAACGGTAATGACAACACTTACCGAAACATTAGGAAAGTATGGTATTACATCGTATCAATGTTAGAAATGACGGATAATCCCAGATTTTGCAAAAAATGTCTTACCAGGGATATGATTGATAAGAATCAGTATTTTAAGACCCTTCAGGAGATTATTGAACATCTGGATGAGAACATAAAAACCCCGGGGCCTCTTTACGAGGAAAGGCTGAATATATGCACCGGGTGCGAGCGCCTAATAGATGGCATGTGTAATGCCTGCGGCTGCTATGTGGAGCTTCGGGCAGCGAAAAAGGACGGTAAGTGTCCATATAAAAAATGGTAAAAAAGGGAGTTGCTTAACTTAGGCAACTCTCTTCTTGCGTCCGGGCAACAAAAAAGAAGGAATATCCATTCTTTGTTGCTCTAGAGAAGAAGCCTCCTTTAAATGGTTAACATAACTCGAAAATATTCAAGAGAATGAAGCCCGAAGACTAATATATCTGGTGAATGTCATGTTTTTTTAGTATATTTCTTTTCGCTTTCATTTTTGTGACTAATAAATCTTCAAATCCTGCCGGAATTTTAGTAATTTCGGACCTTCTTTTGCCCCCCTGTGCTAATAGATATCTTTAAAAAGCAATTATCTTAGTCATTTCGGAAGAAAGTTTTATTAAAACACTAATATATCAGTGCTTTTGGCGTGATTATTAGTCGGGAATCTGTAATAGGGCATATATGTACTAAGAAAAAAAGAAAAAGAAGAGATATATTAGTATGTCCCAGCTTCCAAGAAGGGAGACTGATAAAGGCGCAAAAAAAAGGGAGTTGCCGACCGTTTGAGGGGCAACTCCCTTAAATATTTTCATTAACCCATAACAACCTTTACGTTGTAAGCCTTCTTGCCTGCTTCGTAAGGGATTACGGTTCCTTCAACTTCCTTACCGTCTACGATAAGCTTCTTAACACCCTTCTGTGCGCCGTTTGTTTCTACTTCGATATTGTAGATGGCATCACGGAACTTACGTGTAACCTTGAAGTCGCCGAAGTCTGAAGGTATACAGGGATCAACGGAAAGTCCTTTGTGGGTAGGATATACACCCAGAATGTACTGGGAAATATTTACAAAGGTCCATGCAGCTGTACCGGTAAGCCAGGAGTTCTTTCCTTCGCCGGGAATGTATGCATCGTTACCTGCTACCATCTGGCAGTATACGTAAGGCTCTGTCTTGTGGATTTCGGAAATCTCTTCTGTGTATGCGGGACAGGTTTTCTTGTAAATCTCGAATGCTCTGTCACCACGGCCCACAACTGTTTCAGCGATTGAAACCCAAGGGTTGTTGTGACAGAAGATTCCGGCATTTTCCTTGTATCCCGGAGGGTATGAGGAAATTTCACCAAGTTCAAGGTGGTAAACTGTGTAAGCGGGCTGGAGAATCATTACGCCGTATTCACAGTCAAGGTGCTTTTTAACTGAATCAAGGGCTTTAACAGCAAGGCCTTCCTTTACGCCGATACCTGCAAGTGAGCAGAAACCGTTGGATTCGATGAAGATTTTGCCCTCTTCACATTCTTTACTACCGATTTTATTGGAGTATGCGTCATAAGCTCTTACGAACCATTCGCCATCCCAGCCTGCTTCAAGAACAGTATCGTACATTATCTTAACTTCCTTGCGGGCTCTTTCGGCCTCAGCCTTGTCTCCGAGAAGCTCAGCAAGCTGTGCATATTCTTCGCCGTATTTTACGAACATACCTGCGATGAATACTGATTCGGCAACAGGTCCTTCTGAAGGACCGAAGCACTGGAAGGATTCGCCGGGGTGCTCTGAGAAGCAGTTCAAGTTAAGGCAGTCGTTCCAGTCTGCACGACCGATTAAGGGAAGCTTGTGAGGTCCTTTGTTGTTAACTGTGAAGTCGAAGGATCTCTTTAAGTGCTCCATAAGTGTAGTTGCTACAGACATATCATTGTCATAAGGAACAATTTCGTTTAGAATAGATGTGTCGCCTGTTTCGCGTACATATGCGCTTGTGCCTGCAATGAGCCATAAGGGGTCATCGTTAAAGCCTGAACCGATGTCGGAGTTACCGCGCTTGGTAAGAGGCTGGTACTGGTGATATGCGGAACCGTTTTCGAACTGTGTGGAAGCTATATCAATGATACGCTCTCTGGCACGTTCGGGAATAAGGTGTACAAATCCAAGTAAATCCTGGTTAGAATCTCTGAAGCCCATACCACGGCCGATACCGGATTCAAAATATGAAGCGGAACGGGACATGTTAAATGTAACCATACACTGATACTGGTTCCAGATGTTAACCATACGGTTAACCTTGTCGTTTTTACTGTCTACGCTGTAGATGCTTAAAAGATCGTTCCAGTATGCATTCAATTCTGCAAATGCCTTTTCAACATCTGCGTCTGACTGATATTTTGAAAGAAGAGCATTGGCAGGTTTCTTGTTAACTACGTTTTTAGATTCCCATTTATCGTTGTCGGGATTCTCACAATATCCGAGAACGAAAACAAAAGACTTGGTTTCGCCGGGATTAAGTGTTACATTTATCTGGTGTACTGCTACAGGAGCCCAGCCGTGAGCTACGGAACCTGTACACTGACCTTTTTCAAATACTACTTCGGGATCGTGATTATCGTGGTATGCACCTAAGAATGCATCTCTTGAAGTATCAAATCCGTCAATCTTGGAATTAACGGAGAACACTGCATAATGATTACGACGTTCTCTGTATTCTGTTTTGTGATAAATGGTGGAGCCGATAACTTCCACTTCACCTGTTGAGAAGTTACGCTGGAAATTCTGCATATCATCTGCAGCATTCCAAAGACACCATTCTACATATGAAAAGAGTTTAAGCTCTTTAACTTCCTTTGTATTATTGGTAAGCTTTAACTGGTTGATTTCGCAGGTATCCTTTGTAGGTACGAAAGCAAGAACCTGTGCGTTCACACCGTTTTTAGATGAATTCCACTTGCTGTATCCGATACCGTGACGGCATTCATAGCTGTCAAGAGGTGTCTTGGAAGGCATCCAGCCGGGATTCCATACTGTATCACCGTCTTTGATGAAATAGTATTTTCCGTTTGAGTCGGCGGGTACGTTGTTATAACGGAAACGGGTAATTCTTAATAATTTTGCATCCTTGTAGAAACTGTAACCTCCGGCAGTATTGGAAATCAATGAAAAGAAATCATTGCTGCCAAGGTAGTTAATCCAGGGCAGGGGAGTTTTAGGGGTTGTGATGACATATTCCTTATTGGCGTCATCAAAGAAACCGTATTTCATAATTTTTCTCCTTGTTTTTTTGTCGTAGTGCTAAAGTAAACGATTAAGTAAGGTATATTCATTTTCTACATTATAAAGTAGAATAAATATAAAAGCAATAGAAAATCAAAGAAGAACCCACGGTTGAAATAATTAGAAATTGATTATATATTAGAATAACGAAAACGATTAAGGGGGACGACATGGTTTCGATGAAAGACATTGCGGCGAAGTGTAAAGTTTCCGTCGCAACGGTAAGCAAAGCCTTAAATGATCAGAGTGATATAGGAGAGGCAACACGTAACCTGATTAAACAGACCGCAAAGGAGATGGGATACTTCCCCAATTCCCTGGCGAGAGCACTCAGAACAAACCGTTCTTATAATATAGGTGTTCTTTTCGTGGATGAAGGAAGAAGCGGACTTACCCATGACTACTTTTCAAAGGTTTTGGACAGCTTCAAAGCGGTTGTGGAGGATCACGGATACGATCTGACTTTCATTAACTGTTCCAAAAAACGTCCCGACAGAATGACATACCTTGATCATACCAGATACAGAGGTTTTGACGGAGTTGTAATTGCATGTATCGATTTCCAGGATCCGGAAGTTATCGAACTTTCGAATGCGGACATTCCCCTTGTAACCATTGACTACATGTTTAACAACCGTTCCAGCGTTATTTCCAATAACTATGCCGGTATGACAAACCTTATGAAGTACATCATATCCCAGGGCCACAAGAAGATAGCCTATGTATGCGGTGAAGATACAGCGGTAACAAGAAACCGTCTTGCGGCATTTTATAAGGTACTGGAGGATAACGGAATCGAGATTCCCGATGACTATGTCCAGCACGGTTCCTACAGAAGCATAAACAGAACCGAGAAGTTTACAAATGCCCTTCTTGAAAGAAAGGACAGACCTACCTGTATTCTTTACAGTGACGACTATTCCGCCATGGGTGGATTGAATTCCATAAAGAAGCATGGCTTAAGCGTTCCCAACGACATTTCCATAGCAGGATACGACGGAATTACCATAGCTTCCAAGATAGAGCCTATTCTTACCACTATCCGTCAGGATACCGATGCAATCGGTGAGAATGCGGCACTGAAGCTTTTAAGCCTTATCGAAAGACCCAAAACCACGGTAGAAGAACAGATACTGGTGGAAGGAACTCTGGTGGAAGGCAAATCGGTAGCACATATTTAAATTTGCGCTTTATAAAGGCGGCCGGACGATACTGTCCGGCCGCCTGATTTTTCCCACAACAGAAAAGAGACCATCATACGATGATCTCTTTCCATGAGGGGAGTATAATACCTGTTAAATAGGGTATTGATATAAGTCAAGTGGAGAACTTGGCTTTATCTATGTACTGATTATAGGACCATAGTACCATTATGCCAATATCCAACAGTACCAAAGTACTAGAAACTTTTTTGTGCACCTTGCTAGGACAAAGGTACTAATTTGCGAAAACCTCCCATTAATTAACCACATGAGCACTTTCCTTGACATGGAATGAAGAAAAAATTATTATTGCTTTATGAGAAAATTTGAACTGATTGCTCCCTGCCATTTCGGTCTGGAGAGCGTATGCAAAAAAGAAATAATCGATTTGGGATATGACGTAAGCGAAGTAACCGACGGCAAAGTAACCTTTTTAGGAGATGAAGAGGCAATTGCCAGAGCAAATATCGGTCTTCGTACAGCCGAAAGAATACTTATTAAAGTAGGTTCTTTTACCGCTACCACTTATGACGAGCTTTTCGAGGCAACAAAGGCCCTTAAATGGGAAGACTATATTCCGAAGGACGCAAGATTCAATGTTGTAAAGGCCGCTTCCATTAAAAGTAAGCTTTTCAGCCCTTCAGATATACAATCCATTATGAAGAAGGCTATAGTAGAGAGACTTAAGGTTGTCTATAACATTTCCTGGTTCGACGAGTCGGGAGATGACTATCCCATAAGAGTTACTCTTATGAAGGATGAGGTCACAGTAGGTCTTGATACAACAGGTGTAAGCCTTCATAAAAGAGGGTACAGAAAGCTTGTTTCCAAGGCTCCCATTGCTGAGAACCTGGCAGCAGCACTTTTGGACCTTACTCCCTGGAGAGCGGACCGTATTCTTGTGGATCCCTTCTGCGGAAGCGGAACCTTTCCAATAGAAGCAGCCATGAAGGCCGCCAATATGGCACCCGGAATGAACCGTGAATTTACCGCCATGGACTGGGCCGGAATAGTGACTCCCAAAATCTGGAAGGATTGCTTCGACGAGGCAAGAGAAGAAGTCAACCTTAATATAGAGACAGATATTCAGGGTTACGACCTTGATAAGAATATGGTGGAAACCGCAAGAGCAAATGCAAAGCTTGCGGGAGTAGACAAACTTATACATTTTCAGCAGCGTGACGTAAAGGATTTAAGTCACGCCAAAAAGTATGGCTTTATCATTACAAATCCTCCTTACGGGGAGAGACTTGAAGAGAAGGCCGCACTTCCCGCTCTTTACGGTACTCTGGGCGAGAGGTTTGCTTCTTTGGACGACTGGTCGATGTTTATCATTACTGCCTACGACGGAGTGGAGAGTGCCATGAAGCGTAAGGCGGACAAGAACAGAAAAATCTATAACGGAATGATGAAGACCTATTTTTATTCCTTTATGGGAAAGAAGCCCGGTAAGAAATAATGCCCGATTCCAGTTTTGACACCAGAAAAAAGTTCATGAGGGTTAC
>JAZLJG010000116.1:0-1659 GCA_045617745.1 Lachnospiraceae bacterium | reverse complement strand
GCTTTATATGTGTCCTGTCGAATACCTTTCTTAAGTACTCCATATATTCTTCCTTTAGTTGTCTTTAAGTCTTACAAGCTGACCATCCTCAAGAGGCTTTGAGGAGGTTGTCACAATATACTCCCAGCTTTCCAAAGCTCCTGAAACGGCGCTCTGGGTATCATCCTCTGCCAACACTGTTACATCAACTCTTTCAACGGAATATCTGGTTCCGAGAGGAGTCGCTTTAGATACAATTCTGTACACAAACTTGCCCTTGTTGTCTTCTCTGATGGCACTGTTTGGTATGATATTGTCATAATTTGAGGTTCTTTTTCCTACGGTCAAAGAAAGGTTCTGTCCGTTTGAAACATCTCCTTCTACCTCAAAGTTTACAATCTTATTTTTGGAAGGGTTTGAAGGATCAGGACGGATAGAAGTAACTCTGGCATGTACATCCGAATACCACCAGGAGTTTGTAACTTCCGCTTCATCACCCATATTTATAAGCATTGCCTGCTCATTTGTAACTGTCATCTGAAGTGAGAATCCCTTTCCTGCTATCTGGATGGTAGCTACGGTTTCACCCTTTTCAATTGTTTCTCCTGCAACCCTGCCAAGAGAAATAATGGTACCTGAAACAGGTGCAACAATTTCTTCTGTTCCCTGCTCACCCTGAAGGTCTTCGATAACTTTTTTCTGCTTGTCTATTGCAGCAATCTGTTCTTCCAAAGAAAGCTGGGTGGTAAGATTTCCTGATATTTCATCTAAACTGTCCTGCGCTGCCTGAAGTTTTTCTTCGGCAAGACCTTTCTGACGCTTTAAATCCGAAATCACATTGCTTACAGCATTTTGTATATCTTCAATCGATTTCTCAAGAGAAGCAATCTGGGTATTTGCTAAGTTTACGGAATCTACAGCTTTATCATACGCTTCCTTTGCTGCTTCTGCGGCGACTTTATTATCTTCATTACGTGAACTTATATTTCCGCTTACATCATAAGTAGTCGAAGCAGAATCCTTTGCTTCTGCAGCGGTCCAGGCCTCCAATGCGGCCTGTTGTTTAGATACTCTGATTTCAAGCTCACGTCTCCATGCTGCTAACTGAGCCTGATTGTCTTCAATCGCCTTTTTTTCACCTACTTCAGCAGAAGTACCGTTCTCCCAGTAATTTATCTGTTCTTCAAGAGAAGCGATTTCTTTTTCAGCAGCCTTTATCTTGTTATTGGCAGCCTCTATCTTTGCCTGATTGGTAGCAAGATCCCCGCTTCCTTTTTCAGCTGCATTTGAGATGGCCTGGGTAATCTGTCCGGTAATAATCGTTTTTTCGTAAGCACGCTCTAAAGAAGCAAGAGTATCCTTTGCTTCCTTAAGTTCTTCGGATTCGCCTTCTTCCAAATAGTAAAGAATATCGCCCTTTTTAACTTCGTCGCCCACTCTTACGTTTACGCTTTCGATTTTCCTGGACTGTTTATATACGACGCTGTAAGGGTCCTCGGATTTGATTACGCCCTGACCTCTTACCTTATTCGTAATAGCTCCTGAATTTGTGTACTGAGCCGCAACCTCAGGAAGGGAATAATTCCTTATGGTGTTGGAGAAAAACGTAAGAACCAAAAGTACCGAAAGAAATACGATGGCAAAACTTTTAATCCACTCTTTTCTAGATTTTTTCTCTTT
>JAZLJG010000115.1:0-6589 GCA_045617745.1 Lachnospiraceae bacterium | reverse complement strand
TCTTTATTCCAACAGATACAGCCCTTGTATTGCTCAGCTTCTTTGCCATCTTATCTGTCATCTTACTTATCTTATCTTTCTTGGCTGGAGCAACTCCATCCCAACTCATGGCCTGTACCGCCAGACCATACTTATATACCTTAGGAACCCCCAGATAGAACAGGCAATCTTCCACATCTTTTATAGCCGAATTAATACCAGCACCGGCAGCTGTGGAAATAATAACAGCTTTCTTCTTAAACATAGATTCCATCGGTCTATGGGCCATCCAATAATCAAATGTCATTTCAAAAAATGCTTTTAGAGGTGCCGACATATGCATGCAATAGGTTGGTGTTGTAACTATTAATATATCCGCCGCATCTATTGCCTCAATTATCCTTTTCTTGTCAGCATAATAAGGACATCCAGAAACATCTTCAATTAAGTGATTCAATTTTAACCGTACATGAAGGCTTTGAATCCCGAAAAAACCTGCACCCCACGCCTATTACAAGTACTGCTGCTATCGCAACACCGGCAAATAACAATACATTTTTTAATAATTTACTCATAACATCCCACAAAAAAATACAAACATTCTATTTATCAAGGCCGTACAAGTGCCAAATATGCAGGTGTGCCATCGGGAGTATCAAGAGAACCTATGGCATACTGTCTGTTATCCTTACCATAATAAAAAGAATCAATATGAACATTTCCTATTCCCGTAGCAAATACAGCTCCATTTTCAAAATTACCGCTGTATTCCTGTTTTTCGCCATTCATATCGAATATCTCACTGTTTTCAGGACAATATTGGTACATGTCAAATACTACATAAGCACTTTGTCCATCAATGTCGATATTAACATTCAAAAACTGAAAGGCATATGAATTATATTCCCTCTCGGGATCTATAAATATAAACCCCTTCCAATCACCTACCATCTGTTCGGAATCATAAACATAAGTAACGTCATCAGGAATTCCATAATAGTAAGCACCATCGAAATACCACATAAAGTCAGATAATCCCGGTCTTTCTGTTGTAGCTAAGTCAGGGCCGAAAAGCTTAGTAAAATCAGCTTCTTCTACGTCATCTATATCTACTATGCCTTCTATACCTTCCACATCATACAAATCAGTTTTTTCATCGTCTGCTTTTTCATCAACGTCTGTTTTCTCATCATCGTTCCGGTCGGTTCTTTCTACAAGCTGCTTTTTGAAGGATTCTTTTGGCTCTACCGAAGCTTCAACTACTTCCTGCTCTATGGCATTCGCATCGGTTTTTCCGGGCCAGGATTTCAAAATAACAGCCAAAAGAATGACGTCAACAACGGAAAGTAAAACAATGAATATGCTCAGTTTTTTCATTAGTTATCCCCTCCGTTTATAACCTTGTCAAATTTGGTAAAATCACCGTCTGCACTGTCAATGAAACTAAATTTGTATTCACCGGCTATATCGACAGGCATTGCCACATATTTAAACCTTATGCCTTGTATTCTAACCACCATAAAGATATCCAGCACACCACCTTCATATGCCTCAGGGATAACATTGGAGCCATCATGAATTCTACCATCTGCTTCATAATCGTATGTATCAGTTTCATCAAACAGTTTCAGTTCTCCGCCCGTTCTGTATCCGATTTTGGAATGATGCGCTACATGGGCCGTGTCATCATCAGCAAAAATACATGTGTATACAAATCCCGTAGGATAATCCACAACCTGACCTGGACATATGATTCTGAGATGATCTTCTACATCTTCAACATGAGACTCAAGACCATCCATTACTGTAACCCCGGTAAGATAATACATGTCAATCTCATCGGCCGTAACCGAAGATTTACTTTCGAAGGGGTGACCGAAGGATTCAACTTCAGTCAATACCCATGTGTATGTAGAAGAACCTGATAAATCAATCTTCGTCGTACGTTCCTTGTCAATGGATGTTTCAAGATCAAAATGTACTGTCTTTAAAGGTTCTACGCCATTATTCATGTCTTTTTCCGAAGCAAAAACAAACAGAGTGTCCGGTTCATTGGCACATATCCACCCATAATCGGTACAAGCAAATTCCGCCAGCCAATGATCGTCTGCCTCATCCCCGGAAGGAGAATGAATCAGCCATTCGGTACTTTTTATTACCGTATTGCCTTTACCAAAAGCAAGTGTACATCCGGAGTACTTCGTAGTATCAGAAGAAGTCATATCAACATTTTCTTTGATTTCAAAATAGAGAGTACGATTAAAGGGTTCCACTATTTTATTGAGCTGCTTAACTAACTGCTCCTGAGTTTTTTCAATCAAAAACTTCTCAATATCAGGCATTACTTCCTTGGAAAAACGTTGCCTGATATCAATTTTTAATTGCTCGGACAGTTCTGCTTTCTGCTCATCGGTAATATCGTAGAAATTCCTATATTTTGACTCAGCTACGGCAAAAACAAAATCTTCATCGGTAGCATCTCCGGCTTTATCCCAAAACTCTACAGAATAATCATCTATCTTTTGGTCAACAGCCTGCATTATCTCGTCTACATCGCCGTTCTTCTCGTAATAGTATTTCTTAAAGAGCGCATACCATTCTTTCTTGTTAAATGGCTTTATGTTTGAGTAATACGAATTAAAAATATCAGAAACAGCTTCAAGTTGAGCTTCCTTGGCCGAATCCACAGCATAATCCAGACTCATGGAAAAGATAGTTACTCCCAGAAAAGCAAAAGTAAATGCAGCAGATGAATACCCTGTAACCATAGAATAGAATGTGCCGCCGTTCGTACAAAAATTTTTATATGCATTTAATGCCGTTGTTTCTGATTCAAATCCGTACTTATACGAATCCATGCATATCTGCAACCCCATGGTAAGTATGGAAATATCTGTCATGGCATTAGATAAATCCACTTTAAAATTTGATGCATACGGCACAAATTTGGGATTCATCAATATTTCATCCACCGGTGCCTTTTCAAGTTCTACAAGACCCATCCCTGCGTCTGCAAGAGGCGAAAGAAGCGAATACCATGTAAGGGCGGTATTGGTGGAATCAATTGCCATATCATCCGAATTCGGTATATTTCCTTCCGATAATTCAAGCTTATACTGCTCAGTATCCGAAACAAATTCCTGCATTGTTTTTTCGAATACCGGAGAAGCTGTTTGAGTCAATATCTTATAACAATTATTACTTATTTCAAAATGTGCCTTGGGAGTTTTGGCATCCCTTACCACAAACACATTACCGGCTTCACATTTACTGATTCTATATCGGCTAAAACTATGAGTAAATGCCACCACACCTTTGCCTTGTGGATCTTCAAAAGTAACAAGGGGATCCCATGTATCAGTTTCGGAATTATAATGGGTTACTACAGTATTTTCAGGATCATCAGCAGGAAAATGAAGTTCAATAGGATCATCATATTCATGTTCGTCACCCAGTGAAATATCGTACTCATGATATTGGATTCCGTATTCATCCTCACTGCTTCCCATATCCGCAACTTTAGCAGTTACATTTTTACCTGCAAAGTCAACACAATCAGCATCAATTGTCACTCCAAGAAGTGTAATAGAAGGTGAAGTTTCACTAATCTCACCACTTTGTATATCCTTGGCAACAGCTGTTTTGGATTCAGTTTTTGACGACGAATCTGTTGCCACAGATTCATTTCCGGATTTTCGAAGCCATCCGGGGCTGTACAACGAAGCCACTGTAAGTTCAACTACCATCAGGATTGAAAGCAGTACGCAGACTATTCTTTTTCCCTTATTTTTTGAAGCTGCAGCCTTTTTGGCCATAGCTGACTGTGCAGCCTGGGCAGCTGCCATTTCCTTCTCGTACTGAATTTGTCGCATCTTTTCTTCTGTAAAATTATTTCCCATGTTTTCTCCTATAGCAGCCTGGTGCGGCAGGCTTCCCATGTGGTGCAACTTAGCATAGATTGAAACCAGTCCCGAACTTGTTTACCACACCATTTACAGTGACTTCCCGGATGCTTTCCGAGAGAAAATCCGCAAAACGGACAGGTATTAGGCTTGAAGATAATAAGTATTGCCATATCTAAAATAAAAATCAAAGCACTGCTGGCAATAAGAATTATGCGCACTACCTTAAAATCTATGTTCAGGTTCGCTGTCACTCCCGTGATCAAAAGAAATAGAACGAAAGAAGCCGCTATTATTGAATATGCTTTAATACGCCTTCTTTTAAAATCTTGTCTGAGCTCCCACTCATTTTCTTTCTCTTCTGCTCTTTTATCGTCCTCGTGCTTCTGAGGATCTAATTTCGTATGGCAATTGAAGCACTCGTCGGCGTAATCACCAACCAAAGCCTTACATTTAGGACATTCGTACATATATACCTCCATCCGTAGTAAGATATATTACATCATAACATATTAATTGTTTTTGTTGCTATTCTCTCTTTAAATCTGACATCGTGCTCCACAAAAAGCATTGTCGGTTCATAGGCTTCAATAAGTTTTTCAATCTGCATTCTTGTAAATACATCAATATAGTTTAGTGGCTCATCCCAAATATATAAATGTGCCGAAGTCAGCAAGCTTGAGGCTATTAAAACTTTTTTCTTTTGCCCTTCCGAATACTGTTCCATAGGCTTGCCAAACTGAACCCTCTCAAAATCCAGCTGACGCAGCAATGACAAAAGAAGCGTGTAGTCAATCCCCAGAGTCTCACAATAATCCTTAAGAAAACCTTTTAGATGTGAGGTATCCTGGTTAATATAGGAGATAACAAGATTTTCCGGCACTTCCAGTGTTCCGGTGCCTTCATAATTCACAGATGACAAGCCAAGTCCCCTGTTTGCATCAAGGATAGCTTTTATAAGGCTCGTTTTCCCACAGCCGTTTTCTCCATCAATTACCACACGGTCTCCTCTATTAATCTCAAATGTAACACCGGCAAACACCGCTTTAGCAGCATCTTTATATTTAATAGAGTAATCCCGTCCGAATAGTAAACGTTCCTTATGATACTTAAGCGGCATCAATTTAAGTTCGGTCACTTCCTCAATATCATTGAGAAGCCCTTCTTTGTCTTCGATTTCCCTCTCAATTCGGTTTTCATAGGATTTCACGCGTTTCTGCATTCTCTTGGTTTTGGCACCAATAAAGGCTCTGGCACTTATAGACCGGTCATGCTCCTTAATCGGATCAAAACCAATTTTTGTATTTTCGTTTTTCTCTGCCCATCTTCCCGCTCTGTCAGCGGCTGCCTCGAGTTTTCCGATTTCACGCAAGTGCTTTTCATTCTCTGCCCTTGCATTAATATCTGCTTTTTCTTTGTTCTCCCACCAGGAGCTGAAGTTGCCTGCCTGAACTTCTATTGAAGCGCGATTAAGTACCAGAACATGGTCTATACAGGCATCAAGCACATCTCGATCATGTGAAACCAGAATAAACCCTTTCTTTTTCTTAAGATAATTTTTGACTATCTCCCTGGCCTCCTTATCAAGATGATTCGTCGGTTCATCAATCAAAAGAAAATCGTTCTCGCCCGAAAATAATACTGCCAGCATTATCTTGGTTCGTTCGCCAAAACTTAATGTACTAAATGGTCTGTATAGAAGTTCCGCATCTATCGAGAGTTCGGGCAGTTCACACATTATTCGCCAGTCTTCGACACCGGGTTTCCAATCGGCCATAAGTTCATGGGCCGGCTTATTCATATCTCCTTCCGACGTCACATATGGGAAATAATCAAAGACCATCGATGTACTGATGCTTCCCGTGTACTCATACTTGCCCAAAAGTAAATTTAAAAACGTTGTTTTTCCTTTTCCATTTCTTCCCACGAATCCCAGTTTCCAATCTGTATCAACGGAAAAAGAAGTATTCTCGAATATGTTATCGAAACTACCTTCATAGGCGAAGGTTAAATTATTTACATTTATCTGCGCCATATATACCTCCTTGCCTGTGAACCGGGTAGACTGACTCCTCTCAAATTCCCTTCGGAAAAAGAAAAAAGAGTCTATTTGCATACACAAAATAGACTCGCAAAAAACAAACCCTAATATATCTTAACGATAAAAGTAGAGATAAATCGGATGCGATAATCTAATCTAAGCGTACACAATCAACCTATGATTTTTCACAGGACTCATATCAATATGTGTTAACTTAAACTAAACTATCTATTTCTCATTTCTCCACCATACACATTACGTGCTCTTTCTTTTAATTTACAATGATACTATCACTAAAAAGGAATAGTGTCAAACAACTACCGTTTTTACGGAAAAATTACACCTTTACATGTTACAATTCAGTTGTCAGCCAGCGGCTCGCAACTGAATTGTAACTAATAGCGAGACGCATATGATTAATCCCTAATCGTAGGATTGAATTTTATTGTCAACTGTGTTAAATTATACATAGAAAGAGCACCCACTCCAAAGTGGATGCTCCCGAAAAGAAAAATATTCTTCTTATGAAGAACGCCTCTCTTGTGGGTCAGACAGGAGAGGCATTTTTATTTCTTCTTATTCTTTCTCTCTTGAAGAAAGTTCAGAAACGCTACAATCAAAGCACCAAAGGTACAGAGCAAAGTCAGTATACCTAAGAATATCGAAA
>JAZLJG010000114.1:0-1098 GCA_045617745.1 Lachnospiraceae bacterium | reverse complement strand
GATGTTGAAGAGCTTACCGCGGGGCAGAGAGAAATACAGAAGCTGCTCCGCGATATTTTTTCTGAACTTGCAAAGATTCAGTAGGAGGTAACGGTACTATGGCGGCAACGAGATTAATTCCCATGCATCTGCAAAAGAGCAGGAGCATGGGACAGTGCTTAAAGGAAAGAACTGATTACGCGAAAAATGATGAAAAAACAGAAGCCGGGAAATATGTATCATCTTATGAATGTGATCCTGACACTGTGGATCTGGAATTTGAAATCACAAAGAATCAGTATGCGGTTAACACCGGAAGAAGTCCAAGAGAAAAGGACGTAATTGCTTATCAGATTAGGCAATCCTTTAAACCCGGTGAAGTTACACCGGAAGAGGCAAACCAGATAGGATATGAAACGGCGATGCGATGGACAAAAGGAAAACATGCTTTTATTGTCGCAACCCATGTGGATAAGGCTCATATCCATAACCACATTGTTTATAACTCTACGACACTGGATGCGCAGCATAAGTATAAGAATTTCTTTCTGTCATCCTTTGCATTAAGGAGATTAAGCGACCTTATTTGTCTTGAGCATGGACTTTCTGTTATTCCGGAAAAGAAACCGGGCGAGTGGCAAAAGCGAACTACTTACCCTAAAAAAGAAACAAAAAGAGATGATATCCGTAATCTGATAGATTTAATTTTTGAGAAGAAAAGACCGGATAGCATTGATGAATTTTTAAGAGCACTTGAAGGTAACGGCTATGAAGTTAAACGGGGAAAATATATTTCTGTTAAAGGAAAAGAACAGAAGAATTTCCTGCGACTTCGCTCACTTGGAAACGGATATACAGAAAAAGATATTGAAAAGAGAATTGCCGGTGAAGTGATTGGCATTGTCTCAGATGATTCAAGAGATGTGATTAATGGGAAGACAGCAAAGCAAAAAATGGAAAAGAAGGTAGATACCGTTCTTGATATTCAAAGCATCATTGCAAAAAATAAAGGTCCTGGATATGAGCGTTGGGCAAAGCTTCACAATATAAAGGCTATTTCCAAAACTTTGATTTTCTTAAGTGAAAAAGGCCTTGGAGATTATGAAAAATTGTGCGATG
>JAZLJG010000113.1:0-1060 GCA_045617745.1 Lachnospiraceae bacterium | reverse complement strand
ATGAAACTTCCCTTCTCATCACAATACCTTACCTTTATTCTTTTCCTTTTCCGCCTGTTTCTCCTGTTCCGTAGTTTGAAGAAACCGATCAATATTATATTTGGCAGTTTGATAATCTTTCATATCCTGCCTTGCCTGCCGGTATTCGGCATATGTCTTTTTCTTCTCACTAAGAACTTGAGCATATTCCGCATTCAGCTCTTTTATGGTTGGAATCTTGCCGTGAATTTTTGAAAAAGCATCTTTGGCAGCTTTATGCAAAGTGATTTCTTCACGATGTTCCTCGAAGAACTTTTTGCTGTAACCGCTCTCACGATAAGCAACATAGATTTGCTTTGTTTTGGAATAATTGATTATATGCTTTTTAAGTTCTGTGATTTCAGCTAGTCTACCCTCTAATGATTTTTGTCTTTCCGATATCTCCGCAAATGTATCCGAAGCTGACTTTGCCTTGGCAGCAAGTTCTTCATAATCTCGAAGATTATGCTCTTCCAAAAAGAGCAATGTTTGTGCCATCTGCTTGATGTTATGAACTTTCGCCCAACGTTCATAGCCCGGGCCTTTACCCTTTGCAATCATCTTCTGAATATCAAGAAGCATATCAAGCTTTGGCTCGGTTTTTTCTTCCGTCGTTGTCGGCATTACACGAGCTTCTCCGGCGAAATATCTTTCCAGATCTTCTTCACGATATCCTGCTCCAAGAGATCGCATTCGGAGAAATTTCTTCTGTTCCTTTCCCTTCAGCGAAACATATTTTCCGTGTTTACTCTCATATCCCATTTCCAAGAGAAGCCTCAAAAGTTCGTCCATGTCCTTGGGCTTTTGTTCAAGACAGGCATCAATTGCATCCCTGATATCTTCACGAAAACTACGTCGCACCGGATACTCCGTTCGCTTCACTCTCTCGCCCGGCTTAAGTGGTTCAATAACCGATAAACCTTTTTCCAAGCAGACCAGGTCGCTTACTTTTTGAAGTGCTACTCCGCAAAAGAGAAAATCCCGGAACTTCCTGTCACAAGAAAGTGCCGTGGAATTATATATAATATGATTATGAATATGC
>JAZLJG010000112.1:0-1065 GCA_045617745.1 Lachnospiraceae bacterium | reverse complement strand
ATGGGGGTTATTTTATGTCCCAAAACAGGTTAACAACAGAAAAGCGGATAGAATTAGCAAAGGAATACTTGAGAGGAGAAACAAGTTATGAAAGGATAGCAAAGAGATATGGAATAGATGCATCGACAGCAAAGGAAACAGTAGCTATATACGAATCGCAAGGAGAAGAAGCATTTTTAAGAAAGAAGAATCAAAAATACAGCAAAGAATTAAGCTGAAAGCAGTAGCCGACTACCAAACCGGGAACGGTAGTTTGAGAACGATTTGTCAAAAGTATAAAATAACGAGAACAAGTTCACTGCGAAGCTGGATAAAGTGGTATAATGGCCATAAAGATTTTAAGGAGCGGAGAGCCGCCAAAGGAGAAATCTATATGACCAAAGGAAGAAAGACCACGCAAGAAGAACGCACGGAGATCGTTGCGTTCTGCATAGAACACGGAAAAGACTACGGACTGACAGTAGAAACATACAAGGTACATAACAAATTATAATTCTATCTGTAAAGTTACATGATTTCAATAGCAGATGTATTACGCTTCTGCCTAAAATAGGTTGCATAATTTATATTGTTCGCGAACCCACATTGTACTTCGACGCTGCGTCTTGCTTACTGATTTCTCTGTCGTATACTTGACGACCTATTTCCAACCTTTCGTCCCTCGTGTATTGCACGGCACTCCCTCCTGACTAATCCCTTTTTAGTATGACCATTCTACCATTGGTGTCAATTTCTCAGCGCAGTCCAATAATAAGAAATAAATCCTTTTCTCACTTTTGTTCTTATCTTAGCCCATTTTATTATGATGACACCATCGGCTTGTATTCCACTTTTATGGCGACAAAATGATAACATTGGCGAAAATGAAACTTGTTTTCATTTTGCATGATTGCAAGTTGGTTTTTCTAAATTGCAGAATAACCATCCACCCGCGAAGCGGGTGGTTTTTCATATGCGGGCGTAGCCCTTTGTTCTTGCGACGCCCTCGAGGGCGTAATACGGTCTGGCAAGTGCATGAGCTTGTTACTTGCCGCCCGTAAACGGGCCTTCCTTGTCAAACATCGT
>JAZLJG010000111.1:0-1178 GCA_045617745.1 Lachnospiraceae bacterium | reverse complement strand
GAGCTTCCAACAGAAAGAGTGGGAAACCCATTGTCGAGATCCGCGCAACAAGCAAAGACGAATCTGACGGGGTGTGTTAATAATGTTGCGTCCTCCGTGCATCCTGCATTTACATTCTAATGAAGCTGACGACAGAGTGGAGCTTGTCTCTCTCTGTTCGTCTGCTCTTCATTTTTCAAAAGGTGAGACCAAGTTGCTTCAGTTCTATAGTAACTGTAAGTCTGGTTTCAGACCGGCGCAATCCGTAGTAGCAAAGGCGATTTCTGTTGATCGTCGTTATGTTGCTAAGATTCGTCAGAGACTTGTTGAAAAGGGTGTTGTTCTGTTGCAAAACAATAAACTGTTTTTGGATTGGAACAGAATAAGACTTTTCTCTACGCTTGACTCAAGTATGACTTCTAAAAAAGATACTATTGAACCAGTCAGCTTAACAGATGATAGTATCTTAAAGAAACTTGAGTCACAATATACAAAGAATGGACTTATATCATATGACATTGATGATCTGTGTGGACTGTTTCAATCAATGTCAGAAAACGATTATATAAAGTTCCTTCATTATGTTGCAAAACATACCATCAAAAATGACCCTATAAGGAAGCCATTTGATGAGCAACAGATATATCTTTCCGTATAAAAATGACCCTATAAGAAAGATATAAGGTAAGCTATCGAATGTTTCCCAAAAATGACCCTATAATAAATATAGGGTATACTATCGAATTCGCAGTTGCTCCGTCAACAAGAATCGATGTATACCCGTCCTGCTATCGCCGACTGGCGCACTCGAACCCCAAAAAATGACCCTATAATAAATATGGGGTATATGCGAGAGTTCGAAGTCGCTACGCGACTGAAAACCGAGCTTATGCCACATAGCACCCGTTCATAAACGTCTGGACTTTGCTCGCGCTGTTCGCTCTGCGCTCACTGTCGCACTCACAAAGCGCTATGCTTTGCTTTACGACTGAAATCCTCCAATCCCTTGAAAATAAAGGTTTTCCTCTCGGAAAACAAAGGGAATGTGAAGAAAATACTGCATTTTATTTTTGGAGAAATAGAAGAAGAACTGTTCTTTTTCTGTTTTCTCCATTTCTTTTTCTCCTGTTTTTTCTGTTTTCTCCATACAATATTCTACCATGACTGAATCAGGCGTAAACGCCTGAAGATAAATGTGA
>JAZLJG010000110.1:0-1266 GCA_045617745.1 Lachnospiraceae bacterium | reverse complement strand
TGATGTGTTTTTCTTGGTCTACTCACGCAAAGAACAAATACGAGCCACTTCGGCTGTCCCCCTTGCGGCTTTGTGAAAGCAAGCCGTCTGCGGGGGCCCGTTACCACTCAGCTCTCGTGGCGCATAGTCTATCGTTTTTTTGTTGCTTCCGTACGACCCTGCGAAAATACACATCATACACCGGCCCCCTGTGGACACTAGGGACACTCCCTGATGACACTTTCCCCCGTCCCCTATGGCACAAAAATTTTTTGAAATACTTCTTGACACATAATACTATGCGTTGTATAGTATGACGTGACAAGAGGTATTACGTAACACATTGTACGAACGAAAAAAGAATACAAAAGGAGGAACTACATGGATTCTCAATTCAGACGAGGCATTCTCGACGCCTGTGTGCTGGCGGTTCTGGAGCGTGGCGAGTCCTACGGATATCAGTTGGTTAAAGACATCAGCGAGTTTATAGAGATTACCGAATCAACTCTTTACCCAATACTGAAGCGACTTGAACAGACTCAGATGTTGGAAGTCTTCACTCAGGAACATAACGGAAGGCTCAGAAAATACTACAGAATCACCGATAAAGGTCGGGAGAAAATCACAGACCTTCTCAATGAATGGTCAGAAATTGTAAAGATATATCAATTTATAGTAAAAGAAAGGGAGAGCAAGCATGAATAAGGAAGAATTTCTTACTACCTTACGCTCAGAGCTTGAAAAAAAGAGTGTAAGTAACATAGATAACATGATTGAGTACTATGACGAAATGATCTGCGACAGAATTGAAGATGGAATGAGTGAAGAGGACGCCATCAATTCTATGGACAGCATTTCCACCATCGTTAACGAGGCAGTTTTGGACAAAACCATTCCTACTCTTATGAAGGAAAAAGTTTCCAAAAGCCGCAAGGAAGCAAAGGCAAACGGGCACTCCGTTCTTTGGATTGTCCTTGCCATCCTTGGTTTTCCCATCTGGCTCCCGCTTTTGTTAACCTTTGGAATCGTAATATTTGTTTTGTTTGTGTTGCTTTGGGTTCTTGTGCTTACCTGCTTTATAGTGCTGATTTCTTTCGCACTTGCGGCAGTTGCCTGCCTGGCTCTCCCGTTCTTTGCTTTTTCGGCACCGAGCCTTTTCTTATGCATCGGCGCAGCACTTGTTCTCGGCGGCCTTACGGTTCTTCTTTGGAAGCCCATATGCGCATGTGCCAAGGCACTCACCAGACTTATTGCGGATTTCTTAAGAGCAGTAAAAAGATTGTTTGT
>JAZLJG010000109.1:0-3218 GCA_045617745.1 Lachnospiraceae bacterium | reverse complement strand
ATCACGCCCAAAAGCATTGCAAAGGATTGCCCGGAAAAGTTTGCCATGTTCTCTGCGCCGTTTATTCATCTTCTGATATGGCTGCTTACACCGGTGAATTTCGTCTTTTCTGCATGGAAGAAGTTGGTTTCCAGACTCCTGAAGCTCGAAAACGATTCCCGTATGTCACAGGAAGAACTCCTGATGCTTGTGGAGGAAGTGCAGCAGGATGGCAGTATTGATAAAAATGAGGGTGAGCTTCTCAGAAACGCAATAGAGTTTACAGAACGGGAGGCCGAAGATATCCTGACACACCGGGTTGATTTGGAAGCTGTCCCGGTTGACGCCACAAAAGAAGAGATTGCACAGGCTTTTTCCGAATCGCGTTTTTCCCGTATTCTCGTTTATGAGGAAAGCATAGATAACATCATCGGCGTAATTCACCAGAAGGATTTTTACCATCACAGTGGTATTTCTGAGAAAGAAATCAGAGAACTGCTTTCTCCGGTAATCTTTGTCATGCAAAACGAAAAGATCAGCAGTCTGCTTCGCAAGCTTCAGAAAAACAAATTACATGTGTCGGTTGTTCTGGATGAATACGGCGGAACCTACGGCATGGTGACGATGGAAGACATTCTGGAGGAACTGGTTGGTGAGATCTGGGACGAGCATGACGAGGTATCCGAAACCTTCAGAGAAATCAGCCCCGGTATATACCGTGTGGATGGTTCGGTCGATCTGGATGATTTCTGTGATTTCTTTGGTGTAAAAACAGATTCCGAAATGGTCTCGCTCAGCGGCTTTGTCATGGAGAAGATCGGCCATCTTGCAAAGGTCGGTGACAGCATTGATTATGAGAATCTTTCTATCAGTGTTACAACGATGGAGTATCACCGGGTATCAGAGGTAGAGATCCGCAGAACAGAAATAAATGAATGATATTGTGTTGTCAAAGATAGGCTTTCCACCCTTCCAAACAAAAATATGAGGATTGTCATATGCCTAAAAGTTCTATAATAAAGTCATCTGTGTTTGCTTTGCTGGCAGCAGTTTTCTATGCAATTAATGTACCGTTTTCAAAAATGCTGATGATTTACATTGGGCCGACGTTAATGGCTGCATTTCTTTATCTTGGAGCAGGTATCGGCGTTGGAATTATGTATGCTTTTCATTTTGGGAAAGAAGACAAAACCGAAAGACTTTCAAAAGATGATTTGTCATATACGGTAGGAATGATCCTTCTTGATATTGCAGCTCCGATATTTTTGATGTTAGGAATCAGCATCGGTTCCGCCTCAAACGCATCTTTACTTGGGAATTTTGAAATTGTCGCCACAACACTAATTGCGCTCTTATGTTTCAAAGAAAAGGTTTCATCAAAACTCTGGATTGCAATCGGATTGATAACCGTATCAAGTATCGTTTTATCTTTTGACGGAATAAGCAGTTTCAGCTTTTCTGTTGGATCTTTACTCGTGATATTGGCAACATGCTGCTGGGGACTTGAAAACAACTGTACAAGGAAAATATCTGAAAAAAGCACTTATGAAATTGTAACGTTGAAAGGCTTGTTTTCCGGCGCAGGTTCCTTTATTGTAGCTGTTATTATCGGAGAGAAGATTCCCTCGCTAAAGTATGTTGCCTACACGTTGCTGCTTGGGTTTGTCGCTTACGGGTTGAGTATATTTTTATACGTCCGAGCACAGCGTGATTTGGGAGCGGCGAAAACAAGCGCGTATTACGCGGTAGCGCCATTTATCGGTGCATTGTTGGCGTTTATTATCAACGATGAAAAACTCACTATTCTATATTTCATCGGCCTCATATTGATGCTGATTGGTTCCGGTTTTGTCGTATATGATACAATAACAAAACAACATTCTCATGAACATTTTCATAAGATTGTGCATGTTCACGACGGAGTCAGACACACTCATCTTATTACACACGAACATAAACATGAGCATGTTGTATCTGAAGATAAACATAGTCACAAACACAATGGTTTTTTGAATAGTGAGGAACATAGATTGGCACATATTAACGGTCAGTCGTCTTGACCAATCCCGGTTTGTAGAGGCAACGTAAATACTGTTCTTATGGAGCAAGGCTGAAAAATGCCTTGCTCTATTCATTTGCCTGATGGAATTTGAACTGGAACCGAAAACAAGGGTCAATTATGCGCACCATTACTTATCTCGGACAAAGGGTTTCTTTTCGATATGCTCCTGCACTAATGTATAGAGCACGGAACACAGCGGGACGGCCAGCAGCATACCGATAATCCCAAATGCGCCGCCTCCGATTGTAACCGCTACAAGAACCAGCATTCCCGGCAATCCAACAGATTTTCCCACGATTCTCGGATATATCAGATTACCTTCTATCTGCTGCAGAATGACAAGAAAAACAATAAACCAAAATGCCTTGAACGGACTTACAACTATGATCAGGGCAGCCCCGATAATTGCACCTATCCACGCACCGAAAATCGGAATCAACGCGGTAAAGCATACAATAACCGATACAGGCAGTGCATTGGGGAAACGGAAAATCAACATACCGATGTAGCACAAAAGACCGATGACCAGCGCATCCAGTATCTGCCCGGTGACAAAATTTGTAAAACTTGTGTTGGATAAAGATAGTATTTCCATAACTCGTTTTACCGTCTTTTCAGGGAGATATGCAAACAAAAAACGTTTGGAACGATCCCTCCATTGCTCTTTCTGTGCAAGTAAATACAGCGAAAAGACAAAAGCCAGAAATATCTTAATGACAACGCCGAAAACAGTTACAGTAATGTCCAGTGTCTTGCCCACCACATCGCTGCCTCTTTCCTCGAAAAAGCTGTTAATGGCGTTCATGACGGTATCTTGATTCAGCTTCATTTCCGGCAGGACGATCCCATGCTTTCCAAGCGATGCGGAGAGACTCATCCACCATGTTTCGATTTCATTTATATATGTGGGAAAGCTTTTTACGAAATCTGAGCCTGTTTTCTCCAACTGAGGAATTAAAACAAAAAACACTGCACAGATCGCACTGAGGAAAATCAATGCACTGCAAGTCAGACAAATCGGGCGCATGAATGACTTCATCCATGGCTTTTTCCGCTTTTTGTTCTTCCATATCCGCTGCCATAGCTTTTCCATCGGGACAAGAATCAGATTTATCAGAAACGCGATGCACAATCCGATGATAAATGGCGATACTAACGCCAGAACCCCAGAGAACAC
>JAZLJG010000108.1:0-39568 GCA_045617745.1 Lachnospiraceae bacterium | reverse complement strand
ATTTTACACGTGCTAAGTAGGCGGATTTCCATCCGTCTATTTGTTGTGTAAATAACCATGGAAAAAGAGGATGCTGGAACAATTCCAACATCCTCTTTAAAACTTCTCCCTCGTTTTAAAATGCTAACTTAATGACATTGGCGAATGCGCTCCGGGCTTGGTGTTTATGAATTAAAGTTTGAACATGGAAATTGCTTCCTGAAGATCTGTAGCGATACTCTTTAAGTGAAGAGCATCTGCTGAGATTTCCTGCATGCTTGCGGATACTTCTGTGGTGGAAGCTGAAGTTTCTTCTGTGCTTGCAGCATTTTCTTCTGCAATAGCGGAAAGGTTGGAAACGATATCGGTAACAGATTCACGGGACTTGTTAAGTTCCTTCATGTTATCGGAGATTTCCTTAACGCTTTCACGTGAAGAATTAATTTCCGAAATAACTTCCTTGAAGGAGTTACCGCTTTCAACTACCATGTCGCTCTGGTCATTCATGATAACCTTAACTTCATCCATTGTTGCAACTGCCTTTTCGGAATCTTCCATAAGGGAAGTAATGATTTCTTCGATGTGATGAGCTGACTCATTGGACTGCTCGGCAAGTTTTGAAATCTGTGATGCAACAACTGCGAATCCACGTCCCATTTCTCCTGCACGGGCTGCTTCGATGGAAGCATTGAGGGAAAGAAGGTTTGTCTCTTCTGCGATTGAAGTAATGAGGCTGACTGCTTCACTGATCTTCTTGGCGGATTCGTTTGTGGTATTGGTCTGTTCGTAAATAACTTCGATGGCTTCTTTGGCTTTAACATTGATGTCTTCGAGTTTTTCAAGTGTATTTGCGGCTGCCTGTCCGTTGGTTTCCATTTCATCAGAAACTTTGTAGAGCTTTTCAAGGCTTTCGTTGGTCTGCTCTACGAGTTCGCCCATAACGATAACCTTTTCTGTAGCGTCTGTTGTGTCGCCTGCCTGGCTGGTAGCACCATCGGCGATTTCTGATACAGCATGTTCAACCTGTTCGATTGTTCCTGCACATTCTTCTGCAGCATCTCCAAGTGTGGAAGCGCATTCATCAACTTCTTTACTCTTTGAGAAAATGTCGCCGAGAACTGCGGACAGCTTATCTTCAAGATTCTTAACGCTTCTTGCAATGTCTCCGGTTTCGTCTTTTCTTCCGAGGAGTCTTTCGTCTACCTTCATGGTTAAGTCACCACGGGAAACACATTCAAGAACATCAACACCGTTCTGGAATCTTTTGCTGATGGCAATTGATATAGGAGTAACTGCCAGAAGAGCAATTGCGATAACTGCAACTGCACAAACGATAATACCGATTATCAATGCGCTGACTTCTTTGTCTACATCTGCCTGAGGCTTTCCTGCGAATACCATTCCGACGGGAACCTGTTTGCCGTCCACATCGTTATAAAGAGGAATATAGTATGCAAAATAAGGTTTGCCGACTACGTCAACATTTTCTTTAAAGAATTCTTCGCCTTTTCCGACTACGGCACTTACAATTGCTTCACCGGCTTTTGTTCCGATGACTCGTTCACCGGCTTCATTTGTAACTGATGTGGAATATCTTGTATCTCCAAAGAAAATAGTGGTAACAATGCCGGTTTCCGCCTTGATAAGGTCCGGAGCTTCGGTATCTTCTGAAATATTCCAATCTTCGCCGTTATAAAGACAGCCGTCCTCTCCGACGTAGTAATTGTTACCTTCAAGATCAGTATAGTCATCTCTTAACGCATAAACAGTTGACTGTAAAGCCATCTGAATTTCGGATTTAAGAGATTTGCTGGCTTTTGAGGAAATGAAAATGCCCAAAACCACGCTTACAAGTAAAATAGGAACTATTGCGATAGTAAGAAGTTTTCCACGTAATCTCATAATCATACTCTCCTTTCATAGAAAACAATTTGAGCATACACGAATGTTATTAACGAAATGAAAACAAAGTAACAAAAAAAGTCAGTGTGTTTACTATCTTTAAACTTTTGTTCTTTTCTTTATAGCCTTGAATCGTTTTTGCCAGTTTGATAATATAAAAGTGATAAGTTGTTTATATATAAGAAGAAAGGAAAGAATGGTCATGGCAGGTGACTTGCTTGCATCCCTTGAGGACCTGGAGCTTACGCTCAAGGAAATGAAAACCGATACAATAATCGCTCCTCACGAGGAAACAGTTCCGGACGTGAAGGAAGAAGAGGCCGAAGAGAGCCCGTATTGTATTAAAAACGGTTCATACGTAAAAATATCCCAGGACAATATGCAGGCGTGGGTTTGTCTTTATCCGCCCAAAGAAGGTGAAGACTTTTATGATCGTGACCTTATCGTTCAGTTCCTTCAGGAGAACAAGGTTGTAAGCGGATACCATAATTCCAATATTTCAGCAATCGCAAAAAAGCATGTGTATGAAAGAGAAATTCTTGTGGCTCAGGGTAAAAAGGCTATAGAAGGCAACCCCGGCTATTATGAGTTTTTCTTTGACACTTCCGATAGACGTAAGCCTACCATCAGAGAAGACGGAACTGCCGACTATACTTCCATGACCAGGCTCAGTAACGTTAAGGCAGGAGACTGCGTTGCTCTTTATCATCACGCTACACCTAATGAGAACGGCTTTGATGTTAAGGGCAAAGAAACAAAGAGCAAACCCGGTAAGGAGCTTGTTCCTTTAAAATGCAGAAATGTTTCCCACGACAAGAATCCCGATGAATATATTGCCGATGTAACAGGTAAAATTGACTACAGAGCAGGCAAGATTGACATAAAAGACGTCCACGAGGTGCGCGGAGACGTGGACCTTATAGAAGGAAAGATTGAGTTTTACGGCGACATTCACATTCAGGGTAATGTGGGCGCCGGAGTTATCATAAGAGCAAGCCGTAACGTACTTATTGAAGGCGTTGTGGAATCTGCGGAAATATATGCCGGCGGTGATGTTGTTATTACAAAAGGCATTCAGGGCGGCCAGAAGGGAATCATTGCGGCAAAGGGCAATGTTTCGGCTGAATTTATCGAGCACTCCACCGTTGAAGCAGGCGGAAACGTAAGATCGAATTCCTTTATAAATTCAAATGTATATTCCGAGGAAATGGTGGTAGCGGAAGGAAAGAACGGACTGATTCTCGGCGGAAGTGTCCGAGGTTTAAAGGGAGTCAGCGCAACAGTTCTTGGTAACGAGATGGAAACAAAGACATTTGTTGCCAGCGGTTACTCCGAAGATGAATACCAGAAGTACCTTGATGCCCACCAGAAAGAGAACGAAGTCCAGGCAAATCTAAGCGACGTAGTGGAACGCATGACGGAAATACTTAAGAAGAAGCGTCTGGGAAATGATTTCAATTCCGAATTTACGGAGAAAAATCTGGAGGCTCTGGGAGCTAAGAAGGATGAATATTTTGCAGCCCTTGATAAAGTCAGACAGGAAAAGGAAGCTCTTGCGATTGTTATTGAAAAAGGAAAAGGAAGTGCTATACTAGCCAATGAAAAGATTTTCAGGGGAGTAACCATTTGCGTTGAAGGTACTGCCATGAAGATACCTGCGAACACTTCTTATATGAAGTATAAAAATGAAGCCGGAAAGATTGTTCCCAGCGTCATTACAGTACATTAGAAACGGATGGTTACATTAAGTGGATTATCAACAGACACAGGAATATCTGCTAAACATTCCCAGATTTACTTCTAAAAACGAGCCGGAGAAAACAAAGGCATTTCTTGAACAGATCGGGGATTTTTCGAAAAGAATACCTACGGTACATGTTGCAGGCACAAACGGAAAAGGTTCCGTTTGTGCTTATTTACGTGCAGGGTTGGAGGCAAACGGCCTGAAAGTGGGACTGTTTACATCACCGCACCTTGTCTCCATGAGAGAGCGTTTTATGATAGGAGAAGAAATGATTTCCGAAAGGGAATTTGCAAACGTCTTTAACTATGTGGGAACTCTTTTGGAGGACATGCATAGGATGGAAGGCTTCAGTACGTATCACCCCACCTTCTTTGAATATCTCTTTTTTATGGCCTGTGTGTGGTTCAAAGAAAAGAATGTGGATGTGGTAGTCCTGGAAACCGGTCTTGGCGGAAGACTTGACGCCACAAACAGTATTTCGTCTCCGAAGGTATGCGTCATTACCGAGATAGGTCTTGATCACTGCGAATATCTTGGAAATACTAAGGAGCTTATTGCAGCCGAAAAGGCGGGAATTATAAAGCCCGGTGTTCCCGTGGTACACTGGAGCAAAAATCAGCCCTTTGACGGGGTGATTCTTGACAAAGCCCGTGAATTGGGCTCTTCTGCGGTTTTTGTGTCGGAAGAGAATATTAAGAATTTAGAAACGTTTTCTGCGGGGATTGATTTTTCACTGAAATCTTCGTATGATGAATGTGTCAAATTTTCCCTTAATACAAGTGCATTGTATCAGGTGGAAAATGCAGCGGTTTCATTCGAAACGCTGATGCTTTTATCCAACACTTTAACGACACCACTTGACATTTCCAAATGTATTTCAGGCTTTTCAAATATGAAATGGCCCGGACGTATGGAGAAAATATATCCCGATCTTTATATTGACGGTGGTCATAATGAGGATGGAATAGAAGCATTTTTGAAAAGTGTTTCATGTGACGGCTGTGGCACAAGGTGCCTTTTGTACAGTGCGGTTTCCGATAAGAATATCGAAAAGGTTGCCGGCCTTATTAAGGAAAGCGGTCTTTTTGAAAAAATTATTCTTTGTAAACTGGACAGCTACAGGGCTGCTGATATGGAACGTATAAGCAGTGCATTTTCGGGCGCCGGAAATATTGAATGTTACGATACCGTAAATCAGGGATTTTCACAGCTTGTAAAAGAGGCAGAAAGCGGCGTAAGGTGTTACGCGGTGGGTTCTTTGTATCTTGTGGGAGAAATAAAGGCCCTGCTTTTGAGAGGAAACGGAAATGATTAATTTTGAAGAAGAAATAAAGAAATTTAACCCAAGTCTTGAAGTGGAAGACGTGGGCGAAGCTATATATAACCAGGATATTACCGATGTTGCTGACATCTTAATCAGAATGATAAAAGAAGACAAGGACAATTAACGCATGAGATGTTATAACTGCGGATGCGCCCTTTCGGAACATTCCTTCTGCACCAACTGCGGTGTTGACGTTGCCCTTTATAAAAGAATAATCCGTACATCGAATTACTTTTATAACCAGGGACTTGAGAAAGCAAAAGTCAGAGATTTATCCGGAAGTATCGTATCCTTACGACAGAGTTTAAAATTTAATAAGAATAACATCAAGGCGAGAAACCTTCTTGGTCTTTGCTATTTTGAGATGGGTGAAGTACCTGCAGCCTTAAGCGAATGGGTAATCAGTAAAAACCTACGTTCCAAGAAAAATATTGCGGCAGACTACCTCGACATGGTTCAGTCCAATTCCGCAAAGCTTGATGAAATAAACGAATCAATCAAAAAGTACAATAAAGCACTGGAGTACTGTCACGATCCCGCAGGGGTTGACATGGCGATTATCCAGTTAAAGGGAGTTTTGAAAATCAACTCCAACTTTATACGTGCCCATCAGCTTCTTGCTCTTTGTTATTTGAAAATCAGGGATCCCGAGCGCGCAAGAAGGGAACTTTTAAAATGCAAAGCCATTGATGTTAACAACACCATGACATTAAGGTATCTTACCGAGGTCGAAAACATGCTTTCCCCTCAGGAGGACACCAAAAAGAAGAGCCGCGGCAAATCCGACGATGGCCCTATCACCACTTCCTATGTGGACAATAACGAGCTCATAATCCAGCCCGTAGGCTATAAAGAGAAGAAGGGCTCCAATACAGTACTGAACATTCTTTTCGGTATCGCAATCGGTTACGCTGTAGCAATGTTCCTGGTGTTCCCCGCAAAGACTTCTCAGGTCAAATCCGAATATCAGGCCAAAGAAATAGAGATTAACAACCACATAGATGCCAAAAACATTACCATCAATGAACTGGAACAGAAGGTAAGCGACCAGAACGAGAAGATTTCTTCTCTTACTGAAACACTCAGTGCTTACGCAGGTACAGAAGGTACTCTTCAGTCCATGGAAAACCTTTTAAAGGCAGCAGGACTTTATCTTGAAAATCCCGAAAGCTACCTTGAGGTTGCGGATTACATTAACAATGTGGACGAAACCACCTGGACCTCCGATACCAGTGAAAATTACAAGAGCCTGTACTTTGCTCTTAAGAAAGCAATCGGCCCTAAGGTATGCGTTTCATATGCGGCCGAAGGACAGAAGGCATATAAGAATGAGCAATATGCGGACGCCATAGCTTATCTTGAGGGAGCGGTTTCTTTTGACGAAACAAATGCGGACGCTCTGTATTATCTGGGTGCATCCTATGAAGGGTATGGCAAAGCCGATGAAGCCAAGGAAATATACGGAAAAGTTATTACTTCTTTCCCCAACACCTGGCATTCGAAAAATGCCCAGAAGGCACTGGATAAGTTAAACGAACAGTAAACAAACAGTAAACAAAGGAAGACCCAGTTGCGGTCTTCCTTTTTATATATAAAAAATCAATAAAATTATTTTCGGAAATTTTCGTAATTATGCATAAAAAGCGGGATTTATTTGTGTGAAATATGCCCGTATTGACATTTTGCACAAAAAAAACTAAAATTTAAACCATAAGGGCAACCGTTTGCGCAACAAATTGTGCAAAATTTGCTCTTTACCATATGCAAATGGGAGGAACATTATGAAAAAGAAACTTTTAGCAGTAGTTCTTAGTGCAGCTATGGCTCTTACATTAATTGCCGGCTGTGGCAAGAACCCCACAAGTACTTCCGCTCCTTCAAAGGAAGGCGGAAACACAACTTCAACTGCAACAACAGAAAACGCTTACGAGTATGACATTACCGTATGGGCTCCTGAACTTGCAGTAGAGCTTACACAGAAGCAGATTGAGAACTTCAACAATACAAACACAGACGGTATTAAGTTGAACGCTACAATCGAAGCAGTATCAGAAGCAGATGCAGCTACACAGATGATTACAGACGTAGAAGCAGGCGCTGATATCTTCAACTTTGCACAGGACCAGATCGCTCGTCTTATTCAGGCCGGTGCTCTTGCACAGCTTGGTGAGCAGGCAGCTGCAACCGTTAAGGAAATTAACGATGACAGCGCTGTAGCAGCAGTTACAGCAGGCGATTCACTCTATGCTTATCCTATTACTTCCGATAACGGTTATTACATGTTCTATGATAAGAGCGTTATCAAAGAAGAAAACTTAGGATCTATGGAAGCACTTATCGAGAACTGTAAAGAAGCAGGCAGAACATTCTGTTTTGAACTTGGCGGCTCCGCTTGGTACACAGCAGCATTCTTCTTTGCAACAGGTTGTGACTCTACATGGGTTACAGACGACAACGGTGAATTCATTTCCGTAAACGATACTTACAATTCAGATAACGGTCTCAAGGCTATCAAGGGTCTTTACAAGATTATCACATCTGATTGCTGGATTGACTCTTCAGAAGTTACACAGTTTGAAGCAGCTATCCCTGCAGCAGTTGTAGTTTCCGGTCCTTGGAACAATGCAACAGCAGGCGATATCCTTGGAGAAAACATGGGTGCGGTTGAACTTCCTTCATTCGAAGTTGACGGACAGAGCTTCCACCTTAATTCTTTCTCAGGTAACAAGCTTATGGGTGTTAAGCCCCAGACAGATCCCGCAAAGGCTGCATGCCTTTCTAAGTTAGCTCAGTACTTAACAGGCGAAGAGTGCCAGAAGCAGAGATTTGATGAACTCCAGTGGGGTCCTTCAAACAAGGCTTTACAGGAAACAGACGCAGTTAAGAGCAACGTAGGTCTTGCTGCTCTTGCAGCTCAGGCTCCTTATGCAAGACCTCAGGGCAACATCCACGGTTCTTGGTGGGATATAGGTAAGGCTATCACAGCTGAAGCTAAGGAATCCGATGGTTCCGATGAGGCTTTAAAGGCTGTTTTACAGAACTACTTTGACAAGTGCTCAGCACTCTTTAACATGACATCCGATGAGAAGGAAGCTTTCTCAGTAATCGGTTCAATCGGCGGAGACGGCTGGACAATCGATATTCCTATGACACGTACAGGCGAAACAGGTGCAGCTACTTACTACACAGACCTTCTTGAGTTAAAAGCAGGCGAAGAGTTCAAGGTTCGTCAGGGCGGAAGCTGGGATGTTAACTTTGGTAGCGACGGTGCTGTTAACGGACCTAACTGCGTAGTAGATGCAGATGGTTTCTACTTCATTAAGTTAGTAGTTAACGATGACCTTACAGAAGGTATCATCACTCTTGAGAAGACAAGCTGGAATGAATGGTCAGCAATCGGAACACTTAACGGTTCTAACTGGGATACAGACTTTGCTCTTGCTATTTCAGAAGATGGAAAGACCTATAAGCTTGAAGGCGTTGAAATGGCAGCAGGTACAGAATTCAAGATTCGTAAGGCTGCAAGTTGGGACGAAAACTATGGTGTTGACGGTGCTAAGGACGGTTCCAATATCGTTGTTGAAGCAGACGGAACTTACACTATCGTATTCGATTCTGAAACACATATGATTACTCTTGAGTAATTAATATTTACCTGACAATTTTAAGGGTTGGAGTCATGTGCTTTGGCTCCAACCCTAATTTTTCTGAGAGGTACCATTTTATGGGCAAAGAGAAAAAAAGTAATAAGTCAAAACTCAATAGAACCACTTTTGTCGATGCTTTCGTTAAAGGTGACGTTTGGACAAAGCTTTCTGCAATCTTTATGGGGGTTGGCTGCATAGCCAGAGGACAGATTGCAAGAGGTCTTGTTTTCCTGGGCTTTGAAGGCCTGTTTATTTATTATCTTGAGTACTACGGACTCTATTGGATGTCTATGCTTCCCAGTCTTGGTCTGGTAGGACCCACAAAAGAATATGATTCGTTTTTTGATACTTATGTAGTAACTTACCATGACAATTCGTTCAAAATACTTTTATATGGTATTTTGACTATTTTCCTTATTGTGGCTTTTATTTTCACATGGGCACTTAACATTAAGTGTTCATATGAAGCCGAGATGCTTAAGAAAAACGGCAAAAAAGTCAATAAGCTTATAGATGATGTCAAATCTTTATTTGACGAGAAGTTTTACAAAACCCTTCTTGCGCTTCCTGTGATAGGTATTGTTACCTTTACATTTTTACCCATAGTTTTCATGATTGCCGTGGCATTTACAAACTATGACGGAGCCCATGACGGTTATATCAATTCGCTTTTCAACTGGGTTGGCTGGGACAATTTCAGAACACTTTTCTCAACAGCCGGAGGTAAAGGCTCCTATTTCAACGTACTTATCGGTATTTTGGGATGGACACTTATCTGGGCAGTGTTTGCCACATTCAGTAACTACTTTTTAGGTATTCTTGTGGCTATGATGATTAACAAAAAGGGTATCAGGTTTAAGAAAATGTGGCGTACCATTTTCGTACTCACAATTGCTATTCCCCAGTTTATTTCCCTTTTGTATGTTTCCAAGATGTTTGATAAATCCGGACTGATTAACGGCTTTTTGATTAATAAAGGCTGGATAACGACGCCGATAGACTTCTGGGGAACACCCTTATATGCAAGAATCCTTGTTATTGTAATAAATATCTGGATTGGTATTCCTTACTTAATGCTTATCGCAACAGGTATTCTTATGAATATCCCCGAAGATTTGTATGAAGCCGCCAAGATTGACGGAGCAAATCCCGTTCAGCAGTTCAGATACATTACAATGCCTTACATGCTTTTTGTAACTGCTCCTTATCTTTTAACAAGCTTTACAGGAAACATTAATAACTTTAACGTTATTTACCTTCTGTCCGCCGGCGGACCTACCAATACAGCAGCATCCACTGCAGCCGGAAATGTGGGTCATACAGACCTTTTGATTACTTGGATATTCAAACTGGCAACAGGTGCGGATTCCTCATACTACATGGCTTCGGTCATCGGTATTTTCGTATTCGTGATTATGGCTGTGCTTACATTGCTTACATATAACAGGCTCGGCTCAAATAAGAATGAGGGGGATATGGCATAATGGCAAACAGAAATCATCTTGGCATGAAAGCAAAAAGAAATATCGGAAATGCTTTTATTTACACCATTCTCATTATTATGAGTGTTATCTGGCTGATTCCTTTCGTTTGTATTGTGTGTCAGTCCTTCAGAATTGAATCTACCTGGCAGGTAGGATATGTTATCCCTAAACAGTGGGGATTTGATAACTACGTAAATCTTTTACATACGGATTTTGTAAAATGGTATCTGAACACATTTATTCTGGCTGCAGCAGTTGCAATTATCCAGCCTATATTTGTTCTTTGCATGAGTTATACACTTTCAAGATTCCGTTTTAAAATGCGTAAACCTCTTATGAGATTTATGCTGGTGCTGGGTCTTTTCCCCGGTATTCTGGGTATGATTATTCTTTACAGAATATTGAAGGATATGGGACTTACAATGGAACATGCGGTTCCCGGACTTATTCTTGTGTACTGTGCTTCTTCGGGAATGGGTTATTACATTTCAAAGGGATATTTTGATACTATTTCAACTTCCCTTGATGAGTCGGCAAGAATTGACGGAGCAAACAGATTCCAGGTACTTATCCATATAATTCTGCCTCTTGCAAAGCCCATAGTAATTTATACAATACTTACTGCATTTATGGGTCCCTGGGGAGACTTCATGCTTGCCAAATTCATTTCCTTTAACGTATCAAGCGGTATGAACACTGCGGTGGGTATGTATACATGGCTGAATAAAGATATGATTGCCACATACTATACGTCCTTCTGTGCGGCAGGTGTTGTAGTTGCGATTCCTGTTACAGTTTTGTTCCTTTGCTTACAGAAGTATTATGTTGAAGGTATTACGGGCGGTTCGGTTAAAGGTTAATTTTAGGGGCAGGTACTTGGTACCTGCCCTTTTTAGGAGAGAAAATGAAAAGAGTTTTCGCTGTTTTTCTGATTTTTACATTATTGTTTTGCAGTTGCGGAAAGCCGAAGGAGGAAGAATTCGTTCCTACGGGAAAGGAATTCCGGATAACAGATGTGCCTTTTGAATCCTCTTACGGGCCTCAGGCAACGGATAACCACAGAATATTCTATGAAATATTTGTAGGCTCCTTTTCTGATTCCGACGGAGACGGTACAGGTGATTTAAGAGGAATCATCAACAGATTCGATTACTTAAATAACGGTAATCCCAAATCCGGTGAGAGTCTTGGGATAGAAGGCATATGGCTTTCTCCCATAAATGCATCTCCCAGTTATCACAAATATGATGTGGCTGATTATTATTCCATAGACAGTGAATTCGGAACAATGGGTGACCTGAAGGAGCTGGTGGAGCTTGCACATTCCAGAAACGTAAAGGTTATCATGGACCTTGTTATCAATCATTCCAGCAAGGAAAACCAGTGGTTTAAGGATTTTTGCACGGCACACAGAAAGAAAGATACATCCGATCCCATGTACGATTTCTATTCTTATTCCACAGAACCTGTCAAAGGAAAGGCATTCACTAAGATTTCTTCAGCAGATGAATACTACGAGTGCAATTTCTCAGGTGACATGCCTGAATTGAACTATGATAATCCTAAAGTTTACGTGGAAATGGTTAAGGTTGCCAAATACTATCTTGAGGAAATCGGCGTAGACGGATTCAGATTTGATGCTGCAAAGTACATCTATTACGGAGAAGTTTCACCCAATGTGGAGTTCTGGAAAAAGTATATTGCGGAGCTTAAGACTGTAAAGCCTGATATGTACGCTGTTGCGGAGGTTTGGGACAGTGATTCTGTTACGGACAAATATGTGGAAGCGTTAAACTGCTTCAATTTTACTATGTCTCAGGCAGAAGGCCAGATATCAACTACAGCCCACAAAGGAAATGCCTATAATTACGAAAAGTACGTGGATTCATATCTTAAGAACATAGAAAAAATCAATCCTGAAGCCATGATGATTCCTTTTATCGTGAATCATGATATGGACAGGGCAGCAGGATTTTTGCAGGTTTCAAACGGCTTTGCACAGGTTGCGGCAAACCTTTACATTTTGGGTCCCGGCTCTCCTTTTATTTACTATGGCGAAGAAATAGGAATGAAAGGCTCCAGAGGCGGCGCCAATACAGACGCCAACAGACGTCTTGCCATGCTTTGGGGTGATGAAGATAAAGTAAGTGATCCCATAGGAACCACTTACGAGAATTCCAAGCAGTCAAACGGAACGGTTAATGACCAGCTTCTTTTGGATTACAGTATATATAATTATTACAAGAAGCTCATCATGATGAGAAAGGCTAACCCGGAAATCTTTCTTGGGGACTTTAATCCTGTTGAAATACCGGATACTAAGGCGGGAGGCTTTATAAGTACATATGAAGGAAATTCCGTAATGGTTCTTCATAATACTACGCCAAACTCCGTAACAGTGGATATTTCAACACTCACGGATATAGAGTTTACCCATATAAATTCTTCTGCAGGTTACAATATTGACAAGCCTGTTATGGAAGGAACTAACCTTACCATTCCGGGGCAGACAAGTGTGATTATAAGGTAACGGCTTGACTTTAAAGCCCTGTTTGCTTATAATCACTAAATAGCGATGAAGATGCGTAAGTAGTTTGAAGCGTGGAGTCACAGAGAGTTGAGTCACCGGTTGAGAGCTCAACACAGAAGCCTTCTTACGAATTTCAACATTGGAGCTTTCCGCGAAAAGGGAAACCGTTAAGCGGATGCAGCGCAGCATTACGGCGCAGAGAGTGCGGACGCCGATAGCCGGCAGTTCGAACATGGGTGGTACCGCGATTATTCGTCCCATGGCAATTCACATTGCCATGGGATTTTTTTATTCCTGTGGCTTCACAAAATAAGGAGGAGAATCATGGCTGACTTAAATGAGTTAAGCGAAAAGCTGGCGCAGATTAAGAAGGATATTGAAGAAGGTCTTTCAAAACTTGACAGCGCCAAAAGTGCTTTTGAGTACAAAAAAAGCATTATGGATTCAAAAACCGGTACAATCGGCTCATTAATGCGTGAAATGGGTAAAATACCCAATGAATTAAAGGCCGAGTACGGTAAGAAGGTAAACGAAATCAGAGGCTGGGCACAGGCTAAATTTGACGAGCTGGAAACAGCTCTCAAGGAAGCTGAAATGAAGAAGCGCTACGAAAGCGAGAAGATTGATGTAACACTTCCCGTTAAAATGAAAAAGCGCGGAAATCTTCATCCCAATACCCAGGTAAGAAACCAGATAGTGGATATATTCGGTTCCATGGGATTTGAAGTGTATGAAGGAACGGAAATCGAAACAGATTACTATAACTTTACAGCACTTAACATTCCCCAGGATCACCCTGCAAGAGAAATGCAGGATACATTTTATTTGAGCCCTGAGTTCTTGTTAAGAACCCAGACCTCAGCAGGACAGATTCATGCCATGGAGGCAGGAAAGCCCCCCATTAAGATTGTATCTCCCGGTAAGGTTTTCCGTTCGGATGACGATGCTACCCATTCACCTATGTTCAGCCAGATGGAAGGACTTGTAGTTGATAAGGGTATTACACTTTGCGACCTTCAGGGTATGTTAAACGTGTTCGTGGAAAAGATTTTCGGTGAAGGAACCACCACAAGACTTCGTCCTTCATACTTCCCTTTCACAGAGCCTTCTGTAGAAGTTGACGTTAGCTGTTTCCAGTGTAAGGGCTGCGGATGTAAGCTTTGCAAGGGTACAGGCTGGATAGAGGTTCTTGGTGCAGGCGTTGTAAACAAGAAGGTTCTTGAGGACTGCGGAATAGACTCAAATGTATATTCCGGACTTGCTTTCGGTATTGGTATTGAGCGTATCGCAATGCTTAAGTACGGTATCAATAACATTAAATTATTATTCGAATCTGATTTGAGAGTATTAGATCAGATTGATGACTAAAGGAGGGAGAAAGACATGTTAGTACCGCTTAGCTGGTTAAAAGATTATGTAGAAATAAATGTTTCTCCCGATGTGCTGGAGGAAAAGCTTTTCTCCTGCGGATTTGAGGTAGAAGAAAAATATGAAGTAGGTAAGGATGTAAGCAAAGTAGTAGTAGGTCTTGTAAAGACCTGTGAACCCATTGAAGGCACACATCTTCATCTTTGTACCGTAGATGCCGGTGAAAACGGCGTTTTACAGATTTGTTGCGGCGCAAGCAATGTGGAAGCAGGCGGAAAGTATCCCCTTGCTTTAATCGGCGCAACAGTTTATGCAACAGCAAAGGATCATAAGACGGTTGAAGGCGTAATGACCATCGGCCAGGGCAAGTTACGCGGATATGATTCCTTCGGTATGCTTTGCTCGGGAGTTGAAATCGGTGTTACCGAGGATATGTTCCCCGGTGCAGGCTTTGACGGACTTTTGGTACTTCCCGAGGATTCTGTTCCCGGAGCTGATGTAAAGCCTATCTTAGGCCTTGATGACTGGATTTTTGATGTATCCATTACAGCAAACAGACCCGACTGTCAGAGCATTTTCGGTATCGCAAGGGAGGTAGCCGCTGTTCTTGAGCTTCCCTTAAAGGCACCCGCTCTTGACTACACCGAGACAAGTGAGAAGAAAAACTTTAAGGTAACGGTTGAAGCTTCAGACCTTTGCCCCAGATATATTTCTCACTATGTATATGATGTAAAAATCGCCGATTCACCCGCATGGATGAAGAGAAGACTTGCTCTTGTGGGATGTTCCGCAATTTCAAACATGGTTGACATAACAAACTATGTATTAAAAGAACTCGGTCAGCCCATGCACGCATTTGATTACAACTACCTTGAGGGTGATGCGATAAATGTACGTCGTGCAACTGACGGTGAAAAGATTGTCACCCTTGACGAGAAGGAGTTTGAACTTAACTCCAACAACCTTGTAATCTGTGACGGCAAAAAGCCTGTTGCGCTTGCAGGTATTATGGGAGGACTTAACTCAGAAATCCTTGATACCACAACAGCAGTAATGTTCGAGTCTGCTAAGTTCGCAAGAGACAACATCCGTAAGTCCTCAAGAGCTTTGGGACAGATTTCCGATTCCTCAGCACGTTTCTCAAAGGGTGTTGACGAATATACCACAGAGATGGCTATGAAGCGTGCCCTTCACCTTGTAGAGGAGCTTGGCTGCGGTAAGGTTTCCTCCACCCACTTTGATGTGAACACAGGAAACAGCACAGAGCCCTTCGATTTGAAGGTAAGTGTTAAGAAGGTTAACGGTGTTCTTGGTATAACTGTTCCGGATGAAGATATTGTTCGTATTTTGAAAAACCTTGATATGGCTCCCATACTTAACGGTGACGAACTTTCATTAAAGGTTCCCGCATACCGTGTGGATATGGAAACATATCAGGATGTTGCTGAAGAAGTAATCAGAATGTACGGCTACGACCACATTGTACCTACCTTCATTCCTACAGCTACTGTTACATCCGGCGGATACAATCTCCGTCAGAGAACAGAGCTTAAGATTAAGAGGGCTTTATGTGCACAGGGCGCTTTCGAAGGTGTTCATTATTCATTCTTCTCACCTTCGGATTTCGACCTTATCAAGCTTCCCGAAGATGCACCCGAAAGACATGCAATACAGCTTATTAACCCTATAAACAAGGATCTTTCCCTTATGAGAACTACCCTTGTTCCCCAGATGATTCAGGCAATTGCCCGTAACCAGAAGAACGGTATTCTCCAGGGAAGAATTTACGAACTGGGTAACAAGTTTATTGCAAAGGACCTTCCTTTGACAGAGTATCCCGATGAAAGAGAAACAATCTGTATCGGCGTATTCGGCGAGGAAGAGGATTTCTTCACCATAAAGGGTCTTGTGGCTTCAGTTGCCGATGCTCTGGATATTGAATTTGATTATGAAACAGATACAAAGCCTTTCTTACATCCTTACAGAACCGCAAAGGTTATCTGTAATGGTGAAACCGTAGGATTTTTGGGACAGATTCTTTACGAAATCCAGGACGAAACCGATATGAGAGTTCCCGGATATGTGGCAGAAATCGATTTGAAGGCACTTACAAAGTATTACGGTAAGGACAGAAAGTTCATTCCGTTACCTAAATATCTGGAAGAAAAGAGAGACTTCTGCTTCGTAATGGGTAAGGACGTAACCTGCGCCCAGATCGAAAAGACCATCGAAGCTTCCTGCGAATACATCACAAGCATCGAACTTTTCGATATTTACGAAGGTGCACAGCTTGGTGCTGACAAGAAGTCCATGGCTTTCTCAGTGGTATTCACTCCCAAGGATGAGGAATTCACTGCAGAGGTTATTGACGGATTTGTTGATACTATCCTTAAGGACCTTAAAGACAAGTACGATGTAACATTACGTGCATAATAATTTGCTTGTATTAAAGACAGGTTGCCATATCGGTAACCTGTCTTCTTTTCTTCGTACTTTCTTTCTTGGGCTTTCGATATTATAATAAGTGGGAGAAAGTTTTTGGGGGTAACAGGTGAAAAAACTCAAAGGAAAATACAATTCAATTACTATCTGGATAATAACCGGTGTGCTGGTATGCCTTACCGGTCTTCTTATATTCTTTTTTGCTTCCTACAGTAAAACCCTGAACTTTTCAGAAAAGGACGAAACCTTTGACAAGTATTACGTAATGATTACGGAAGACCCGAATTCTTCTTTCTGGCAGTCTGTTTATAAATCCGCTTATGAAGCAGGTAAGGAAAAGAATGCCTATGTAGAGATGCTCTCATCCAATCTTTCAAGAGAGTTTTCCGCAACCGAACTTATGGAGATTGCCATCAGTTCAGGAGTAGACGGAATCATAGTGGAAGGCAATGAGTCGGAGGAAATGACAGAGCTTATTAACAGGGCATCAGAAAAAGATATACCCGTGGTAACCCTCTTTACGGATAATAATAAGGCGGAAAGGCTGAGCTTTGTAGGCATACTAAACTATAATCTGGGAAAAGAATACGGAAACCTTATTATTGATATGGCCAATAATAAATTATTTGCCGGAAACCGTCTGAAGGTTTACGTTTTAATGGATGCAAACTCCGAAGACTCCGGCCAGAATATGCTTTTCAGCGCCATACAGGAAATAATAGAAAGGGACAACGAAACCAACGACGGAAAGCATAAGAAAATAGAACTTTCTCCTTATTCAGTGGACACCACAAACAATTTTTCCGTGGAAGAATCCGTAAGAAATCTTTTTGTGGGGTCTTCAAGCTCACGTCCCAGTATTGTTGTGTGCCTTAGTGAAATCGCCACCACAAGTGTTTATCAGGCTGTGGTTGACTACAATGAAGTAGGCCTTGTAAATATTCTGGGATATTATGATTCCGATGCCATTTTAAAGGGTATTGAAAGAAATGTTATTTACGCAACCGTTACAATAGATACGAACCAGATGGGCCAGTACTGTATAGATGCATTGTCGGAATACTATGAACTCGGAAATACCAGCCAGTATTTTTCCGCAGACATTTCCGTAATCGACAAAGATAATGTTGAAAGCTACAGGGAGGAGGCGGAGCATGAGAACTAAACTTCGTAACCTTCCCCTTCAGATAAAAATGACGGGTATTTCCCTTGTGGTAAATATCCTGGTTTTCATGATAAATCTGGTACTTCTTCTTGCCATGAACAATATGTCCGACAAGATAGATACGGTTTATCAGGCAAACCTTCAGCTAAACGAACTTTCCGCATCCATCAAAACGGTGCAGGACAATATGACCGAATACTTAAATGCAAAGACCAGTGATTCTTTGGAGGACTACTACAGAAGCGCCCAGGATTTTGCGGACCAGGTGGATTCTTTAAACGACTCCATAACCGGAAAGGCTCTTGGCCGCATGGAATATTCCATAAAGAACATGTCCGCAAGATATCTTGAGGAGGTTGAGCAGACCATAGAGGCAAAGCGTGGCCGAAACGTTGAAAAATACAGAGGTCGTTACGAGGAAGCCACCAAGCTTTACGGTTATATCAATACATACATTTACAGTCTCAATAATGAGCAGTTCAAAGAAAACTCCCAAAACTACAGGGAAATGGTAAACGCCTTTAGAAGGTTTGAAGCTGCGGGAAACCTTATAATGATATTTGTTATTCTGGTGAACGCTATGCTTATTATGAAGCTTACTGCACAGCTTATCAGGCCCTTGAAGCTTCTTACCGGAATGGCGGACGAGGTTTCCAAGGGAAATTTCGATATAGAACCTTTGCCCGTAAACTCCACGGATGAAATCGGAGTGGTAACAAAGACCTTCAACACAATGGTGGTAAACATTCAGGAATACATTGAAAAGATGCGGGAAAATGCTGAAACCGAAAGGTTTCTTAAGGAGAAGGAACTTATGATGGAAACCCACCTTAAGGATGCGCAGCTTAAGTACCTTCAGGCGCAGATTAATCCCCACTTCCTGTTTAATACACTTAACGCGGGAGCACAGCTTGCCATGATGGAGGGAGCGGACAGAACCTACGAATATGTTCAGGTAATGTCTGAATTCTTCAGATACAATGTTAAAAAGGGCTCCAAAACTGTTACCATCGGTGAAGAGCTGGAGCTTGTTGACAATTATGTTTATATTTTAAATGTGCGTTTTTCAGGGGACATTCACTACGAAAAGGAGATAGACAAGTCTCTTCTTAACGTGGAGATGCCCAGTATGATTCTCCAGCCTATTATTGAAAACTGTGTAAATCACGGTATCAGGGAAATGATGGGTGAAGGAAAGATTAAGATGAGTGTATATTCCATAGACAACACTGCATGTATCCGTATAGAGGATAACGGTGTGGGTATGGATGAGGAAACCATAGAACGGCTTTTAAACGGAAAACCCGTTTCTCCCGAGAAAAAGAGCTCCAACGGTATCGGAATGGATAACGTTATTGCAAGGCTTAAGCTGTTTGTGGGCTGTGATGATGTAATGAGTATAGAAAGCGACGGCCCGGGTAAGGGTTCCAGATTTACAATCTACCTTGATATGAAGGAGGCAGAGGATGTATAAAATAATGCTTGCCGATGATGAAGGAATAGTAATTTATTCCCTTAAATTCATCATTCAAAAGGAATTCGGCGACGAATGCAGAATTGAATATGCCAAAACGGGAAGAAACGTTATTGAACTTGCGGAAACCTACAGACCGGACATAGCAATTATGGATATCCAGATGCCCGGTATAAACGGAATCGATGCAATGCGCGAGATACGTAAGACCAATGACAGTGTTATTTTTATCGTTATGTCCGCCTTCGATAAATTTGATTATGCCCAGGAAGCCATTAAGCTGGGAGCAATCGAATATATTACAAAGCCCATGGAAAAGAACAAGATGATATCAGCCATCAGAAAAGCCATGGAAATTGTTTCCGAGGAAAAGAACAGAAGATCAAACGACCTTATGATAAAGGAAAAACTTGAGACGGTTGTTCCTGTTCTTGAAAACGGTTTTATTTACAATATTCTTTTCAGGGAATATTTTGATGAGGACATTGAAAATTACAAGACGATTCTTGATATATCTTCCGATTACGCATATATGGCCGTGCTTATGGCCGGCGATTCCAAAGAAGGAAACCACCTTACAAACGCAGTCGGCTCCAGTGTCCGTCTTCAGCAGAACTATAAAGAAATCAGGGAATACCTGAAGCTTTATTTTAACGGAATCGTGGGCTCTGTTATGGGTAATAAAATTGCCGTTCTTGTGCCTTATGGAAAATGCGAAATGGATTATTCCGGAAGAGAAGAAATCATTTCCAAGGCCAGGGAGCTGGTTCACAAGCTCAGTCAGAAAACGGATATAGCTTTCAGAGTGGGTATAGGAAGCGTAAACCGTATAGAAAATATGGATAATTCCTACAGGGAAGCAGTAAATGCTCTGGTAGGTACTACAGGTTCCATTGCACATGCGGACGACCTCCCCATGGGATGCGCCTACGCAGAGGACTATCCTATCGACCTGGAAAAGAAACTCTTTGATGAAGTGGAGAAGGGCCGTATCGATGCTTCGGTAAGTGCTGCAAATGATTTCTTTGAATGGGTTAGGACAAGGGATATTATGGATGCAAGGCTCAAGGTTTTGGAATTTGCGTTAAGGGCCGAGACCATTGCGTATTCAGTTGCGGGAATGACTTACAATATCAATGACAGACATGATTATCTTCCCACGGTTATGGGAATCAGCGATATGGATACTCTCTGGGACTGGTTCAGGGAGAGGATTGTTTTCTCAAGCTCCAGTATCAGTAACAGAAACGAAGAACGTTCAAATGACGTGATAGAGGCTGCAAAAGATTATATCGGGGCCAATTTTACGAAAAACATCACATTGGAGGATGTTTCCATAGAGGTTAACATAAGTTCCTATTACCTTAGCAGGATTTTTAAGGAAAGTACCGGGGAAAATTTTATAGATTATCTTACAAAGCTTCGGATTGAGAAGGCAAAGGGGCTTCTTAGCACCACACAGTATTCCATGAAAGAGATTTGCGCCATGTGCGGTTATTCGGATCCGAATTATTTCAGTAAGTCTTTCAAGAAAAATGTTGGTGTTACTCCCACAGAGTACAGAGAGGGTAAATAAGTGAAAAGAAGATTATTGGCTTTGGGGTTACTTATGTGTGTTCTTTTGACCGGTTGTGAAGCAAAAGAAAGCAAAAGCGAGCAGAGTAATCCGGAGCAGGACGACAAAATCCAGATAGGTATGAGCTTTGACTCATTTGTAATCGAAAGATGGCAAAGGGACAGAGACGTGTTTGTTTCCACGGCCAAAGAAATGGGAGCGGTCGTGAATGTGCAGAACGCAAACGGTGATGTGGAAAAGCAGCGGGAGCAGATTGACTATTTTATCAATAAGGGTGTGGATGTTATTGTAATCGTCTGCATAGATTCCGAGTCCCTTAAGGCTGCGGTTCAGAAGGCAAGGGATGAAGGAATAAAGATTATTGCGTATGACAGACTGGTTACGAATTCCAACGCTGACCTGTATATTACCTTTGATAACGAAATGGTAGGTACCCTGATGGCCACCGCCCTTTCGGATGCGGGAGCAGACGGCGGAAATGTTCTGATGTTGGGAGGTTCTCCTTTGGACAATAACGTTCCTTTGGTGGAAAGCGGATTCCACTCTGTGTGCACCCTGAAGAACATGGAAGTAATAGACGCCATTCACTGTGACGGCTGGCGCGCAGAGCTGGCAGCCGATTATATTTACAATAACCCCGACATGGTATCAAAGGCGGATGCAATAATGTGCGGTAATGACAATCTGGCAGGCCAGGTAATCCGGGCACTTGCCGAGAAGCGTCTCGCCGGCAACGTGCCCGTGGTAGGTCAGGATGCTGACCTGGAGGCCTGCCAGCGTATCGTGGAAGGTACCCAGACCATGACCGTGTATAAACCGGTGGAAAAACTTGCCAAGCGTGCGGCAGAGTGTGCCATTTGCCTTGCAAAGGGAATTCCTCTGGATGATCCGGATGTTACGACAATATCTGACGGTACTTATGAGATTCCGTACATAGGTCTTCAGCCCATAGCCGTTACAAAGGATAATATAGATGAGGTAATCATCGGAAGCGGTTTCCACCTTAAAGAAGACGTATATTTGAACGTTCCCAACAAGATGCCCAAGTCCGAATAGTAAATTATTGTAATTTGAACGCAGAGTACTGCAAAAAAGTACCCTGCGTTTTTTTATGTTTACCAAAAGAACCAAAAAATTTGAAGATGGGTAAAAATTAATTCCCCGTTAATTATGCTACTATCGTCTTGTAACAAAAAACTACCATTTATGGGAGGAGATATTATGAAAAGAAAACTTTTAAGCGTTATCCTCGCTTGCGCAATGGCTGTTACATTATTAACAGGTTGCGGCGGTGGAGCAGCAGGCGGCACAAAAGTTGGTGTTGCAATGCCCACTAAGGATTTACAGAGATGGAACCAGGATGGTGCCAACATGGAAGCTAAGTTAAAGGAAGCCGGATATCAGGTTGACCTTCAGTACGCTTCAAACGATATCGCTACACAGGTATCACAGATTGAGAACATGATCAACTCAGGTTGTAAGGTTCTCGTTATCGCTTCAATCGACGGCGATTCACTTGGAACAGTTCTTGACCAGGCAAAAGAAAAAGGCGTTAAGGTTATCGCTTACGACCGTTTGATCATGAACTCCGATGCAGTTTCTTACTATGCAACATTCGATAACTACAAAGTTGGTACAAAGCAGGGCGAATACATCGAGCAGCAGCTCGGTCTTGCTTCAGGCGCAGGCCCCTTCAATATCGAACTTATCACCGGTGACCCCGGCGACAACAACGCAAGATTCTTCTTCGGCGGCGCTATGGATGTTCTTCAGAAGTACATCGACAACGGTCAGTTAGTAGTTAAGTCAGGTCAGGTTGACTTTGATACAGTTGCTACAGCAGGCTGGTCAACAGAAGCAGCTCAGAACAGATTTGATACAATCATTTCCGCTAACTACTCAGACGGCACACAGCTTGACGCTGTTATGGCATCAAACGACTCAACAGCTATGGGTGTTACAAACTCTCTTGAAGCTAACTACACCGGAAACTGGCCCATCATCACAGGTCAGGACTGCGATATTGCTAACGTTAAGAACATGATCGCCGGCAAGCAGTCAATGTCTATCTTCAAAGATACCCGTACACTTGCAGACCAGACCGTAAAGATGGTTGACGCTATTCTTAAGGGTCAGGAAGCTCCTGTTAATGATACAAAGACATACGACAATGGTAAGGGTATTGTTCCTTCATTCCTTTGCGATCCCGTATTCGCTGACATTAACAACTACAAGGAATTACTTATCGATTCCGGTTACTACACAGAGGATCAGTTAAAGTAATTTAAAGAAAATGATTTTTTGGCAGGCGGGCCTGTAACCCGCCTGCTATTAATGAAAGGACTATTATTTAAAGGGAGGATATAAATTGGCTAAGATATTATTAGAGATGAAAAACATAACCAAAACCTTCCCCGGTGTAAAAGCACTTAGCGATGTAAATCTTCAGGTTGAAGAAGGCGAAATCCACGCACTTGTTGGTGAGAATGGTGCAGGTAAATCTACATTGATGAACGTTTTAAGCGGTATTTACCCTTACGGAACCTATGAAGGCGATATCGTTTATAACGGTGAGGTTTGTAAGTTTAATACTATTAAGGACAGTGAAGCGAAGGGTATCGTTATTATCCATCAGGAGCTTGCACTGATTCCTTATATGACCATCGGCGAAAACATGTTTCTGGGCAATGAGCGCGGAAGCAAATTTAAAATAGACTGGAATGAAACGAATGATCTTGCGGCAAAGTACCTTAACATGGTAGGTCTCAAAGAACAGCCGCAGGTTCTGATTAAAGATATAGGCGTAGGCAAACAGCAGCTTGTTGAAATAGCAAAGGCTCTTGCCAAGAACGCAAAACTGTTGATCCTCGACGAGCCCACGGCTTCACTTAATGAAGAGGATTCAAGAGCACTTCTTGAGCTTCTTTTGAAGTTTAAGAAGGAAGGACTTACATCGATTATCATCTCCCACAAACTGAACGAGGTGTCGTACGTTGCCGACAAGATAACCGTTATCCGAGACGGTTGTACTATCGAAACACTCGATAAGGCAACGGACGATATCTCCGAACCCAGAATCATCAAGGGAATGGTTGGCCGTGAAATCGAAGACCGTTTCCCCAAGAGGGAAAGCCACATAGGAGATGTGAAGTTAGAAGTCAGAAACTGGACCGCTTATCATCCTATCTACTCAGAAAGAAAAGTAGTGGATAACGTAAGCATGAATGTACGTAAGGGTGAAATCGTAGGTATTTCCGGACTTATGGGAGCCGGCAGAACAGAGCTTGCCATGAGTATTTTCGGTAAGAGCTACGGTGACAATATTTCCGGTGAAATTTACATTGACGGAAAGCTTGTTCACCTTAACAGCGTATCCGAGGCTATTAAGCACAAGCTTGCTTACGTAACAGAAGACAGAAAAGGTAACGGTCTGATTCTTTCCAACTCAATCAAAATCAATACAACCCTTTCTGATCTTGACAAAGTCAGCAGACACAAGGTTATTGATAAGGACAAAGAATATAAAGAAGCAGTTGACTATCGTAAGAAGTTAACCGTTAAGTGCCCCGGAGTAGAGCAGAATGTAGGTAACTTAAGCGGTGGTAATATGCAGAAGGTTCTTTTGGCTAAATGGATGTTTGCCGAACCGGATGTACTGATTCTGGATGAGCCTACAAGAGGTATCGACGTAGGTGCCAAATACGAAATTTACTGCATCATGAATCAGCTTGTTGCAGAAGGTAAGTCGGTTATCATGATTTCTTCCGAAATGCCTGAGATATTAGGTATGTGCGATAGAATTTATGTAATGAACGAGGGTAAAATGGTTGCTGAACTTGATGGCAAAGAAGCTTCCCAGGAAGCAATCATGTCCCATATTATCAAGGCGGGTTAGGAGGAATAACAATGAAGGATTCAAAAGTAATCAATTTTATTAAAAAATATACAATGATAATTGTTCTTGTGCTGGTAATCGGTCTGTTTGCCATCACTACAAACGGATACATTCTTTTACCTATGAACGTTTCCAGTTTGATTTCACAGAATGCATACGTATTCATTCTTGCAACAGGTATGTTGCTTTGTATCTTAACCGGTGGTAACATCGACCTTTCCGTTGGTTCGGTTGTTTGTTTCGTCGGTGCGGTAGGCGCCAAACTGATGGCTGAAATGGGCGTTAACATGTACGTTTCGATACTGGTTATGCTGGTAATCGGTACCGCAATCGGTGCATTCCAGGCATTCTGGATTGCCTTCGTAAGAATACCTCCTTTCATCGTAACACTGGCAGGTATGCTTGCATTCAGAGGACTTAGTAACGTAGTACTTAACGGTCTTACCGTTTCCATTAAAGACTGCACACAGTTTGTTAACCTTTTCGGTGGTGGAGCAAACTGTTACATCCCCGATTTCTTCCACTTCGAAGGAATTAACGGAACATGTCTTTTCGCAGGAATTATCGCAGCAGCATTGTTCGCAGCTCTTCAGATCAGAGCAAGAGCAGTCAAGGTTAAAAAGGGCTACGATGTTGAAGCACAGGGTGCTTTCTTCTTCAAGACAATAGTAATTACTCTTATTATCGTGGCACTTGCATTCAGACTTGCACAGCACAAGGGTATTCCTACAGTGCTTGTATGGGTTGTAGTAGTTGTTCTTGTATATGGCTACATTACCTCCAACACAACAGTAGGTCGTGCATTCTACGCAGTAGGTGGTAACGAAAAGGCTACAAAGCTTTCCGGTATTAACACAAACAGAGTTTATTTCCTTGCTTATACCAATATGGGATTCTTATCCGCATTGGCAGCGATGGTTACAATCGCAAGACTTACATCCGCTCAGCCCACATACGGACAGAACTATGAAATGGATGCCATCGGCTCCTGTTTCATCGGTGGTGCTTCCGCATACGGCGGAATCGGAACTGTTCCCGGGGTTATCGTAGGTGCGGTTCTCATGGGTGTTATTAACCTTGGTATGTCGCTTATGGGCGTTGATGCAAACATGCAGAAGGTTGTAAAGGGTGCCGTATTACTTGCAGCCGTAATCTTCGACGTGGTTTCCAAACGTGGTAAGTGGATTTCAAAAGACTGATATTTCTCTTGCTTTTTTACAATTTTTTTCTCTTTATCCTCAAGAAGCCCGGTGCGCTGCACCGGGCTTCTTTTGCATACTTTGGATTAATTGCTTGTTTGCAACATTTATATATTATATTACAAGGGGAAAGTGGCAGCCAATTAAGGAGCATATACTATGTTTTCGCTTGTTCATAATATTGATTTTGTAATTGCAGCAATCTTTGTTCTTTTGATTATCTATTTTTCCGTCGGAAGAAAATACAGTAGGATATCAACATCCAACAGAATGTTCTATCGCATGGTTAACACTGCAATGATTCAGAGTGTTACCGATATCATAATGAATGTTACGGAAACTTATACAGACGTTTTCCCTCCTATGGTGGCAGGGTGGTGCAGAACGGTGTTTAACCTTCTTACCGTTATTCTTACTTATTATGCCTATGCCTATGTTAAAGCATACTCGGAGGAAAATGAGAACAGCAGAAAACAGAAGATAATGGATATTATTGTGGGTGTTCTGCTTGTGTCCTTTGTTGGTCTCGGCATTGTAAACCTTTTTACCGGTATTGTCTCTTATATTGATGATGCAGGCGAATTCCATAACGGACCTTTATATGTTTCAAACTATATAGTTCCGTTTATTCTTATGATATTTATCATGATTACTGCCATAGACAGAAGGAAGTGTTATACCAAAGAACAGTTCAGAGCCATTATTTTCTTTTTGGTACTTGTTTCGGCCGGTGTGGCATTGGAGTTTCTGCTTCATTATGAAGTGCTTACGATTATGTTTGGTGTATCCCTTGCCATACTTATTATCCAGCTTTCACTTGAAACTCCCGACTATAAGAAAATGACTGAGGCAATGGATGCCCTAAAAGAAACCAATGCCGAGGTTGTAAAGGCAAAAGAACTTGCAGACAAGGCAAATCATGCGAAGAGTGATTTTCTGGCAAGAATGTCCCATGAAATACGTACTCCTTTAAATGCCGTTCTTGGTATGAATGAGTTAATCATTAAAGAATCTGATGACAGTGCTATAAAGGAGTATGCAAGCGATGCATATCGTTCGGCGAACAACCTTCTCAATATTATCAATGATATTCTGGACTTTTCAAAGGTTGAAAGCGGGAAGATGAACCTTATAAAGGAGCCCTTCAGTACAAGGGACCTTCTTCGGGAGGAGTATACTATTTTCTCCTTTAAATCAGAGGAAAAAGGGCTGGCTTTGCTGTTTGATATCGGAAAGGACGTTCCTTCGAAGCTTAGCGGCGATGATGTCAGAATCAAGCAGGTTATTACAAACCTTTTAAATAACGCCATGAAGTATACGGACAAGGGAGCGGTTACCCTTCGTGTGAGCCTCGAAAAGGTAGAAAACAATATTGCGGATGTGTTATTTGAAATAATTGATACCGGCCGTGGAATCAAAGAAGAGGATATGAGTAAACTGTTTGCGGCGTTTGAAAGAATAGACGAAAAGAACAGCCGTAACATTGAAGGCACAGGCCTGGGACTTAACATATCAAAGGTTTTGATTAACCTTATGGATTCTGAACTGAAGGCAGAAAGTACCTTCGGAAAGGGATCGAGATTTTTCTTTACACTTCCTTTGGAGATAGTTGATGCTGCGCCTATCGGTACTTTCAATATAATCGGGAATAGTCAGAGCGCTGAAGAGGAGCATAAGGAAGAGCTTATCTATAACCCTGACCTTAGAATTCTCGCAGTGGATGATAATATGGTAAACCTTAAGGTGTTCGAAGGACTCTTGAGAAAGACCGGAGCGACTATTGAAAAGGCTTCAAGCGGTAAACTTGCTTTGGAAATGACGCTTAAGAATAAATATGACATCATTTTCTTGGACCATATGATGCCTGAAATGGATGGAATCGAGACCTTTAAACATATAAAGGAACAGACAGAAGGCCCTAATACGAAAACGCCCATAGTAGTTCTTACAGCCAATGCGATAAAGGGCTCCAGGGAAGAATATCTGGGCATCGGCTTTGATGATGTATGCTACAAACCTACCACCCAGAAGGAACTGAATGCCGCCCTCATCAGGTGGACTATTAAAAATGTATAAAACTAATGGAAATGCTTGACTTACTATGTTATAATACCTTGATGATTATGGCAAAGTGGCCGTTAAGGAGGAAAGTTTTAAATGAGTTTAAAGGTTGAAAAGTTAGAAAACAGCATGGCTAAGCTTACTATCGAAGTCGATGCTTCTGAATTAGAGAAAGCAATCGAGAAGGCATATCAGAAGAATAAAAACAAGATATCCGTTCCCGGTTTCCGTAATGGTAAAGTACCGCGTCAGATGATAGAGAAGATGTATGGTAAGGAAGTATTCTACGAAGACGCAGCAAATGAATTGATTCCCGATGCTTACGAAAAAGCATACGACGAGTGTGAAGAAGAAATCGTATCCGCTCCCGAAGTTGAAGTAGTTCAGCTCGAAGCAGGTAAGCCTTTCATCTTCACAGCTACAGTAGCTTTAAAGCCTGAAATCAAACTTGGTAAATACAAGGGCGTTAAGGTTTCAAAGGTTGATACAACCGTATCCGATGACGAAGTAATGGCAGTTATCGAAAAAGAACGTGAGAACTCCGCAAGAAGAATTTCCGTAACAAGACTTGTTCAGGCTCAGGATGAAGTAATTCTTGATTTTGAAGGCTTTGTAGACGGTGTAGCATTTGAAGGCGGCAAGGGTGAGAACTATCCTCTTACAATCGGTTCAGGTGCATTCATTCCCGGCTTTGAAGAGCAGTTAATCGGCGCTGAAATCGGTAAGGAAGTTGTTGTTAAGGTAACATTCCCCGAAGATTACCAGGCAGATGAATTAAAGGGTAAGGCAGCAGAGTTCAAGTGCACAGTTAAGGAAATCAAGGAAAAGGAACTTCCCGAACTTGATGATGAGTTCGCTTCAGAAGTTTCCGAATACGATACATTTGAAGAGTACAAGCAGGCTACCATCAAGAGCCTTCAGGAAAGAAAGATTGAAGAAGGCAAGAACAAGAAGGAAGACGAAGTTATTGATGCCATCATCAAAGACTCCAAGATTGAAATTCCCGCAGCTATGCTTGACACTAAAAAGCGTCAGATGGCACAGGATTTTGCACAGAACATCCAGCAGAACGGTCTTTCAGTTGAACAGTACTTCAAATTCACAGGTCTTGATGCTGAGAAGTTTATGGAATCTCTTGAGCCCAGAGCAAAGAGAGCAATCGAGTCCAGACTCGTTCTTGAAAACGTTGTTAAGGCTGAGAACATCACCATAACAGAAGAAGATTTTGAGAAGGAACTTACAAGAATTTCCGAAGACTACAAGATGGAACTCGATAAGGTTAAGGAAATGATTGACGACGCAGCTAAGAAGCAGGTTATGGAAGACCTTGCTATTCAGAAAGCAGTTGAATTCGTAGTTTCCAACGCAAAGGAAGCTTAATCCTTACATAAAGGGGGAGAATAAATGAGTTTAGTACCTTACGTCATTGAGCAGACCAGCCGTGGAGAGCGTTCCTACGACATATACTCAAGACTTTTAAAAGAAAGAATTATTTTTTTAGGTGAAGAGGTTAATGATGTTACCGCAAGTCTTGTTGTGGCACAGCTTCTTTTTCTGGAAGCTGAAGATCCCGACAAGGATATTCACCTTTACATTAATTCACCCGGCGGTTCCATTACAGCCGGAATGGCAATTTACGACACAATGCAGTTCGTAAAGTGCGATGTTTCCACCACAGTTATCGGTATGGCTGCATCCATGGGTGCGTTCTTACTTGCAGGCGGTAAGAAGGGCAAAAGATACGCTCTTCCCAATGCGGAAGTAATGATTCATCAGCCTTTGGGCGGTGCACAGGGCCAGGCTACCGAAATCGAAATCGCTGCAAAGCATATTATTCAGACCAAAGAAAAGATGAACCGTATGCTTTCCGAAAACACCGGTAAGCCCTATGAAGAAGTATGCAAAGATACAGAACGTGATAACTGGATGACTGCTGAAGATGCTAAGGCTTACGGCCTTGTAGACGAAGTTATTTACAGTCACGACAACAAATAATTCGGAGACTATTTAAATGGCAAGAATATCTAACAATGGACCGAAGTGCTGTTCTTTCTGCGGAAAGACACAGGACATGGTACAGAAACTGATTTCAGGCCCCAATGATGTTTTCATCTGTGACGAATGTGTAGAAATCTGCGCTGATATTATTGAGGACGAGCTTGAGGAAAGCAACCTTTCCAAGGGCGTGGATCCCGATGAAATCAAGCTTTTAAAGCCCGCGGAAATCAAAGCATTCTTAGATGATTATGTTATAGGTCAGGAAACAGCGAAAAAAGTACTTTCGGTTGCTGTTTACAACCATTACAAAAGAATAATGTCCGGCAAGGGAAGCGACGAGGACGGAGTGGAACTTCAGAAGTCCAATATCATTATGATCGGACCTACAGGTTCAGGAAAGACCTATCTTGCCCAGAGCCTTGCGAAGATTATCAACGTGCCCTTTGCCATTGCAGATGCCACTACTCTTACAGAGGCAGGATATGTGGGCGAAGACGTAGAGAATATTCTTTTGAAGCTTATCCAGGCAGCAGATTATGATGTGGAAAGAGCATCACACGGTATTGTCTATATCGATGAAATCGATAAAATTACCAAAAAAAGTGAAAATGTGTCCATCACCAGAGATGTATCCGGTGAAGGAGTACAGCAGGCTTTGTTAAAGATTATTGAAGGTACCGAAGCGAATGTTCCTCCCCAGGGAGGACGTAAGCATCCTCATCAGGAGCTTATTCCTATCGATACCACAAATATACTGTTTATATGCGGCGGAGCTTTTGACGGTCTTGATAAGATTGTGGAAGCAAGACTTGATAAGAGTTCCATGGGCTTTAACGCTCCCGTAGTTAAAAAGGAATCCAAGGAATTCGGTGAAATAATTAAAGAGGTTACTCCTCAGGACTTAATCAAGTATGGTCTGATTCCTGAATTTATCGGCCGTGTTCCCATTAACGTTACCCTTGAAGGCCTTGATAAGGCTGCAATGGTCAGAATCCTTAAAGAGCCTAAAAACGCTCTTATTAAACAGTATAAGAAGCTTTTCCAGATGGATGATGTGGAACTTGAGTTTGAAGAGGACGCAATTGAAGAGATTGCAGCCCAGGCCATCGAAAGAAAAACCGGTGCCAGAGGACTTCGCTCGATTCTTGAAAATATCATGATGGATGTTATGTATAACATTCCCTCAGATGATTCCATTGTTAAGTGTGTCATTACAAAGGCATGTGTTCTCGGAGAGAGCACTCCCCTTGTAGAGTATAAGACTACTCTTAAGAAAGCAAAATAAATACAAGCGCTGTGTGTTTATCATGCAGCGCTTTTTTCAAAAAGAAAGGTATGAAAAGAATGGGTGAAATAAAAAATATGCCCGCAATTGTCATAAAGGACGTGGTTTTACTGCCCGGGATGACAGTTAATTTTTCAGTTATAAAACCTGAGGCAGCTCAGGCCTGTGAAAAGGCACTTCATGATGAACAGATGGTGTTTGTGGCTTCCCAGAAGAGAGAAACCGGAGCGCCTTTAAGAAATTCACTGTACGAAATCGGTATGGTGACACATATTAAACAGATTAACAAGCTTCCCAACAAATCGGTGCAGCTTCTTTTGGAAAGCGTGTGCAGAGGAAGGGTTGTTGAGGTACTGAATGACGAGTGTACCTATATTAACGTTGAAGAACTGGGAGAGGCAGACCCGGATATTGATTCCTATGAGAAGGAGGCCATGCTAAGAAATCTCAGGGAACAGTTCGCTGAGTATGCCATGATAAATCCCAAGCTTGGCAAGGTTCTTCCCAGAAGTCTTCGTGAGTCGGACTGTTTATATGAACTGGTGGACCAGATTGCGGGAAACATTCCGATTCCCTACGATAAGAAACTGGAACTTTTGCAGGAACAGGATGTGAAGAACCGCTATGAGGCTTTGGTAAAGTGTATTAATGACGAAATTCAGGTCTTCAAAATACAGGCAGATCTTAAAAAGAGTACTCAGGAAAAGGTTTCAAAAAACCAGAGGGAATACTACTTAAGGGAGCAGTTAACAGCCATTAAAAAGGAGCTTGGGGAGGATTCCTCTTCGGAAGAGAACGAGTTTAAGGACGAACTGGAAGCTTTAGTGGCAAGCGACGAAGTAAAAGAAAAAATACAAAAGGAAATTACCAAGCTTTCGAATATGAACCCCGGCGGAAGTGAGGCGCAGGTTGAAAGAGGATATATTGAAACGCTTCTTGAGCTTCCCTGGGATAAGATGAGCGAGGACACAGAGGACATTAAAAACGCGGAAAAGATTCTGGAAAGGGATCATTACGGCCTTGATAAGGTCAAAGAACGCGTGCTGGAATTCCTTTCGGTCCGTGCACTCAATAAGAAGGGTGAAAGCCCTATTATCTGCCTTGTGGGCCCTCCCGGAACGGGAAAAACCTCAATTGCCAGGAGCATAGCTGATGCACTTAATAAAAAGTATGTAAGAATATGCCTTGGCGGAGTCAGAGACGAAGCCGAAATCAGAGGCCACAGACGCACATACGTGGGGGCAATGCCCGGAAATATTGTTGCCGGCCTGAAGCAGGCCGGGGTAAAGAACCCTTTGATGCTCCTGGATGAAATAGACAAAACATCTTCGGACTATAAAGGAGATACCTCCGCAGCCCTTCTGGAGGTTTTGGACAGCGAGCAGAACTCGCACTTCAGGGACCACTATATCGGAATCCCCGTGGACCTTTCACAGGTAATGTTTATCGCAACGGCAAACTCCGCAAGCGATATTCCCAGACCTCTCTACGACAGAATGGAGGTTATAGAAATAAACTCCTATACTGCCAACGAAAAGTTCCATATTGCCAAGGAATTTCTTTTAAAAAAGCAGTATGAAAAGAACGGCTTAAAGAGCAAAGATATAAGCATCAATGATGCTGCCATAAAAAAGATTATCGAAAACTATACAAGAGAGGCCGGAGTTCGTGATTTAGAACGTAAAATCGGTGAAATCTGCAGAAAAGCAGCAAGAAAGCTTCTTGGAAAAAGAGAAGAAAAGGTTGTGGTTAACGCCGGTAATCTTTCTGATTTTCTGGGAAAAGAAAAGTATCGTCCTGAAAGTAAGAACAAAAAGGATGAGGTGGGTATCGTAAGGGGGCTTGCCTGGACTCCGGTGGGAGGCACTACCCTTTCCATAGAAGTTAACATTATGCCCGGTAAAGGTGAGACAGAGCTTACCGGTCAGATGGGTGATGTTATGAAGGAGTCAGCCCTTGCAGGTCTCAGCTTTTTAAGAAGCATAGCTTCCAAATATAAGATTGAACCTTCTTTCTTTTCGGAACACGACATACATATTCATATTCCGGAGGGAGCTGTTCCGAAGGACGGACCAAGCGCAGGTATCACAATGGCAACAGCAGTATTCTCGGCTATTACCGAGACACCCATCAGCCGTAATCTTGCCATGACCGGCGAGATTACCTTAAGAGGTCGTGTTCTTGCTGTAGGCGGGCTCAAGGAAAAGATTCTGGCTGCAAAGACTGCAGGAATCAACAAGGTTTTGGTGCCTTTGGAAAACAAAGCTGACATAGAGGACATTTCGGAAGAAATCCGTGAAGGAATGGAAATCATTTACGTTTCTTCCATGAAAGAGGTATTGGAAAACTTATGAAAATCAAAAGCGTAGAGCTGGAAACAGTATGCGGTATCACCAGCAGGTTTCCCGACAATGTTTTGCCGGAGATAGCCTTTGCGGGAAAGAGTAATGTGGGAAAGTCTTCACTTATTAATGCTCTTATGAACAGGAAATCCCTTGCCCGTACAAGTCAGAGCCCCGGGAAAACCCAGACCATAAACTTTTATAACGTAAACAAGGAATTCTATCTTGTGGACCTTCCGGGCTACGGATATGCACAGGTAAGTGCTGAAGTTCGCGAAAAATGGGGAAAGATGATAGAAAAGTATCTTCGTATGTCAAAGCAGCTGAAGGCAGTTTTTCTTTTGATAGATATAAGACATGAGCCTTCGGGAAACGATGTGATGATGTACGACTGGGTAATATCAAACGGATACGAGCCTATAATAGTATGCACCAAAGCTGATAAAATCAGCAAAGGTGCTTACCAGAAAAACTTAAAGATTATAAGGGAAAAACTGAAATGTAAACCGGGAACTGTATTGATTCCTTTTTCTGCCACCAGTAAAGTAGGAAGAGATGAGATATACGGTATTATGGATGACATCTTGGGAACATCACAGGAAACAGAGTAAGCCTAAGGAGGGGAGACCTTGAAAAAATCTACTTTGTACTTAAAAGCGGGCACTAATGTGCTTATCTATATTATTGTTGCGATACTTACAATCATTTTCTTTCCGAAACTGTTTGTATTCTTTATGCCTTTTGTCATAGGCTGGGTAGTATCCGCAATAGCAAATCCCCCGGTTAAATTTCTGGAAGAAAAAATCAAATTCAAAAGAAAAGCCACATCTGCAATAGTGATAGTTTTGATTATTGCACTTATTATTGCCGCCGGTTACGGTATTGTGGTCTTTCTGGTGAACCAGTGTATCGGCTTTGTGGAAAGTATTCCCGAAAAGTGGGATTCCTGGTCGAAAAGCTTTGAAACCTTTGGAAACAATTTCAACAACACATTCAAGAAACTTCCCGAGGAGCTTAGGGAGCCTCTGAACGAATTCGGTGAAACCATTAAGAATGCCTTGGCAAACTGGGTTCAGAATCTGGGTTCCGGAAACGGAGAATCCTCACTTATGTCAGGTATTTCTTCGGGACTTGGAAGCGTTGCCGGAATTCTGGTGGGTATTATCATGTGTGTTCTTTCAGCCTATTTCTTTACTGTTGAGCATAATAACCTGGCAGAAAAGATGGAAAAGAATCTTCCCGAGCATGCATACTCAAAGTTTCTGGCAGCTTACAGAGGACTTAAGAATGCTGTTGGCGGCTACTTCAAGGCACAGCTTCAGATAGAGCTGTGGGTATACCTTATTACCGTTATAGGACTTCTCATTCTGGGAATCGATTATGCGGTAATCATAGCCCTCGGTATTGCTATTTTGGACTTTCTTCCGTTCTTTGGAGCAGGGCTTATTATGGTTCCCTGGGCGGTTATAGGATTTGTGAACGGCAATTATTTCCTGGCTGTGGGAATGCTTGTTACATGGGGCGTCGGCCAGACCGTAAGACAGCTTATACAACCTAAGATTGTGGGAGACAAGGTTGGTGTGGCTCCGCTTCCTACATTGATTCTTTTGTTTTTAGGTTATAAGTTCTGGAACCTTTTCGGAATGGTTATTGCTGTTCCCATAGCGATGATTTTTATTTCCCTTTACGAAGAAGGGGTTTTTGACACATTTATTACAAGTTTGAAAATATTATGGAAGGGAGTATCTGAATTCAGAAAGCTTCCGCCGGAGGAGAAAAAAGAGCCGGAGGCGAAGACAAAAGAATAGGATACATTGTGTAAAATGGAGAAGGAAGAGAAACTGTCTTTGGGGAGGACTTTCTCAAATGACTGGTATGCCCTGAAATTAGGGGCAAAATACTCGAAACCTACAGTTTTCAGTGCTTTTATACTGACTCTTTTAGGATATTTCGAGTGGGTGTTTTTTGACGCTATTTTTATTAGGCGGATAGTTGACGGACTGGACAGAAACGAGGATTCACGGACAATATTTTTGTTTATCGGTTTTTCGGGTCTGTATTTTGCCTGCGCGGCGTTGGTTTACCGCTTTATTCAGAACGTTGTTCTTCCTCTTGAAGCTACAAAGCTTTACGGGGGAATTTACAGACAGCTTTATAAAAAGGCTTCGAACGTTGAATTAAGATGTTATGAAGACTCGGATTTCTTTAACAAATATACTATGGCTTTAGACCAGGCTGTGGATAAGGTGTCCCAGATTGTAAAAAGCTTCTTTGGCATATTTGTGGGTGCTGCTTCTGCGGTTGTGGTGTTCAAATTCATGTTTGACATTGATCCCTATTCAGTGCTCTTTATTCTTGCGCCGTTAATCGGTAATTTCCTTTTCGGAAACCTTATGAACAAGCAGGGCTTCAAGCGTTACAAAGAACAGGCGCCCAACGACAAGGTACTTAACTACGTAAACCGTACCATGTATCTTCCGGATTACGCCAAGGAGCTTAGGCTTTTCAAGGTATTCAGACTTTTGAAATACCAGTATCAGAGAGCCACGAAGAATAATATTGCCGTGGCTTCAAAGTATGCTTTTAAAGTGGCCAACCTTAACTTCTGGAGAATAACCTTTACATTTTCCGTTATTTTTGAAGGAATGATGGCCTACGGAATTTATCTTTTCGCCGTAAAGGGTTCTATTACCCTGGCCCAGCTTACGGTTATGACATCCATGATGGTAGCCATGACCTGGATTTTGATAGACCTTTTTGATGACATAATGGTAGTAATGAGAAACGGTCTCTACATCAACAATCTCCGTGGATTTATCGAGTACCGGGAACAGATTCCCGAAGACCAGGATGGTATACTTCCAAATGGTTTTGAGTCGCTGGAGTTTGACAATGTAAGCTTTTCCTACAAGGATGAGGAAACCATCAAAAACCTTTCTTTCAAAATAGAGAAGGGTCAGAAGATTGCCCTTGTAGGTCATAACGGAGCGGGAAAGACTACTATTATTAAACTTTTGCTTAGATTATATGATCCCACATCGGGAGTTATTAAGCTTAACGGAACCGATATTAAGGAGTACAACCTTCACGCTTACAGGGAACTTTTTGCCACCACATTCCAGGATTTTGCCATATTCGGAATGTCGGTACGGGACAATGTGCTTATGGGCCGTGAATTTGATAATCCCGATGAGGTTGCCAAAAGTGCTCTTTTGAAGGCTGGTGCATGGGAAATCGTGGAAGCGTTACCCGAAGGCCTTGATACTGTTATGACCAAGGAGTTTGATGAAAAGGGTGCAGTTCTTTCAGGCGGACAAAACCAGAAGCTGGCTGTTTCAAGAACCTTTGCACAGCCCGCTCCCGTGAAAATATTCGACGAGCCTTCAAGTGCCCTGGATCCTATAGCAGAGTACGATCTATTTGAAAATATTATGAAGGAAGCTGACGGACATACACTTTTGTTTATTTCCCACAGACTTTCTTCAGTTAAAAACTGTGACAAAGTGTTTATGCTTGAGAACGGTTCACTTATTGAAAGCGGAACCCACGAGGAGCTTGCTTCCTTAAACGGTAAGTACGCTCAGATGTACAAGAAACAGGCCATGAACTACCTTGCAATCGACGACGAAAGCGAGGTGGCAATCTGATGGGTTTCAAGAATAAAAAGAAGGACGATACAAAACAGTCCGTAAAAACCGTATTTAAGAACAACTGGTTCTTATTAAAACTTTGTCTGGCAGCAGCGCCCGGGTACGTAATATTCCCGGTTCTTGACTCTATCCGTAATCAGGTTTCCATTTTCTTTGAACATACTGTGGGAATCGGATATGTTTTGGAGGCGGCTGAGTTCGGGTATCCTTTCAGAAAGGTTGCGCTTGTAATACTTATACTGTTTCTTGCCATAACTCTTGGTATGGTATTTACCGTATGGGTGGGAGATTATGTAAGGGAAAAACAGCGTCCGAAAATCCGTGAGAAGATAAAACTGATGCTTTATGAAAAGGCACAGAATCTGGACCTGGAATGCTACGACAACCCTAAGTACTACGATGAAATGGTTCTTGCCATTTCCGAGGTCGATAACCAGATAGAGCGTTGCGCAACACTTTTACAGAACGTGACTTCAGGCCTTGCAACACTTATTACGTCAGCTGTTTATTTCTTGAACAGGGACAAACTTTCGGTGCTGTTTGCAGTGATAGCGTTTATTCTTTCTTTTGCCTTCAGCCTTGCTTACAATAAGGTTTCTTATAAGATAAGGGTTGCAAAGAACCCTCCGGAGAGAAAGAGAGAGTACGTAAAGAGAGTTTTCTATCTTCCGGATTATGCGAAGGAGTTAAGGCTTAATCCAAAGGTAAACGACCTTCTTATGAAGAAGTTTGAGGAGGCCAATAAGGAAGTTTACGATGCTGAGAAAAAGTATGCGTATAAGCATTTCAGACTGGATTATATAAAAAGTTATCTTACAAATGATTTTGTCAGTGATGTTTTGTATATTTCATATCTTGTAATGCTTTCGGCTGTAAGGCATGTGCTTTCTTTCAGCGCTGTGGCAATTTTGTTTAATAACTTTGGAAGACTCAAAAGAAGCCTTCGTGTGTTTACGGACACATATCCCTATGCTTCGGAAACAAGTCTTTATGTAACAAGAATACGTAAATTCTTAGAGTACGAAACAAAGATTGTAGCAGAAGGCGACCTTGTGCCTGAAAAGGGTGAGTCGAGAAGCCTTGAAGTTTCAGGCCTTACATTCGGATACAACCCTGATACGGAGCCTATCCTTAAGGATATTTCCTTAACAATTCATCAGGGAGAGAAGATTGCACTTGTAGGTTATAACGGAGCAGGAAAAACCACTCTTGTTAAGCTTCTTATGAGACTTTACGACCCTCAAAGCGGCGAAATAAAGCTGGACGGAAACAATATTAAAGACTACGAGGTGGAGAAGTACAGAAATTCCATCGGTGTAGTTTTCCAGGATTTCCATATATTTGCGGGAACGGTTTCCGATAACGTTGTTATGAACGGTGAAACGGACCATGATATGGAGCGTGTAAACAGAGCACTTGAAGAAAGTGGTTTGCTTCCCCGCGTAAAAGAAATGCCCGACTTAACGGATACACAGCTTACCACAGAGATTATGGAGAAGGGTGTAAACCTTTCCGGAGGCGAGGCACAAAAGCTTGCCATCAGCCGTGTATTCTATCAGCAGGCAGGATTAATGATTCTGGACGAGCCTTCCAGTGCGCTGGATCCTATTGCCGAGTATCAGTTGAACCACGCTATGATAGAGGCTACAAAGGATAAAACAGTTATATTTATTTCCCACAGACTTTCCACCACAAGACTTGCGGACCGTATCATCATGTTAGAGAAGGGCCGCATAGTGGAAACCGGAACCCATGAAGAACTTTTGAAGGCAAACGGAAAGTACGCACAGATGTGGAAGGTTCAGGCAGGAGCTTATATATAAAAAAGTTTATCCATAAATGACAACAGACATTTCCGTATTATATATATAAAGGGAAACGCACCTGATAAAGGAGAGAATCTGTTATGAAAGAAAAAACAAAAAACGGCGGAGCTGTTATAGCAATAGTGATTGTGGCAGTATTACTTGTGTTAGCCATAGCAATGCCTTCAATAATTAAAGCATATATAAATTCAGGAGACTCGGGTGATGGTGGAAAAACCATCGGGAAAGGTTCTTTTGAAAAGAGTGATATATACTTTGTGGGCTTTGATTACAGCTCCTACAATTTATTCCCAATGTCGCCGGTTATTTTCTGTTCGGTACGCTATGATAAAAAGATAGAAGCGACCTTCGATTATACGGATGAAAACGGCGAAGACCGGGAAGAGGTTGTGTTATTTGACCTTACGGATGAGCAGTACAACAATATTGTGAACGGAATAGATCTGGATACACTGTACCGTCTGGACCCTAAGCTTTCGGATCCGGATGATGTTATGGATGGCGGGTCCTGCTGGCTTTTTGTGTATGGCAAAGACGATGCTATTCTTAAAACAATCGGCGGATTTTGCCCTACCTCAGAAAAGTTTGAAGCTTACAGAAGGGTGATTTTTGACAACCTTCCGGAAGATTTCAAAGCATACTATGCTGAGTACGAAAACACTTTTTATGAATAATAT
>JAZLJG010000107.1:0-10859 GCA_045617745.1 Lachnospiraceae bacterium | reverse complement strand
GTTGAGGGAAGGGACCCCCCTTGATGACCCTTTCCCCCGCCCCCAATGGCACAAAAAAAACGCCGGCCCACCGGGCCGTCGCAAATCAGTTTCTTATGAAAGGCTCCATGTAACACCTTCTCTGGTGTCCTTTATGGTAATGCCCTTTGCAGCAAGTTCATCGCGGATTGCATCCGCAGTTGCAAAGTCTTTGTTTTTCTTGGCTTCCTTACGTGCCTCGATACGCTCTAAAATATATGCCTCAAGCTCAGCATCCACTGAAGGTTTCTGCTCCTCTTCAATCTTTGTAAGATTAAGGCAAAGTACCTCATCAAAGCCCTTGATAATAGCAATCTTTGTGGCAGCATTTGTGTCAGCCTTCAATGCATCATATAAAAGGGTAATACCCTGAGAAGTGTTCAAATCGTTACCCAATGCTTCTATAAATCTGTTTTTATATGAATCAAGGACAGACGCATCCACCGCTTCGTTTCCTGCTTCAGCCATAAGCCTTGTAACCTGCTTTTTGAGTTTTTCATAAGCGGATTTCATGTTGTCCATTACATCATAACCAAATTCCAAAGGCTTTCTGTAATGGCTCTGCAGACAGAACATTCTGTATACAATAGGATCGTAACCCTTCTTCTCAAGAAGATCCACGCACAAAAACTCGCCTGAAGACTTGGACATTTTTTTGCCGCCCTTCTGGGTAAGGTGGTGAACATGGAACCAGTAATTACACCACTTGTGACCAAGATAGGACTCACTCTGTGCTATTTCATTTGTATGGTGAGGGAAGATATTATCAATTCCGCCGCAATGAATGTCGAGGTTCTCACCAAGATGCTTCATACTGATGCATGAACATTCAATATGCCATCCGGGATATCCTACGCCCCAGGGGCTGTCCCACTTTAATGCCTGATCTTCGAATTTTGATTTTGTAAACCAAAGAACAAAGTCGTTTTTATTGCGTTTATTGGTATCCTCATCAACATCGTCACGAACAGCAACCATCAGGTCGTCTTCGCTCTGGTTTGAAAGAACATAGTACTCTTTAAGCTTTGAAGTATCAAAGTAAACATTTTCTCCCGCACGATAAGCATAGCCCTTCTCAAGAAGAACCTCTATCATGTGAATAAACTCGGGAATGCAGTTTGTGGCAGGTTCCACCACATCAGGTCTTCTGATGTTTAACTTATTGCAATCGCTAAAGAACGCATCTGTGTACATCTTAGCGATTTCCATAACAGTCTTGTGTTCTCTCTTGGCACCTTCCACCATCTTGTCGTCACCGGTATCGGCATCACTTGTAAGGTGACCTACATCGGTAATGTTCATGACACGTTTAACATCATAGCCTGCAAAACGAAGAAAACGATCCAAAATGTCTTCCATAATGTAACATCGAAGATTTCCAATGTGTGCAAAGTGATAAACGGTAGGTCCGCAGGTATAGAGTGATACCTTTCCGTCAACATTGGGAACAAAATTTTCAATCTTCTTTGTTAAAGTATTATAGAATCTTATCTGGCTCATTTATATGCCTCCTTTTCAACTTAAATAATAGTAACAACAAAGGAAAACAGAGTCAATATGAAAATAGCGCCCCATGTCTTTTCATGAGGCGCCTAACATTTAAATCATATTAATAACAGCTTCTTTTATCTCGTCTGTGCTTTTATTCAAAGAAAAAGCCAGTTCACAACACAGATTTTCTACAGCTATTTTAAAATACTTTTCATCGGTAGCAGTGTTTTTCTTGCCTTCGCTTAAGCGCTTAGCGCGGCGCGTAGACAAATTTTTAAGAATACTAACTATATCCTTCAAATCACAGCTTTTGATTACTTCCTTGTACTTTGCCTCACGAAGCTTGTCATTTTCTATGTCGATTGCTTCAATTGAAGGAATGTCCGACATTAATGACTCTGCCTCACCGGCTGTATATATCTTGCGGATTGCGCTGTCGCTGTCCACGGGTACATAGACTATGCTGCCTTTCTTACTGACAGGAACAAGGAAATAATAATTCTTCCCCTTGTCCGCGGCGGAAATGGAAAGCGGTGCAATGTTCTCCACTTTACAAATGCCCCCCGTCACATGCACTACGTATTCATCGATTTTGTACATCCTTACCTCCTTCTCCCTGTTTTTGATTATAACAAAGAAAAGTCCGTCGTGTAAGGACAAAAGTGCCAAAAAAATGTAAAAAAAGATGGGGCAAATTGCCCCATCACCTATTGCTTTTCTATTTTTGCGATAACCTCTGATAAATATGAGTGATCAAAAGCTGCTATATTTCCCTTATCTACGGCATTTGCAATTTCGGGCTTTATGGGAATTCTTGAGAAAGTATCGATTCCGTATTCGGAAGCAACCTTTTCAACTGTACTCTCCCCAAAGACAGATATCTTTTTGCCACAGTCAGGGCACTCAAGGTAACTGAAATTCTCCACAATACCGAGAATGGGAATATTCATCATTTCAGCCATTTTAACCGCTTTTCCCACAATCATGGAAACCAGCTCCTGAGGAGAAGTAACCACAATAATGCCGTCCAAAGGAAGGGACTGGAAAACCGTCAACGGAACATCTCCTGTTCCGGGAGGCATATCCACAAACATATAATCCACATCACCCCAGATAACGTCTGTCCAAAACTGTTTTACGGTTCCGGCCAAAATAGGTCCTCTCCAGATAACGGGATCCGTTTCATTGTCATTAATAAGGTTTAATGACATAAGCTTTATTCCTTCAGAGGTAACAACGGGGAAAATGCCCATCTCGCTTCCGACAGCCTTGGAACGTACTCCAAAGGACCTTGGTATGGAGGGTCCCGTAATATCAGCATCAAGAACTGCCGTCTGATAACCCTTTCTATTCATGCATGAAGCAAGCATCGAAGTAACAAGAGACTTTCCTACTCCGCCCTTTCCGCTTACAACGCCTATCACATGCTTAACATCGGACTGTTCGTTCATGGGAGCAAGAAAAGGATTTTCTCCGGAACGCTCCTTACAGTGGGATGCGCATGTTTCACAGTTATGAGTACACTCGCTCATTATTAAATCACTCCGTTTTCTTTAAGTTCCACAATATATCTCTTTAAAGCATCCTGCCATGTGGGAAGCTTCTCAAAACCGTTTTCAGCAAGCTTTTCTTTGGACATACGGCTGTTGAAAGGACGTGCTGCCTTGGAAATACCGTACTCTGCAGTGGTTACGGGTTTAACGGTAACATTGTCCATTCCGGCTTCTTTGAAAATAGCCACGGCAAAATCATACCAGGAAATAAAGCCTTCGTTTGTAGCATGGTAAATACCGTACTTATCGGTAAGAACCATATCCACAAGAAGCTTTGCCAAATCGTATGTATATGTAGGAGATCCCCACTGATCGTTTACTACGGTAAGTACGTCATGGGTCTTTCCTACGTTAAGCATGGTCTTTACAAAGTTTTTACCGTTGATACCGAATACCCATGCAATACGTACGATAAAGAACTTGTCCAGAAGTTCCATAACAGCGTTCTCGCCGTCTCTTTTGGTCTCACCGTAAACAGACACGGGACCTGTAGGATCCGAAGGCTCCCAGGGACGCTCGCCCTGACCGTCAAATACATAGTCTGTGCTTATCTGAATCATCTTTATATCGAGCTTTTTGCAGACCTTTGCAATGTTGCGGGGACCTTCAACGTTAACTTTTCTTACGAGTTCCTTTTTGTCATCGTCCTCAGCTGCATCAACTGCAGTCCAGGCTGCACAGTGGATAACCGCATCGGGATTTGCCTCTGTTATCACCTTGTCAACGCTTTCGGGATCGGTAATATCCATTTCATCAATATCCACACCGATGTTTTCGATACCCCTTTTGTCGAGCTCTCTGCAAACATCATAGCCTAACTGACCTTTTACACCTGTAACTAAAACCTTCATAACAATTCTCCTTTATATATATCTTATTTCGAATGACATTTCATAATCCTTCGATGCATCAAGCATGAATTCTTCGTGAACCGGAGCTCCCCAGGAATCGTCTCCGCCTACACCCATCTGGGCTGCCATAATACGAATCCACGTATAGTTTCTTGCGGGAAGCTCGTCAAGATGCGTAGCATTTTCCATCTCATAAGCACTGTAGGGAAGAAAACCAAGTTCAAAGGTATCACTCTTTGCGGCAAAAAGCAAACCATGTCCGTTATCATCCGTAAATCTAGCATATCTTACGCCTGTACGGTTACCTACTTCCTGAGGAATCAGGTAAGGGGTAAGGTTATCTTCAACCGTCGTTTTGAAAACATCCGTATATACTCCGTTATTACGATCCCTGTAGTTCTCAACAGGACCCTTTCCGAAGTATTCCACGTTATTGTATTTCTTATCAATCTTCATCTCCCATCCGAACAAAGGAAGGATGGGACGATTTTCGCCACCGATATATTTAACATCAACCTCTACCCTTCCTTCAGGATAAGCCCTGTAGGTTACCGTAGAGTAAACCGTATTGTCCTTCGGGTCATAGTACTTATAGCTTCCCTCGATATAATCGCCCTTGTTCTCGTGGGAAGACATATCCGAAAGCTGGTACATACTTAAGAAGTGCCAGAAATTAGCTTTGTCGCTTAAATGGAAGCCTTTGTCGTTATCCGTATAGGCCCTGAAATATGTAGGTGTAGGAGGCAGGAATACAAACTCTTCTCCCGAATATTTCATGGAGACAATACCACCTTTAACCGCTCTCCAGCCTTTTCCGAAAATAAATGTAAAGTCATCATTGCGGGCTCCGAAATTACCTATTCCGTCCCCCACAGTAACAAAGTTCTTCTTTTCCATAGGCCCAAGAACAGGATTTTTCTCTGCAAAACGTACGGATTCAGCAAATGTAACCACAAAGCCCTTTTCAGCCCACGCGGTGCTTTCCTTCAGGCACATCTTCACAAAGAAGACGTAGTCCTTTGAAGTATCCAGAGAATCTTCACATTCCACGGCGAGGCGTACCGCCTCGCCGGCAGCACACTTCACATCATTCCAGGTCTTCGTAAACACTACCTTTCCGTTTTCGGAAACAGTGTAAACAAAATAATACCCGGACAAATCTATAAACAGATTTTTGTTTTCAATAGAAATCTCATCTTCAAAAGCTCCCAGTACCACGTTACTGTAAAGAATCTTCGCTTCTTTGATTTTGGGAGATTCCTGTCTGTTGGCAAACATTATACCGTCTGTTGAGAAACAGTAATCACATGGTCTGTCCCCAAAATCTCCGCCGTAGGCAAGACGCATATTGTCCCCGTGCTCCTGCCATATTGCCTGGTCCACGAAGTCCCAAATAAAGCCGCCCTGGTACATATCATATTTATCAGCAAGGTCTGTATAAAGTTTCATACCGCCGAGGGAATTTCCCATGGCATGCATGTACTCACAGCAGATAAAGGGTTTTTGAGGGGCATTTTTTAGATATTCCTCAATATCCCCGGGCTTGTCGTACATCTTCGATTCCACATCGGAGGCAGCCTCAAATTCTCTTTGATGAATAATGCCTTCATAGTGAACAAGCCTCGTATCGTCAAGGGACTTTGCCAAATCGTGCATCTTTACAAAGTTTTCTCCCCCGTATGATTCGTTTCCAAGTGACCAAAGAAGAATGGACGGACGGTTTCTGTCCCTCATAACCATATTCTCCATACGGCTCAAAACAGCCTTCGTCCACTCGGGCTTTGAGCCGGGAACTTCATAATGCCTGTCGGTAAGCTCCTTACTGCACCAGGTTCCGTGGCACTCAAGATTTGCCTCTGAAATTGCATATATTCCATACTCGTCAAGAAGCCTTAACCACTGTATCTGATTAGGATAATGGGAGGTTCTTACCGCATTTATATTGTTTCTTTTAAAGGTCTTCACATCGGAAAGCATCTCTTCTTTTGAAATGCATCTTCCCGTAAGAGCGGAAAACTCATGACGGTCAACGCCCTTAAACACTATGCGTTTACCGTTTATCATCATAATTTTATTTTTCAACTCAAATGTTCTGAAACCGATTTTGTCTGTTGCGATTTCCTTTATTTCCCCGGCTTTGTCAAAAAGGGTAACCCTTGCTTCGTAAAGATTTGGTTCCTCCGCACTCCAGGGCTTTATTACAAGGCCACCCATGCTGAGTGAAAGCTCGCCTTCCGAAACCTCCAAAGGCGCTTCAAATACCCGTTTTGATGAAGCATCAAAAAGTTCCAAAGAAGCCGATGCCACTTCACCTTCGGTTTTTGCTTCCACACTAAGAACACCCTTTTGATAGTTTTCATCAAGGGTTGCCTTAATAAATATATCTTCCACGTGCAAAGAAGGCTTTGCGTATAGGAAAACCTCTCTGAAAATACCGAAAAACCGCCACATATCCTGATCTTCCAGCCAGGATGCGGATGTTCTTTGGTATACTTCCACTCCGATACGGTTTTTGCCGTTTTTAACAAATTTTGTAATGTCAAAGTCGGCAGGGGTATATGAATCCTCGGAGTAACCCACATATTCCCCGTTAACAAACAGCCTGAAAGCAGTCTCTACGCCCTGGAAGGATATGAATAAAGGCTTGTCCTTAAGGTTTTTGTTTATTTTCACATCGGTAACATAGCTTCCCACAGCCGCATATTCTTTGGAAATAAAAGGAGGGTCCAGAGTCTGTGTACCATCCCAGGGATATGCCACATTGGTGTACTGGGGAATCCCGTAGCCCTGAAGCTCTATGTGTCCGGGCACGGTAATATCATCAAACTTAGAAATATCAAAACCTTCTTCGTAAAAGTTTGCAGGCCGCTCAAAAAGATTTTTGGACCATTTAAACTTCCACACACCGTTAAGGCTCTGCTTAAGGGGCATGTTTTCTCCCAGCTCCAGGTCTTTCACGTTTTCGTAAAAGAAATGGGCTGAATGGGCCGGAACAAGGTTCTCTCCCACATTCTCGGGATTTTGTAAAAATAAATGTAACTCTTCGACTGTCATAATGAATACTCTCTCAAAAAATATTTAAATTCCCGTTACCGATTCCTGAAGACTGTCATAATATTTTCTGGCCATGGCAGAATCGGTTTTTAACATTTTGGAAAATTCTCTGGGTGTGCAGTTTAGATAGCGTTTGAACATTCTGTTGAAGTAACTTATATTGTTAAATCCCACAGAAAAGCCCAGTTCGGAAATGGTTTCCACGCTCATAGGGTCCTTGTAAAGAAGCTTGGCCGCTTCAAAAACCCTGAGCCTTATAAGAAAATCTATCGGAGAAACCATCATTACCCTTTTAAAGCATCTGCAGCACTCATTGCGGCTTACATGAATCCTGTTGGCGATATCCTCAAGAGTAATGGGGTCCGCATAGGATTCCTGCATATAATTGATGGCGCTCTGAACACGAAGCTCGTCCTGGGAAGGAACGTTCTTACCGTTGTACTGGCTGTCCTTAATGTACAGATAGTCAAGCATCAGAGCCCAAAGAATACACAAATGCCCCTTCGTATGAATCTCATAGCCGGGTTTTTTAATGGTATTGGCTACAATGATACTGTTGATTCGGTCAAGAGCGGTTTCATCACGAAGATTGGCCTCGTCAAGAATGTCGCAGGTATTCTTAAACCTTTTCTGCAAAGGTTCAAAGTACTTTTCCGCAAGACTGTTTTCAAGTTTTCCCACCGCAAATTCCGGGTTGAAAACAAGACTGTAAAAGGCGGTATCTTCCTTTTGTGAAGAAGTGATTTTGTGTCTGCAGCCGTTAATAAGCCATGCGCCCTGACCGACTCCTACCTTATGAATCTTGTCTGAACATGCAATCTTCAGTTCCCCGTTATTTACGATAAAAAACTCAATAGCGTCCGGTCTTACTACCCATTCCCCTCTTGCGCCGTCTTCCTTTTTAATTTCGATAAAGTTGACTGTTACGGGATAATCCGGGTTTTCATATTCCGCAAATAGTTCTTTGTCCATATTTAATCTTCCTCAAAGAAAGCTTTCGCAAATTTTGCCATGTAAGTAAAGTCCTTAACTCCCATTGTTTCTACGCATGAGTGCATCGCAAGTTGTGCAAGGCCTATATCCACGGTCTTTAATGAAACATGGGCAGTGGAGAGGTTTCCGAGTGTTGAACCGCCTGCCACATCGGAGTTATTGGAATACTCCTGCATGGGAATCTTTTTGTCACGGCAGATTTTTCTGAAATATGCAGCACTGTAAGCGTCTGTAGCGTACTTCTGGTTGCCGCTGAATTTAATGACAATACCTTTGTTCATGTAAGGTCTTGAAGTAGGATCTGCCTTTCCGGCCATGGCAGGATGAACGCTGTGGGCGTTGTCTGCAGATACCAGGAAGCTTTCGCTTACCATTTTAAGGTAGTCCTTCTTCGTTAACTTCAAGCCATCGCATATATTAAATAAGGTATCCTCCAAGAAAGTGGAATCAGCACCTTGTTTTGTACCGCTTCCCACCTCCTCATTGTCAAATACCGCAAGAACCTTTACAAATCCGGTTTCACCGGCTTCACAAAGTCCCTTTAAGCCTGCGAAAACACATGCCTGATCGTCAAGTCTGGGGGACAGGATAAACTCTTCTTTGGCTCCGATTTTGGAAGCCTTCTGTCTTGCATATAGGAAAAGATCCCTTCCAAGAACGTCCTTCTTCTCAACTCCCGCAGCTTCGGCAATCATTTCATCAAAACTGTCCTTAGACTCTATGGCGCCGTACAGAGGAAGCAGGTCGTTCTGCACGCTGTAAACTGCGCCTGTATTTATATCCGTCTTCATATGAATAGCCACGTTGGGAATCACACAAAGGTCTTTATCAATATTTACAAGCTTCTCAACAAGGCCGTCTTTGCCGTTTACCACTACTCTTCCCGCAATCGAAAGAGGTCTGTCAAACCAGGTGGAAAGAATCATTCCGCCGTACTTTTCCACGTTGAGACGTACATAATTGTTTTCAAAAACCATTTCCGTATTTTCTTTTATTCTGAAAGAAGGTGAATCGGAATGGGCAGCAAAAATATGAAAGCCCAAAGGTTTTTCCTTCTGCGGAACACTGAAAGCGATAATGCTGGAACCGTTTCTTTTTACGAAATAGTTCCCACCCTTTTTAAGCTTCCAGTCATCCTTTTCCAAAAGCTCCGTGTATCCTTTTTTAACAAGTTCTTCAGCCACCGAAGCCACGCAGTGAAAAGCTGTGGGACTCTGGTTCAATAATGCAGCTAAATCCTTCATAATATTGTCTCCTTATCGCATAAACCTATTACAAATAATATTAACACCCCGGCTTTCTTTTTTCACCATTTTTTCACAATTTGAACGGATTTTAGGGATTTACATATTTTCAAAAAAATCGTATACTCTTAACGTATGTCGTTTCATGATATTACGGCATAATATAGAGAGGATTATTATTATGAGTGAAGAAATTAAAAACGAAACAGTGGAAGAATCGGTTGCTGTTGAATTAACCGACGACTCTGCTGTAAGCAAAAGCAAAGCAAAACGCGACGCAAGAGCCGCAGAAGTAAAAGCCGAGAAAGCAAAAAAGAATTTTGACCAGATTTTAGTCTGGGTTTTAGGCATTATTATCGGACTTATCGTAGTCGGAGTTATCGGAATGGGTATTTACTCCTCCGTTAACAAAACCGTTTCCGGAAGCGACTTTAGCGCATGCCTTACAGAAGAAGGTTTCATCCAGGGTGCAGACCTTTCTTCCATCACAGACCTTCAGATGGAAACCCATGTAGTACCCGACGGAACCATCTTCTATCTTGACGATGAAGTAAATGCTGACATTTATCAGGTTCTTGAAAACTACGCTTATTACAACCAGGATGCAACCCTTGAGGTTAAGGACGGAGACATTATTAACCTTGACTTCTCAGGTGCTATAGACGGTGTTATTTTTGATGGCGGTACCGCTGCAAACCAGCAGTTACAGATTGGTTCTCATAAATTTATTGATGACTTTGAAGAACAGTTAATCGGTTATCACCCCGGTGATTCAGGCGAAGTTACAGTTACCTTCCCCGATCCCTACCCGAACAACCCCGACCTTGCAGGCAAAGAAGCTGTATTCACCTGCACCGTAAACTCTATTTACACAAGGCCCGAACTTACAGACGAATTTGTAGCACAGTACTTCAGTGATTATGCTACTACAGTTGACGGCCTCAAGGCTTACAGAAAAGAGCAGGGAATTAAGGAAAGACTTGAAACATACCTTGCAAACTACATTAACGAGAATGCATCCGCTTCCAAGTATCCTTCAGCTTATGTCAAGAACATGAGATCCCTTACAAAGTACTCCGACGAGCAGACATATGAATACTACAATTCATACATGTCCTACTACTACGGCTCCCAGATGTACAACTCCTTCGAAGATTACACAGGAAAAACCGAATCTGAGTACGAGAAGTACCTGAAGGAACAGTCCAAAAAACAGACTGCTGCAGACATGACCTACGAAGCAATCTTCAGAAACAACAACCTTACAATCGATGAAGAAGATTATCAGAATATTCTTACCGAGTACGGCGGCGAAGAGAAGGCACTCGAAACCTACGGTGAGCCTTACTTAAAGCAGACCGCAATCAAGTACGCAGTAATCAAATTCCTGGAAGAAAAGGTTACATTCAACGGAAACTAATCAATTGAAACAAATCGGCCGTGGGCATCCGCCCACGGCTTTTTTTATTCGTAAATGCCGCTCATCGTTCTCCGGGGGCCGTGGTACTTGTTAGTTTACTTTCAGAACCACGGATTTACTAAAAGCTTTCATCGTCTCGCTCCTTTATTTTCTAAGCCCCTTCGAAACTCGCTTGAACCACTAAGAAAAGTAAAAAACTTTTCTAAGTGCTTCTGCGCTTCAGACATTCGTACGG
>JAZLJG010000106.1:0-6720 GCA_045617745.1 Lachnospiraceae bacterium | reverse complement strand
CGCTTTCGCTACCTCTAAAATATAATCAGTAGCGAAAGCGGCCGCACTTTTCAGTCCTGCTGTCAACTATTTTTTCAGAAAAAAAGACCCCTATACCATTTCTGGTATAAGAGTCTTTTTGTCGTCACACTTAACTTAATGACATTGAGCGCATTCGCTCCGGGCTTTTTTTGGCGAATCAGGGACGGGTTCCTATTCGCCTTTTGGCGAAAAAGGGACGGACCCCTTCCGGTTCAGGCGCCAAAGAACGTATCCTCGTGGTTACGAAAAGATTATTCCTCACAACCAAGCATTTATAATAGATTTTTGTGAGGAGGTTCCTCACAATATCATAAAAAAACGATTAATTGTGAGGACAACCTTGAATTTTCCTCACAATCTTCTCTCTCTCATGCGCTATTGTGAGGAATCAAGCTTCTATTCCTCACAGTTATCTTCAATATCCGTTGAATTGTGAGGAAAATCATTTCCTCTCCTCACAATCCTACCTTTTTTTATCAATTTAGTGAGGATATAAAAATATTTCGCAAAAAAGTGTAGTCATAAGGTTCTTCCCCTATGCGGTTACCGTAGATACTGTAGGTATACTCTGCTGTGGCAACGCCCTTTTTATCGGATATGCGGGTTACGCTGCCGCGGATGTCGTAGACTTAGGCAAAAAACAAACTACATGATAATTTTGCCAAAGTGGACAATTCTTGATTAAAAGAATTGTCCACTTGTGTTTTGCAAAATGTTCAAGCATATGGGATATCAAAAGAGCAAGGCAAAGTGCACATCCTCGTGGCAAAAGGTACGTCCCTGGCGATCTCCAACCACTCTTTTTCAAGAAAGCAACAGTTACAAAGCCAAAAAAATCATCAGAAACTTGCGAATTTTTCTGCTAAATAATATCATCCCTAAGGTCAGTCCAAAAACTATTTCTCTTCTGAATTTTCCTTTTTCTTTCTTGATCTGGCCATCACTACTCCGCCTGCACCCAAAAGCACAGCTCCGATTCCCAGAAGAGGAATAAGGTTTCCGTTCTTTTCAGCCTCTACACCGATTTCTTCACCGTTTTCTTTTGTGGCTTCAACAGGCTTGTCCTCGCAAAGTTTTCCCTGACAAAGAACCATAGCTGACACTGCGTCAACCTTAACAGTAGAAGAAGCCTTTCCAAGAGACTCTGTACCGGCCTTTTCGCCGTTAATGCAGATATCCCACTCTCCGTCGCTTAAAGTCACGTCTACGGGCGCCTCTGTGGCGTTAAAGATAACCATAATCTTATCTGATACTTCGCCTTCGAAGCTTCCGTCAATTTCGAAAGCAAGCACATGCATTTCATCCTGCTTTAACTCGTTTATGTATTTGTTTACATCTTCAGCAGTCTGCATTCTTAATGCTTTATGGTTCTTTCTGAATTCGATTAATCCTTTGTAGTAATTGTAAACGTTATTGGTGGATTCTTTATCAAGGCTTGAATAAAGAATTGTGTTTACTTCGTCCCCTGCATTGTAGCTGTTCTCGTTAAAGCTGCCGTCTTTGTTGACTTTGCTTCTGAGCATTTCCTCGCCGGCCTGCATAAAAGGAACACCTTCACTGGTAAGGTAAATTGCAGCGGCAAGCTTGTTCATGGCCTGAAGTTCTTCTTCGGAAGCATCGGGTCTGGAAAGCTTCAGTCTGTCGTAAAGAGTGTTGTTATCATGACAGGAAGCATAGTTTATGGTCTGCGCAGGGCCGGGGCACCAGCTGTCAAGACCGATAAAGCATCTTGAAATCTTAGGGTCGTCTCCTGCAGAGCCTGATACGAAGCCTGTTCCTGTGTTAAATACACTTCCCTTGATTCCGTCTCTTATTGTGTCGTTAAAGAAGGCGAATCCGGGAGTAAGCTCGGCGTTCTTCTGTGTGGCAAGCTCCACATCCTTTGTAACTGCAGTGGTCATGCTCCAGCCTTCACCGTAGAAAATAACGTCCGGGTGGTCTTTATGAACCGCTTCAATAATAGCGTTTACCGTATCCACATCAATAAGGCCCACAAGGTCAAATCTAAAGCCGTCGATGTGATATTCGTCTACCCAGTAGCAAACAGAATCCACAATGTACTTTCTTACCATAGAACGTTCGGAAGCAGTATCGTTACCGCAGCCTGAGCCCGAAGAATAAGCTCCTGTTTCACTGATTCTTGAGAAATAACCGGGAACCAGTTTGTTAAAGCAGAAATCCGAAGCACTGTTTACATGGTTATAAACCACGTCCATAACAACGCTTAATCCGTTGTCGTGAAGGGCCTTTATCATTTCTTTGGCTTCCTTAACTCTCACTTCACCGTTATAGGCGTCTGTAGAGTAGGAACCTTCCGGAACATTGTAGTTCTGAGGGTCGTAGCCCCAGTTATATAAGCCGGAGATTGTCTTTATTTCATCAACCGACGCGAAATCGTACATGGGAAGGATATGAACGTGTGTAACTCCCAAATCCTTAATGTGGTCAAGTCCTGTGGGAACGCCGGTTTCCGTCTTGCGGCCGGTTTCTGCCACACCGATAAACTTACCGGGGTTTTCAATTCCCGAAGCCTTGTCTGTGGTAAGGTCCCTGATGTGAGCCTCGTAAATGATTGCATCGTTTATGGGTTCGCCTGCATGGGGATTCACATCACTGTCCCAGCCTTCCGGATCTGTGGAATCCAGGTCGATAACCATTGCTCTGTTTCCGTTGATACCTGTGGTTCTTGCATAAGGATCGCAGGTTTCCTTCGGGATATCATCAATGGTCACAAGATATGAATAGTAGGTTCCGTTTAAATCACCGGAAACCTCTGTAACCCATGTTCCGTTGTCGGAAGGAGTCATGGGGATTTCATCTGTTTTGTCCTTGTTACGGGCATCTCCCGTTTTGAAAAGTCTCAAAGAAAGGCTGTCGGCTGTAGGTGCCCAAACTTTGAATGTAGTCTTGTCTTTTGTCCAGACTGCACCAAGATCGTCACCGTTATAAGTGTACTCTGCCTCAAATTCATCCGTTGAATAAACGATAGGCATCATTACCTTATAATCCTGTCCCACAAACTTCAAAGAATAATTTCTGGTAAGAACCAGTGAATCCTTCAACTCTATTTCATACTCATAATCACCGTTATACTTCACAGCTTCGATTTCCACTTCTCCGCTCTTGGAAGCCAAAGAAAACGCATCGGAAAAATCGTAGGCTATTTCGCCGGTCATGGTAACAATTATTTTATTTTTGCCATCATATCTTGCGGTTTTTAGCTTAGTTCCCTTCACTGCATCTTCTCCATACTTTTTCTCATAACCGGCCACTGTAGACTCAACATACACATCCACACTTCCCGAAACCATCTCGGAAATATCGATAAACTGGTCCTCCGACACGTCCTTGTCCCAGGCCTGGGTCCTAACGATAAATCCCACGGAAACGGTTCCCGGTGTAGCTTCCATGGAAGCCACCATATCTCCGCCCACATCCGTAAACGGATAATCAGCTCCGTCCTTTCCTTCTTCCCAGAACCAGACGCTCCAGCCATCGTAATTGCCGTCGGGCCTGTTGTAGTGAAGATTTATCACTACGCCGCCTTCTGCCCTGGCCGTAATACCGTCAGAAAGAAACATCGAAAAAGACGCAAAAATCAAAAGCAAAGCTGTCAGAAAGCTTTTTATTCTTTTTCCCATAAGTACCTCCAAATACATTTACGAAAATTTACGAAATTTTATGTTTTAATATTATACTGTTTTCGGAAAAAAAGCAATAAAAAATCCACAGAAAAAGAGCAGGCTCACTGCCTGCTCTTTCCCAAACACACGCCAAAATATTATATTTACACTTAGGATTACTGAAGTTTCTTCTTGAATGCTACCGCACCTACAGCAAATACTGCTGCCAGCATAAGGAATACAAGTGATTCGGGAACAGCTACGTCTCCTGTCTTGGGAACTGCATCAAGCTGTTTCTTCTTGGCAGGTTCTTCTGCTTTAAGAGTAAGGCTGTATTGTCCATCTTTAAGAGATACTCTTCCGTATTCATCACTGTTCAAAACATTGGCTGCCACATTGTAAATCGGGCTGTCGGCGCTATAAATATTTCCGGTATAGTTCACATATGCTTCCTTAACGGTTCCGGTAACACCGAATCTGGGATATGTGGAGCTGCCATCTTTGTAATGAGCAACGAATTTGTTTACGTTACCCATAATCTGAACTACATGGCCGGGATAAACTTCCGCAAGCTGTACTACAGGCGCCTCAGCAATAATCGTTCCGCCGTTTGCAACATAAGCGGAATCAATTGCAGGAGCCTTAAAATATGCAACTGCTCCGTTTCCTGCTACTGCCTGGCCTATTCTTTTGCTTACGCTAATTGTTACCATGGGAGGATTTGCTACTCCATGTGTATCCACAATAATATTGTCGCCTTCCACCATCAGCTCGTCGATGAAACTGAGTCCCTCTGACCAATAGCCCAGTCTTCCACTGTTTACTATATACTTTCCTGTTACTTCATTGTAATAAACAGTCCATGTTACGGCTTCGTCTGCATAAGCCTTAAGATCTTTCATTCCTGAAAGAGTAACAATCATCACTGCTGAAAGAACAATAGCAAAAATTCTCTTAAATGTTTTCATTTTTCCCTCCATAATATTTATTCTGCTGAATTGTCCGAAACATCCTCTTCTAAAGGAAAATACTCGGCGCCGGGCTCTATTTCCTTGCCCACCACCACAAATCGTCCGTTTTCAACATGATCGGAACATGTCGAAAGAGTAATAAACCTGTCTCCAAACTCAGCAGTAACGCCGGTGTCATAAAGAGACATGGCTTTAACATTATCATAAAAATCGTTAAACTCTTCTGCTGTATCAGCCTGAAAGAACTTGTAATATTTAAAGCAGGTATCGGTTGTATAAAAAACCTTAGACCTGAATACAGCCATTACTTCATAAATATGCTCGTAGTCTTTACCGTAAAGGTAAATATACGGATGCTCATCCCTGTATTCTTTGGTGGCATACAAAAGGGTGTCCGCAAACATTACCCCTTTTATATTGTGTCCGTGAATAATAAGGTTAGTGGAAAGCGGATACATACAACTGTCGGTATCTAGAAGCGGCGTACCTGCCACATCATACTTCTCGTCGAAATTCTTTCGAAGATAATAATTCTCGTCTTCCGGAGTCCACATCACGGGATAATCAAGAATCGTATCCGGTATATTAAGCCAGCCTACCATGTCGGAATTTTTAAGGAAATATTCCTTATAAGGATTCTCTACCCTTAAATCCACAGGCTCCTCCGGCACCGGAATATCCGCGGTAACGTCTTCCCCGTCAGGTTCTTCTGCCGGCGGTGCTTCCGCTAAAGGTTCCTTAGGTATTTCTGTGGGTATTTTTACAGGCTCTGATATTTCTTCTTCCAAAGAAGCAACTTTAGCCGTATTATCTTCTTTAGGTATTATATCCGGGTGATCCCATAAAAAGAACAGAATCGCCAGTACAAGACACACACCACTAAGTGAAAAGAGAATCGCCGGAATAACCCGTTTCATCTTTTCCATACACTATCTCCATAATTTACATAACTACAATATAAACTTACCATATACTGATGATTATGTAAACATAATTTAAGGTTAATTATTTCTTAAACCACAATATGATTGATTCTGTATAGAATACTAATACTAAATCGGGAGTTGTTAGGTTAACATAACAAGAGCACTTATGAAAGCAGCCACAATAGACATGACCACAGGGTCTTTAAAAAAGAAAATACTTTTCTTCAGCCTTCCGTTGATTCTTTCACATCTTCTGCAGGTTCTTTTTAACATGTCCGATGTGGCAGTGGCAGGCCGTTTCGCAGGTCCGGTTGCCTTAGGTGCCGTTGGCTCCACCACTACTCTTGTGTCTCTCTACCTGGGCCTTTTCATAGGTCTTGGTTCCGGAATCAATGCACTTACAGCCCTTTATATCGGTTCCAAATCTGATAAGGATATAAAAGAAACCGTTCATACAGCTTTTATCATAAGTATTATCGCAGGCTTTCTCATAATGATTTTAGGAATGTTTCTTGTGGTTCCCACTTTGAAGCTTCTTAATACCAAAGAAGAATTATTCGATGGGGCAAAGCTCTATCTGTACATATATTTCCTCGGTTTCCCCGCTACCTCCGTTTTTAACTTCGGTAACGGAGTTTACTCTGCAGCCGGAAATACCAAAAAACCCCTTACATACCTTACAATCGCAGGCTTCATCAACATTGCCCTTAACCTTTTTCTTGTTATAGTCTGCAATATGAGCGTGGCAGGCGTTGCCATCGCAAGTGCCGTTTCCCAGTACATCTCCGCCGCCTTGGTCCTTATCGCCCTCTTTAAAGAAAAAGAAAACTTCGCACTTTCTTTTGCCGGCATCCGTCTCAACAGAGAAAAAGCCTCAAAGATTCTTCGCCTTGGCGTTCCCGCAGGACTTCAGAACGCCATTTTCCAGCTTGCAAACCTTTTCATTCAGGCCGCAGTTAATTCCTTTGACGCAATAACCGTCGAAGGAAATTCCGCCGCAGCAAATGCCGACGCCATTGTTTACAATATTATGAATGCCTTCTACGTAGCCTGCACCAGCTTTATCGGCCAGAATATGGGCGCAAAAAAGCGAGACCGCATGCTTAAAAGTTACTACATCAGTCTCGCTTATTCATTTCTCGCAGGGCTTATTCCCGGCGCATTGATTGTTGTTTTCGG
>JAZLJG010000105.1:0-10100 GCA_045617745.1 Lachnospiraceae bacterium | reverse complement strand
GAAGAGTCTTCTTTTGATACGCTGATGCGATCCTATTTCAAGAATGAACGGCTCATTATAGTGCTCTGATATAATACTTCTAAGTCTTTTTTCTCCAATCCCGTAATACTCAGCAGCTTCCTGTATCGATAGAGAGTACTTATCCGCAATAGAAACAGTGGGGCTATCTTTCACCTCTTTTACTGGAACCGCTTCTTTCATAGTCTTCTTCAGCTCACAAAGAATTCCATAAGCAAGCGGAACCATCGTCGGAACTTTAGCGGGACGTTCTGTAATCTCATGTATCAGAGTTATTCCGTTTGCATTGTTGCATCCAAGATCTGTATTAAGCATATTTCTCATCTCCTTCCATAGTTTTCTTTACTCCGGGCTTCCAATTTAGATTGTATGGCGAAAGAAGATCATACACATAAATCCTGTTTGGCTTTACCAGCCCTCTATGCTTCCTCTGAACAAAATCATATTTCTCCAATTCCTTCAAAAGCCCATTGATCTTTTTGTTCCCACAGTTCATAAGTCTCATCATCTCTTCGATGGTAAAATAGATAAACACGCACCCGTGATCATCTCTCCCATCACTTCCATTGATCTCTGAGAGACATCTGCGATCAAGCAAAATCATGTATAGCATTTTTGCATCAATCGACATTTCTCCGAATAAAGGATCCTCAAACAATCTCTTCGGAAGCCTGTAAAACAATCTTGTGTCATTCATTAATTCTTCATATTCTGTCATAGTCATTTTTCTTAATTCCTTTCTTTTTCCATATCGAAAATTATGTTGTTTATAAATTGGTTATCACGAAAATATAGTTATCCCGAATTCTCAGCATTAAGCCTTGTAAAAGCAGACTTCTTGCTAAAGATTTTCGGGATAACTATTTTTGCATATTTCTAATTTTCAAATTTATAGTTCCATAGAAGTTATGAAATTCGGGATAACTTTTTATTGGTGGTTCATTAGTGATTAACAGATAATGGAAATGGCAGGTCAGACCTGACTATTCTATTACGGAGGTGTCACTATGAACGACACACAGCTTACTGTTGGCGAAATCATATCCTGCGTTATCGCCAGAATGAAACAGCTGGGATATGAAGAGCACTCAATTAATGAGTACTATAGGCATTACTTTCTTTGTATTGCTCACTATTACCGCAGGACCGGTCACATTAATTACAGTCCGGACATCACATCGGAATACCTGGAACTGCAACGGGAACGTTACGAAAAAGGAGAGATTGAAAGAGGCTGGTACATGAGTCTTCGGACAGGTGCTAATAAGCTTAATGAATTCTATCTTACAGGCACAGTACATGTCTCGGTTCAGAAGAAGGGCTCAACTTACGAACTGTCAGAAGAAAACGCACGTCTACTTGATCACTTTATTGAATATCAGGGATACGGTAAAAATACCTGTGATGATGTCATATGGGTCGTGAGACGGTATCTTCATCATTTCGAGCGCATGGGGCATTCGTCTCTTTGTTCGGTTACCATTAGCGATGTACGTTCTTACATTCTTGAAGCAGCAACCGACATGAAAGTCTCAAGTCTTCACAACGTTCTTCTGTATCTTAAATATTTTCATCGATTCTTAAAAGCGGAAGGTGTGCCGGCACCTGACTGTGAAGAACTGTTATCTTATCACGTGTACCGCGAAATGCCGGTTCAAAGTTATGTTACTGATGATGAACTCAGTAAGATTATTGCGCAGATTGATCACAACACAGTAACCGGTAAGCGTAATTATGCAATCATAATGCTTTCAGCAACGACCGGAATGAGGGCAGTTGACATCATTCATCTGAAACTGTCTGATATAGACTGGAGAAAAGGTGAAATCTGTATTCAACAGTTCAAAACCAAGCAGACGATTCATCTCCCGATTGTAAAAGAAGCCGGTGAAGCGCTCAAGGATTACATTCTGAATGCCAGACCCAAGTCAGTTTATCCAGAAGTCTTTCTGCGTATATTAGCTCCGGAGGTTCCCATAATGGATGCGGCCAGCATAGGTGACATGTTTAAACTGCTTCAGAAGAAAGCGGGTATTGAAAGAACTGCTTTTGACGGTAAGGGTTTTCACGGGCTTAGGCGGAGACTTGCAAAAAAACTTCTTGTAACGGGCACACCGTTGACTACGGTCTCGCAGATTCTCGGACATTCGGACCTTGAATCCTCGAGGCAGTATCTTTCGCTTGACAGCTCGAATCTTAAGGAATGTGCACTTTCATTTTCAGGTATTGAATTGAAGGGGGTGACGTCATGACGGAACCTTTGTTTAGCAGTTCTTTTGCAGAAGACCTGAACGGATTAATCGAATGGAAAAAGGCCACCGGATATGCCGAAAGTACATATCTGCCCAGAGCAAAAACATTTGATGCATTCTGTATGAAGAATTATCCTGACGAGTCTGTTGTAACCGAACCTCTTGCCGTCCAGTGGATTAAATACTCGCTTGAAAATCAGGCATCTTCCGTTCATGAAAGGATTTCCTTTTTGCGTACTTTTGGAAGATATCAGGTTTCGATTGGTAAACGTGCCTATGTCATCCGTGATAAATACACTGCAGGCAGATCTGTATTTTTGCCTTATATCATGACAGATTCAGAACTCGAGAACTTGTTCATGGAAATAGACCGACTGTTCCCGAAGGATAGATTTAAGCAGCTTCTAATAAGCACTTATTTTAGGCTTACATATACATGCGGACTTCGTCCAAGAGAAGGACGTGAACTTTTAAGAGGCGATGCAGATTTCAGCACATCCGAAATCCGTCTGGTAAATACCAAATGGCATAAGAGTCGTACCATAGTCATGTCTGATGACATGGCAGAATTACTGAAAAAGTATGTGGCAGCCAGGGATGCCGAATTCAACGACAGCCCTTACATGTTTCCGGTATCGCATGGCGGCACATATACCGCCAATGCGATAATGGGATACCTTAGGAAAGCCTTTGCGAAGTCAAAGCCGGACATTGACAAAGACCTTCTTCCAGCAATTAGAGTATACGACCTCCGTCATCGTTTTGCTACAAAAGTTTTACACAACTGGCTCGATTCCGGAGTCAGTCTGAATTCACGTCTTCCGTATCTGCAGGCATATATGGGACATAAGGATTTGAACGCGACTGCGTATTACATCCATCTCTTACCGGAAAATCTCGTAAAGTCTGCGGGCATTGACTGGGAGAAAATGAATGGTATTTTACCGGAGGTGGAACTGTGGGAAAAGTAAAAGATGAATTACTGTTCACTCTATTAAGAAACTTTCTAACGATATATCTACCCGAATATCGTCAGTCCAGCAACAATACTGTCCGTTCTTACAGAACAGTGTGGAACCAGCTTCTTGACTTTGCTGCTGAGGATCTTAAGATATCCGTTCTGTCGGTAACTCTTAAGCATCTTAATCGGGACATGATAGAGAGATACCTGCAAAGTGCTGCATCTGAAAACGGAGCCACATACAACAACCGCCTTGCTGCGATTAAGTCTTTTTTTAACTATGCCTCGGCCTGCAATCCCGAATATATAAGCAGGCTCAATGAACTTTCAGCAATAAAGTCCCGAAGACAGGACGTATTTGCCAAAGTTGAATACATGACCGAAAATGCCGTGCAGGCAATCCTTGATGTACCCGACGCAACCACTGAAACAGGGACAAGAGACCGTTTCTTTATGATTCTGATGTATGACACCGGAGCTCGGATTCAGGAAATGCTGGATATAAAAATCCGCGACATAAAACTTGGAACGACTCCGACGATTGTACTTCATGGCAAAGGAAAAAAGACGCGTATTGTTCCTTTGATGGAAAACACTGTCAGTTATCTTTCGGATTATCTTCATAAATTTCATTCCGGAGAAAATGAATACTCCGACGAACTTCTTTTTTATTCAATCAGAAGAGGAATCAAGACTGCAGTCTGTGACGATACCATGCGGATAAGGATTCAGAAATACGCTGACAAGGCAAGAGAGAACTGCCCTGAGGTTCCGAAAAAGATTCATCATCATCTCTGGCGTCATTCCAGAGCAATGCACTTGTATCAGCACGGAATGGACCTGACGCTTATATCGCAATGGCTTGGACATGAACAGCTTTCGACAACACTTGTGTATGCTCATGCTGACACAGAAGCAAAACGTGCAGCAATAGAACGTGCTATGGAACAGTCAAATCTAGATATTGGAGGCGGGACAAGATATACAATTGACGATGAGGCTACGATCCGCCGATTGTATGGCCTGTAAAAGTTATCCCGAAAACTTATTTCATAATGAGTCATTAAAAACATAATCTGTAAAAATGCAAAAAAAGTTATCCCGAAAATCTTTAGCAAGAAGTCTGCTTTTACAAGGCTTAATGCTGAGAATTCGGGATAACTATTTTTTCGTGATAACAAGTTTTATACCGAATTCGGTATAAAACTTGCAAGCAGTGCATCGGTGTACACTTGATGCGATTTTGCTTGTTGGGGAGTATGCCCCAATCCCCCCGATTGTCGATTTTCCATCGGCAAGCTACGCCTGCAAGCAGGCTAAAAACACTTTTCCGGAACTACATGATTTCAAGCAATTTATCAAAATACTCTTTTACCGTTTCCAGAACTTTCTCATGCTCAGCTTTCATATCAGCAACGATTTTTTCATCAACCCAGCCATAGGTATTGGCTGCTTTTGCTATCTGATTAATGTTTCTGCTATCGATGCACATCATCTTGGCAAGCTCATGAATTGCAGTAAAATCTACATTAATGCAGTATCCGTCGATTGCCATTTTTCTGATGTAGGCACTCATGTTCTTGAAACCCATTTGTTCCATTCTGTCCCGAATCATTTCCAATTCCTTGTCCGAAAGTTTGATATGGATCTGTCTGTTACACGGAAGATATTCTTGATTAAACATTTTTCTTTCTCCTTCATAAAATGAAAAAGACATCCCAAAGGATGCCTGCGTTAATAGTTACCGATATTCTTTTCTATGATCCTCTCAAGGCGATCACCTCCTATCCTTATCCCATCCAATCCTCTGTAGCGTAGTTTTGACACACTACGGATAGGATACGATTAGTATTACTAAAGTCAGTTTTATTTCTCTCCGTCTTATTACTTTGTCCTTTTGACATTTCTTCACGTTTCCGAAGGACATTTCCTGAAGTCTGATTTTCATACTTCCTGCATGTCCAAAATGGGATCATGTAGTATGATTTGGACACACGAAACCGAGTTATCCACATCCTGCGTCACGAATCAAAAGTTTCATCATTCTGTATCACCGCCTTTCTTATTGAATTTTTGTTAATACTGCACAGTCACTTTTGTGAAATATCACAACAAAAATCGAGTACTTTTTGTAGTCATGATTTCACACATTTCCTGGTTTCAAATTCCCACCACATTTTCCAATGCATCAAAAAAAGCCCAAACCACAAGGAGTTTGAGCTTTATTCGGCATTTATAAAATTGTCGTTTTCCCGATTTTAGGGTATAAGAAACACACCAATAATATAGAATATGTGTTCGCTTTTGTCAAGGCTTTTTCTATGGCCTAAAGTGGGCCTTATCAACTGCATCATACAAATCTTTGCCCATTCTTCCCTCAAAATAAGCCTTTAATCCAAGATTAGTGTCCCACTTGGACTTATCATAACTTCCGTATCTATTCTTTACATCCGTCATTCTATCGATGATATCCATAACTCCTTCGGCTCCGGAAATTGCATCACAAAGCTGAATCAGTTTATCATAATCGTCAAGTTCAATTTCTGCAAGTTTTGTTATGATAAGTTCCGTTTCTTCCAGAGTTGTGTCTCGATTTCCGACGTATCCTTCAATATCTTTCTCATTAAATGAGTGAGTAAGACAAATGCGAGCCACATCATCATATCCAAGAGACATCATATATGAATATCCATCTGACACATGTCCAAGATGTCTCTTTCCGAACTTTCTGCCTATATCATGAAGTAATCCAAGAACATAAGCCTTCTCAGAGTCCATTCCGGAGTATTCTGCAATCTTTTCTGCACAATGGGCCGCAGTCCGGCTATGATTCCCCCAAGGCCCTGGATTACAGCTTTCTGCTTCTTTTAATAATTCTTCTGCTTTATCTCTATCAGGGTACATGTTTTTCCTCTCTTTATATAATCTCGATTTTACGCTCTGTCGATTCGATAATACTTTAACTCATGGTCTTCCCGAACAAGAGCAAAACCTGTTTTATCTAAAACATGCTGACTGCGGACATTTTGCTTAATCGTATCTGCATAAAGTGTCGGAATATCCAGATCCCCAAATACATATTGGACCGCGAGTTGCTCAGCTTGAGTACCTATACCATGACCCTTGTATTTGGAGGTTTTCAAAACAATGCTCATAGTTGCGTTTTTTTCGGTTCAATATTCTTGATAAGAATCTCGCCGGCTATCTCATCATCACACATAATTGCAAGCGGTATACGATTCAAGTCCTTTTGTTTTTGAATATACTTTACAACCTTTTCTTCGTTGTATTCATAATGAACATATTCCTGTCCTGGTAAGAACACATCTGGATCATTTTCGTATTCTGAAAAGAACAGATGATACATTTCAGCTGTCATAGGAGTTAATTCAATCCTGTTTAATCTTCATTCCTGCTCACCCAGCCCAATCCTCTTTACTATAGCCACATCCAGTTCGTCAACATATCCGATATCTTCCTTAATATCCCAAATTTGGATCTTAGACATCTCGTCTCCCTCAGAGTACACAAATGGTTCCAATTCATCTTTTTTACCAAGGAAAACCGCTTGATACTTCTGTTTTCCATGTGAGTCGGTCACTTTGAAGAGTCCCTTAAACTCTAGAGCCACATCATCTTGGTGCATTTCTTCATACAACTCCCTAACGGCAGCCTGACGTGCGGTCTCCCCTTCCTCTATACCACCAGCTGGAAACTCCCATTGTTTTCTCCAACTATTGTAACCGATCAGATACTTACCCCCGACCCTTACTATGGCATATGCACCGGTAACGTTCGGATACCCTGATATCTTCTCTTCAGGGATATCTATATATTCATGAAGAGTCCAACCGCTTCGGTTTTTAACAATAATCTCATTCATCCGCCTATATCATTCCTCTTTCATTATTTAAATCTCTTTTGGTGTTCACCACCACGTATTTTTCGTCCGTTCTTGGATCTATTTTCTCTTTAGATTTATAGTCAAACTTAAAACCACATGCATCCTGTAATCTTTTTGAAACCAGATTCTTTTCACGATAACTACAGTGAAATTCTTTTGCTCCCTGTTTTCTTGCCTCTCCACACTATGCATTTAGAATCTGTTTTCCATATCCTTTACCAACAAAGTCCGGTCCAATGGCGATTCCCATATCCTCATATACATAGGGATTCAGTTCACGCATGGATGCCCACCCAATGGTCTCCAATCCACTTTCCATTTTCAGATATACAGTAAGCGCGTACTTTTCTTTACTTTGAAAATCAAGAGTTCGAAGCATCCTGTCCTTTGATTCTTCCTCAGAATCATCGATCTTCCATAGCATATATTTGGCAGACTCCGGTCGGCTTGTGATATTTCGGTACAGCTGCTCCCAGTCACCAAATACAGCCTTTTTCATGATCAGATTACTTGTCTCTATCACGACCTCTGAATAATCCGGCATAGGATCATACTTCTTCTCCATACTTATTGAATGTACGTAAAATTTCCCTTCAGAAAATGACGATATTCTGGATGGTCTACAGCTCCTTCATATTCTTGTAGGATTGTTCTTCTGTTCCATTCTCTCATCTTCTCAGACATTTCATCGTATCTCATGATTGCTATAAGCCCTTTCTCTTCTGCCTCGAGAATTGCTTGATATGCATCCCGAATAAACTCCGAACCTGTTACTTTTACAGGTTCGTTGCTCGATGCAGCATCCGGTATCCTGATTTCAAATCCAGAATCTGTAATACTTTCTACGCTGTAGATATATCCCGAAACACCCTTATATGTCTTTTCAAGCGCGTCAGGATAATACTCCTGCAGCTGCTGTATCCCATCTTTGGTAAAACCATACGGTCCCCATTTCTTCCATATTCCATCATAGACAAAGCCTGTTTCCCTGCAATAATTCTCTATAGCATTGCTAAGATAAACAAGCGTATTTTCTCTTTTAGTCGAGAAATAAACCAGCGGAACATGATGATCCGATACCCTCGGCTCTAATTGCTTAATTCCTTCAACCTGGGAAGCATGATAATACATACCTAATCCTCACATTTATTCTTTTAATTCACGTTCTATTTCTTCAATAGACGGTAAAGTCCCTTTGAAATTCTCCGGCATAAGATCCGATAATTCATACTCTGATATACCTACGGGGGCATTGGAACTGTTCACCGCATACTGTGCCAATACATTATCTTTGTTTTTACATACAAGCAACCCTACGGTAGGGGCATCGCCTTCCTTTCTGAGAATACCATCGACAGCAGCTACATATGTACCTATCTGCCCCATATCTCCAGGCTCAAAAGCTCTGATTTTAACCTCTATCACAACATAGCAGTGCAGGGTAATATTGTAGAAAAGCATATCAATAAACTGCTCTGTATCCCCCACTTCCAATCGATACTCTCGTCCTACAAATGCAAAACCTGTGCCCAGTTCCAGTAGGAACTGAGATATATTATTCATAAGAGCATCCTTCAACTCTTTCTCGTAATATCCCTCTGTCATAGTAAGGAAATCAAAATTATACGGATCTTTTGTCATTTCCTGTGCAAGGTCACTTTGCGGTGCAGGCAATGTTTTTTCAAAATTTGAGATTGCCTTTCCCTGTCTCTCATAAAGGTTAGTATCAAGAAAGTTCTGAAGTACCGCCCTGGACCAGTTATTCTCCAATGTCTTTTCAACATAGAAAAGCGCTTTGTTCCGATCATCCTTACATTTATCGATAATAAACCTGTGATGTCCCCACGGAATCAAAAAGATATTTATTTGCGCCACAACCTGTGGCGTAATTTCAACCTCACCTAATTGCGCCACAGCTTGTGGCGTGATTGTCTCTTCAGAATAAAGCCTATAGAACTGATGCATGTATAATAGGTTTCTTGGCGAAAATGATTTTACATCCGGCAATTCCCGCTTGATATCGTCACTAACAGCTTTGTAAAAGCCTGTTCCCCAATCATACTGAGTTTTGAGGATTTCCAGGTTCCGCCCCAGTTCCCAGTAGAATATCAGCATTTCCCGATTAACAGCTGATGCAGCTTTAATCTGACTACTGCGATATCTTTTCTTAAGTGAAGATATCCAGTTATTATATGTTTCATCCGTTTTAATAATGTTATTCATTATTCTTACCATCCTTATCAAAATAATATCGGGTAGCTCACCTTCAAAAGGTGTAAACGGGGTGTAAATCCGTTTGATAAATCTTCAAAATGCCGTATTTTCAAGGTTTTCTGCTTTACTGAAATCTCTTGCCCCAGCAGACGAACAGTATTTTGATCATATCTTTGGTTCTCTCTTTCAGAGGTGTGTTCCTTCCCCAATCAAAAGGTGTAAACAAGGTGTAAATCAGATACCACTCTGCCCATAAATGGCTTATTTCCGCCATTCTTTGCTTTGGCATTAAATCCTGCCGTGGCAAATGAATAATACTCTTATCATACGCTTTTTCCTTTATTTTCAAGTGTTTCAGCCATTTTTATACTATGCCAACTTGGCATATCTTGGCGTATCTTGGTATAAAATGGCATAGTTTTGTAAGCAAAAGGTGTAAATAGCATAATATTATACCTCATTTTTTCCAAGAGATAATTCCAATAATTCAGCTGCAACCTCTGCATTCTTTATGCGCATCAAATTATCCCAAACATCTTCTTTGCCTAAAAGATTCATGCCTCCATGCCATACAATCTGATTATCAATTACAGCAAAATGCTCATCTATTTCTTCTTTTTCAATTACAGTTATCCCCACACCCTGCATTTCACTAATCAACTCGTAATTCACTGCTGCATTCCCATTCATCGAGTTGTCTGGATTAAGTGTAATGATAGTCACCTTAACGCCTTTTTCCTGACGTTCTTTT
>JAZLJG010000104.1:0-2230 GCA_045617745.1 Lachnospiraceae bacterium | reverse complement strand
CGCCATACTGAGTTTTTGCACACTCGGGAACTTTGAAACAGCAACAACGATAATTCTTCCATCTTGCAACAAAATCTGCATCTTTCCCCTTGCAGGAAACGAAACTTCCTTTATTCTCGGAACAACATCCCAATATCCTTCAGTGGAGCACATATTTTGTTTTTTACTTCACTTCCACCCGCTGCAAGGCAGCGCCCTTATCAGTCGTCACGCGAAGGAGATAAAGACCCGAAGGAAGATTGCTCAAATCGACAACCGCTGCCGACTGCGAAGCAGGTTGCTCTTTCACGATGCGGCCCATCATGTCAATCAAGGTGATGTTTTGCAAGCCTTCGGCTGCGACATTCACAAAACCTTCGGCTGGGTTCGGGAAGACCTTAACTTGTATTTTGCTGTTCTCAACGACATCATCACTTTGTTCAATCGTCACTTCAATCGGGTCGCATTGTGAAGTACAGCCATCACTATATACAGCTTCTACATAATAGGTATAAGTCTCGTAAGGGACAAGACCCCCAATGACCTGCGGTTCGCCGTCTCCCCAATCTAAGAACACGGTTTCAACGACTAAGGCATCGTTTATTTTGACACCGTCTCTATAAACATCATAGCCTGTCAACGTGCCTGTCGAACCATTTTCGGGTGCTTCCCAGAAAAGCTCGGCCATTTGAATGTCAACCCATCCCGCACCATGGAGATTCTGAACCGGGTTGCAGCTTACAGGATCACCGTCCTCAACATAAATGGCCATAGCATTCGAGAAGAGAAGTTCTTCCCAATTCACCATAAACATCGATGGTTTCCAATACCATACCCACTCATATCTGTCGCTGTAATAATATTGTCCCCTGACCGAATTCGCATTGTCGCCATAGAGCATCATTCCTTCGCCATTCATCTTGATGCCGACCCAGAACTCGCCTTCAGGGATGTTGTAGGGCGTGTCAAGCTCGACAGTCCTCCAGCCTTGGCCTTCTTCTACCGTGAAATCCTGAGAATAGACCTCATTGCCGCACGACTCGAAATAATAGTAATTCATGTATTCGTCAAAAAGCTGCAAGTCGATGTCCTCATAAATCTTCAGTGTGTAAGACCTGGTATTGTATTCTTCATACTCATAATGGCAAAACTTCACGCTCGTGATTGTTCCGCTGATGTCAGGTTCAATCTGGCGTGGCGCAATGACCATAATCGTGTTCTCCATCACCGACATATAATCGACAACGGTGTTTCCGACCCAGCCTTCCCTATCGGTCGGTTCAGGGTTTTCAACTTTAATCAGCTGTTGTGCCGATACGAAGCTGCTGATAATCAGCGCAGCAATGATAAGTAATGATTTCTTCATATTAAAAACGGTTTGATATTAATGGGCAAAAATACAAAAAACCATGTATTAAACAAGGTATTCGTTTCAATAAACAAAAAGTTGTACTTTTAAAGTGCAAAACAAAGAAAAAGATACACGCTATGTTATCAGGCGACAAAATTCCAGAAACTCTTCTGATTGCTTATATCGAACTCGCATTACCATTATGGCGAATCGGAAGCGGATTGTGTTTATTTTAAAAACCAAAAAAGCCCACCAATCGGGGAGAATGGTGGGGAAAAACAATATAAAGATTATGAAAAAAATCCGTAGTTATTTGTCTTTCTTTCGTTTGACGTTGCAAATATAAGCATTCTTTTTCAGTTGGTGCACTTTTTTTCAACTTTTTTCAAAAAAATGCTCTTTTTTGCCTTTTTCAACATAATAAAAGACTACACAACCATTCCTGAACCGAAGTTCAGAATGATTGTGAGGTCTTCTTTGCCTTAGAACAAGTCATTTGCTTGTCAGCGCGTTGTATGTTGAATCCGCCAGCAATCACTGCTTGGCAGCCATGACCAATTGTCCTTTGTAATACAAATCGCCGTCGACATAGTATGCTCTATGCATGACGTGCATGGTACCTGTAACTGGGCAAACAGTTACGTTTGGGGTTTCTGCTTTGTAATGCGTTCTTCTCTTTGCGCCTCTGGTATGAGACTGTCTACGTTTAGGATGTGCCATTTTACTTTTATTTTAAAATGTTAATTACCAGTTGTATATTATATTCAATCAAGTTTTATGTTCTTCAAAGCCGCCCATCGGGGATCCGTTTCGGTTTCCTCTTCTGCTGTCGGGGTTTCTTCTTGCGACAGCATCTGCAACACTTCCGGATTACATTCTCCTTCAGGATGAACCCTATGG
>JAZLJG010000103.1:0-43326 GCA_045617745.1 Lachnospiraceae bacterium | reverse complement strand
AAGCTTCATTAAACCTCAACTTACTAAGTTGACTGCTTCCATCTGAAATACGATGTATTCAGATGGTTTGTTAAGGTTACCCATTTTTACAGATTAAAAAATCTTTCAAAAACCTCTTGACTGTTTATAGTTTGTCACCTTAGTGTCTTATCGTATCAAAATATACTTCCAGACTTATTTCTTTGTACTCTCCCTGGGAATTCCTTACTATCCGGAATGTATCGGAAGTCTCGGGGACCTCTTCTCTTAAGAAATAAAGAAAATCCTTAAAACTTGTAATAGGCAGCACTTGCGTTCCGACTATAATATCCCCGCTTTGCAATCCGGCTTTCAGGGCCGGTGAATCCATATCAACAGACTTAATAAATACTCCTTCCGGAGCTCCCTGTACACGAACCGATGCCGGGACATCGTCTCCCGTTATCCCGAAATAAACGGTAGGCTGCCTGTTCATCATTCTTTCAATAGGCTTCTTTAACTCGGAAATACCCAGTGCACATACCAGATTTTTGGTATCTGCGGAGGCGAATTTTGTATCGATTATTCCTAACACTTCACCCTTCAGATTAACAAGAACACCCGTAGCGGAAGAACTTCCGTAAACATTTGTAATTATGTGCTTGTAATTACAGTCCGTAAGGTTCAAAGAAGGTGAATTGGATGTAATAATACCGTAATTAACCGATTTATATCCTCCCAAGGGGCTTCCAACCGCAATAATCGGCGCACCCACTATACTGTTATAGGTAGATACTCCGAGAGTAGCAACTACGATGGCTTCCTTAGTAACCTCATTTATATCCTCTTCAAGGATGGAAATAAGGCACATATCCGTTGTAGTATCATAATCCACCAGCTCTGCTTTTGCCTGAACACCATTGTAGAAAGTGACCTTCAAGGATTCACAGTTCTTAATCTGCGAATAGTAGGTCAGAACAAAATACTCCGTTCCGTTGTTTCCTACCAAAAGTCCGGACAACTCACTGGTATCATCGTACGCGTAATCCAGCCAGTCAATATTCTCCTTCATGGGGGTTACCCTCACCATAGATTTCATGGCTGTATTGGCTATATCCGACAAAGTTTTGTAAAGTCCCTGATAGTCCGAAAGGGAGAACTTCATGCTCTCTATGAGGCTTCTTAATTCTTCCCCTTCAGTGGAAGTGATTTCACTCAAATCAATCTCCGGCTGGGAAATAAGCATATCTGCAGGATTCATCTCTTCTTCCGCAGTTTCCTCCGGGAAAGAAACAATGACAGGATACGTAGGATCAACTGTTTCCGTTTCTTCTTTTTCCTTTTCATTGATTCTGTTCATAACAAAAGGAGCCAGAAGTGCAAAGGTGATGCACGCAACCAGACCGAAAACAACAGCTGAAACTGCTGCCACAAATGTATTTCTGGCAAGCTTCTTACGGTTTATGGGGCGGGATTTTATCTCCTCCCTCATAAACACAAAATTGTCCTGCTTCTGTGTCTCTTCCTCTATTTTTTTGAGCTCTTCGTCAGTCATTTTTGTTCCTCCCAAGGCCTCATATTATGAGTATATCCATCCTACAGTTGATTGTAAAGAGCAGTATCCTATGGTAAAATGATTGTTAATTTATCAGTATTTTGAGGATTTTTATGAACGCAAAAGTATTAAACACATTAGAATATAATACCATCATCCAAAGGCTTACCGAGCACGCAGATTCCCAGCCGGGAAAGAAGATGTGCTCCGAGCTTCTTCCTATGACAAAGCTTTCTGACATCGAAGAAGCACAGCTTAACACTGCGGATGCACTTACAAGACTTTTCAAAAAGGGCAGTTTAAGCTTCGGATCTAACAAAGACCTGGGCTTTTCCCTAAAGTCTTTAGAGATAGGTTCTACCCTGACTGCGGCAGAGCTTCTTTCTTTTGCCAAGTTTCTTACCAATGTTGCACGTGTCAAAGCCTGGGGAGCCAAAGAACGTGAGGAAGAAGAATCCGATTCACTTGAAGACTACTTCTCACTTCTGGAGCCCATGACTCAGGTGGCCCGTGAAATAGAACGATGCATTCTGAACGAAGACGGAGACATAGCAGACGATGCGAGCCCCACATTGAAAAACATCAGAAAATCAATGCAGCAGGCAAGTGAAAAGATTCACTCCGAGCTTACTTCCATGGTTAACGGTTCCCTTCGTACATACCTTCAGGACGCCGTAGTTACCATGAGAAACGGCAGATACTGCATTCCCGTTAAAAGCGAATACAAAGGTCAGGTATCCGGAATGGTTCACGACCAGTCCTCTTCCGGCTCGACCTTCTTTATCGAACCCCAGAAGGTAGTGGAACTTAACAACAAAATCCGTGAACTGGAACTTGACGAGCAAAAGGAAATCGCAGTCATTCTTGCCAATCTTTCGGCATCCCTTTCGGAACACACTGTGTCCCTTAAAACTGACTGCGAATTTATGACAAAGCTTGATTTTATATTTGCCAAAGCCAAGCTCGCTATGGACCAGAAAGCTTCCCGTCCCATTTTTAACGAGGGCAAATACATAGATATCAAAAAAGGACGTCATCCTCTTTTGGGCAAAAACAAAGTAGTTCCCATCGATGTTCCTTTGGGAAAGGATTACGACCTTTTGGTTATCACAGGCCCCAACACAGGCGGTAAAACAGTTACATTAAAGACTGTGGGGCTTTTTACCCTTATGGGTCAAGCCGGCCTTCATATTCCAGCTGCCGACCGCTCACAGTTATCTGTTTTTAAGGAAGTATTTGCCGATATCGGAGACGAGCAGAGCATAGAGCAAAGCCTGTCCACCTTCTCTTCCCACATGAAGAGCATAGTAAACATCCTTAACAAGGCAGACTCCGATTCCCTCTGTCTCTTCGACGAGCTGGGAGCCGGAACGGATCCTACGGAAGGTGCTGCTCTCGCCATTGCAATATTAAGCTACCTTCACGACAGAGGCATCCGCACAATGGCCACCACCCACTACAGCGAGTTGAAGATTTTCGCCCTTTCCACCTCCTTTGTGGAAAATGCCTGCTGTGAATTCAGCGTGGAAACCCTGTCTCCCACTTACAGACTTTTAATCGGTATTCCCGGAAAGAGCAACGCTTTTGCTATTTCTTCAAAGCTTGGCCTTTCCTCAGATATTATTGAAGTAGCCAAAAAACAGATTACCGACGAATCCGAAAGATTCGAGGACGTTATTGCCGATCTTGAGAGCACCCGTGTTTCCATAGAGAAAGACCGTCTCTACATAGACGAGCAGAAAGCCATAATAGAGAAAGAACGCGCATCTCTTCAGGAAAAGACCAGCCGTCTTGAAGAATCCAGGGACAAAATTCTTAGGAAAGCCAATGAAGAGGCCCGTGACATTCTTGCCGAAGCAAAAGAATTTGCCGACGAAACCATCCGTGCAATTCAGAAAAGCGGCGGCGCAGTATCCATGAAGGACCTTGAAGCGAAGCGCCAGGGCTTAAGAGACAAAATGGGTGAGAAGAACAGCAAGCTCTCCATTAAAGCCTCCCAGTCCCCGGAAAAAGGAGTAAATCCCAAGGACCTTCACATAGGCGATATGGTCAAAGTAGTATCCATGGGTCTTAAAGGTACCGTAAGCAGCCTTCCCGACGCAAAAGGAAACCTTTATATACAATGCGGAATTATCCGTTCCCAAAGCAATGTAAAGGATTTACAATTGGTACAGGAAGAAACCATAACCGCTCCCGGCCTTTCAAAGAAAGGAACCGGTTCCGGCAACCTTAAAATGTCAAAAGCCATGTCCATATCCTACGAGTGCAACCTTATCGGAAAAACCGTGGATGAAGCGCTGGCCGTTCTGGACAAATACCTTGACGATGCGTACCTTTCCCACATTCCTTCCGTAAGAATTGTCCACGGCAAAGGAACAGGTACTTTAAGAAATGCCGTAACAAACTTTTTAAAGAAGTGTAAATACGTTAAATCCTACAGAGCCGGCGAGCACGGCGAAGGGGACGCAGGCGTTACCATAGTAGAATTCAAGTAAAGGAGAACACCATGATTTCCAAGCAGAAAATTCTTATTGTAGATGACGACAACAATATCGCCGAGCTTATTTCTCTCTACCTTATCAAAGAGTGCTTTGATACCAAGATTGTAAACGACGGCGAATCCGCTCTTGAAGCCTTCGATTCCTATGAGCCAAATCTTATTCTTCTGGATTTGATGCTTCCCGGAATAGACGGTTATCAGGTCTGCAGGGAGATCAGAACCCGATCTCAGGTTCCCGTTATTATGCTCTCCGCCAAAGGCGAGGTTTTTGATAAGGTTCTCGGCCTTGAACTGGGAGCAGATGATTACATGGAAAAGCCCTTTGACACAAAGGAGCTTGTAGCCAGAGTAAAAGCCGTTTTGAGACGTTCAAAGCAGGTTGCTCCCCCTCCCGAACCTACAGATGAAGAAAAGGTAGCTTATCCTGACCTTACCATCAACCTTACGGACTATTCGGTTATCTATTTTGGTGAATCTCTCGACATGGCACCGAAGGAGCTGGAGCTTTTGTACTTTTTGGCAAAAACTCCAAACCATGTTTTCACCAGAGAACAGCTTCTTGATAAAATCTGGGGATACGATTATGTGGGAGACACCCGTACTGTGGACGTACACATCAAGAGAATCCGTGAAAAAATAAATGACCACGAAATGTGGAAGATTTCCACCATTTGGGGCGTTGGATACAAATTTGAAACAAAGATTTCCTCAAACTAAAACCCAAAGAAGGGCAAACAAGTGAAAAGAACACTTTACCTCAAATTCCTGTTAGCTTATATAATCTTTGGCGTATTCGGTTTCATTATAGTAAGCTCCTTTGTCTCCAAAAGTACTTATCAGACCCTTCTTGAAGAAAAGGCCGAATCTTACTACAAAGAAGCAAACCTGATAGCCAATACCTACGCTGCAGACCTTTACCAGATAAACAGAACACTTCCGGAAGTTAAACAGCAAATAGACGAGCTGGATTCCTTTCTTAATGCAACCATCTGGATTATCAACCCTTCAGGACTTATGATACTTAGCTCCAAGCTTCCCCTGAACGTTGATGAGTCGCTTGTTGTGGAAGGCTTCGATCCCACCGTCACAGGAAACAAGCACTACACTACCGGTAATTTCTTTAATTCATTTGACAATGAAATGCTAAGTGTTTTTGCTCCCATAACCGCAGACTACAAAGTCAAAGGATATGTTGTTATTCATGCTTCGATAGATGATATAGTCATGAAAAGCGATAACTACTTGAGAATCTGCTATCTTTTGCTAATCATCCTTTTTGTGCTGTCACTTATAATCCTTTTCTTCTTCACCGAAATGGTTTATAAACCCCTTAAGAAAATCACTTACGCCACAGAGCAATACGCAGCCGGTAATCTGCACTACGAGTTTTCTTTGGACAGTGATGACGAAATGGGATACCTGGGCGCCACACTGAATTACATGGCAAGCGAAATTGCCCGTTCAGAAGACAACCAAAAGAAGTTTATTGCCAATGTATCTCACGACTTCCGCTCTCCGCTTACTTCCATAAAAGGCTATCTGGAAGCCATGCTTGACGGAACCATTCCTCCTGAACTGCACGAAAAGTATATAGGAATAGTTTTAAGCGAAACAGACAGACTTACAAAGCTTACAAACAGCCTTCTTGCACTTAACAACCTGAATATGAAGGGTGTTGTTCTGGACAGAACCGTTTTCGATATCAATACAGTTATTCGTAATACAGCCGCTTCCTTCGAAGGAACATGCATAAAGAAATCAATTGCACTGAACCTTATACTTACGGGAGACGTGTTACCGGTAAATGCTGACGAAACCAAGATTCAGCAGGTTTTATATAACCTAATAGATAATGCCATAAAGTTTTCCCATCATGATTCCACCATTACCATCGAAACCACGGAAAAGCATTCCAAGGTTTTCGTATCGGTAAAGGATCAGGGAATAGGCATTCCCAAGGAAGACCAAAAGCTAGTATTTGACCGCTTCTACAAATCCGACCTTTCCCGCGGAAGGGACAAAAAAGGAACCGGCCTCGGCCTTTCCATTACAAAAGAAATCATTATGGCTCACAACGAACACATAAACGTCATCTCAACCGAAGGTGTGGGAACGGAATTTGTTTTCTCACTTGAAAAAGCTGACGAAGAATAAATAAAATGCGGAAAAGCAGCAGTACCAATGGTAACTGCTGCTTTTCCTATAAGCACACAAAAAATGAAGGTAAAAAACAATTATTCATTACAATGTAAAAATACGCCTTCACAGAAACTGATTCCCGATGAAGTCAGCACAACCCGACTTCTGGAAAACTTTCCGAATTTTTCTATGATTTCCACATCCAGTGAAAAAACTTTATCCAGGTTTTTATAAATATCGATATTCAGATTGAAGTCTTCTATCTTAGCAAGATACCTCTTACAGGCTCCATCCAGTTGAATGTAAAAGTACTCTGCCGCCTGTCCGAGAGCTTCTATGAAATAACATATGGGAATAAACCCTAAATCGGTTCTGCAATAGTCATCATAACTAAACTCCGTTCTGAAGGATCCTCTTGTTTCATCCATATCAGAACCCCATACATTCATTTTCATCGGATACATCTGCTCCGAATAACGATAAGCCCATCTACTGCTCTGTTCCATCTATCTTCACGAAATTATAAGCAATTTCGGCTGAAGCAACTGTTTTCCCGTCTACTTTTGCCACGGCTTCGACAGTTGCCATATTTCCCACGTGCACTACTGATTTACATTCCACCACCAGCTGATCACCGGGAATAACAGGCTTTTTGAATTTGGCCTTGTTGACTCCTACCACATACCCTCTTCTTCCGGGCATGTCATATAGGAATCCTCCGATCTGAGCCATTGTTTCCGTAATCATTACCGCAGGCATTACGGGTTGATCCGGAAAGTGTCCTTGAAAGAACGGCTCATTGACAGTAACATTTTTCACACCTGTAACAGTTTTTTCATATTCCAGACTAACTATTTTATCCACCATCAGAAACGGAAATCTATGAGGCAATATTCCGTATATATCGTAAATATCAAGCATATTACGCTCCCTTCTGATTACTGATATACCGGCTGAAATCATCCGGATTACTAAGCACATAGACCTTCTTTTTCCGGTCATAACCCTTCATTAATCCAGCCATTATTTTATTGACTCCTACTTCTGAAATATTAACATCCTCATTGGCCAGTAAAAGTTCCATACAGTCAACCCACTTAACCACATTGACACACTGCTTAATAAGGTCTTCCCTTATTTCATCAACATCCGAGCTGTATCCGCCCTTTACGTTAAGTAACACTTTACAATTGGGTTCATTGAAAGTGAGTGTATTTACAAACTCCTCATATGGCTTTACCATCGGTTCCATCATGTATGTATGGAACGCATTACTTACCCTGACCTCAACAACTTTTAATGCTCCTGCTTCTTTCAGCTTGCTTACAGCACTGTCTATATCCTCTTCTTTTCCTCCTATTACATATTGTGTAGGAGAATTTTCCAGTGCTATGCTGACTCTGCCTCCGGCTTCGTTAACCTCATCACAAACCTTTTTAACAGCTTCTTTTTCGAGTCCGACGATTGTTGCCAGTTTTCCGGCCTCATCAATCCCGCTCATAAGTTCTGCTCTCTTGTTTACCAGACGGAAACAATCCTCAAGAGATAATACTCCTGCAGCAGCCAAAGCGGAAATCTGGCCCAGGCTGTGACCCGCAACTATGTCAGGCGTGATGCCACGCTTCTTTAAAAGCGTGGCAAAAGCCATATTCATCGCAGTAACGCTCAGCTGGGTGTTTATCGTTTGCTTCAATTCATCCTGTGAATAATCTCTGCAAATAGCTTCAACATCTCTTCCGGTTACCTTTTTCGCTGTTTCAAAAACCTCAGCGACTTCTTCGTAGTAATCATCCAATAGATGAAGCATTCCTTCTTTCTGACTTCCCTGTCCTGGAAATAAATATGCATTCATCTTTTTCTTCCTATAAACTCCTCTCAATTTATTTTTTCTGGTAAACCTTCGGATAGATAATCGAAATAGCTATGGTTGTGATAATAGCAATAACGATTACTCCTAAGGTAATACCCTGCACTCCGACTTCTTTTCCGAAAAGATTTGATGTAAATACAAACAAATCTCTGATGGTCTGGGCGAAGGCTCCTTCATCAATTCCTCCGATGCCTTCATCGATATGATCCAGAATAGGATTTAAAATTCCGTTTCTGTATAAAACCGTCAATCCGTTTCCGGGGAACAGGTTACATACCGTCTGAACTGTCGGTGAGAATGTCGACAGCGGAATGTAAGCACCTGTGATAAATCCTGTTGCCGCACAAAGAATTCCCATAAAAGCTCCGGTAGCGGTTGTTGTTTTTAAGAACAGAATAATTATCATGAACAAAGAAGTACTTGATACTGTTCCAAGTAAGGTTATTCCGTAAAGTCTTAAAACATCCAGCACGCCAAGATAAGTATTTCCCTGACAGCTCATAATGACTAAGCCCAAAGACATAACTACCGCTGTCATAAAGAAAGCTGATATTGCAGAAGCGGTAAAGTACGCCAAAATGATTTCCACACGACTCATTGGAGTAGAACAGATGTCGCTGTCAATCTTGTTTTCTTTGTCCCTTACGATGGTGATTAAGCTCTGGTAAGGTACTGTAATCATTGATGTTCCAAGAAGGCTGGTAAGTAATAATCCGCTTACGAACATATCTATGTCTTTTCCATCAATAAAATCACTTAACGCTGCTGCCGCATCCATAATAGGTGCTACATAGCTGTTCTTAAGGAAAAGCAGATAAAGAATAAAAACAATGATGGGTGTAAGCATTGAAAAGAAAACTGCCTGCTTGTCTTTAAAATAAATAAGTAAGTTCCTCTTTGTAAGTCCCCAGTATCGTCTCATTTTCATTCGCCTAACTCCTTTCCCGTGAGATTTAAGAATACATCGTCCATACTGCCTTTAATTACTTCAAAGTCTTTAATAATGTCCTTATTGGCTGCAACAAACTCTGAAATGCTCTCCGTAAAGTAAATATTGTAGTGATCGGCGACATATTCATATTCACGACCGCCGCAGATCTTTTCTATGTCATCAATCTGAGGTGTGTACCAGATTAATCTGCTCTTTGCGTACTTGGTTTTCAGATTAACCGGACTGTCCTGTGCAATAATCTTGCCCTTATCAAGAATAACTACATGATTGGCATCTCTTGTTTCTTCCATGTAGTGTGTGGTAAGAAACAATGTGATATTTTCGGTTTTTCTAAGTTTATCTATATAATTCCAAACTATCTGTCTGGATTTGGGATCCAGACCGGTTGTAGGCTCATCCAGGAAAAGAATCTGGGGTTTGTTAATCAAAGCTCTTACAATATCCACTCTTCTCCTTTGTCCACCGGATAGTTTTTCGTAATTTCTGTCCCAAATTTCCCGAAGCTCAAAGGAATCCATAAACGGTTCCAAGCGCTCCATTGCCTGCTTTTTTGTGAGCCCGTAATAAGATGCTCTTGTTAACAGATTTTCTTTAACCGTAAGCTTACTGTCCAATACGGAATTCTGGAAAACAATGCCTACGCGCTTTCTGATTTCATCATCCTCTTCCCCAAGCTTAAATCCTAAAAGCTCAGCCTCTCCTTCGGTCTTCATTAAAGTAGTACACAACATGTTGATTGTTGTGGATTTTCCTGCACCGTTCTCACCCAGGAAAGCAAAGAACTCGCCCTTTTCCACTTCAAAGGAAATATGATCGACCGCAAGATGTTCTTTGTACTTTTTTGTTAACCCTTTAACTGTTATTGCTTTCATTTCTTCCTCCATTCTTTGTAAAAATAGTCTTCTGCGGGGAGCCCGCTACAAGGCTCCTCGCAGCTTGACTTTGTGCTTATTATTTGGCAACTGCCTTTGAATTTTTTAAAGAAACTGCATTGTACTGTTCCTTTTCTTCACTGTTTTCCTTGAACCTGTTGAACAAGTCGATATATAACTCCTTTTCTTTGGAGTAAATGCATCCTTAAATAGTTTCCGCATTCGGGACAGATTGAATAATTTCTATCCAGATAATCTCTTGAAATTTCTGCTTTGCATTTTCCACAAATCCTAAAATCTTTGTTCATTTTTGTTACCTCTACATCACTGTTTTTTGGTTGATCCTCCGTTCGTATTCATACCATATCGCAGGTTCTTTATATGCTCAATAGAAAGTTTTTACCCATCTTCGTGTCGTTCAAAAGTGCGATTTGTATTCTTTTGCGTGTGATTTTGTCGCATTTTTGTGTGATTTTTCGGAAAAATGGACAAAAAAAAGAGATAAGAGCACTTTTAACGCTCTTATCCCAAAAAGAAGCAACACTCGTTATGAGTACAACTTTACTCAAAACACCGTTTTTTCGTCAGGAAATTCCAAAACGGCCAAAAAAATTTATTAAAAAAAATCTATTTTTGATCGTTTTCCGTTGATTTTTTTCGATACTTTCTCAAAATATTCACCGGAAAAGAACAACTCTCCTATGGTCTTTGCACTATTATAGTAATCCAAAAAGTCCATGCCCTTTTCCTTTTCCATACATATGACAGCTTTACACAAAAGAAGTTCTGTCATCATATGAACCCGCTTATTTCTTTTCTGATACTCTATAGCTTCATCAAGCTTCTCTACGAAATCACTTGAAATAGCATCTGAGAATATATATTCATTATATATACTGCTGCACCAGAGGTTTATCCAGAAAGACTGTCGGTCTTCCATCTCTCCGTAATCCTCCAAAAGAAGCTTCTTTACCTCTTCCTCAATTTTGATCAAGGCCTGAACACCTTCTTCTGTTTTTCCCATTCTGCAAAGATTAACCGCATAAGTCAAAAGCAAAGCACTTACTATATTGGACGGAATACTCATTCGGGCTTTCCAATCCGGAAAATCAGGATAGGAAATTTTAATTCCTTCCAAGGCAATCTCGCAGGCATTCTCATAATCCTGTTCACCGACATACAATATGGCCCTGGCGTAACATATCAGCTGACGGGGTTCCCCTTCTTTGAACCCTTCTTCCGCTTCATACTCTTCTATAAGCTTAAGCAAGTCTTCTCTGTTCTCGAAAGTTTTTAACTCCCTGCTCAGTTTCAAAAATTTAATATGAGTATAAAGATCATTATGCTTTGAAACGCTGCAGTAAGCATCAACAAGATTTACTCCCAGTCTTTCGGAAAGATATCCGATGATTTCCAGTGAAGGCTGAGACGCACCTTTTTCTATATTAAAGATAGTTTTTCTAGTACAGAACATGCCTCCGAGCTCTTCCTGAGACATTCCTTTTTCTTTTCTGTAATAACAAATTAACTCCCCAATCGATGTTTCCATAATAACCTCCAAGATGGGTAAATATTTACACTTTACTTACCGAACTAAATACTATATATTGGCCACATAAGCAAGCACACAAAACAAACTCAACACACACAAAAAGGAGACATAATTATGAAGGCAAAAAAATCAAAAATTCTCTTATTCCTCACAGCATGTATCGTAGCATTGTTTTTATCAGGCCCTGTAGCTGCCGGCACTAACACAATCCCTTGGGATGCAGACGGCGACGAACGCATTGAACTCATGTAAATAAGCATTTACATCTAAGAAAACATAAAAAACCCATCTGTTATCAGATGGGTTTTTTATTTATCATTATGGCAAAAATCACTATGCCCTTTACCACTTTTCTATACCCAACTCAAACTAGCAATAATTAACTCTACGATAAAAATATACCATATTTGTTTTAAAAAGTAACGACATATAAATAATTTTTGAATAAAAATACATTTTTTTCAATATTTTTTCAGGCAAAAACAAAAGCCGGACCTTCAAAATTGCCCCAAATGAGTATTTTTTTCCCTTCTGTATTAAAACTACTTAAAAAGCTTCACATCCGAATGAGCCCCTATTGTTCTTTTGGCTTTCTGATTAAAAACAGAAGTGGTAAAAAATACCTGTCCCAAAGCTCTGGCACTTTCGTATACTTCTTTTGCCTGCTCGGTTTTTCCCATATTCATTAATATGGTTGCCTTACAAAGCAAAAGTTCCACCAGCATATGAGATCTTCCGCTTCTTTTCTGGTATTCGAAAATATTATCAATCTTTTTAAGCAAATCTTTATCTAAATCATCTGCAAATGAATACTGGTTATAAACACAGCTGCACCAGAAATTCAAAATGGCGGATTTTCTGTCTCCTCCGATATAAACGCTTTCCGAAAGCAGTTTGCTTAATCTCTTCTCCATCTGAGCCAGCTCTTCAAGGCCTTCTTGCTTTTTGCCCATTCGGCAAAGGTTAACCGCATTGGACAAAACCGCAGCAAATTCCACATTCGAAAGAACATCCGGAATATTGGTCCAGTCAGGATACTCGGGATAACCGATTCTCATTCCTTCAACAGCCTCATCATTTGCTGTTTTATAATCTCCGCGAGTACCAGCAAGAACAGCTTTAACATAACAAATCAACTGTTTTGGTTCACCCGAAAGGAAGCCTTCCTCCTTTTCATATTGATTCACAAGAATTTCCATTGTGGCAAAATCTTCACGAGCCAAAGCATCATTTATCTCCACAAATTTCAAATGGGTCTCCAGATTCTGATGCTTATACACATTGCTGTAAACATTAACCAGATTAACTCCAAGACGTTCAGACAAGTATTCAATAAGCTCCAAAGAAGGCTGGTTTACTCCCTTCTCAATATTGAAAATAGTCTTTCTGGAACAATATGTTCCCGCCAGTTCGTACTGTGTCATTTTTAGCTCTTTTCGATAATAACAAATGAGTTCCCCAATAGAAATAGCCATTATTTTCTCCTCAGAAATGGGAAGTATTTTACCCTTTACTTTGCTAAAGAAATCAGATATATTAACCTTGTAAACAAAAACAGCACAAAACAGGTTATTAGAGGGTAAAGCTTATGAGTAAGGCACGATTGATATTATTATATATTTCCCTATATATAATAACACTTTTTATAGTTCCATCCTATTCCCAACGCCCTATGACAGATCCTAGTGGTCCTATATTAGGGAACGATGTTGTGGTTGTCATGCGCTACGCGAATGATGCCAACATGTAACACTAAAAAAGAAGCAGGCAGCCCGCGCCTGCTTCTTTTATTTTACTACTTCCAGGACAATCTGTGAAGTGTCCCGGAAGTCTCTAAATCTTTAAAATTCTGCTGTCTTAACGCTTCATAAAGCACTATTGCAACTGAATTGGAAAGATTTAAGGAACGAATCTTTTCCTGCATGGGAATTCTTATGCAGGTCTCTTCATGGTCCACAAGGATCTCCTCAGGTATTCCCGCCGATTCCTTGCCAAACATTATATAATCATCAGGTCCGAATTCTGCTTCTGTATAACATTTTTTTGCCTTAGTAGTAGCGTACCATATTTTAGCGCCGGGGTTCTTTTCAAGAAAATCCTGATAATTAATATATGTATTAACATCAAGATGCTCCCAATAATCCATTCCCGCACGCTTTATTGACTTCTCATCAATTCGAAAACCCAGAGGCTCTATAAGATGAAGCGGTGTATTGGTAGCCACGCATGTACGGCCTATGTTGCCGGTGTTTGCCGGAATCTCCGGCTCGTGAAGTACTATATGCATTATCTTCCCTGCTCCTTACGAAGCTTCTCGACAAATCTTTTAAGTCTTTCCATCGCTTCTTTAAGTCTTTCAAGTGAATATGCGTAGGAAATTCTCAGATATCCTTCTCCGCTGTCACCAAAGGCTGTTCCGGGAACTGCGGCAACTTTTTCTTCCTCCAGAAATCTTGTGGCAAACTCATCGCTTGTCATTCCGAATTCCTTAATGCAGGGGAACACATAGAATGCACCGTAAGGCTCGAAACACTCAAGACCCATTTCCTTAAAGGCGTTAAGAAGGAATCTTCTTCTCTGGTCGTAAGCTTCACGCATTTTTGCCACGTCTTCGTCACCGTTCTTCATGGCTTCGATAGCAGCATACTGGCTGGTAGTAGGAGCACACATAATACAGAACTGATGAATCTTTGTCATCTGCTGAATAATTTCCTTGGGACCGCAAGCGTAACCGAGTCTCCAGCCGGTCATGGCAAAGGCCTTTGAAAAACCGTTTATAAGAATGGTTCTTTCCTTCATTCCGGGGATAGAAGCAATCGATACATGGTCTCCCTTATATGTAAGCTCTGAATAAATTTCATCAGAAAGAACAAAAATGTCTTTTTCAATACATACCTTGGCAATGGCGATTAAATCCTTCTCCTCCATAATGGCCCCTGTAGGATTATTGGGGAAAGGAAGAATCAACACCTTTGTCTTGTCTGTAATGGCGTCTTCGAGTTCTTGGGCCGTAAGTCTGAACTCGTTCTCGCCTTTAAGGTTAATGATAACGGGTTTACCGCCCGCAAGAATGGTACAGGGTTCATAAGAAACATATGAAGGCTGTGGAATAATAACCTCGTCACCTGGGTTAAGCATCGCACGAAGACAGGCATCTATACCCTCGGAGCCTCCGACTGTAACAAGAACTTCTTTGGACCACTCGTAAGAAACGTTGCAGCGTCTCTCAAGATAGTTACATATTTCTTTTCTAAGCTCTATAAGTCCTGAGTTGGAAGTATAGAACGTCTTTCCTTTTTCAAGTGAATAGATTCCCTCGTCTCTTATATGCCAGGGAGTATCAAAGTCAGGTTCGCCTACGCCAAGGGAAATAGCATCCTTCATCTCTGCCACAATATCGAAGAACTTTCTGATACCCGAGGGCTTAAGCTTTACAACCTCATCAGCTAAGGGATTTCTCATAATGTAATCTGCTCCCTTTCGTCAACGTATTTTTTGTCTATTACTGTTCCATGATATTTGTATTTTTTAAGTACAAAGTGCGTTGCAGTGCTAAGAACAGTATCAAGGGTAGATAACTTATCGGAAACAAAAGCAGCAACTTCTTTTAAGGTTTTTCCTTCAAGAGATACCAAAAGATCGTAGCCTCCGGAAATAAGGTATACTGCATCAACCTCGGGATACTTATAAATTCTCTCGGCAATATTATCAAAGCCCTGGCCTCTTTGAGGAGTAACCTTTACTTCGATAAGTGCTGAAACCTTTTCTATGGAGGTCTTTTCCCAGTCGATAAGGGTGTGATATCCGCAGATTACGCCTTCATCCTCCATAGCCTTTACTTCATTGGCAACATCTATTTCTTCCATTCCCAGAAGAACAGCAAGTTCCTTTATTTCAATACGTGCATTTTTCTCAATTACACTTAAAATTTTCTCTCTCATTATTTCTCCTTTTAAACCACCTTATACAGTTCGTCTGTTTTGGGAGGTTCCAAAAATCTTTTATTTTCTCCGTTAATAAGCACACGGTCATTGTTATCAGTAACCTTTCCGATAACCGCCGCCTCAATACCCGCCTCTTTAAGCGCAAGAACAAGTTTATTACCGTCCTTTGAAGTCATTAACATACTTCCGCTTGAGATGAGCTCATAAGGGTTAATATCAAAAACGTTACATATTTCAATGGTTTCCTGCTTAACCGGAATCTTCTTTAAATCTATCAAAAGTCCAACGCCAGAGCTTTCCGCAATTTCCCAAAGGCCTCCGAATACTCCGCCTTCGGTAACATCATGCATCGCACTCACGCCGGACTTAACGGCGGTGGCGGCCTCAGGTACTACCGAAAGGAACCTGTCAAAATTCTTCGCATCATAAATCATCTTTGCGGGGAATTTTTCCAAAAGCTCTTTTTCTTTTTCTTTGGCGATAATGGATGTGCCTTCAAGACCTATCCATTTTGTTATTACCACATCGTCACCGGGTTTTGCTCCTCCGGTTGTGATGAATTTATCCTTCTTAACCTTACCGACACCCGTAATGGATAAAACCGGTTTGTTTACGGCATCGGTAATCTCTGTATGTCCTCCCACAATCTGGACGTTTGCTTCCTTACAGGTTTTGCTTAAATCGTCCATCATGTGCTTTATATCTTCTTCGGTTGTTTCTGTAGGAAGAAGAGCTGTCACCAAAACGGCCACAGGCTCTGCTCCGCTGGAGGCAATATCGTTTGTGGTTACGGTTATTGCATAGAGGCCTATGTCCTCTTTTGCCCCGGTAATAGGATCGGTACTAAGCACAAAAACCTCGTCAGGCTCCAATTGCAAACAAGCGCAGTCTTCCCCAACACCTGCTCCGATGAGGACTTCACTGCGCTTATTGTCTATCTTTTTTAATATGGACCTTTTTAGGACGTTTTCGGGAACCTTTCCTATCTTCACGATTGTCTCCTAATAGATTTGATTTTAAACCAGATAAGATGCTACAATTGGAATAACCATAGCAAGAATAAGAATCACGACCACGATAATCGTGAGAACACGTCTGTTCTTTTTGTTATAAATATTCATATTTAACACTCTCTTATCAATAATTATGAATGGAGATTATTATAGTCTATGTATTGGAAAATTGCAAGTTTAGTCATATTCGCCCTCTTCTGCGGCTGGTCCTGTTATGAGGCCAAAAAACACACCCGTCTCGAGCAGAAAAAAGAAGAGGAATTCTGGGAAAGAGAAAAGAAAGCAAATTCCGTAAGAAGAAAACCCATCGACCATCTTGACTACATAAAAATACCGAAAGAGCTCCCTGTAGACCTTCTTAAGGACAACATTGAGATGCCAAATATTCTCAAGACAGTGGAGAGCCTTCGAAATGACAAAATCTTAAATCTGACAGGCTATTCCAACACCGATCTGAAATTGGAATACGGCGCACCGAATCTTACCGAGCTTTCAAGATACGACTCAAACTTTACCGCCCTTGTTACTACATTCCAAAAATGGGCAGACCTTCTTTTAAACGAAGACTATGAAAAAGAAGCCGTCGGGCTTATGGAATATATCGTAAGCATCGGTGGAGATATCGGAAAAACATACCGTCTTCTCGGGAAATACTATCTTAAAAATTCAATGGACGACAAGTTTGATGCGCTCTTAAAAAGTGCGGATTCACTTCGTTCGTTAAACAAACCCTATATCCTTCAATCAATCAAAGATTTGAAGGCCTGAACGGGCTTTTGGGGGTAGAGAAAAGACTCATTTTTTAGTATAATATCGTTAGGTTTCAAAAATTACATTGGGAGGTTAGATATGAAACTAAACAAAAAACGAACCTGCTTAATCGGATTCGCCTTCTTTGGCATCCTTCTTTTATGGCAGGTATATGATTCTTGGTGCCCTACATTCTTAACAGACATTTTTGCCAGAAGAATGTACGGTTTCTCATCTGCAGAACTCAAGGCAGCGGATCCTGCCAAAATCCTTAACGTACAGTGGATAGTCGGAATTATTATGGCATGCGACAACCTTGCAGCCTTAATACTTCTTCCTATATTCGGTAATCTTTCCGATAAGACACATACATCCATCGGAAAACGTATGCCCTATATATTGACAGGTACATTTGTAGCTGCAGTTGCATTCCCCTTCATTCCTTTGTTCTTCCACAACAACAACATTGTGGGAATGGTTATTATGATGGCCATCGTATTGATGTTCATGATGATGTATCGTAACCCTGCAGTTGCTCTGATGCCCGACATTACTCCTAAGCCTTTACGAGCAAAGGCAAACGGCATCATCAATATTATGGGATACCTTGGTGGCGCCGCTGCTACTGTTTTAGGTATTTTCTTAAAGCTTTCCGACTACATCAATGCTTCCGACGAAGCAAGAAAAATCTGGATTATTGAAATACCCTTTATAATCGCTTCCATTCTTATGGTTATCTCCGCACTTGTTCTTTTCTTTACCATTAAGGAGAACAAACTTGCCGAAGAACTTAAAGAGGAAATGGAAGAAGGCGAACGCCTCGCAGCAGTCGAGACTCCTGTTGACGATGACATGCCTATGTCAAAGGCTAACAGAAACATGCTTCTTGCTATTCTCGGAGCAGAGTTCTTATGGTTCATGGCAGATAACGCCATCGGAACATACATTGGTAACTACGTTATTTACTACTTAAAGTCCTCTTCCAGCATGACCATGATTCTTACAATACTCGGCGGTCTTGCTTCCGTTATTGGTTTTGCTACCGCAGGTTCCATTGCAGACAGAATTGGTCGTAAGTGGACTATTTCCACCGGTCTTGGTGTAACATTCTTAGGCTACATCGTAATGATTTTTGCTAAGCCTACGGGCGTTGTTACAGGCGCAAACGGCGAATGGTCCTTCCCCGTACTTCTCTTTGTAGTATGGGCTATCAAAGGCTTTGGTATGGCTCTTGTACATAACTGTTCTTTCCCCATGGTGGTGGAGCTTTGTTCCTCCAAAAAGATCGGAAAGTTCACAGGCTTCTACTATGCAGCCAGCATGTCAGCCCAGACAGTTACTCCCGTCCTTTTAGGACTTATCCTTATGAATGCCAGCGCATGGAATGTATTGCCCGTTTACGCCGGAGCACTTACCGTATTAAGCTTTTTGGTATTCACTGCACTTGTTAAAAACATCAAGGCTTCCAAGGTTGAAAACGCCAAGGGGCTTGAAGCTTTGGGTGATGATTAAAGCTTCTCTTTTAAAACTAATGAGAGGAACCGCTTTTGCGGTTCCTCTCTTTTTATTTTCCATATTTAGCAATCAGAATATCGTAATACCTGGATGCCTCGTTTTTAGTCATCTTGGAAAGGTCGTAAGGACAATCCACATTGTTTCTGGCAACAAGATTCTCGATTCGTTCTATCTGGGACTTTCTTGCGGGGCTTTCTTTTTTTACCTGGTAATTAAGCTTCTGAGGTTCGAAAAGCTTGGGATATTTATCCTTAAAATCCCTTTTTAAGAATTCATAGAGCTTTGCAGTGGCCTCTGCATCGTTAAAAGCCCTGTGGGCTCTGTATTCTATACAGTAATGCTCACACATATCCGTAAGCTTCTTGCCGGGTAACTCAGGAAAGCAGGCCCGGGAAATCTTCAAAGTATCCAGTGCTTCCTTTTCAAAGGTCAGCTTTAAATTCACCGCTTCCTGCTTTACAAAGGAATAATCAAACAAAATTCTGTGACCCACAAGGGGAAAATCGCCTATAAAATCCAAAAGCTTCGGTATCACCTCAGCCGGGTCTCCAGCTCCCGAAAGGTCCTCCTGGGTAATTCCGGTAAGAGCGGAAACATTTTCGGTGAGTTTTCGACCGGGGTTCACAAATTGGGAGAAGTTATCCACAATTTCCCCGTCAATTATCTTCACGGCGCCAATTTCTATTATTTTGTCATGCTTGGGACTAAGTCCTGTAGTCTCAAGGTCTAAAGATACATACGAATTCATTTCTTCTTATAAGTGGGACAAATGTCCTTTAAGTAACACTCCTCGCATTTAGGTCTGGGGGCCTTACAGACGGTTCTTCCAAAGGCCATAAACCAATGGTTTATATAAAGCCACAAATACTTATCCACGGCTTTCATAAGGGCAAATTCTGCCTTTACCGGATCATCCGTATCCACAAGCCCCAGCTTATTGGAAACCCTTAAAACATGGGTATCAACCACAACCGAAGGCTCACAGAAAATATTGCCTCTTATAACATTTGCTGTTTTTCTTCCCACTCCGGGAAGACTTGTAAGTGACACAATATCCGAAGGGACCTCTCCCCCGAAATCCGATAGAATCTTTCTGCAACAGCCTATGATATTCTTCGCCTTATTATGGTAAAAACCGACAGAATGGATATCCTCTTCAAGCTCTGCTAAATCAGCCTCTGCAAAAGCCTTAACGGAAGGATATTTCACAAACAAATCCTTTGTTACCTCATTAACCCTTGCATCGGTACACTGCGCACTCATAATGGTTGCTATAAGTAGCTGCCAGCCGTCATCATGGTTAAGGTAGCATGTCAGGTCCCTTCCGTATTCTTTTTCCATTCGGTCAAATATTTCTTTGGTAGTCTTTTTCATATCAGTCAAGCTTCATTATAAATTCCAGAACTCTCTTGGCGCAGTGCTCCAAATCCTTACGGGTTACAAGACCCATCTCCATTGCCTTTTTGGTTCTTTCGGGGAATCCTGTAGCCATCTTAACATCTTCTCCCGCAAGAATTTCTTTGTACTGCTCGCTTCTGCTCCACCAGTCGGATATGGCAATTCCCTTAAAGCCCCAGTCGTCTCTTAAGATTCCTTCAAGAAGGTCTTTGGATTCACCGGCTCTTTCGCCGTTAACAGCGTTATATGAGGACATAAGTGCCCAGGGGTCTGATTCCTTAACTGCAATCTCAAAGCCCTTCAAATAAATCTCTCTGAGGGCTCTTTCGGATACTCTGGAGTCACAATGCTTTCTGTTGGTTTCTTTATTGTTGCAGGCAAAATGCTTTATGCATGCACTTACTCTGTTAAGCTGAACACCTCTTACGACTGCTGCCGCAGTTTTTCCCGACAATAACGGGTCTTCGGAATAGTACTCGAAGTTTCTTCCGTTCATGGGATTTCTGTGTATATTCAAAGCAGGTGCAAGCCACATGCCAAGATTGTTTTCTTTGAGCTCTTCGCCTACTGCCTCACCCATTTTCTCGGCCAAAGAATCATTAAAGCAGGATGCCACAAGCGTAGCGCAGGGCCAGGCTGTAGTGAGCACACCAGTATCAGGATTTATACGGACGCCTGCAGGTCCGTCAGCTGTCATAACAGAGGGAATACCGTACTCGGGAAGATTTCCGATTCCCCACGTATTGGCAACACCGGTATTGGGCTGGCCGCCTAAAAGGTGCAAAAGCTCCTCATCACTAAGCTGGGCCATAAACTCTTCAAGAGTACACTTTCCTTCCACCACATCCATCAAAGGATGCTTTCCGCCGTAAGGATTAACACATGACCACTGATTTCTGGCAATTGAAGCGGGAACAACACATTCCTCAGTTCCGGCAACCATCTTTTCAAATGCACAGGCATTGATGTCCTTGTGCGGACCCTGAGGAAGCATTTCATAGGTTCCGTCAGCTAAAAGGCGCTTGGAAAGCTCCACGGGAGCAAGTCTTGAGGCAAGCTTCTCTACCACCTCATCCTTAGAAAGCTTCACCGTAAAATCAAGTTCCAAAGCATCTCTTACAGAAGTTCCCACATAGAACTTATACTCACCCTTTTCAAGAACCCAGGCAGACTTTTCGACCTTTCCGAAATCGTCAAAAGAAGCCATCAAAGCCTTATCAAATTCAAAAGAAAGGGTTGCGGATTCACCCGCCTTCAGTTCTCGGGTCTTTTCGTATGCAACAAGGTTTCTGAAGGGCTTCTGAAGCTTTCCCTGCGGTGCTTCATAATATACCTGTACCACTTCCTTGCCGGGTACTTTTCCGATATTGGTAACCTTTACAAAAAGATTAATCTTGTCATCATCTTCCCATATATCTGTGGTTTCAAGGCAGAAATCCGTATAGGAAAGACCATATCCGAAGGGATACACTACCTTTTCACCGGCACCCTTCAGGGTTTCAAAATATCTGTAACCTACGTAAATATCCTCTGAATAATCCACATAGTCAAATGAATCGTGGAAATGCTCTGTAGAAGGATAATCCATAAGCTTTTGCGCAAATGTATCGGGAAGCTTTCCGGAAGGATTGGTAAGTCCCATAAGTATCTTAGCCGCAGCAAGACCGCCTTCCATTCCACCCTGCCATGCAAGCAAAGCTCCGCCTACTCTATCGTTGTTCTTTATCCAGGAAGTATCAACAATTCCGCCCACGTTAAGAACCACCACAACCTTATCAAAGGTCTTTACAACCTTTTCAACCATGGCTTTTTCCTGAGGTGAAAGATAAAAGTCTCCTTCAGGGAATATTCTTCCGCTCTTCTGAGGTAAGGTTTCATAATTTCCTCCACCCCACGCATTAAACTCCCTTGTGTCCTCTACATTTGAACGGTCCCAGCCTTCACCTGAAAATCTGCTTATGGAAATAACAGCCACATCTGCAAAATAGGATGCACCCCCAAGCAAATCATCCGGAAGTTCAGGCTCCACCAGCATACCCGGAGCTTCATGCTTCGCATACTGCTCTTCCACGTTCTTTTTGTAAAACTCATCCAAAGGTCTGTAGCTTTCGGACAATCCAAGATACGCAAATCCGTCATACATATTTCTTATGTAGTGAGGGTAAACGTCTCCGCTTCCTCCGCCGCCTTTAACATAATCAAACGTTCCTTTGCCAAAGAACGCTATCTTCACGCCCTTTTTAAGGGGAAGTATATTGTTTTCGTTTTTAAGAAGAACCATACCCTCTTCTGCCACCTTCAAAGAAAGCGCAGTGTGTTTCTCAGAACCGGTAACCAGCCTGTCTCCCTTTAAAGGAAGATTGGGCAAATAATTAAAACGTCCCCATTTTTTCATGTGTAAACCCTCCAAATATCTATAATTCCTTCGGTCCGTCTCCGATTTCCACTACGTAAAATTCCGGAGTCTTTCCAACCTTTTCTTCGTAAGCCTTTGTAAGCGTTTCCTTAAATCTTTCCACTGCCTCATCCTTAACGATTGAAACAGTACATCCGCCGAATCCGCCTCCTGTTATTCTGGAGCCGATAACTCCGGGTATTGTCCAGGCTGTTTCAGCCAGAACATCACATTCAGGACAGCTTGTTTCGTAATCATCCCTAAGAGAAACGTGGGAAGCATTCATTAATTCACCAAATGTCTTCAAATCACCCTTCTTTAGAGCCTCCACAGCCTTTATGGTGCGCTGGTTCTCGTACACAGCATGTTTGCCGCGTCTCTTGGCCACAGTGTCCTTGATGGCGTCCTTATATGTTTCAAACTGTTCCTCTGTAAGGTCACCCAGTGTTTCGCACTTAACCACACCCTGAAGTGCTTTAAGTGCTGCTGCACTTTCGTTGCGTCTGTCATTATAAGCACTGGTAACAAGACTGTGTTTTACAAGGGAATTTGTCACTACTATTTTCGCTCCGTCAAGCTTTATGGGAGCGTACTCAAAGCCAAGGGTAGCGGTATCCAGAAATATGGCGTTATCCTTCTTTCCCATGGCAGATGCAAACTGATCCATAATACCGCAGTTACATCCGTTGAAATTGTTCTCGGAATACTGACCGATTAATGCAAGGTCCTGATTGGTTACTTCAAAACCATAAAGATTTTTTAACACATAACCCGTAAGCACTTCGATCGAAGCCGAAGAAGACAGCCCGGAGCCTGCGGGAATATTACCGTAAAAAAGAATGTCAAAACCGCTCGGAAGCACAAATCCCCTTTTGGAAAATGCCCAGATAACTCCTGCCGGATATGCTGCCCAGTGAAGTGAATCGCAGGGCTTAAGCTCTTCTGAAAGATCTGTTTCGATAACACCCGTTTTCTCAGCATTCAGAGAATAGAACCGAACCTTCTTATCGCTTCTTTTTCTTACTGCAGCATAGGTTCCGATTGTAAGGGCACAGGGGAAAACATGTCCTCCGTTATAGTCTGTATGCTCTCCGATAAGGTTCACTCTGCCCGGTGCAAAGAACACTCTGACACCCTTGTCATCTCCATAAATGTCGGAATAAGCATTTAACAATTTGTCTTTCATATATACCTCCATAACCTGTTCTTCCCAAAAAATAATATACTAAATATTAGCCAACATTTCCACAGCGCCTTTACGTGTTTCTTCGTAATCTATGTCTTCTATGCTGTCTTTAAGCTTAACGTAAATAGTTTCCATTCTGTCATCATAACGATATTCGCCAAGATCGAAAATAATCTTTCTTGCGTTATCGTAATCAAAGTCATCCGCTGCATAGAAAAGGTCTTTAAGCGCTTCTCTAACCTTTTCCCTGTCAATGGGAATTCTCTTTACATGAACGTCCTCTTCGGTGGCAAAGGGCTTCAGATCCTCTATAATGAAATCTATTTCAGAGTTAAGGGAAGGAAGCTTTTGGACAATTGCTTCCAGATCTCTTTTATGTCCCAGTCTTTCAAGCTCCAGAGCCTTTTCACTTAAAGTAACCGCTCCCAGCATTTTGGAAGAAGACTTTAACGCATGAACTTCTATGGTAAATCTGCTCACATCCTCTTCTCTTGCAAGTCTGTTAATAAGCTCCTTCTTTTCCTCAACAGAAACCGCAAAATCCTTCACTAATGCGGTATACATATCCGCATTACCGTTTGTATAAGAAAGGCCCACGTTCACATCAATATACTTGAAACCGTTAAACATTTCATTCTGTGTTTTCTGCTGGGTAACTTCCACCAACTCGGTAGTAATCTTCTCAGGGGGAAGCCACTTTCTAAGGGATGCTTCCAGCTGGGAAATCTCCACGGGTTTAGCCACAAAGTCATTCATACCCGCTTCTTTGAACATGGTTTCAACACCCTCTAATGCGTTAGCCGAAAGGGCAATAATGGGAAGGCTCTTGTAATAAGGATCGTCATACTGCCTGATTACCTTTGTGGCCTCTACGCCGTCCATTCCCGGCATCATGTGATCCATGTAAACAATATCGTATCTTGTCTTGTTTATCAGTCTGATTGCTTCCTCAGCACCGCTTGCTATATCAATAGTGAGGCCGTAGGGCTTCAAGAGACCCTGGGTTACCTTTAGATTGATATCATTGTCATCTACTATAAGTGCTCTGGCTCCCAAAGCCATAAGTGTTTCTTTTTTCTCAACCTTTGAATCGTAGCCCTGTATTCCCTGTCCATTTAAAACAAGGGCTATTTCTTTGTACCAGACGGGTTTTCTGGCAAAGACTGTATTGTCTTCACTTACCGCATACTTGATATTGTCGATAAAATCCACAAGGGGAATTCCAAGCTCCCTTATTTCCTTAACATCCTTCACCTGGACATACTTCTCGTGTTCCATAAAAAGATGGGTAATGGGTTTTCTTGCGTGCTCCACAAACACTTCACCGATATTGGAAAGGCTTACATGCTCCACTCCCATTCTTTCCAAAGCACTGATAACTACCATCTCTTCAGTCTTGTGGGGAAGATACAACGCCACATACTTCTCTGAAGGATTTTCTACTTCACAAACCTTATTATTGTCCCTGATTTCCAAAGAAAGGGTAAAGGAAAATTCCGTTCCCTCACCTTCTTTGGACTTAACGGTCAGTTCTCCTCCCATAAGCTCTACGAGAGCCTTTACTATGGTAAGGCCTATTCCCAGACCGCCTTCGTCTCTGGTGGAAGTAGCATTTTCCTGTTCGAAGGGTTCAAAGGCTTTTTTTATCGTTTCTTCGGACATACCTTTACCGGTATCCTGAACTGCGAAGGTTATTCTGCTTATAACGCCTGCAGTTTCGGCTTTTAAAGAAAGGCAGATGGTTCCTTCCTTTGTAAACTTATCTGCATTGGAAAGAAGATGCACCAGAACCTGTTTGATTCTCAACGGGTCTCCGTAAACGGTTTTGGGCATGCAGGGGTCCGCATCCACCAGAAAGCGCACATTCTTTTCGCCTATATTGATTTTGGCTATGGAACTTACTTCGTTTATAAGTTCCGTAAGCTCAAATGGTTCTTTTGTGATAACAAGATTGCCATCCAGCATGCTTTCATAATCAAGAATGCTGTTTATGGTCATAAGAAGGTTTTTTGTGGCGGTTTCCATATCCAGAATGTACTCACGTTCTTCCGGGTCTGTAACCTGTCTTAACAAAAGATTTGCAAGGCCCACAATGGCATTCATGGGTGTACGGATTTCATGGCTCATATTGGCCATGTAAAGCCGTCTGTTGTCTTCCTTAAATTCCACAGGTTTCTTCTTTCCGAGTTTAATCATAGGCATCCCTTTCTTTTGAAAGAAAAAAAGGACCAATACACATTGTATTGGTCCTTAAGCGGGTGATGGGAATCGAACCCACGTATCCAGCTTGGAAGGCTGGTGTTCTACCATTGAACTACACCCGCAAGTATGGCTTTGTCTTCACAACAAAGCCAATTTTACAATACAAGTCATGGTTTGTCAAACTGTTTTCTTTTATTTTTTTACTGCTTTGGAGGATCTATTCTTGAGGAAGCCGGAAGCCACTTTATAAGTGTCTTTTTCAGGTCTTCCACATTTACGGGTTTAAACAGCGCACCGTTCATTCCTGCCTCAAAATATTCCTTTTCAGCACCTTCAACAGCATTGGCGGTAAGTGCCACAATGGGTACACTTCCGGAGTTGCCCTTATGAAGGGATCTGATTCTTTTAACTGTTTCCACACCATCCATATCAGGCATCATATGGTCCATGAAAATCAGGTCATACTGGGCACCCGCATCCAGTTCATCCAGTATTTCATACCCGCTTAACATTGCAGAAGCACTTATACCAAACTTCTTTAAAATGGCTACGGTAACCTTTAGGTTAACCTTGTTATCATCCACAATCGCTACCTTAACCGAATTCTTAAAGTATACTTCCTCCTCTTCGGGCGCCTTAACTTCCACCTTAACAGTTGAAACATTATCAAGCAGAGTAAAGAGGCTGAACGGCTTTCTTACATACTGAACGTCCTTACAATCCTCGGGAATCATCTCGCCGAAGTCTACCATGGCCAGCTTCAAAAGACCCTTAATATCCTTTACGTCTACGGCTGCCACTTCGGCCCCGAAACTGCTGTTATCATAAATAAGACAGAAATCCATACCCGGGAACTTTTCAAAGGCATCCTTTGAGTAGTATTCCTCTACGGTATACGTAGCCTGAATGCTCTGTAGGGTCTTTTCTATGCTTCTTCTTACATATGGATTCTTTTCAAGAACCACATATACAAAGTCCTTAAGTCTTTCCATCTTGACGGACTCGAATTCGTTCACTGCTTCCTGTTCTATAATTGCAGTGAAGGAGGAGCCGGAACCGTATGTGCTTTCCACCTCTATACGGCCGTTCATTAATTCACAATAACCTTTTACGAGAGCAAGGCCAAGACCTGTACCGTCTCTTTTACGGTTTTTAGCCATATCTAACTGCTCAAACTGCGCAAATATCTTTCCAAGGTCCTCTTCCCTGATTCCTATACCGGTATCCTTGACGCAGATTTTCAGTTCAGTCTTTCCGCTTTCTTTAGGCTGTGAGTAAATCTCAAGTCGAACCTCTCCGTTTTCGGTAAACTTTATGGCATTGCTTAAAAGGTTGAGAATAATCTGTTTAACCTTGGTAACATCTCCGCGAAGGGTCTTGGGAACATCAGGCGCCACATAAAGATTTGCCACTATCCTGTCTTCGGGAAGTTCCGAAAGAATCATTCCGTCTATCTCACGAATAAGTGCATCGGTTCTGTACTCTGTTTCCTGCAAAGTCATCTGGCCCGCATCAACCTTGGAATAATCCAGGATTCCGTTAATAAGTGAAAGAAGGTTTTCGCTTGCGGACTGGATGGTGGATACATAATCCCTGGCATCGGTTTTTAAATCAAAGGATTCCAGAAGATAAGTCATTCCGCAGATGGCATTCATGGGAGTACGAATCTCGTGGGACATGTTTGCCAAAAAGTTTGACTTTGCTTCGTTGGCCTCTTGAGCTTCGCGCTTCGAACGCTCAGCATCCTCCAGTGCTTCCTTAAGAAGTGTAGGATTCTGAAGTGCGAGATACATGGAAAAAATGGTTACGCAGGCTGCAAAGTTAATAACAAGCTGCGAAGGGAACATATACTGCAAAATGGCTGCTGCAAGCGTTCCCACCGTATAGAATAAAACCGCAATCTTCGGAAGAAATCCTGTTTTGGTTCTGAAAATAAATATCAGAATCAGACACAATATCATGTAAAATGCCAGAACTCCCCAGAACAAAAAATATGCCCAGGTTCTGCTGTACCCGTTTTCATCGTAAACAAATCCCCACTGTGTAAAGGGTGAAAGAAGGTTCAAAACCTCCACCGCTACGCCGGGAATCAGTAAAAACCAGAATTTTATCAGGTGTTCTTTGGCCTTGTCGCCGTATACGATAAGTACCATGTAAATGTAATAGAGAGGGGAAAGAGCGTGCTGACCAAGCTGGTAGAGACATAACACCAGCCTGTTTATAAGAATTTCATCGGGGTACTTAGGTATAAGTACCCCTGCACTTAAGGCATCCATAACAACGCTTACAAGATTACAGATTAAAATCCACCCGAATAATCTGTTCTGAAAGCTTTTGTATTTCGGCGTGACAAAGTAGAAAAACAAAAGACACGCCAGAAGTATTATTGAACAATAGTCATACGTAAGATTGTATTCCATATAAATTCCCCTCGATTATCAGAATACTTACTACGGTATCAAAGCCAATGCTTTATCGACTTCTCCCCATTCGTCCATCAAAAGAAGAAGCTCTTCTTCTTTTTCATCTATTTCACCCTGTATGCCGGTAAGCTTAGCATAATCCGATGCATACGCGGGATTCTGAAGTTCGTCCTTTTTAGCCTGAATCTCTTCCTCCAGTACTCCTATCTGTTCTTCAAGCTTCTCCATTTTTTTCTGAAGCTTGGAACGTTCCTTTCCCGGATTGTTGTAAACATTCTGCTTGGGAGCTTCTTCCTTTTTCTCTTCCTTCTTTACGGTCTGCGAGAATTTAAAATCCGAAGCTGCAGCCTTCTGTCTGCTTTCTTCGTATTCTTCATAACCGAAACGGTAAAGATTTACTCCCGAAGGTGTAAACTCCAAAACCTTTGTGGCTACTTTCTTAACAAAATATCTGTCATGGGATACGAAAACCACAGAGCCGTCAAAATCCTTTAACATATTCTCCAGTGTTTCCTTACCCACAATATCCATATGGTTTGTGGGCTCGTCCAGAATCAGGAAATTGGGACCCGTTTTAAATATCTTACAAAGGGCCAGCCTTACCCTCTCTCCTCCGGAAAGCATGTTGACGGTTTTAAACACGTCCTCTCCTGTAAGAAGAAAAGCTCCCAGGTCGTTTCTGACTTCTGTTTCCGTAAGGGTAGGGAACTCATCCCAATAGTCGTCTATAACCTTCTTTTCCGAGGTATACCGGGCCATTTGCTGGTCATAGTATCCCACGTCCACGTTAACACCGAATTTGAATTCCCCGGACAGCGGAGCTACCGCTCCCACAAGGGTTTTAAGGAATGTTGACTTGCCGATTCCGTTTCCTCCGATGATACCGATTTTCTCTTTCTTCTTCATGTCCAAAGAAAGGGTCTCAAGGAGTCTGTCGTAACCGATTCCCAGTTTATTTACAAATAAAACGTCGTTTCCCGTTTCCCTGAAGGGCTTAAAGGATGCTTTAAAGCTTTTGGTGTCGTATCTGGAGGGACATTCAATCTTCTCCATATGCTCAATGGCTTTAAGCTTTGAGCGGGCTGCGGCAACCTTTGTAGGAGTATTCTTCCACTGGTCCACCCAGTCCTGAAGTCTTTTTATTTCCTTCTGCTGGGCTTCGTAGTCCTTCTTCTGCTTTTCGTAGGCTTCCTTCTTAAGCTCTGTAAACTTTGAATAGTTTCCGCTGTATCTTGTTATTTTGCCGTATTCAATTTCATAAACCGTATCCACGATATGATCCAAAAACATTCGGTCATGGGATACCACTACAATTGCACGGGGATAGTCTTTTAAATAGCCTTCAAGCCATTCAACCGTTTCAATGTCCAGATGGTTTGTAGGTTCGTCCAGAAGAAGGATATCCGGCTTTTCCAAAAGAAGCTTTACAAAGGCAATCTTCGTTCTCTGGCCTCCGGAAAAATCGGAAAGAGGTTTTTTCTTGTCCTCCTCGGTAAAACCGAACTTTTTAAGAACAACCTCGTATTCCTTTTCGTAATAATAGCCGCCGATATAATTGAACTGCTCCTGAAGGCGGGTGTACTGCTCCACAAGCTTTTCGGAATGGTCGGTTTCCATTCTCTTTACCATTTCGTCCATGTTGCGCTGCATGGCTCTGATGGGTTCGAATACCTTTTTGACTTCTGTTTCAAGGGAAATCGAATCATCCGCAAAGGTCATCTGTTTTAAATAGCCGATTTGTGGATTGCCGGTTTTGGCAATATAGATGTCCTCGTCCGAATCTCTTTTAACAAGGTCCACTTCCCCTGTTATAAGCTTCAAAAGAGTGGTTTTTCCGCAACCGTTTCGGCCTACAACCGCTATTTTTTCTTTATCGTTTTTTATTTCAAAATTAATGCCGGAGAGGATGGTTTCACCGCTGTACTGAACCTCTCCGTTGTGAATCTGATATAACATGTCTACCTCAATTGTCCCGTTTTGTCCTAAGCACTACTCCCGAAACACCGGGAAGGGTGATAACAAGCCTTCCTCCGTCCAGTTTCTTAATGAAACGGTCTGTGGAAAAGCCTTCCTTCGTGGTTATCATAAGCTTTTCAACTTCTCCGCCATTCACCGAAACTGTCTGCCATACGGGAACCTCAAGTGTTCTTTCACGGTCATCTCTGTTAATGACTACGATTACACTTGAATCCTTGGTAAATCTTCCGTAAGAAAGTGCATAGGGTTCTGAAAGAAGCTTTATCAAAGAACCTGACAAAAGCTCCTCGTTTTCTTTGTGAATACGTATCATTTCCCTGTGGAAGCCGATAAGCTCCTTGTCTTCCCTGCCCCAGGGGTATGTACGTCTGTTATCCGGATCCGTAAAGCCTGTAAGGCCCGCTTCGTCTCCGTAATATATTGTGGGTGCACCCACCCAGGTCATCTGCATCATAACGGCAAGACGCATAACCGCCTTGTCAACGCCTTCGTCTGCTGCCTGCCAGCCAAGAGAATTGGTACGTCCCACCTTTTGGTTTGTTCTTGTTAAAAACCTGGAATGATCGTGGTTTGAAAGCTGGTTCATGGCCACAAACATTGAAGGCGCAAAGAATTTATTACCCGCATAAAGCATAGTTTCAAAGAACGCGTCCGCATTACCTAAAAGGTCTCCTCTGAAATCATCGCTGTGCTTCTGCATACCTGTCAAAAACCATGTTACAGGCTCCATAAAAGCATCGTAGTTCATAACGGAATCCCACTCTTTCCCGTTTAACCAGGATTTGGGATCGCCGTAATGCTCCGCAAGAATAATTGCTTCAGGATTTGCACTTTTTACGGAATTTCTGAAGCGTTTGAAGAACTCGTGATTAAACTCGGGTGAATGTCCCAAATCAGCTGCGACATCAAGGCGCCATCCATCCACGCAGAAAGGCTCAGAAACCCACTTTGCCCCTATTTCGATTACTTTATCGTAAAGGCTCTTACTGGCCTCGTAATTAAGCTTAGGAAGCGTGTCATAGCCCCACCAGCCATCATATGAACCGTTATAGGGCCAGGCGTCCCTGTTCCTGAAGTCAAAGTAATCCGAATAAGGACTTTCTTTGGCCACATAAGCGCCCTTTTCATAGCCTTCGCTGCCTTCATATATACGCTCTCTGTCAAGCCACTTGTTAAAGGAACCGCAGTGGTTAAATACGCCGTCAAGAATCACCCTTATTCCTTTTTCATGAGCCTTCTTTACAAGCTCACAGAAAAGAGCATCGGAAGCCTCAAGGTTTTCTTTGGAGGAAACTCTTGTCTGGTACTTTGTGGCATGCTTATTGTCCGTATCTCCTTCAGAAAGACACTCGCCCCCGTCCTTTACAATCTTTCCGAAATGGGGGTCTATATGTTCATAGTCCTGTATATCATATTTATGGTTTGAAGGGGACACAAAAAGCGGGTTGAAGTAGATTGCATCTATTCCAAGGTCCTTAAGGTAGTCAAGTTTATCCATGACACCCTGCAAATCTCCGCCGTAAAATTCTTTTGTGCCGTCTACTGCCGGAATCTTATTCCAGTCTTCTATCTTCTGAACAGGTCCTCCTACGTAGTAGTATTCACCTGTTTCCACGTCGTTACCGGTATCTCCGTTGCAGAAACGCTCGGTATAAATCTGATACATGACTGCGCCCTTGGCCCAGTCCGGAGTATGGAATCCGGGTACTATAAAGAAGGGATGATACGACTCTCCCATTTTATGTACGCCCGAAGCGTCATACATGCAGTTTATTCTTCCTGACTTTATCTTGAAATAATACGGAAACTCCACGTCTTCGACCTTTACCTTGCAGCTGTAAAAGTCAAACCATTTATCGCTTTCGGTCTTTTCCATATCCACAATCTGCGTCTTGGAAACAAGCGTAACCGTTTCCACGTTGTTTTTTGCGGTACGGAAACGAATCGTAACTTCGCTGAAGCTTTCAGGTTCTGCGGGAGATATATAATTTGCGGTGGTATCGGAAAAAAGCGCCTTTTTAATAAACAAAGGGCGCATGTTATTTAAATACCACAGATTCATTTCAAGTCTTTCACTGTTCGACTGGTTCATCCTTTTTTTCCTGCTTAATTAGGAATTCATATATGGGAATAATGCTCTTGCCGGATACCATTTCAAATAAAACCAAGAGGGCAATAAACACTACCCCGCCAATAATACATGATACTACATTTGTGTTAACACAGATTATTATTACGGGAGTGACAATTGCCAGAAGTTCCAATGCGGAAAGTTTGGTCATCACATCAATTCTTCCGATAGCCATATAAATGGTCAGCACAAGAAGTCGTTTTGTAGTGTTATCAAATTTGGCAAGAAGGTATGTAAACATGGTGTTCACATTTAAGTAAATAAGTGTAGCCACCAGAAGAAGGCCTGCTGCCAGGAAATTAATTTCCGGAGAAGACTTAACCACGTCTATCCATGCCATGGTTATCAAAGCTCCCAGTCCTAGTGTAAAAATGATAAAAGGAACGGACTGCTTGAAATTCATTTTGAAGGATTTCATAAACTCCTCAAAAACCTTTATGTCCTCATTGTCCCTTAATCTGAAGTTCACAAAATGCATGGCTGTAATGGAATCGGTAATGGTTATAACGGGTATTGAAAACAAAAGACCCAGTAATACGCAATAAACAGTTTTTATAATTCTTTTCATAAATACTCCTTTTATATCATTATATCAGTTTCATATATTTTTGGACAGTAAAACAGACAGTAGAAAACTACTGCCTGTCTTAGAGAAGGTATTTCTTCTTATGGGGTATAGCAAAAAACTATATAATGTATTGGGGGGTTACAAGAAGTATAATATCAGAGCAACCCCTGTTTGTTAATGCTCACCATTCACAAAATATATAAAATCAAGCAGTCTTTTTTGTGTAATATTCACAATGATTAGTTGTTAGTATTAAACAAAGCCCCGAATTCTTCTCTGTTAATCTTTTCCTTTTCAAGAAGGAGGGCTGCACAGGAATGCAGAACATCAATGTTCTCGCGAATCAGTTCTTCGGCCTTTTTATAGCACTTGTCGATAATAGCTTTAACTTCCTTATCGATTTCTCCGGCTACTGCCTCAGAGTGATTCTTGGCATGTGCAAGATCACGTCCGATAAATACCTCATCCTCGTCACTGTCTTCATAACAGATAACTCCGATGTTTTCAGACATACCGTATCTTGTAACCATGCTTCTGGCAATCTTTGTGGCACGCTTGATATCGTTGGAAGCTCCGGTGGTAATATCATCAAAGATAATGCTCTCGGCAATTCTTCCTCCCAGAAGAGTCATTATATCCTGCTCCATACGGCTCTTGGTCATATGGATATCATCCTTCTCGGGAATAGGCATCGTATAACCTGCTGCACCTACACCTGTAGGAATAATGGAAACAATGTATACATCATCCGTATCAGGAAGCACATGGAACAATATTGCATGTCCTGCTTCGTGATAAGCGGTAATCTTTTTATCCTTATCGGAAATAATCTTGCTCTTCTTCTCAATACCGATACCGACTTTAACGAAGGACTTTTTAATATCCTCCTGGGTAATAAAGGCTCTGTTATCCTTAGCCGCTGCTATAGCGGATTCATTAAGAAGGTTCTCAAGATCTGCACCCGTAAATCCTGCTGTGGACTGGGCAATGTTCTTAAGGTCCACATCATCGGAAAGGGGTTTGTTCTTGGCATGAACGTTGAGAATTTCTTCTCTTCCGCCCACATCCGGAACGTTAACGGCAACTTTTCTGTCGAAACGGCCGGGTCTTAAAATAGCGGGATCAAGAATATCTACACGGTTAGTAGCAGCAAGAACGATAATTCCGGAATTTTCCTTAAAACCGTCCATTTCCACCAGAAGCTGGTTTAAGGTCTGTTCTCTTTCATCGTGTCCGCCACCCATACCTGTACCACGGCGTCTTGCCACAGCATCGATTTCATCGATAAATACGATACAGGGTGCGTTTTTCTTGGCATCCATAAATAAATCACGTACACGGGATGCACCTACACCTACGAACATTTCCACAAAGTCTGAACCTGAAATGCTAAAGAAGGGAACTCCTGCTTCACCCGCAATAGCCTTTGCAAGTAAGGTCTTACCTGTTCCGGGAGGTCCCTCAAGAAGAACACCCTTGGGAATTCTGGCACCAACCTTGATAAACTTGGCGGGATTCTTCAAAAATTCAATGATTTCATCAAGCTCTTCTTTTTCTTCCTTAAGTCCTGCAACGTCCTTAAGTTTAGTAGAGTTTTCGTCTCCCTGAATCATTCTGGCTCTGGACTTGCCGAAATTCATCATTTTGGCATTCTGTCCGCCGCCACCGCCCTGTGCGGTTAACATTACAAAAAGGAAAACTCCGATGATTATTATTACAAGAACCGGCAATGCATAGGATAAAAACCAGTTTTCCCTGGGAATATCCTCCACATTAACGATTACTCCTGTTTCATCAAGCTTTTCTTCAATATCCGCTACATTTGTTACATAGACGTGCTTCAGTGAACCGTCTATAAATGTAACTTCAAGTGTACCTGTTTCATTGTCGGAGTTCGGATTGATTACTACCTCCGAAATCTTGTTACTTTCGATATCTGCGAATAACTGTTCTTTGGAATAAAATGTCTTGGGTCTTTGCGCAATGGAAAAAATAATCGCAAAGATAAGAAGAATCATCATCATTACAAAGAAGCCGCGATACCCTTGTGTTTTCTTACCCAATTTCTGATAACCTCTGTCTTTCTGATTACTTGAACACAACCTCTCCTATGTAAGGAAGGTTTCTGTATACCTGGTCATAGTCAAGACCATAACCTACTACAAATACATCCGGAATCTTAAATCCGGTATACTTAACATCCACATCAACAACTCTTCTGTCAGGCTTGTCAAGAAGGGTGCAAAGGCTGAGGCTTGCAGGCTTTCTGTCCTTTAAAAGCTCCATAAGGTAACTTAAAGTACGTCCTGAATCCACAATATCCTCTACTACAATTACATCCTTGCCTACCAAAGACTCATCAAGGTCCTTAACAATCTTTACTACACCGCTTGACTTGGTGTCCCCGCCGTAGCTGGAAACTGACATAAAATCAAGTGACACATTCAGATTGATTCTCTTTGCAAGCTCACACATGAAAAAGCTTCCGCCCTTAAGTACGCATACAAGGTGAACGTTCTTTCCTGCATAATCCTTTGTAATCTGGTCTCCGATTTCCTGAATTCTTCTGTCAACTTCCTCTTCAGACAAAAGAACCTTTACTTCATGATCTAACATCTCTAATCCTCCTTCAAAACGGTTATTCGGATTACCCGTTTTGTCTCTTTACTGATTTTATAGGCTTCACTCATACGATATCCTACCACCCAAAGAACATCTGACCCACAGGCCACAACCGGAACAAAGTCCCTCTCTCTTTGAGGTATCTTTTCGTCTATCATATAGTCCTTTAGCTTTTTGGTGCCTCCGGATGCATTTACACAAATGTAATCACCCTGCTCACGCTTTCGAAGCTCCAAATATCCTTTTATTTTATCATAATCGAAGCATTTCGTGTATTGAAATTTCCCATAATCAAATCCGTCATAGTTATCAAGCACTTCCGTTTCCATCAAAAAGATTCCCTCATAGGAAACCTTTTGTGTAGAAAGGCTCAGACTTTCATATGTAGAAACAGCCTCTATCTCGTAAGGAAGATTAACGGATTTTGTTCCTTCTTTAGAAAGCAGTCCGATAACCGACTCGATATGGGTACTGGTAATATCCCTGTTTCCGGGAACCAGCTCATCTATCGCATTTTTTACGAGAAGCTTCTGAATGTACGGATCTTCTGAAAGAAAGGCCTTCTTGTCAAACTCCACAAGGCACCTTTCGCTTTTTAAAACCGTCTCACTGTAGGCTTTATCCACAAACTTTTCAAGAAACTCACCAAGTTGCGCAAGCTGTCCCGCAGTATTGGCCATATGGGCCACCGCTTCGGAATTCACTTCATCACAAAGTCTCGGAATAATATTGTTTCTAATGCGGTTTCTGGTATAGTCATCCGTAAGATTCGATGAATCAGTATAAAACTTAACCTCTATATCCTTTAAAAAACCTTCGATTTCTCTTCTTTCCACACACAAAAGAGGCCTGATTATCTCTCCCCTCTCACAAGGAATAGAAATAAGGCCCGTAAGTCCGGTGCCCCTCACAAGATTAAAGAGCATGGTTTCCGCTCTGTCGTTACTGTTGTGAGCTACGGCGATCTTCCCTCCGCCGACATTTGAAAGCACTTCCCTGAAAGCCTCATATCTCACCTTCCGGCCGGCTTCCTCCGTTCCGATTCCAAGTTCTGCGGAAACAGAAGCGACATCCTTCTCGTATAAAAAGAAAGGAATCTCTCTTTCTTCACACAAGGACTTTACGTATTCGGCTTCTTCAAAAGCTTCCTTTCGAAGTCCGTGATTTACATGCACCACAAAAAGCTTTAACCCCAGCTTCTCTTTCAAAGAATCAAGGGTCAAAAAAAGTGCCACCGAATCCGCTCCGCCGGAAACACCGATAACAACGTTCTCTCCGTAGGAAATCAGAGCTTTCTCTTCTATGAAGTTTTCGATTTTCTTTACAAACCCATGTTTCATCACTATATATTAAAACACCTTCCGTTGAATAATCAACGGAAGGTAACATATTTGTAATGATTTATCAGTTATCAGCCTCAAAAATAATCTCGTCGGGATATACAAGACCAAGTCTTTCCTTGGCCATATCCTCAGCGTACTGTTTGGTCTGAGTGTATTTTCTGTATTCTTCTATTTCTTTGCTGCGTTCTTCCTGCTCGGCAATCTGTTCCAAAAGGTATGCTTCTTTTTTCTCGTAAGCCGCCTTCTTTTCTTTGAGCTCATTGTTCTTAAAAAGAATAACAATAAGTATCATGGCTACTACGAATGTAACAAGAACCATACTGCCTGCATTGGAATAACGGCGGCTCATCATTTTCTTGTTTCTTGTCATATCTGCGCTCCGTTTACATAAATGCGTTTACATAATTATATTATGCAGCATCCTCTTCGTCAATATCAGTTTATCATTTTTAGGTTTACAGATACTTAAACAGTTCCTTGGCCTCATCCTTTTTAACGGTTTCCTGAACATCGGTAACCTGAACCTTTACCTCTTTATTACCAAAAGAAATCGTTATTACATCTCCCACCTTTACGTCTGTGGAAGCCTTTGCCACCTTGTCGTTTATCATGACACGTCCGTTGTCGCAGGCTTCGTTGGCCACCGTACGTCTTTTAATAAGTCTCGATACCTTTAAATATTTATCCAGTCTCATGTCTTCTCCCCTTTAACTTTTTCTAATTTCTCTATTATACACAATCATCGCCAAAATGGCGAATCAGGGACGGGTTCCTATTCGCCTTTTGGCGAAAAAGGGACGGACCTTGATTCCACAAAGCCCAGTCCCTTGAAGTTATTTAGCATGCATTTGCTAATGAAGATGCCAATATCCGATTCAAAATACACATTCTTGTTTTAAAGAGTCATCTATAGATATTTCTTCATGACATTTATAACATTCATAATAAATTAGTTCTTTGCTTTGAATATCTACTTATCCAACCATCCACAGTATACAATTCTCCTGCCAAGCCATCGCTTTCTTCTGTCAAATTCACTCCATTCAGCAATAGTTTGATTTCTTCATGCTCTTCAAACATATTTAACATATTATGAATACTCAAATCTGTAACCTGTTCGATTATTCTGTATACTATCTGACGCTGTGACTCATCCAATGTCTGAATTTCCTCAAATAATGCCTGTGAAGCAGCATCTTTCATAAACCCTTCTATCTTTTTATCAAAAACACGAATTGTTCTATCTCTTACTTCATCAATAAAAATGCTGCCAAATAGTTCTAAATTAATATTCATAATTCTACTTCCCTTCTATTCTTTTGTGTACCACGGAATTCTCGTAGGTTGATTTACCCCTTGCTCTGTCAAATTAGCTAATGAGTTTTTTATCAAATCATTTATCAATTTATCACTAGCTCCTCCAGCACGTAAAGCTTCCTCTGCAATATAAGTATGTTCAGCCAATGTATTAGTGGCGAATCGGGGACGGGTTCCTATTCGCCTTTTGGCAAAAGGGGGACGGACCTTGATATTACAAAATCCATCTCTTTGTTGCTTCTTCAGTTTTTAACTGATAAAAAAAGATATGAGCCAAAGTACACATACTTGTGAAAAAAAGGAACGTCCCTATTGACTTATTTCAAAGAAAAATCACTCTGGAATTTTAATAGAATCACCAACAAAATTCATCCATTCAGATAAATGTAAAGTCAAATCAGAATAAAGTTCTGTCTTTTTGACATAATCAGAACAAGTAACTGTCTGTCCATTAATATCGTAAAGATCATCCTCTTCATAAGCATTGTTCTCATTTATATCATAGCAAGCCCATTTAAACACCAAAGAAGCATTTCCTCTATCATCCAACCTAAAATATTGATAATCCTTATGCGTTGGTGCTCCACCTTCTCTAATGTAGATAATTCCTTTTTCACCATTGTAATCAAGCAGATTATCATAGCAAGAGCCACAATAGATTACTTCTTTTTCTTTAACATTAATAACAAATAGCTCTTTTGATGTTCGAAACCCAATTTCCAAAATTCCATCATTATCAACATCAGCAATTGAATAAATCACATTATCATCATTTAATAATGATTCTAAATCAATCTTTTTCCCTTCAAAGATGATAATATCATCTTTATTAATACAATTATCGTAGTTGTTTTCATTAACATAACTACATCCACTAACTAATATAAACAAAGCGAAAAATAAAATAAACAACTTATTCCTTTTCATTCGTATACAATAATCCCCTCAATACTAAAATTATTTAAGCCTCTAATAGAACCCTTTCCACAGAATTCAATAATAGAACCATTGTGTCAAACATTTCTCCTTCTTCACCCACAATGACCTCATTAGTGGCTCCAACTGATAGAAGTGCATACTTATTGATTGATGATAAACTTTCACGCATAGCCCACTTATTTCTATCAGTTTCTTCCGGAATTGCAACAGCTCGCCCATATCCACTTGAAGGAATGTCTGAGTACAATCTCAACCACCCATTTACCACTAATACATTTTGCGAATTACCTTGTGCTCTATTCGCACACAGCCCGAACGGATCCACCATACTTACCGGGTTCCCCTCCACATAGCTGTAGCGGTTCAAAGAATTACTGTTACTGATGTCTCCTGTTACGATGTCTTCGTTCATGAAGCGCATCAGATCGGGGCTGTAGTAACGGGCTCTCATATAAAGAAGGCCGTTGGCTTCGGTTAATACGCCGTCTCTTGCGCAGTAACCGAGGATGAAGTAGTCATAAGGTTCTTCCCCTATGCGGTTACCGTAGGTACTGTAGGTATACTCTGCTGTGGTAACACCCTTTTTGTCGGAGATGCGGGTTACGCTGCCGCGGATGTCGTAGATTTAGGCAAAAGAACAGATTGCGAAATGTTTTTGCCAAAGTGGACAATTCTTGATGAAAAGAATTGTCCACCGGTGTTTTTCAAAATGTTCAAGCTAAAGTGTTATCAATAAAGCAAGCCAAAGAACACTTTCTTATGGCAAAAGGAACGTCCCTGGCAACTTAATTGCCGTCACTTCTTACTTTTGCGAATCTAGTACCCTTGAAAAATATTAACATAGGCAATTAATTTCTTCATAAAGAGCACCCGAAAATAGGATTATCCTTTCCATATCCGTAACGAATCGCATACCAATATCATATCCTACTTCCTTACCACTAGTATAGTTCCCCCAATTAATCCAAACTTCAAATGGACGGAGTTTGACGATAAAAGCCCCTTGTCCATGGTAGTACTTCCTCAACGAGCCGAAGTACACATCCTCGTGACAAAAGGTACGTCTCTGGTTACTTCCGTCCCTGGTTACTTCATCAATTGCTACAATCTAGCTAAGCGGTTTCATCATCTAGTATCTTTTTTATCCCATTTTGATCAACAACGAAAGCTCTAGCCCAGGTAACATCATTGTTATCGAAATCGACGTTATTTTCATATAGATAATCATCAGAATACTCATAATTAACATATAACTCGCTATCCAAATCTGTTACTCTTTTAAAGTCATATGATTTATTCAATACAATTGCCGCAGGATATTGTAACAAATCGTATATAATAATTTCATTTTTACAATTATTGCATAATGCAATAATACCCGGTTGATTACTTTTAAAAACAGTAAACTTTGAACTATTACAGTTACAAATAACCTTATAAACAAATGAAAAATCACCTGCAAACTTATCATTCAATTCTGCAAAAAAAGTATCATCATTAACTCTATAACAATACTTTTCAACATGAGATGGTGCTATTATTTTATTCATAGCAAAAATCCTTTCAATGGTTAATAGTCAAAGACTAATCTTGTTTTTGCATTTGAGTCTGCCTCAATCATCCGAAGAAACGCACTAAGTTCTCTATTTAGTTCGTCAACATCATCTAAGCCATAATTTGATATGTAATTTGTGTTGTACCTAACACCATCCAAAACATAGGAAGCGTCTGGTCTCGTGTATCTGCCGTCAAAACCATAAACTCTATTCCCATTCACATCTATTTGAGCTCCATTTTTCCTTATGCTAGTGGCGCCATTTGCAAATGCATCATCCAGTTCCGTTTCTATCGCATTATTATGTTTTGTATTTCCTTTTCCATGTTCTGGACCCCAATTTGTTCTACTGGTTTCAATTTCGGCCTGATATTCCATCCCGGCCGAAGAAGCAATCTTCCTTATTGTTTCTTCCTGGTAGTACTTCCAGGCCGCATCACCGGCAAATCCGCCGACCATATTCCCAATCCCGTCGCCTATCACAAATGCAGATTCGCTGCCTTCTCCGGTAACTGCTTTGTATATGCCTTCGCTGGCATAACCTAAGCCCAATCCACCAAGGCCGGAACATATCTGGCTAGCTCCGTATGCCTGACCTCCCGGAATAAAGAAAGCTATGACTCCTTCTCCTACACCGGCAACATCCTCTATTATTGCCATCGTTTTGGGGTCAAGATTTTTTTCCTGGGCCAAAATATCAACTACAAGGCCTGTCGCTCCACTTACCAGTAACCCGGTTCCTACTCCCTGTAATCCGGGAACACAAACCAGGACCAATCCCCCAAGAAATTTAACACCATCGAGTACTTTCTTGTCTTCTAAAGCCTGTGCCCTTGCCCGCATTGCTTCCAGCCCAAACGGGTCCACCATCGTAACCGGGTTTCCCTCCACATAGCTGTAGCGGTTTAAAGAATTACTGTTACTGATGTCTCCTGTTACGATGTCCTCATTTATGAAGCGCATCAGATCAGGGCTGTAGTAACGGGCTCTCATATAAAGAAGGCCGTTGGCTTCCGTTAACACTCCGTCCCTTGCACAGTAGCCAAGGATGGAATAATCAAGTTCCTCTGAGGATATACGGTTACCGTAGGTACTGTAACTATATTCAGTTGTAGTGGTTCCCTTGCTGTTCGCTACGCGGGTTACGCTGCCGCGGATGTCGTAGGTGTAGTACTTGTATTCCAGCGTTGCGAAGCCTGAACCGGAACCGATGGTGACTGTTACCGCATTTGTTGAGGCATTGGTTCCGATTTTGGGAATTGTTTTTTCCCTGGTAATGTTTAATGTCTCAACTGACGAAATCAGACCGTTACCATATACATACTTCTCTATAATTCCGTTCTCATCAACGGTCATGAGAAGGTTCTTGTTCTGTCTGTCGTAACAATAGGTTGTTTTTACTGTTTTTTCTGTATAGGTTACTTCCTCATCTTCTGCTGAAGAAGTAATTTCTGCGTCGGGAAGAATTTCTTCCTCAGGAAGGGTTTCGACTTCTTCTGCGACAGTCAGGTCTTCTCTAGAAAGGCTACCTTCGGACGTATCGTTTGCAGAAACATCTTCGGCAAATATGTCATTAGAAGATACGTCATTTTCTGATATATCATCTTCCGGTATTTCATTATCTGATACGTCTTCCGAAGGTTCTTCGGTTGCAGGTTCTTCGATTAATGGTTCTTCGGTCTCTTCCGAAGGCTCTTCAGAAACCGCATCTTCCTCTGAAGTGATTTCTTCTTCATCAGTTTCAAATGTATCCTTTATGGATGATGTTCCTGCAGGCACTGATGCACATGAGCCTTCGAAGGTTTCTTCTTCAGAAGCATCAGCCTCTCCCATTATCTCTCCCTTACCGGGCTTGGGTACCGGAATCGGGATAGGGGTTACGGGTTTACCGGGTTTTACAGGGGTAACGATGGGTTTTGTTGTTTCCCAGGTATTCTTTTCTTCTTTTACCAGTGTCTGTACAGTACTCTCTATCCTATAGTCTTCACTGTCATAGACATATGTATCAGCATTATAGGCTGTTAAGTGGTTTCGGCTGTCATAGGTAAGGGTTGCATTCTTACCGTTTATTGTGCCGCTTACAAGGTTTCCGTCATCATCAAAGGTGAAGGCACTTCCGTTAAGAGAGGAAATACGGTTATCCTCCGGGATATATGACATGGCCTTTAATTCGTTTCTCGAAAGAGCCTCTGTGATATTTCCCGCACCGTCATAACAGAAGGTTTCCTCATCGGTAACCTCTCCCGTTGCGTAATTGAGGGTTGTTCTTTTAATTACACGGTCAAGGTTATCGTAGGTATAGATGTAGCTGTATCCCTTTACGGTTTCGGTTTCCGTCAAGAGTCTGTCATCCGCATCATACTCATAAATGGTTTCTGATATAGCGGAACCTGTTTTTGAAGAGTACTCGGACATTCTCGTAAGGTTACTTACGGCGTCATACTCTTTTGTTACATAAGTTAAGTTTGCGTTATCGGTTCTAACTTCACGGTTAAGGGCATCATAGGTGTAGGATGTCACGTTACCGTCAAAGTCTGTTACCGTCTTTATGTTTCCGCAAAGGTCATAGGTATATGTAACCTTTGTGTTGTCAGGGTACACAAGCTCTGAAAGGTTACCGTATGCATCATAAACATATGATACCACATAT
>JAZLJG010000102.1:0-21469 GCA_045617745.1 Lachnospiraceae bacterium | reverse complement strand
TTTAAGACACGTGACGGCGGTGTTATGCGTCTTGAGAGCCTTCTTAACGAAATCAATGCTGCAACCTATGAAAAGATCAAAGAAAACAGGGATATGACCGAAGAGGAAGCAGTGAAGATTTCCAAGATGGTAGGTCTTGCTGCCATTAAGTACGGTGACCTTTCAAACGTTCCCGCTAAAGACTACGTATTTGATATGGAGCGTTTCATTTCCTTTGAGGGAAATTCCGGTCCCTATATTCTTTATACAATCGTTCGTATTAAATCCATTATTGAAAAGTATCTTGCTGCAGGCGGAGACTTGGCAAAGTGTGCTATAGGCGATTGTGTGAACTCTTCCGAGAAGGAACTTATGAAGGCACTTACTTTCTTTGGCTCCACAATGGAGGCTGCGTACGAAGAACTTGGTCCCAACAAGATTTGCGCATACATTTACGATCTTTCCAACGCATTTAACTCCTTCTATCACGAGACAAAGATTCTTTCCGAAGAAGATGAGTCCAGGAAGGCTTCATTTATAGCACTTATTAATCTTACAAAGAATGTTTTGGAAACCTGCATTAATATTTTAGGCTTCGAAGCACCGGAGAGAATGTAATGAGAATCGGACACGGCTATGATGTTCACAGGCTTGTAAAGGGCCGCAAATTAATAATCGGCGGAGTGGATATTCCTTTTGAGAAGGGCCTTTTAGGGCATTCGGATGCGGATGTTTTAGTGCATGCTGTTATGGATGCACTTTTAGGGGCAGCAGCAATGGGAGATATCGGTCTTCATTTCCCGGACAACGATCCAAGGTATGAGGGTGCTGACAGCTTAAAGCTTCTTGAGAGAGTAGGCGACATGCTGGAAAGCGATTTATACTACGTGGAGAACATTGATGCCACGATTCTTGCCCAGGCACCCAAGATGCGTCCCCACATAGATGCGATGCGGGAAAATATAGCCAATGCCTTAAGAATTGATGTGTCCTGCGTCAATGTTAAAGCCACCACTGAAGAGGGCCTTGGCTTCACCGGAAACGGTGACGGAATAGCCGCTCATGCAGTGTGTTTGCTGGGCTCTTACAAGGATATTACGAGTCCCTGTGGCGGATGCGGAAATTGCGGATAAAAACTTTAAAATATTTCATTTTTCTGCTTGACATTCGGACATTGCTTTTGTATACTAACAAAGTCGGTTGAGACGCGGGGTCTTAGCTCAGCTGGGAGAGCATCTGCCTTACAAGCAGAGGGTCACAGGTTCGAGCCCTGTAGGCCCCATTCTTACGACTTGTTTCAAATATGGCGAGATAGCTCAGTTGGCTAGAGCACGCGGTTCATACCCGCGGTGTCGAGGGTTCGAATCCCCCTCTCGCTATTATATATCGGGGTGTGGCTCAGGTGGTAGAGCGCCACGTTAGGGACGTGGAGGCCGCAAGTTCAAGTCTTGTCACTCCGACTCAGTAAAAACAAGGGTTCCGAGGATTTCGGGACCCTTGTTTTTGTGTGTTTTTCTAACTTTTTTCTAACTTTTTTCTAACCTTGTCTTTTTTTTACTCAGACAAGCCTAATGAGTTTCAATGTATTGCTTTAAAGCTACGTTTGATATCTTCCATATTTTGCTCTTGTTTATTCTGAAACCTTTTATTTCACCCCTACGAAGCATGGAAAGGGCGTAGTTCTTGCTTACATTCAATATTGCACATAATTGATCTGTATCAATGATGTCGGGCATTCTAGAGCCGCTATTATATGTAATCATATAATTCCTCCTTCGATACTTCTATTCCAGACTGTCTCAAAACGTATTCGATAAGCGAATCCCGGCTTATCCGATAGTTCTGATTTAACTTTATTGCCTTCACTTCTCCCTCAATTATAAGCTGGTATACTGCGTGCTTTTCAACTGACAGGGCTTCACATACATCAGTTGTGCTCATCCATTCGGCATAACTTTCAAACATCTCAGATCCTCCTTTGTTAAAAATGTAAAAAATTATTTGCATATAACATATAAATAAAAAAGATTCGGGTAAATTATCAACTAATCAGTGAAAACGGTAAACTTGGAGGTGAAACAGCTTTTTTTTTAATAACATAATAGTAATGATGAATCTGATTATTTAGATGTTTGCTCGTTTAAAAATAACTAGATAAAGCAGTTGTTTACATAATATGGTAATGAATACCACGGGAACATTAGGGGGAACAGAAATACTGGGGATATTCATTCATTATTGCTTTCCAGCATGACTGAATTAGTTTACCGAGATGTTTGTCAAACAGATTGCGAATCTAGTTAATAATATGTATTACTTTTGTAATTCATTTAGCGAAAGATAAATGAATTACAAAAGTATATTTCATATCATATATGGAAATAAATATGTTTCTATATATCTTATATTTGTTTTTTAAGGAGCATCATATGAAAAAAGAAATAAAAGATGAAACTATATTTGCAAGAATAACTTCAACTCAAAAAGAAACAATTATGAATAAAGCAAGAGATAAAAACATGTCATTGTCAGAATACGTAACTGAATGTACATTAGCACCCACGGAACGCAGAAGTACAAAATACAAAAGTGCATACAGGAAAGGCATCATTGTTACGGAAAAGATTAATGAAACCTTATCTTGGTTAAAAGAATATCAGGGCACCTTTCCGGATGAAATATACTATCAGCTCATTGATAAACTGGAACATATCGAGGTAATGCTGCAATGATAATTGAGTTCAAGGGTAAGAATGGACATTACAAAACTAAAGATTCATTTGAGTATCTAATTCGCTATGTAACTAGAACGAGACCAAATGAAGACCGGGCAAATGAATTGCTGGGGATAGGATCTGCTGGTATATGTTTACTTCTGGGAGTCGAGAGTATCATAAATCAGTTCATTACAACTGAAGTTACATTTAGATCAAATACGCAAGGCAGGCATCTATATCACCTTATTGCGGCTTTATCAAAAGAAGAATTTGATAGCCTAAATTGTGAAGTGAGCTATGTGGATACTCTTGCTCAAACAATAAGTCGTTTATTCTTTGGAAATGGATTTCAATGTCTTTACGGAATTCATTATGATGAAACAAAATACATCCATATTCATTTTGTTATTAGCTCTACCAGTTATATTAATGGACATAGATTCCATATTAATGCAACGGAAGTTGAGGAACTTAGAAAATATTGCAATGATATTCTTTTGGGGATTATTGCGTATGTGAAGGAGGTGACACCAACATATGCCATATCTGAGACCTATTAAACTTGTTTCCAACAGAGCACAATCGGAACAGGATATTTTTGATATTGTAAAATTCATTTCAACAAATATCCTTTCCCGTTATAAGCCTCGGGAAAACAGAATACAATTTTTTGGGAATTATCTAGTGAATCCTCAAGCTATTTGTGATAATCCCATATCTATAGCAGAACAGGTAGTGAACTTTCAGAACCGACTTGGAATTGAAACAAATCGGTGTGCCAGACTGTACAATGTTTTTTACGTTTTTAATGAGGATTTTTATATACCGGAAGATATTTTTTGGAATATGATTTGTGATTTCATGAAGACATACAGCAATTTTCAGTATTGCAGCATTGTTCTGGATGGCCCGGAAAGAGCTGCTTTTTTTATTTTCAGTAACTATTCAATAAATGGTATTAAAATGTCTGCTCCCGGAGTATTCAAGCCCCAAAGGATGCAAGAATGTTATGAACTTGCAAAAAAAAAGAAAACGGAGGAAAACACATATGAAATTAATCTACACTGATGAAAATTCGGTAAAAACGGAACTTGTAGATGATATTGGAATAAAGGACTTTGTTGAGGCTGTTAAATCAGATGAGGATTATGGAATTTTAGAAATGAAGGTACTGCCCCCGGCTTACGAAGGAAAACTTATAGAATCAGGGAAAATCTTGGAGATTTCTGTAGCGCTAATCAGCGGAACAAGAATTGAATATACTTCGAGTTATACTATTAGGCAGCGCATGGATCCGAAGATTTTGGAAAAATTGGAGTTAACGCAGGCTTATTTTGATAATGGAATACAGATAGAAGACGCAATTCGTAATTTGTATTATTTGTTTGAAAAAAGACCGGTTTTTGCTTTATGGCCCGAATATTACGAAGCTTGCCTGGTAGATGAAATGGAAAAAAATGAGGTAATGATGTTCTGGAATATTCCTCTTTATAGTGGCAATTTGTTGTGCAAGATGGCTTTTGGATCATATTTTGATGAACATCAAATTGTTAAATCACTTGAAGGGGATAAAAAGAATAATTATGTTTTTGAGCAAATAATTCGCGCGAAAGAGTCTCTTAAGAATAGTAGTGCCTTTTCGATGGATTCTCAGCTCTTACGCGATTGCTACATGTATCGTGATATTTATGTTGTGCCGAAGAAGAATGAGAGCGTTGAAACTATTGATAAAGAGTTCGTAAAAGCAATTCCAGCAAGCTCAATCAGCTCTCAGAATGAAAACCTCTTCCTGATATTTGAACCTAAAACTAGCCTTATTAAAATGCTTATTGCTTGTGGATGGGCGACAAAATTCAGAAGGTTAATTCAAAATATTCGAGTGATGGTTCTGCCCAATATTGAGGCTGTTAAAGAGATAATGGATGTTGATTATGATGGGGCAAGAAGGTTCCTAAATGAGTTGGAAAAATACTGCTTTGGATATGGAGTATTAGTATTATATAATGATTAATTTTTATGAGGCAGCTGGAAAACAGCTGCCTCATTTTTCTTGTTTGTCTTCAACTACTTCAAATAGCGAATCTATAGGAACATTTAAAGCATTTTTCAATTTTTCGAGCGTACTATAATGAATACTCGTGGTTTGATTTAGATATAGCTTGTTCAAATTCTGGTAAGACATGGGTGCCATTTTTTTGTATAACCAGTATTTTGAATGCCCTTGCTCTTCGAGTAGTTTGTCAATTTTTAAACGTAACATATTTACCTCTCCACATATTAATTATATGGATAAGATAATTTTTGGATAACTAATGCAAGGATAATATAACCTATAGATTAGATATTTTTTAAATGAGGAGGAACGTTAATGGAGGGAAGTACAACATTATTAATTTTGGTATTGATTTGCACAGGTGTTATTTGGGTTACTTATCACAAGATATTTACGGTTTATTATTTTAGCCCTGGGCGAGGGATATTGAAGGAATTATTTGCTTCCTTTATAGGCGGTGTTATACTTGCAGTTTTAATTATCAAGCTCTACTGGTTGGCGGCAATAATCGTTGCTTTGGCCGCCTTGGGCTTAAGTGCCAAAGCAGATCCATCAAAACGGAAAATCATCGTAATAGTAGGTCTTGTACTCGCTGCCTTTGTTTTCTTGTGGGGACGTGGAATGAAGGCTCAATTAGAAGAGAATCAAGCTGAAAAGAGTACACTTTCAACGACGAAAGGAACAGCAAATTCGGAGCCAAAAAGAGTTGAGTATCTTGATAGTCTATTAATAAATGTGTCTCCGTTCCCGACGGGAATGACCAGTGAAGACTATAAGGATTTGTCATCCACGATGAAATTTGGATTATTAAAGGTCAATGAAAACACATTTGTTCGCGAAAAAAAAGTTGGTGTATATCAATATAGAGATTATGTGAACTTATTTTATTTTCCCGGAGAAGAAGAGGTGATTTCTAATACATTAATAAGTCCCGTGATATATCTATATACATGGCGTGTTTATGTGGAGAATAATGTAGAAGCTGAGATGAAAGAATACCACCGAAAGCGTTTTGCTCCAGTATATGATGGTACGGATTTTGCCTATAGCGTTGAGCAAAATGCAGATGGAACATATTACTGCGAAAGCCTTGATACAGATTATATTTTTCCGATTTCTACAAGTGGTCTGGGTTATAATGGTTCAAACCTATTTTTTGATGAAGAAGCCGGAGTCTATAGTTTATTTCTGACTTCGGTATCGGGATTAACTGCGAAGGAGACTTATGAAGAACCATTTAGTATGGTTTCGGATTATACAGATTATGCTGATCAATATGTGAGTATAGAAGATAGCGTATTATGGGCAGGAAATTATACTGATGGGAAAAATCGTGTTTCTATAGAATTTTGGGGCTATAATGATCCCACAGTTGGTTACCTTTATTGGTGGGATCCAAATGGAGAAGGTTCGGCCCCTTCTGAGTATGATGTATGGAATGTAGATGGGCAATATGTCTTTTATGATTATGATAATAACGTAAACGAGATTGTGCTTTTGCCGCAGGGTGGAATAAGAATAGAAACGGACGGATTCTCGACGGATTTCTTTCCCGGAGAAAATTAAAGAGTTAATGACTTGAAGCATGTAAAGACCATTTAAGGAGGTATTATATGAAGATTGTGATAATAGCTATAGTGGTGATTGTTGTCTTGGGATTAATTAAAAATTCCGACATAGTCCATGAAATTTTTATGAATTTTTTTAATAGGCATTAGGAGGATATAATGAAAAAAATAAGTGCAGGAATGATTGTTTCTTTAATAGGATTGATTGGAGTGGCAGTGATGGTTCTCATAGCAAAGTTCTGGGGAAGAACGGTTAATGGTGTTTTATGCGGATTATTATTGTTTGGTTTCCTTATTGTTTTTATTGTAGGCCTAATCTTTTTTATCGTTACAGCAGTTAAAAAGAAAAAAATTATGAAAGAGTAAATTTGTTATTTTTCAATTATATACTATATATGTGAAAGGACCTGAAGATATCTGAAGATATTCAGGTCCTTATTTTATTGCAAAAGGAGGGTCATGATGCAAGTACCAGATGAACTTGCAGGAGTAATCCCAGAGGATTGCCAATCTGTTGCTTTCGGAGTGCTTGTTGTGCTAGCAGGTTTCGCAATTCTGGTAGGGAACTACATCGACAAAATTGAAAAAGAAAGGAGAAGGTATGATGGAAGTGGCAATGAAAAACAGAAACAGTAAACGATTTTTGATCGGTTCATGGGGAAACAAAAATACTTGCGAGGAACCACTTCAACTTTGTAGCCCAGTGCATGACTTAACACCCGAAGTGGGTTTAGTGAATCTGGATGCTTATCAAGACGCCTTGCTTCGCAGGGAAGAATTGTTGAGCGAAATTTCGATGAGAGAAAAAGAAATCTCCGAGATTGATAATTCGGTTAAGCGTGCTCTAGGTGGTCGTGAGAAGGCTGTTTGTGGTAAGTTCAGCATATTTTGGACAAATATTCAGACATCCCGCTTGGATTCCGCACAGCTCAGAATTTCTGAACCGGACATATACAATAGGCTTCTAAAGACAACGATTTCTAGAAGATTTCAGATTAAACGAACAAACATGGCTTAGGGCTTAGGGCTTAGGAGGACATAATGGAATATTTTGATTTTGAACAAAAAATTGTTAATGAACTAAGAAATTTTTACGGGGATGACGCTGGCGCAAACGTTTGTGTCTATGATGTACAAAAGTTGAATGGCCGCGTATTGCGTGCGCTCCGTATTGATTTCAATAATGATGAAGACTGCTCACGTGAAGCGGTGGCTTCTCCTGTTTTTTATTTGGAAGAGATGTATCGGCGATTTGAAGGAGGAGAGTTTTCACTTGAGACAATTATTGGAAAAATAGTGGACCTGAGATCGAAAGATTCGAGCGACATAGTCGATTCGGTGGAAAGTTTAAGTGATTTTGAAAAAATAAAGGAGGACATTTTCCCACTATTGTTGAATGAATCGACAAACAAAACCCTTCTTGAAACGTTAGCACACACGCACTTTTGTGACTTGGCCTGCATTTACTATATTAGGCTCGATACTCCTAGTTTAGGCATTGGAAGTGTAAAGATTACCAACGAGATGTTGGGAAGGTATGGTATTTCATTGGACGAGCTACACTCAACTGCAATAAGGAACATGAAGAACGACGGATACAAAATCGAATCAATAGAGAATGTATTAAAACAGATGCTGATTATGAAGGAATACGAGGACAAGGATGAAATTATTGAAAAATTGGATGAAAATACGTCTGGAATGTTCATTATCAGCAATGCTTCACGTGTTTATGGTGCGGCTGGAATAATGAATCCTGAATTACTGGAGGTCTATTCAGGCGGAGATGATATATATGTAATTCCTTCGTCTGTACATGAATGCATTCTCATCAAAGCAAAAGGTGTATCTGATGCGCAAATTCTAAACGATATGATCACTGAGGTAAACCGTGAGCAGGTTAGCCCGGAGGAGGTTCTCTCAAACCATGCATATCTATATATAGCTAGCGAGAAAAAGATAGTAGAAATGGATTGATGCATTTTGGGGGAGTAAAGCATGAAGGGTAAAATTGAAAAACCAAATCCAAAGGAAGTGTTAAAGGCAATTGTTGCGGTAGCAATAGAGTTACTTAAGCTTTTAAAGTAAGAGGAGTCAAAACTTAAGAGTTGTGGGACCATTTGGCGGGCAACGGTTTTAAGCCGTTCCCGTGGTTCCGTAACTTAGTGTCAAAAAGTTTTGTTTTTAGGAGGACCATTTTATGAAGTATGGATATGCTAGAGTAAGCACTCGTGGACAAGAGAGAGAAGGAAATAGTTTAACTGTGCAAGAGGATTCGCTGAAGCGGGCAGGTGCTGAGATTATTTATTCAGATACATTCACAGGAACAAAAACACATAGACCGCAATTGGACGCGCTGCTATCAAAAATAGCTCCTGGTGATACACTTATCGTGACAAAACTTGATAGGATTGCGCGGTCTGCATCGCAGGGAATGGATTTGATTCAATCGCTTCTGGATAAGGATATTAATGTTCACGTCCTTAATATGGGGCTGATGGATAATACGCCAACGGGTAAGTTAGTTCGAAGCGTATTCCTTGCATTTGCCGAATTCGAACGGGATATGATTGTTGAACGAACACAGGAAGGAAAAGCAATTGCAAAGACGAAGGAGGGCTTCCGTGAAGGCAGGCCTCCAAAATACACTAGAGCGCAAATTGAGCATGCGCTATCTTTGCTTGGGGAAAATAGTATACCGCGAGTAGTAGAAATGACTGGCATCTCAAAAAGCACTATACTTCGAGCAAAAAAGCAGGAAACGGGGAAATGCTAATAATATGAGTGATAGTTTCCTGTAAAATTGTTTCTATATTTTAAGTATTATATTTTTAAGGTTACTTTATGATAGGAATAGGAGTGAATTCCTTAAACTCCATTCTGTCCTGAATCCCCTGGACGAAAGAACGATAAATGTATGTTTCGGAATCAGAGGCAAGGTAGTCTTGGAAAAAATCAATTACTAAACATTTGAAACAATCACTTAGCGCGTAATCAGATTGTTTAAGAGTTTCGTATGATAGTATTTCACGGTAGTGATAAAGACGGTCTATTATTTCATCTGCTTCTCCTTCGGATATGCCCATGCTGTTATAGTATTTCTTAAGAGAAAAAGATAATAACTTGATGTTTGGTGAACTGTTTAATAAGTCTACTCCTTCTGTTGAATTCCGTAAAAAAAGATACCCATTATGAATTTGATCGTGATAAGTGTCTTTTATATATTCCTTCTTTAGAAATTCGAGCTGTTCACGTTTAAAAAGAAGTTCATTTATTTGGTCATTATTCGAAATGAAAAAATTAATGAATGCAAAAATTGTTTCAGCATATGGTGAAGGAGAAAGAGATTCCTTTATTCCCTTGAAGGACTTTTGGAGCTTTATAACAGTATCTTGCATGAGTCCTGTTTCCGAACAGATGTCAGTGACTTGTTGGGTCTTCATATCGTATTCGCACAATAAGTACTCTGGAGTACATTCGTACAATTTACTTAATGAAATCAGATCACCAATAGTAGGAAGCAAATTTTTGCCCTTTTGGGTTCCACCATCCCATCCTTTTTCCCATTTCTGAACGGTTGGTTTCGAACGATTGATTTTCTCAGCTAATTCATCTAAAGACAGCTTGGCAGATTTCCTTTCAGCGTTCAGACGCTTAGCTATTTCCCAGTAGTGTTCCAGGGTGGCATATTTTTCATCATACGGGTTAAACATATTTAACCAAACCTCCAAAAAAAGAAATGCATTGTATAAAAAATAGGGTATTTTACTTAACTTAAATCTTTGATAGCCTTGTTGTCAAGGGAAGCAGAAATAAAACAGCAAATTCGGCCGAATTCGCGTACTCCCCCAAAAAAGAATCTGCCCAACAGAAGAGGGATTTTAAACGCGAAAACACCTTTTAGTTTGGCAAAATGGTTTTTTGCTCATCAGTTTATCATTAGGTTGGGCAGAGGAAAGGGAAAAAAATGGAAAATGTAAAATCACCGATACGATTTATGGATTCGAGTCAGAATGTTACCAATTTGCCTTTTGCAGGGTCAATGCTGCCGTATCCGGATGCAAGATTATCGCCTCGCACGTACGAAGATGCTGCTAGCTATGCGTATAAGACGATGTGCGACGAACATAAAATTCAGACTAAGGCTGTTGTTGATATAGAAAAGGAACGGATTCATTATAAGAATATTGCGGATATGGACGAGCGGAGATGGGCCTATCAGATGAATCGAGCCAATGCTTTGAGCGGGATATATGCAAATTCCGAGAATCAGTTGTGCTTGGAGACAGTCCTTCCGACTGGTCAGCGGTATACCTCAAAGGCATTATTGGCAGTTCCGATTAAAGCTATCGTTCTGTGCTGTGCGGAAACAAAAAGACCTATAGCAGTAAAATTTTTGTTGGGTTCTGAGGATTGTTTTTATTTATCCGATAAAATGTGCACTTCAAAGAACTTTTCTGCGGCACTTCGTAGGCATGGGGTCGCAATGCGGGTCAACCATAATCGCAGGAAGGAACTTTCTGAGGCAATATTAACCTTTTTACGTGCACATGCGGAAACGGTGTTTCTACCTCCTAAATACGGCTGGTATTATGACGGTGAACGGTGGAGATTCGCTGGTGAAGCGGAACTCACACTGGAGGAGGTCGAAAAGAAGTATGGGACCTGAGGACATTTTAAAAATTTTGAAAAGCTTATCAACGAATCTGCCGGTTATGAGATCCTGGGGAATCACTTTCCCGAAGCTTATTCGGATTCAAACAAGCCCGGATTGTGTGAGCAACGTTATCGATAGCCTTTCGAATATTTCTTCGGGAATGATATATTCAGATGCAACAAAAAAGGAGGCCGCTGAAATCTTTGACAAAGTCTCTTCCGGTTTCATCTTTATTCTCAGAACGGGAAAAGAAAATCCCTACGAAGAATCAGCATTGGAAAGAATACGTGCGGGGAAATTATCTGGTTTTCCTGTAGTCATCGATTGTATTGAGCGAGTTCAAGGGCTGGAGAATTATTTCAACATAGTCATCGACAAGGTTGACTGTGGGATAATCTCAGATTCCGAGGTTGTTCCGAAGGAAGCGGAACTATCTCTGGTTTATGATACGATTCGTAAGTATGTTGGAGAGGAAGTAGGCGCGATTACTGTAGAGAAGGCGTTGAAGGCGGCAACCTGTTTTCTTTATCCGATGCATCGTGATACTTTTGATTCATATATAGATACTGTGTCTTCTCTTGTTGATTTTGATGAGTCCTTCCTCTCAGTTGATGGAGTCCCTGAGGTGTTTGTTAAATGTTTAAAGAATTGGTTTTCAACTAACCGTCCAAACATTTATGAGGTTCCCAACGGCCCTCGCGAGGGAGAGACAGATTTCCTTGTGTATGATTCGCACTTTGTGTACATTTCCGAAGAACGTTTCTGCAAGCTGATGGAATCGTTCGGGGGCTTGACGGCACAGACGGCGGTTAAGTGTTCACTGCGTGATAATGGTTTACTTATTCCAAATGAGGGGGATTCTTGCGGCTTTACAGTAAAAATTTCACTGAAATTATCAGGAAGTCAACAGTCCAGCAGGGTTCGCTTGTTGAAGTTTAGCATAAAGGAAATCGAATCAATTTTGGGTTGTGGATTTGAAGAAATACTTTTTTGAAAGGAGACTTTTTGGGGATGAAAACACGTTTAGGCACTTACGAGGGGGAAAACATTTATTATGATTCGACAAGTTCCAAACTTAGTAATCGACATATACTTGCCATCGGAGCTTCAGGAGGTGGCAAGACTGTAGCAATAGAGAGAATCATATGCGACGTAGTCAAACAAGGGGGAACCGTACTTACTTTTGACTTTCATAATTCTCTGACTGATGATCAGATTTTTGGACCTTTTGTTTCAATATTTAATGAGTTTCGGAATGACATATATGCAAATAATGGAGGAATTCCGCTCAGATTATTTGAACCTGTCAGGTATCACGATAATTCAGAGGAAAATATTGACGATTCTGTCGATGCCGTAGCAGATATACTGTACCGTGGGTTAAAAATCCCGATGAAAGAGCGAGCAATTCTCCGTTCGGCAATCAACAGTGTAGTGGAATTTGGTTCTTATGAGAGGAATGGTTTTAAAGCTATCGGTGATGCACTCAAGGAAGCAGGGGGAAAAGAATCCGATCTTCTTTATGAACGCTTATATCCCCTTTTTAAAAAGAACATCTTTGTCGATGGCGACGGTACAATTCAAAAAGGCAAGATCAATATAATTCATCTTTCGAGGTTAGATCTTTCTAGCCAGGAGATTATTGTGGAACTTATGCTCTGTTATATTTGGCGGTGCGCAAACGCTGGAATTTACAAAGATAAGGACTGTTATGAGGATGGTATCTATGTTTTCATCGACGAAGTTCAAAATGTAAATTCCGAGGCTAATGCGCCGGTATCTCTTTTGATATCGGAGGGTAGGCGTCTCGGCGTCAGACTTCTCTTGGCGACACAAATGGTGTTAAAGGGGACAACATCAGCTTTGCAGCAGAGGCTTACTCAGGCGGGAATGATTATGTACTTTAAGCCTACAGCGAATCGAATATCGCTTACGGCAAATGATATTTCGCCGGGAAATTCCACAAAATGGAAGTTTGCGCTTGCGACTCTTCGGCGTGGACAGTTTATTGCAACTGGTGAGTTCGTTCTTGAGAACGGTACGAGTATTGCATATCCAGTACTAATTGATGGCTACATAGGTCAAGAAGAGGAGTATGCCAATGAGGCACCTGAGGGAGGGGACCTTTGCGTGAATGGTGTTAGCAATACCCCCGTATTAAAGTGAATTATAGAGGAAAGGAGTAAACTGTGGCAACGGAATGTATAAAAATCGACTCGTATAGTGATGTGCTTAGGCCCGAAGATATTATGGAAATCCTTCATATAGGGCGCAACACGGTTTACGGGATGCTCAAAGACGGGCATATCCATTGCATAAAAATCGGGCGTAAATATTTGATACCGAAAGAATATCTGCGGGAATTTTTGACAAAGAGAGAGGTGTACAGACTTGGGGCGTCATAAAAAGAATGGGTATCGGGCTACCGGCATCCAGAGTAAATCGGGTATGCTTTATATTGTAACTAGTACCGTTGAAGTTGATGAAGACGGTACTAGGCATACAAAAAAGGTGTGGAGGGCGACTGCCTTGCCCGACAACCCGGAAAATGTTAAGCGAGCTTGCCAGTTACGGCAGGCTCTTTTTGAAAAGGATACGGTGGTGATTGACCGTAATATTTCTGTTGTGGATTATACCAACTATTTCTTGGGCTTAAAAGCACGTGAGGTGGCTAACACGACCTATGCGGCGTATATTGGTCGGGCGAACCATGTGAAAGAGTATTTCGGTAGAAAGAAGGTATCTGATGTCAGTAAGCGTGATATTGAGGCTTTTCTGGATTCGGTTTTTGAAAATCATATGGTACAGCCTAGGACTGTAAAAGATATAAAGTCTTTTCTGTCGATGATGCTTGAAAAAGCAGTTATGGAAGGCATTATTGCTATTAATCCGTGCAAAGCGGTCACATTGAACAAGCAACTGGCAGCAAGGCATTATAAACAACGGAATCTAGATGAAAGCTTCTTTTCGTATGAAGAAGCAGTGAGATTTTTAGAGATTACTAAGGATCATGAATTGCACGCTCTGTTTTATTTCACGTTAGTATTCGGCCTTCGCCGTGAGGAAGTTTTGGGATTGAAGTGGGATAGTATAGATTGGGCACAGAATTGTCTTCATATCCAGCACACGGTAACAAAGGGTACTGCAGTGAACCGATTGAATACGACAAAGACAGATGCCAGTTTACGTACGTATCCATTGGAAGAAAGTCAGATTGCCTTTTTGAAAAACTTGAAGCAAAAAGAAGATGATTGGAGGAGCCTTTTCGGTAATGGTTATAAGGATAATGATTACATTTTTAAGCATGCGGACGGAACTCTATATTATCCAGATTATCCGACAAAGGCATTTAAGAAAATCATAATGGCAAATCCCGAACTCCCGCAAGACATCCATTTCCATGGACTGCGCACATCCTGTGTATCGATTCTGGTTCATAATGGATTTGACGTAAAGAGTATTCAAAAGTGGGTAGGACATGCGGACATAAATACAACGCTCAAGATATATACTAAAGTCAAGGATCAAGAGGCTAAAGGGAGCATTTCTACGAGCATAAGTAATATGTTTCCTGTGTGAATCATTTTATAAATATATATGCTGTTTGAGTGACCATACTTCATAAGAGGTATGGTCATTCTTTATGCGCATTTTTGATTTTTTCCTTTTAGCAAAAGTGGAAGAATTCGCAAAAACAAGGTATACTTAATATGGTGTTTTGTATCTTGGTTTAATTTAAGCAAGTCTGGATTGGGATTTAGGCTCGGAACAAAAGGGGCCGGGTTACTAAAAAGGCAAGTGGCGGTACACGGAGTACTCTTTCTGTTTCAGAAACAGGAATATCCTATGTGAAGGACAGCGGCAGTAAGTCTGGAAGCAAAACAACGAAGACTTCAGAGAAAGGAAATACAGGAATGACTTTACGCAGGTCGAAAAAAAGGAAAACTTGGTTATGGGCTTTAGGATGGCTTTGCATATTCCCTTTGCCCTTAACTATTTTGCTGCTACGTAAAAAGGAAATGAAAGTTTCTATAAAAATCATTGTTCTTGCAGTAGCATGGCTCATATATTTATTGATTGCAAGTGTAGTGACTTCCGATTCAGATGGCGAGAATACGGAAGAGATAACAGGAACTGTTACCGGTGTTGACGATATTAATGCAGATGAAGATGTTCAGAGGACTTCAGTGGCTGAACCAATAGAAGTTGAAAACATTTCGCTAAAGGGCCCTGAGAATGATTTGATATTAGGGAAGCATTTTTTTGTAAATGCAACAATCGTTCCCGATAATGCAGATGATAAGTCCTTAACTTGGAATACGAGCGATGAAAGCATTGTGACAGTTGACCAGGAAGGCAACCTCATTGCTGTTGGCGCTGGACAAGCAACGATAACCGCATGTTCTGCAAACGGTGTTTTTGCTTCATGTGATATTGTCGTGGACGGAACACAAAGGGTAATGAGTTTACGAGTTACTCATCCAAGAGATGATGACAATAATATCGGTGATGATTGGAGTTATACCATTCAGATAAATGGAGAAAACCCTTCTAAAAATTATGTATTGGTCATCGGAGAAAAGCTTGAGTTCTTTGCAAAAATAACAGAATCTGATGATAACCCAGATATTGGCGAAGCGAAGACTTCTCATATTGTAACGGAGAATGATCTTATGAATGGGCTTACAGTTTCCATGGATGTTTATGTAAAGGAAAACGGTGGGCGTAACAGCGGAAAGAGTGCTCATTTTGTTGTGACATATGATTTTGCAATTGATTAAATGCGTTCATAATATTATTCTATGGTGAGTATTTGCCGAGGTGATATATGGAAAAGGATAGATGCACAGTATCTCAAAGACCAGACCTTATTAAAGAGTGGGATTTTGAATTAAATACAGATTTATCTCCAGACGAAGTGTCAATCGGAAGCAATAAAAAGGCATGGTGGAGGTGTGAAAAAGGACATTCTTGGGAGGCTATTATTGGCAATAGAAGTCGGTGGTCGGGATGCCCTTATTGCTCGGGCAGAAGAGTTTGCTTAGATAATTGCTTGGCAACTCTTTATCCTTCGGTAGCTAAAGACTGGGATTACGAGAAAAATGGAAAGATTACGCCTCAACAAGTTACATGTGGAAGTACAAAAAAGGCATGGTGGAGGTGTGAAAAAGGACATTCTTGGGAAGCGACAATTGCATCCAGGACTAAGGGTAGTGGATGCCCCATATGTCAGAATCACAAATGTCTCAAAGGATATAATGATCTTCAAACAGTATTCCCTAATCTGATAGTCGAATGGGATTATGAAAAAAACTATGAAGTTAAACCAGATGAATTAGTGTACTCGACAGAAACTAAAATATGGTGGAAATGTTCAAGGAATCATTCGTGGAATGCATCGGTTTATTCGCGTTCTATTAGTAAAAATGGATGCCCGTATTGTGCTGGAATATATACGACAAAAGAGAATAGTTTGGCAGCAAATTTTCCGAGAATAGCTGAGTTGTGGGATTATGAGAAGAATTCACCATTAACACCGGAAATGGTATCGAAATATAGTGGTAAGAAGGTGTTTTGGAAATGCGATATGGGTCATTCATGGAATGCAGTTGTTAGTGATTTAACTTCTCTAGAGTTGGGCTGCCCATATTGCTCTGGAAAAAGAGCTAGCGCAATACATAATTTGGCTGTGTCTTTCCCTGAATTATTGGTTGAATGGGATTACGAAAAGAACCTTAATATCCGCCCAGAACAAGTAACTCCGCATAGTCAAAGAAAGGTTTGGTGGAAGTGCGAAAAGGGTCATTCCTGGGAAGCTGTTATAGGTAATAGAACAACTAACAGAACGGGATGCCCAATGTGTAATAATCGAAGTACTTCTTTCCCAGAACAAGCACTTTTGTATTATTGCGAACAATTATTTGATGAGGTTATTTCTCGAGATGTGGAATCAATAGGTGTGGAATTAGACATTTTTATTCCTACGATACAAACGGCAATAGAATATGATGGTTTCTTGTGGCATAATGCGAGTGAAGTTATCAAAAAAGACGTCCGAAAAGATAAACTGTGTATTGGAAATAATATACGTTTAATAAGGGTAATTGAAACGGGCATTGAAAATTTGCATTCACCGGAAATAATATGTTTTTACGTAAAAAAGAGTAATTATTCGGAGTTATCAAGAGTAATAAAAAATGTATTGGTTTATCTTGTGCCAAATAATGATATAGAAGTTGATGTACAAAGAGATATTAATGTTATAAAAGAACGGTACCTTCATATAGAGAAAGAAAACAGTTTCGCTGGACGATATCCTGCAATAGCAAACCAATGGGATAGTGAAAAAAATGGCGAATTATCACCTTTTTTGTTTTCTCCTGGTTCAAGCCATAAAGCCTGGTGGAAGTGCGACAAAGGACACAACTGGCAAGCACAAATCACTACAAGAGTATCTGGAAGGGGTTGTCCCTATTGCGCAAAAAAGCTGGCATCAAAGGAGAACAATCTAGAAGTGCTCTTCCCAGCCATAGCTAAAGAATGGAACTATGAGAAAAATAAAGGTTTATACCCAAGGCAAATGACACCGTTCACGCCTAAAAAAGTATGGTGGCGCTGTGAGAGGAATCATGAATGGTTGATGTCGGTTTCTCATAGGACAAAGGATAATTGCAATTGCCCATTTTGCTCCGGAAGACGGGCTTCTGCGGATAACAATTTGGAAATCCGCTTTCCTGCTATTTGTAACGAATGGGATTATGAAAAAAACGGAGATGTTCTTCCGCAAACTGTTACACAGGGAAGCGAATATATTGCATGGTGGAAGTGCCCTAAAGGTCATAGTTATGACATGCAGATATGTAGACGAACAAAAATGGGGCACGGATGTCCTTACTGTGCGGGAAAAAGAGTTGCGCGAGAAGACAGTTTTGGTTCGTTGTTTCCGAAGTTGTTATCTGAGTGGGATTTGAAAAAGAATGAGATATCTCCATTCGATATTTTACCTCATAGTCAAAAAAAAGTGTGGTGGAGGTGTTCAAACAACCACTCGTATGAGGCCAGGTTATCAAATAAAATTACTCATAATTCCCAGTGTCCGTATTGTGCAGGAAGGAAGGTTTGTGCAGATAATTGCCTAGCTGTGACATGTCAGGAAGTAGCAGAACAATGGGATTATGGAAAAAATGGCGAATTAACACCTAAGGATGTTACAAAAGGATCACAGAAATCTGTATGGTGGAAGTGTGAGTATGGACATGAATGGGAAGATACTATCTTTCACAGAACGAGAACCAAAACACATCCGTGCCCTATATGTAGAACAAATAAGGGAATAACAATGTAACCAGAATGTATTTATAACAAACACAAGGATTTTGACATGAATAAGGATATCGATTGGAAATTACTTTTTTATTTCAAACACTTGAAGGAATATCAAGCAATAATTGACGAAATTAAAAAAGCGGAAGGAACTTCTGGATATGCCATAATTTCATCGTACGATATTGCTGAAAAGACAGGTATTCCTTCTTCTAAAGTGGCGGGCATTATCAGTTCAATGTGCAAAGCGGGCGGGGTTTTAGAAAAAACAGATTCGAATAAACCTATCACATTCTATCATGTGAAATATGCAGATATTTCGGAAAGCCCATTTTCAGAAATACCATTAGTGTATTTCTATGTGTGCTTTTTGGATTTGGATAATCCTAAAGTCAAAGATAAGATCAAGAGATGTGGAGTTTCTTTATGGGCTTATCAGAGAGCAAGAGCATATTTGAATGAAGGAAAATCTTTGAGAGATAATGAAGACTATAGTGTTGCTTTTTTTACTTTTTTAGTTACAGTTTATCTTTCAAACGAAGAGCGTATTAATAGTGTGCTTGATAAGAATAGAGAAATTGTGAAAGAAGAGGCATTAGCAGAGTTCCTTTCATGTATACAGAGCATTTGTACGGAAAGGGATATATCGCAAGAGTAACTGGATTCATTAAGTCCTTTTTTCTAACTTTCCTTCTAACTCATTCATTTTTTCTCGTTTTTTTATGTGTTAGGCAGTACTAATACTCATTGAAAAATGCCGTAATAAAAGCAAAAAGTGCGATTTGAGATAGTATAACAGGCCTTTCGTAAAGTTAGGGACGTGGAGGCCGCAAGTTCAAGTCTTGTCACTCCGACTCAGAGGAAATCCAAACGGATTTCCTTTTTTTGTGCCATTGGGGACGGGGGAAAGTGTCTTCAGGGAGTGTCCCTTCTGTCCACAGGGGGCCGTTGTATAATGTGTTTTTCTTGGTCTACTCACGCAAAGAACAATTACGAGCCACTTCGGTTGTCCCCCTTGCGGCTTTTTAGAGCAAGCCGTCTGCGGGGGCCCGTTACCACTCAGCTCTCGTGGCGCGTAGTTTTGTCGCTTTTTTATTGCTTCCGTACGACCCTGCGAAAATACACATTATACACCGGCCCCCTGTGGACAGAAGGGACACTCCCTGATGACACTTTCCCCCGTCCCTTTTGGCACAAAAACTGTCTCTTTGTACGGGGCATTTTCCGAAGAAACGACTTATAATTAACGGGAAATTAATGGGGGAGAGAAAAATTCGGAGAAGATAAGGAGAATCAGATGAAAGGTATTAGGTTGAAAAAAGGTTTAAGTTTAGTTTTGTGCGGTGTTTTACTGTTGATGAGCCTGGGCTTGAGTGACTTTGGCAGTTTGAAGTCGTATGCAGATACACCACTGCAAGAAGTGGGTAATTATAGTTTTGAGCTGACGTTACCTTATACACCTGTTTGCGGTGATCCCGTCACAGATCTTACCGGTCAAGATGTTCAAGTTACTTCACATAGTAATTGTACAGCGAAAATTGCCGAAGCATGGCACAACACCAGCGACGTAAAATTTGTCGGCGGAAAAGATTATCAAGTTTTGATTTGTATTACAGCGAACGATGGATATTTTTTTCCTCAATCTTTATATGGAGCTAGCGTTAATGTTGTCGTTACAAATGATAATGGTAATAGTGTTTTTTATAGGTTAGGAGATTATATTGATCCTACTGACGATTGGAATAAGGATCGAAAATCTATTTACGTGTGGGCAAAGTTTACATGTGTAGGAAACCCTATCACAATATCCTTCGATGGAGGAGCGGGTTCCGGCAGTATGGCACAAGATACTAATTATAAGGAAGGAGATACGTATTTTTTCCCTGCGTGCGGATTTGCCCCGCCAACAGGCTATAAATTTGCAGGATGGTCCGTTAACGACCCGAATCCGGACCCCGGAATATATCTTTATGAAGCCGATGATTCTATCGTATTACATGAAAATACAACTATGTATGCTCAATATACACCTAAAAAGAATTATGCGTTAACTATTAACTGTGATCCGTATAAGGGAAATGTTGTAGTTTCTGATGGAAGTAATAATCTTGATCCAAGTGCAATCCCTGAAGGAACATATGTGACATTGACTGCACAACCAGGATCGGGATGGAAATTAAAGGAAAACGGCTGGTCATATCGTATTATGCCTACGTATGAAGACGAGAAATATCTCACATTCTACATGCCGGCCGGTTCGATGACTGTAGGTTATACATTTGAAAAAGACCCTGCAGCGAAGACCATTACACTTGATGCGAGAGGTGGTTCTGTTTCACCTTCTGAAGTAATGACAAACAATGAAGGAAAATTACTGGATCCGTATCGCTCTTGTATTACTTTACCGACTCCTACGGCAGCGGGAAAAGTCTTCAAATATTGGGCAACATCGCCTGAAGGTAGTGCATATGATCCATATGCAACATACACAGAAGATACAACGTTATATGCGGTTTATGAAGATGCTCCTGCACCTGCACCTGCACCTACTCCTGAAGCACTTTCACCTTGTGACATTGTTTCTCGAATGATTGACGCCGCCAAACCCGGAGATACGATTACTTTTGATTTCGGCGGTTGGCATTCAATGCCTTTGTGGTTTATGAGTAAGGTTGCTTCCAGACCTGATTTGACATATGTTTTCAAGTGTGAGTATGAGTATAAGGAATATGTATTTACCATAAATCCCGGAGATGAGTTTGCACTTGACTGTGAATGGTACGGACCTCTTAAGATGGTAACTTTGTTTGACAATGAAATCACTGACGAGAACGGAACCGTAAAGACCAAAATAAGCAGGTATACTGCAAATGCAGGCGTATACGTTGTTCAAAAAGGTGATACGTTATCAATAATTGCAGCCAAGCTTAAAAGAACACTTGAAGAATTACTTTGGTTAAATCCTGATATCAAAGATATTAATCGTATCTATGTAGGACAGAAGTTGTATTATTGATTCTGAAAAGAATATTTTGCAATCTGGGCAGCGGGTTACACCGCTGCCTTTTTTACGCCAAAGGGGACGGGGGAAAGCGTCTTCAGGGAGTGTCCCTTCTGTCCACAGGGGACCGGTGTATAATGTGTTTTTCTTGGTCTACTCTCGCAAAGAACA
>JAZLJG010000101.1:0-1489 GCA_045617745.1 Lachnospiraceae bacterium | reverse complement strand
TCCTAGAATATATCTAGGTGGGTGACCGCATACATGCTTCTGCCTTCCCCTGACAATGGGGGCCTGACATCCACATGAGAATATAGGAATCCCGTTTAAAGTAACTGTAGGTTCAAAATTAAGAATCGAACACCTCAGGTTATTTTTATATTAACATAATATCTATGAATAATCAACCTTTATAAGGCACAAGCCCTGTGCGGGAGCGGTTTCACCCGCGAGTCTCCTGTCCTTTTTCTCCAAAAGTTCAAGCATATTTTCCGGAGTTCTCATCCCAAAGCCCACTTCTAAAAGTGTACCGGTAAGTATTCTTACCATATGCTGTAAAAATCCCGAGCCATGATAGGTAAAGTAAATATAGTCTCCGCTTTTCTTAATATCTATACTGTCAACATTTCTTACAGTCGATTTTTTCATCTTAGGATTGGAGCAAAAAGAAGCAAAATCGTGTTCACCCATAAGATAGCTTGCAGCTTTTCTCATCATTTCTATATTGGGTTCTTTGTCAAGGTAATAAACATATTTCCTGTCAAATACAGGTTTTGAAGAGCCGGTAAAGCATGTATAACAATAAGTTTTCCCCGTAGCGTTATAACGTGCATGAAAACGTTCTGAAGCTTCCTTCACTTCATTAACACAAATATCTTCGGGAAGATATTTATTGGCGTAATCCCTTATGGCATTTTCAGTCAAGTCAGTATCAAGAAAAACATTTGCAATCATTGCCTTTGCATGAACACCGGCATCGGTTCTACCGCAGCAGATAATCTCGGGAAAAGAACCCGTCATCTTTTCAAACACATTCTCAAGCTTCCCCTGTATAGTCATATCTGTTCCGGGCTGGTGCTCCCATCCCAGATATCTTGTTCCGTCATATGATATTGAAAGTTTATAGTTTTTACGCATCATATCCCCCATAAAGGCTTTTAAGTTATTTTAGCGCAAAAAAAGACCGGAAGCAAATTGCTTCCGGTCCATATGGCTTATCTTATAAAGAAGCTGCCTCAGCAACAACCTTCTTTAATGCTGCAAGAGCTTCATCGGGAAGCTTGTCATAGCCTTCCTTCTTTGTAGCGAAGCCTTCAACTGCATCTACACGGTTCTGCATAGCGTTCTGAAGAGCCTTTACATAATCCTTATCATTCATGTCGGGCTTGAAGTCAGCTGTCTTTCCTGACCAGTCATACATAATTTCGATATCGGAGAAGTTGCCCCACTTTTCAAACTTAGCCTTACCTTCAACAATTGTCTCAAGAATGCCAAGTGTATCAGCGGGTTTACACTTTGTGCCCATGAAATCGCCTGTGTTAACGATGTAGCAGTCAACGTTCTTTTCTTCAACTAACTTCTTGAACTTCTCGTAGTCGTTTACAAGAGGATATGTTCTGAAGGGGTTAGCGTAAGGAACGATACGAAGAGCATTCATATCTGTACCTGCAGCAACACGTTCAGCTGTTGAAGTCTTTGTAGCAAGTGTAGCACCCATAAC
>JAZLJG010000100.1:0-31710 GCA_045617745.1 Lachnospiraceae bacterium | reverse complement strand
TGCCTTATCCTCTATCATATGAACTGTTTCTTTCGGAACAGACAACACGTTGCTTTTTGTTTCCATCACGATAGAAATTTCACCCATAACGCCCACATCAATAACAGCATTATCAGGTCCTGTATATACACTAAACAGAAGCGAATCTGTCCAATTTTCCATTTCATAAGGAACAAGAAGGTAATCGCCCGAAGCGGTTGAATAATAAATCTTCATATCCACAGGAGTTCCTTCAGAGAAAAGATTTCTATAGGAAACATCCTTGACCGCAAAAAGACATGTGGAATCATCCACAATTGTCATCAGTACTTCATCCGCCTTACTGGTAGAGCCTTCGAGCCCCTTCTTTAATTTGTAAACCTTTCCGTCCATAGTCGCATAAAGACGGCTTGCTTTTAATTCTTTTTTCTTATTAGCAAGTTCTTTTCTGTCAAATTCAAGGGAATCATTTAAAAGAACACGCTGTCTTTCGTAGTTCTTCTGAATGTTTTCAACTGATTCCTTCACATTATCAACAGGTGTACCAAATCTCATCTGGTTAACCCACTGATCCTGAATATCAAGGTTTTCATAAGTATCATAGTAACTAAGCTGAATCTCGTTTCTTTCAATCTGATATTCCAGTTGTTCAATACTTCTTTCCAATGCATCAGAAGATAATTCGCAAAGAACATCGCCTTTCTTTACGTAATCTCCTTCCTTAACATATACCTTATCAACATATTTTCCCGTAGCATTAAAGGATACTTCCTGGGATTCAGTCTGCACATAAGTACAGTCAATGTTAGCAGTAAGTACCACATCCTCATAAGATACCGGTATTAAGTTAAAAGATACCACGTCCTCTTCCGAGTCAACTATTACCGAAGGAGCTTCCTCCTTATCAGTACAGCCGGCTAGTAAAAATGATGCAGTACACAATATAAAAAATAAATTTAAAAATTTCCTTTTCATCTGCAATCTCCAAAAATCATAATACCATCATATCTTACTTCAAACGAATCTTTGTTTCCTATTATTCTTTGCTCTTTATTCCCAAATAAATGCTAAACAATATGTATTTTACTACATTTATGAAAAATACACAAAAATAGAGGGTGATGCCCGGAAAACATCACCCTCTAAATTATTTAGTTCTTACGTTAAATTAACGAATTACTGGTTAGCTTCGTCAACGTATGTCTGGAATAATGTACGGCAGCCATCAAGAATTTCAGAGATAGTAGCCATTCCAGGATAGAAGCTGTAAGAGAACTGAGGACCAAAATCCTGGTTAGCTGCAGGAATTGTTCCAATGAAGTTCAAGTCATAACCCTTAGCCATTAATTCTACAGTTTCAGCTGTTCTGGGATCGAAGTTACCTGTAAGTGTAGTATTGATGTAAGGATTGTAATCTTCATAACCGGGTACTAAATCATAGTAAAGGTTGTAAGCGAATGCACACTTCCAAGCTCTGTCAGCATCATAGAAGCCAGGGATGCAGTAGATGTTATCTTCTGCACAGTGTGTAAGGCTACCCTTAGGTCCTGCAGGGAACATAACGAAACCAAGTTCGTCTTCCATATCTGCAAAGAGGTTACCGGGTGTTGCGCAGTACTGCTGATCACATAAGAATGCAGCTCCGCCTGCCTTAAACTGCTGCTGATAGTAATCCCATGAAGGAGGGTTACCCTCTTCATCATTAGGACCATTCCAGTCATATGTATCAAAGATGTTCTTAACCCATTCAAGAGCCTGAACTGTCTCAGCATCATCAAAGTTGTATGTGTACTGACCGTTTTCCTTACCGATGAACTTTCCACCGTTAGAGAATACAGCTGCTGTAACCATAACGCCTTCGTTTAATGTGATACCCCAGATATCTGTGGTACCATCGTTATCGGTATCCTGCTGAACTGTCTTAAGCATATCTTCGAATGCTTCCCATGTCCATGTTCCATTAGCCTGCATATCGTAAGGAGCCATAGGATCGATACCAGCTTCTTCAAGGAGACGCTTGTTGAAGTACATACCAGTTCTGGGCTCAACCATACCAGAGTGCATAGCGTAAACGCTATCGCCAAATGTGAATAAGTCATGAAGGTGGTTTAAAGCATACTTGGTGTCATTGAAATCAAGGCAATCAAGAGTAGAAAGGTCATATACTAAATCCTGATCGATAGCGCTGATCAATGTTCCCATAAATCCGTTAGGCATACAGAATACGTAGTTAGTATCATCGTTACCTGCTGTACAGTAGTCAACGAAGTCCTGAGCAACTGTTCCCCAGTCACCGATAGCTACGTTTGTAACCTTGAAGTTATATGTTTCCTGTGCCCATTCCTGATAAGCACGCTGTTCTTCTTCGTATTCTGTCTTAGCTTCCTGAACTTCTGCGGGAGCAAACCAGTCACGAATAACGATTTCAGCACCGCCGAGGTCATAGATGTTACCATCTTTGTCTCTAAGTACTGTGTACTTTCCTAAACCGGGATCTTCTTCGGATGTAGAAGCAGGTTCTACAGAAGCGGGTGTAGAAGCGGGTTCAGATGTTGTAGCAGGTGTCTTGTCTGCACATGCTGCAAAACTCATGGTCATAGCAGCTGCCATTGTAGCGGCTAAAACCTTTTTTGCCATAGGCTTTCTCATAATATTTTTCCTCCTATTATCTATATTGATGTATCAATACGTACATTAATTCTCTTCCGGGAGTGTACGTATCAATACATAATACACATGGTTTTAATAAACCACAAAAACATTTTACTACAATATTTCCATTAATGGAAGCAAAAAATGATTTTCTTTGTATATTTTTTATATCTTCTTAATAATTATACAAATTACATCTTAATACCGGTACTGGAGATACTCTCTACGAATGCTCTCTGTGCGAAAAGATAAACAATAAGGATAGGGAATACCACCATCAAAGTACCTGTTGCAAGTATACAGTTTGAATACTGAACCGAAACCGCTGTCTGTCCGTTACCGCTACCGGTACCCAACTCTCTCGCTACATATACACCCAAGCTGTCAACAAGTCTTGAAAGTTCTGTACCGACAAGTGTTGTGCCGCCTAAGAACATCTTGGTGTAGAAACCGTCTGTCCACTGCCATACAAGAGCGAACAGGAAGCATGATGTAATAATAGGCTTTGCTTCGGGAAGCATAATTCTTACAAAGGTCTTAAACATTCCGCAACCGTCAACATATGCTGCTTCTTCAAGGTCGATAGGAATGTTTCTGAAGAACTGTCTTACAAGATAAATGTAAAGACCATTCTTAAGACCGCAACAAAGGAAACTCATCATAAAGTAAGGAATAGGCTTACCTCTTAAGTTAAGAGGAGCTCCCTTGATAGCTGTAACAATTCCACCGATATCCCACATACTGAAGTGAAGGTACAGGGAACTTGAAAATGCCTGAGGCGGAATAATAATCATTGCAAACACGCAGGCAAACCAGAATTTCTTAAGAGGGAAATTAAATCTGGCAAATCCATAACCTACTATTGTACACATTGCAGTCTGAATGATTGCAAGTGCAAGTGAAAAGATAATAGAGTTACGAAGACCTGTACCGTACTGCATGATCTTTGAACAAACCTGGTAGTTCTGACCTGTAAAATGAAGAGGAATAGAAACTACAATAGGATTGTACAAATCTTCCTGAGTCATGAAACTTACGGAAATCTTATTTAAAATGGGTTCCAGTATAAGGAAACTCAAGCCAAAAAGAAGAATGAATCTGCAAAACTTCATTAAAACGTTTCCGACATCTTTTCTAAGAAGATAGCCGCCTGACTTTTCGTTTCTTTCCCAGTAATTACTGTATTTCTGAACTTTAACTTTTTTTGTCTTAGTCATAGTAATATACCCCCTTTGAAATTAAGAAAGATGAAACACCGATTATTACCGTGACTATAATAAAGTAAGCCCAGGACATTGCGGATGCAAATCCGTAATCAAGGTTCATGGTAAGTTCCATAGAAATCTTATCCATAACAGTGTTATCAGATCTCATGGAGAAGTCTACGATTGTATAAACCCAGTTTACAAGGAAAATGGAACTTATCATCGGGAATGTGATTTTCCAAAGACTTTCCCACTTTGTACAGCCTTCAATATCAGCAGCTTCATACATACTGCTTGAAATGGTCTGAAGTCCTGAAAGGAATACGATAATCTGAATACCAGATGCTATAGCTACATCATAAATATTTTCGATAATCTCGAATACCTTATCAAAGGCCTTTGAACCTACACCGGCTGTATTCAGTACTTCCTGTAAAACTGCAGTGATATCAATGTTCTTAACGGAAGAATCTACCGTATTAGCAAGGTTTGCCATCAAAGAGTTATTGGAATCAAGTCCCAGGATAATACCTGATGACATGATTACAGGAAGGAAGAAAATTGCTCTTACAAGAGCACGGCCCTTAAATTCCTGATTAAGTATCAAGGATACAAAGAAACTGAATACGATGATACCAAGTGAATAGAGAGCCATACGTCCCAGCTCATCAAGCAGGAACTGTGTAAAATCGGGATCAGTACGAAAAGCATCGTAATAGTTTTTCAAACCGATATACACGTTGGTTACTGTACCGGGTCCCAACTGAACATCAGCGAAACTCATCTTGAATGACTCAATCATGGGCTTAATCATAAACATGATGAATCCAAGAATAAAGGGCAGTATAAAAAGATAACCTGCAAACGCTTTTCTTTTTTGAAGACCCGCTAACTTATTTTTTTGTTTCTTCATAATAAAAACTTACCTCTCACATCCAGATTTCTATCGAACAACCAGATAATCTCTGGCGGGAACTGTCACGCCATCAACTTTTCTATCATAGTAACCGTAGTTTACATATACTTTTGTACCGTCTTCGTATACTGTCTTTCTTACGTCATTCTCAAGAATTACGTGATCTGTAATTTCCTGATTATATACGTGACCGAGTTCAGCATTGAATCTGTCATAGATTGTTCTAAACTCTTCTTCCCATTCAGAAAAATCGGAACCATAGTACATGGTGTAAAGGGTTTTCTGTAAAGTAAATGCTGATTCCTTCATAAATGTGAATGAAAGACCTGCACCATACTCAGCTGCATAAAGAATTTCATTCTGCTCATCACCGCAGACATTGATAGGAAATCCCGAATAGTTCTTGTGGCCATGAATAGCTATCTGATAGAAAGGAACGCATCTGTCAAGAATGGTATATTCACTACCTCTTAAATCCATGTTGGTAACATAGTCGGCATAACCTAATGCATAGGTATTACCACCGTTAATCATTATCTTCTGTCCATCATTCTTAGCGCTTTCAAGAATTTCAACCTGGCTGTTTAACTGGTTTTCTCTTGAAATGTAATTCTTTCTGTAGAAGTCGGAAGACAAATCATCACCGACATCCTGGAAGGAAACATTTGCATCATACTTCTTACAAGCTGCTACAAATGATTTCATTACATCAACAATCAAATCACCGTGAAGAAGGAAATAACTGTCAACACCTTCACGTGCTGTATAAGTAATAGCACTGTATTGGTAAAGTTCTGCTCTCTTACGGCTTAAGAACTTGGCTGCATCTCTATAGGAGAAAAATCCGTTGAAGATGTTTGAGTCAAATTCGTACTCGGTAATACCGTCAAGGTAAAGGTCTACACCAAGAGACTTTGCAGTAGCGGTAAGATTCTTTAAATCCTTCTTGCTGCCGAGAACTCCGACTGTTTTTGCTTTCTTAAGTATTTTCTGATTTACACCGCCGTTACACCAACCGGAGTACTTCACGGAAAGATTGTCGATTCCGCTTTCCTTAAGTTCTGTAACAAAATCGGTTGCTTCATCATAAGTGGTAAGTGCCAAAGGTCTTGAAACAGGAATACCGACAATCTGTTTAACCTTATCAACCGCACCGACCATTTCAATTGCTACAGGAACCGAAGAATCATCAAGCTTTTCAGCCATCCAGGGGAAACGTTCCTGTAAATAATCACCGTATGCTTTAGCCATATCAACATAGCTTCCGGAATCAACAAATGTGTAACTCTGAACAAGATTCTCGTCAGGAAGCTCTTCAAGGTAAACATACGCATCTACGTTTGTACCGGTACCCATATCAAACTTTTCACGGGGCTTAACGGTATATACTGACTGAATGTAGTTATAGTTGTTCGTTCTTCCGCTTATATCAGCTTTTATGGATGAATAAGCAGAACCTTCATCTACAGTACAAATAAATGAATCCTTGGTATCGGAAATACCGAAAACATTCATGTGTGACTGAGTGCTGTGAACAACGTCTTTTCTTTCAAGGGCCATATCCCAACCGTAAAGGTTAGCGTAGTAAACGCTCTGGGCTTTCTTACCATTATTGAAATCCATAATGGATCCGCCGCCTTCGGGAACAAGCAAGTAACCTTCATCATCACTAGAACCTGCTCCGAAATAAGGAAGAGCAACCACTGATGTTACAGGGTACTGGCTCTGGCTTTCAATTGAACTATACGGAACAGTTACTACTAATCTCTCACCTTCAAGCTTATAGATAACCGAGCAGTTGAATACAGGGTTTTCATTTACGGCTTCTGAAAGGTCAAGTTCTTTATCTTCCAGAAAATCTTCGTATGTATATCCGGCTGCCTCAAAGGTATCCTGAAGATTCTTCTTGGCGCTGTCCTTCTGGCCGGCTCTCAAAATCCATACAATTTCTGTTTCCATAATAGGATAGTTTGCTAAAAGTTCTTCTTTATCGTCACCCTTTTTAAGGCTATTGATATCGTACTTTTTGTAGAACTGTTTAACCTTTTCTCTGTCGCCTACACCCATCTTATCAAGGAAAGTATTAAGCTTTGTGTCGGTAATAATGGGAGGAATGGTAAATTCCTTGGCAACCTTACCTAATGAATAATCTACTTTGATATAGTCTTCACCCTGCTCTATATCATATATACCGTTGGTGGCACTGTATGTATAAGAGTCATATGTGGTGTCAAGACCTTCATCAGTAGAATATGTAAGAAGCAACGCTGACTGAAGTCTTCCTTTTTCGGCTGTAACAGCGATTGCATCATCTGCTGCACCTTCGGGAGTGGAATGCCATACCTTTCCGGAACTCTTAACCGTAACGTCAAAAGTTGTGAGGGTAGGATCCATAACAAACTTCAGATGCTCATTCTCCATGACCAATTCTTTACCATCACCTGAGTAAGCGCGAACCTCTATGGGGTCCTCTTCCACGGGTCTGTTCTGATAAGTCATGATAAAGACTACAAAGCCTGCAAGTATCAAAAGAATTACTGTAGGGAATATCATTGCCTTCAATTCTTTGATAATATTCGCTTTTCTTTCTTGTTTTCTTTCTTCACTAATAGGATTATATTTGCTCATGATAACTCCATAAATTTATAAAGTCTGTTACATTCGGAACAGTAGTTCTTTTGCTATTGAAACAAAGTAAGCGACACCTTTTGTTATCATACTGAAGAAAAGCATCAGTAAGAAAATCATAACCAACATCGCAAAGATTGTAGCAACAATGAAAAGGATATTCTTTCCGAATGAATACTCATGTACCTGGCTCATACCTAAAATTGCGATAAAACAAACCCAAACCAAGGCAATAATATTCAAAACAGTGTAAAACTGTAATTCATCTACCGTAATGAAATTACTGAAAATCATCAACGGTATTTCAACAAGTATATAGGGTGTAACCGCATAACAGGTTGCAATATATACCTGCCCCAGTCTTCCCTTACCATCAAACAACGTGGTTAGTGCCCAGTTTCCGATTACGAAAAGTGCAAAAGGGAAAAGAATACTTGCTACATAAGTTAAAATGTTCAGATCTTCCCAATATACCTGAATAAAGATGAAGCTTGTAAATCTTAACTTAAGTATACGGGTAAAGATTGCTAAAAATAAAATTGTGGTAGCAGCCGAATAGGTTCCTCGACGTTCATGGGTCAAATCCCAGAAGCCGTCAATAGGATGAGTTGTGCAATATAAAGCAAACTTTAAACTCTTAAAATATCGCTGCCATTTTTCCTTACTGGTTAATGAAGCAAACATGCTGATTCTCCGTTATCTTTTATACTTTAAATATATCTGCGATTGAAATTTCAAACTTTATCTGTCTGTATTTACCAATTCCGAGAGGAACCAGAATCAGAACAGCCAAAACAATTATTACCCAGGTAATGTTCTCTTCTACCCAAACCTTACGATACTGTCTGTAAGCTTTCGAGTAATTCTCGTCATCATACTTAAGTTCAAAGTATTCCATAGCCGTCTTATAGTCTTTCTGTCTTAAATAAGCACGGCCGATGCCGATATATGCCAGATCGTAGTTACCATCGTATTTAATGACTTTGTTCCAGTCTGCAAGGGATTCATCGTAACGACCGTCGTCGAAGGCTTCCATTGCATTAAATACAAGTTCACCGAAATCTGTAAGTGTAAATATTGTAATCGAACAGTCAAGCTGGTCGAGAACATACAAATCGTAACCGATATGCTCTAAAGCCACGGGGTTACGGAAGAAACCATCCATGTTTCCGTTACCGCCACAGGCAAACAGGAGTCTACCCTGATTATCATATGAGAACAATCTTCCTCTGTTCTTATCAAGACATACATATGCTTCGTTGGGGAATGAAGTAACATCAGCAAACTTTGAAGGTCCTTCATATCCGCCGCCGGAACCCATGTAAATATCTCCGTATACAGGGAAGCCGCCATCATAGTAAACACCGTTTCTTACGAGGATATCCGATCCCAAAAGGTTAAGAAGACGAACAAGTTCTCCGTTTCCGCCCTTTAAGTTTTCTGCTGATACCGAAGAAGAAACAGCGTAGATGAATCCGTCCTCATTCATATAAGCATTTTCATACTCGGTAGGAACGAAGGATTCCATCTTTAAAAGCATTTCCTGAGTAGCAAATTTCTTATAAATGTAATCCCAGAAATTATATGCTGCAGGAGGTGCACCGTGGAAGCTTGTAAATGTTCCGTCTGCTTCGTACTTAATCAAACCTCTGTTAATACCCTGAGATACCGCATAAACACGTTCTGCAGAGTCAACAACAAGCTTTGTAGGAGCAAAAGCCAAATCCTTCGCAAGTGATGAATCGGTAGGCTTTTCGAAGTCAAGGATATAATTCCAGTCTTTGTCGACCTTAATAATTCTTTCATTTCCCTTGTCGGCTATAAAGATGTTACCTTCTTCGGAAACAGCCACGTCGGTAGGCTGGTTAAATGTTTTAACATCAACCTTACCCTTAATCGAATCAATAATCTCCACTACTTCGAGAGATTCTCTTGATTTTCTTTCAAGCTTAAGGATTCGGTTGTTACCGGTATCACAAAGATAAAGGTAATTGCCAACTGCTGTAAGTCCTGTAGGACTTAAAAGGGGTTTCTCAAGATTAAAATCCTTCCATGTAAATGTTTTACAAGGTGAGTAAAAATCAGGTGCATCCTGAACATCTCCCCAATAGTCGTAGTTATATGTATAGCTACGATCTATAGCATAAGAATTTATTGCTGTTGAGCCGGCTAAAAGCAAAGTGCAAAGTGCCATTGCTCCGACTCTGGTGAAAAATTTTTTCATACATTTCTCCATCCCGTCAAACTTTATTATCAATTACTCTTTCAAACCTGAACTAGCCATTGTTTCAAGAATCTGGCTTTCAGAGAAGACGAAAATAATAATCGGAACAATCATTACTACAACAAGTACTGCGGCCTGCTGACCTGTACGGGCGATACCGCCGGCACCGATCTGGTTCAGTGCATATACAAGAGTTTTCTTCTCTTCTGAATAGATATATGTTGCTGCAGGGTTATTCCAAAGGCCCTGAACAGAGAAAATGATAATAGTCATCCAAGCAGGTTTAACGTTGGGCATTACGATACCGGAGAAAACTCTCCATTCATTGGCACCGTCAATCTTAGCTGCTTCAATAAGTGAAGTGGGAAGACCTTCCATGAACTGCTTCATAAGGAAAAGTCCGATAGGCGCTGCAAATGCAGGAATAATTATTGCCCAATAAGTGTTAATCCATCCTAACTTATTAAGAATTAAGTAGTTAGGGATCTGTGTAACGTAACCTGTGAACATAAGGGCTGTAGTTGCAAGTTTAAAGAATGTAGGTCCGCCGGGGAACTGATACTTAGCAAGTACAAACGCAGCCATTGATGCTACAAGTAAGTGTCCTGCAGTACCCATAAATGTAATGAATACTGTGTTGAAAAGGTATCTTGAGAATGATACCCATGACTTACCCATGGTTACGAACAAGTCGGAAAAGTTATCCATTGTAGGATGCTGAGCGAAAATACGGGGAGGGAATCTGAACAATTCGTCCAGAGGCTTCAACGCATTGGCTACAGCGAAAATGATGGGGAAAGCCATAATGTATGCCATTAAAGCAAGGAAGATATACAAAGCGATATCTCCGCCTACCGAACGGTTAGGCTTTCTTCTCTTTACCAGAGGTTTCTTATATTCTAATTCTTCAAGTTCAACGTTTTTCTTTTTCTTTTTACTCATGTCAGGTTCCTACTCTTCTTAAAAGACTCTGAATTGCTTTATTAGTTAAAATCATCAACAAGAACAAGATAACTGCTATTGCGCAGGCATAGCCCATCTCAAATCTTGTGAAACCATAGTCAAACAGGTGGGTTACGATTGTACGGGCTGCATAGTCTGTACTGGGGTAACCGCAAAGAGCTCTCATGACATCACTGGCACCAAAGGAAGAAGTGATTGTCATTACGGCACCAAACAAAAGCATAGGCTTCATGCTGGGAAGTGTGATATACCAAAGCTCCTGCCAACGGTTCTTAACACCATCCATCATACCGGCTTCATACATTGAGTTATCAATACCCTGAAGACCTGCAACGAATGAAAGGAATCCGGTACCCAAGCTCATCCACAACATAACTACCATACAGATGGGAAGCATGTAAACAGGATTAATGAGCCAGAGGATAGGCGTATCTATAACACCGATATTTTGCAAAAATGCATTTACATATCCGTAAGCATCTCCTCTGAAGAAGATTGAGAAGATTGTGTAACATGTTCCGGCAATTGAAGGTGCGTAGAAAATGATAACTGCTACGGAACGGACCATACGGGGTAATTCATTAATGAGCCATGCAAACAGGAACGAAAGGATGTATCCCAAAGGACCTGTAACAATGGCTACCAACAACGTGTTCTTTAGACCGATAAGGAATACATCGTCCTGAAGTATCAGGTTTACGTAGTTGGTAACGCCCATAAATCTGGGGCTTTCCAAAATGTTGTAGTAGGTGAAGCTGTAATAAATGGAAGCTACAACCGGGAAAACATAGAACATGGTAAACAATATTGCGTAGGGAGCAAGGAACAGATAACAGTTCTTACTTCTCTTAGCTTTTTTCCAGCCTACCTGAATGTTATGTTTTCGTAACTGAAAATACTTGCTGAAAAACTCTTTCATATTTATTCTTCTCCTGATTCGCTATATAAACTCATACCGAACTCTGTACGTTTCTTGTTTATTTCTTCATCAATCTTTACAGAGTAGTCAATGATGGTCTCACGGGAGTCGTCCTTATCATTGATACACTTTCTGATTGCGTTTGAAATATGACGTCCTGTGTAGTATCCGCCGGGTACCTCTCTGATACCTACTGTCTGATCCCACTGTGCATTGAGGATGTCGATATCATGCTTGCTCCATGAAAGGCTTGAGAAAGCATCTCTGTTTGCTGTAGCATAACGGGCTGAAGAACCAAGAAGTGCTTCGATTTCACGACCGAAACGTACCTGAATTTCAGGTGAAGCCCACCACTTCATGAATTCCCAAGATTTCTGCTTTATGGACTCATCTTCGGTAGCAATCATCATGGTTGCTGTACCTGCTGTGAAGTCCTGTCTGTCAATATAAGTATTACCCTTTTCGTCTACCTTCTCGGTTCCGGGGATAAGTGTGAAGTCCCAAAGACCTCTGATTTCGGGAGCCGAAACAACAAGGGTGTTATATGTTGAATAAGGAACGATACCTAAAGGCATTTCACCTGAACGGAAACGGCTTACAAAGTCATAAATTGTAGGAAGGCCGTAGTCGTTGAAGTACTTAACGTAATCATCAAATGCCTTGATACCTGCTTCGGTATCTACGGTAGTCTTGTTACCTTCTTCATTGTACATGTCACCGCCGTACTGATAAAGAAGTGAGAAGTACATGTTAAGGTCAGGCTGGTTACTCATGATAGCTGTTGTAGCAGCACCTGAGCTTGCGGAACCTGCTGCTGTAGGAATACCTACAGAAAGGTTGTTACCCTGAATGGTAGGAAGAATGGAAATCAGGTCATCCCACGTATCGGGAATCTTAAGTCCAAGTTCATCCATAACATCCTTACGATAGAACATTACACAGAATGTCTGTGTCTCGGGAACACCGTAAATAGCATCGTCCAGTCTGAACTGTTCGTAGTTACTGGGGTTGTAGTGAGACAAAACTTCTTTATAATCAGGGAACTGAGTAATATCTACGGATGCTTTTCTGAGGGCGTAGTCAACAGGGATGTTGGAACCAACCGAAAGAACTACGTTAGGTCCACGGCCTGCAAGTACTGCATTAAGAAGAGCGTCCTGTGAAATAACTTCTACGTTAACTTTAATTCCTGTGTTGGGAATGAAGTCATCATCGATCATGGTCTTAAGGATGACACCCTGGTCACGTCCGGTAAGTACCCATACTTTGATTACTTCATCTTCTGCATCGTAAACGTCTCCGACTGAGTTGTAGTCAACAAAGAAGGAAGCTACGAAGGATTTGATTTCATGCCAAGCCTTGGTAAAGAAGTTTGATGAATCGTGCTTAACTTCTTTGCCTGCACTTGCAACTGTAATGTAGTCGATATCAAGCTTTGACTCGGACATGTTAAGCTGAGCGGTACCAAGTGATGTTACGTTATCTTTAAAGGTAGTAAACTCAACTGTAATCTTCTGAGGTTTCTTACAGAATCTTTCGATCTGGTTTGCAACCGTCTGGGCGGATGCAATCTGGTCTGCTTTCTGACCTGAGTAAGCAACCATGTCATCAACAAGCTTGTAAAGTCTCTTGTATTCAAGATCAAGAGCATCCATGATTTCGGGATAGTTTAAATTAATACGGTAATCACGGTATTTATCGGGGTTAGCTCCTGTGTAAACAAGGAGTTTTCTGTACACTTCGTTAAGTCTGTATGTGGAAGCTTCAAGTGAAGAAAGGATCGGACCCATTCCTCCGAGAGTAGCTTCAAGACGGATTGTGTGTTTACCTTTTTTAAGGTAGATGTTGTAAGGAGTTCCGTTTTCGTCTGCAATGTCTTTGCAAATCCAGTCATTGGCATATTCAAAGGAAACTTCCTGCATTTCTTCGAAAGGAACTACACCGTCAATATAAATCTTACGGTTGGAAACAGCACCTCTCTGGTAGTTCTGACGTCCTTTAACCATAAAGTTATAAAAACCGTCTTCGGGAACTTCGAAATCCCATTCAATCCACTGACCTGATGATTTCCATGCATCACCGCCTACGTAGTTAAGAACAGTTGTGGTTACGCTGTTAGGCTGGGTTGTGGGTGAGGATCTGTCATATTTTGCATAAAGGGATGATTCTGAACGGTATGTGGAATCTTCTCCCTGGATAACCTGTACATAATCGCCGGCTGAAGCGGTCTGAGGCTGCTTTGCAAGATACTCTGCATAAGTATCTTTGTGCATAACAGGAACAAGAGACAGCTTTCTGATAGCCATAGGCTCATTTGTAGCGTCGATGGTAATAGTATTCTCGCCCTTTTCAAAATAGAACTTGAAGGGGTTCATGTCATAGCCGAGCTTATCTGAGAAATAAGAAGCCTGCCAGTCATATTCTTCAACCTGTGAAGGACGGATTTCGTTGCCCTGGTTATCGATTTTCTTCTCGCCGCCGTCTTTCCAGATACGTGAGAAAGTAAGGTTAAGGGCATCGTCAAAAGGAAGTTCACCGTTAACATAGAAGGCACGCTCTGCGGAAACGCCTCTGGACTCGGTGATAAGATATTCCATGTAGACATTATAAAAGCCTGATTCGGGAACATTTATTTTATATGTAACAACAGAATCAATATCTGTAAACAGACACTTAGCTTCGTCATGGAAGTTTGTGTATGTAGAAACTTCTCCTACTGCTTCATAATTAAAGAGGTCAACGTCAACCTCTTTCTGGGGTTCTTTTGCATCTGCATGCTCAGAAAGATAACCGTCATAGGTACCTGTTCTCTCCATACCTACAACTTCCTTAGTTAAATCGGTACCTTCATACTTGTAGGAATAATTCTCGATTCCGCGAAGCGAAAGAAGCACGCAAAGAAGAACTATTGCTGCGAAACATGAGATAACGATAATAAAGGTTTTAAGGTTTTTGCTCATAACATCCTCCGAAAAGGTAAAAAATTGTACATAAAAAACTAAGCAATCTATCACTTATAAACAAAAGATTAAACGTTTTAGTGAATAAGTTCTTGTAAGATTATGCTCTTTTTTGCCCAAAATTTGCTCTTTTTGTATAAAAGTTGCTACCTGTTGCGCCATTTTGCCATTTATTGCTGTTATTTGGCAAATACGTAGAAACAGGGCTTCGGTTCATAATTCTCATCAAACAATAAAGGCATCTGGGGAAGACCGGTCTTGCTGCCGCCTCCCACATTGGATCTGGACTGAAGCCAGGAATAATGGTCGACAGTGCCCCAGAAGGTGATTCCGTCAAAATTTACGAAATCCTTGGCACGTGCCGCATTGATTCCGAAAAGGATCATATTGTAACGTTTTTTGAGTTTATCGTTTTCCTCGTCCTTCTGTTCGGGCTTTCCTTTATAGTCGGAACTTGCTGAAACATCAAGTTCCGTAATCTGAACGTGTCCCACAACATTGCAGTAACGCTTTATGGCAGATTCAATATCAGAATTGCCGGGATTGTCCATTCCGTAATGACCCTGCATTCCCATTGCGCTGATACGGGTTCCGACACCGGGCTCGCCTTCTTCGGCCTTAACTGCCTCAAGAAGTTCCAAAATGCCGAGCTGCTTATTGAAGTCGCATTCGTTGTAGTCGTTATAGTAAAGCTCCAGGTCTGCGGGTGCGTACTTATTGGCGTATTTGAAAGCATTGATTATGAATTCGTTGCTCTGGTATACATGCCACCAGCTGGAGTTGGAACCATGTCTGTCCTCGGAAAGCTTTTCCGAAGGATTTTCTGCGTCGGACCTGTAGGTATGTGTCGAATCGCTTATTGCTTCATTTACAACATCCCAGCCGTAGAACATTCCTTTATATTTGCTGTCCTCTCCGGTGAAGTGGGTAAGAACGGTTTTTATATACCATTCAAGGCGCTTGTTCATGGTTTCTTTGTCCACGTATTCTTTGGACTTATCGTAATCAACGTGGAAAAACCATTCCGGAGTCTGCGAGTGCCACACAAGAACGTGTCCACGGACTTTTTTCTGCTTGTCGGGATTTGCCTGATTCCAGTCGTAAATCTTATCAAGCATCCGCTCCGCTCTTGAGTAGTCCAGAATTGGAACTACCATTTCCTCGCCGTTGAAATCCACGGTTTCTGTACCGGGTACGTATGTGCAGCTGTAATTAAACAATGCATCCGGTTTCAATTCATTTCCGAAAGTTATTCTGCTAAAGTGCTTTGTAATAATGTCCCAGACCTTGGGATCGTTAAGTTCCGATTCTGTTGTTGCGCATCCTGTAAAACAGTTGAGGTTGTTCTCCACACATTCATATAATATAGGAACATTCTCAACTTCTGCTTTAGCCGTGTCGGGATTTTCAACCGTAAGGTTATCGGATATGGTTTCGGTTGAAGAAGCCTGTTCCGATGTAGAGTTCCCGGCGGAACTTACTGTTTCCGTTCCTGCTTTGCCACAACCGCAAAAGGCAAGAACAGTTGAAAAAGCAAGGCAGAAAGCCAAGACTTTTTTCAGTTTTTTCATACTGATTTCTCCTTATGTGCAAAAAATCACTAGTATGTTTCTATTCTATTTATAAAAAATTAACCTAACCACCCATTTTTTGCTCACAATTCTTTATATCTTGCTTTTAATTCTTCTCAAGTTTTGCTATAGTATAATATGAAAAAGGGTTACAACTATTCTTGGAGGCAAAATGTCGACAGGTAAGGATTTTCGCGAAGATTTCAATTACTATCAAATAAATAACGACTGGAGCGGGCGTAATCTTCATGATACCGAGGAGCTTGTGGACTTTTGGCAGAACACATCCCACCGTATCTGGATGAATGAACAGCCCTTCAATTACTCTTCCCACTGGCATACGGCCATGGAAATTATCAGCCCTGTTGAGAACTACTATGACGTAAAGGTAAACGGGGAAATGTACAGGCTCAACCCCGGGGATATCATTCTTATTCCTCCCGGAGAAGTGCACGAACTGATAGCTCCCGAATGGGGAAAGCGCTTCATATTCCTTATGAACATTTCCCTCATAAGCAGGCTGAAGGGTTTTTCGGGTATACAGTCAATACTCTCCCATCCACTTCACATTACTAAGGAATCGTTTCCCAAGATTTACGAAGACATTTATCAAATATTGCTCCAAATAAGGAACGAATATTTTAACAATAATGATTTTGCTGAGCTTACAATCCAGTCTTTACTGCTTACAATGTTTGTAAAAATCGGTGAGAACCACAACAACGCAGACGAGCTCTTCCCTAACGTAAGACTTTATAAGCAAAAAGAATACGTCCAGAAATTTAACCAGGCTTTAGAATACATTGACAGCCATTATATGGAGGATGTTTCTTTGGAAGATGTTGCGGACCAGATTGGTTTCAGCAAATACCACTTTTCAAGACTTTTCAAGCAATACACGGATTACACGTTCTGTGACTACTTAACCTTCAGACGTATAAAGGTTGCCGAGGATTACCTGGCTTCGCCGGATTACTCCATAACCGAGGTTGCCATGCAGGCAGGCTTCTCCAGCATTTCCACATTCAACAGGCTCTTTAAGCAGCAGAAAGGCTGCACGCCCAGTGAATATCGTTCCAAAAACAGCACAGCCAAAAGGCGTTCGCACTAGCGAACGCTTTTTTTAGGGACGTTCCTTTTGCCACGAGCATGTGTACTCTGCCACAAGGATGTGTACTTTGCCATAAGGATGTGTACTTTGTCCCAAAACACGTTCTTTTAACATTCAAAAAAGCCCGTAATTTCGGGCTTTACACAAAAACAATATTTCTAGCTTGGGTCAAAAGAAAAATATCTATATTATAGACCCAACTCATTTCATCAATTTTTACTTTCCTTCTTCTCCAAAACATATAATTGACAAAGGCAGAAAATGCTGCAAAATCGACCTATTCAGCAATCACGAGCCAAAGTACACATCCTTATGGCAAAGTACACATCCTTATGGCAAGGTACACATCCTTGTGGCAAAAGGAACGTCCCTATAGAAAAGCGTTCGCAGGTGCGAACGCTTAGGTGTTGTATCGGTATTCAAAATTGGTAAACACGGCGCTGCCGCCGCATTCTCTTGTGGAGAATGCAAAGAGCCCGAATCTGGCTCCGCAAAAATGATCGAGTCTGAAGCGGAGTGTGTGGGGAGTTCCCACTTTAATCCATCTTCTGTCCTTTAAATAAAAGAAGTCCAGCCTATCCTGCATATCTTCAAATGAAGCCTTCAGGCAAAGGGAAACCTTCGGCTCGGAAAGCTTTATTTTCTCTACAAGGGTACCGGGCATATAGTCCGTTCCGTTGTCCCTGAAATCCTTTTCCTGACGAACAACCTTAACAAGACTGTATCCACCTGTTTCCTTCATAATACCTATGTATCCGTAAACACCCTGAAGGGCACAGATACCGGCAACATCACCCTCGTTCAAACCGGACGCATCAACCGTAACTTCCGCTTCGCACTTAGGATACATCATACGCTGGGTAAGTGTATTTTTGGCATGCGTAACATTGATGCAGATCTTATCCGTAGTAATCTTCAGACCGCCTTCCGGAAGAATGCACCAATGTGCGGCATCCTGTCTGTGGTTCCACTGCCACTGAAGCTTAAGCTTCGGGTGTCCGTCGGTACATTCGGGATATTTAAAATCGTCCGAAGTATACACAGGCTCATAGCGGTAATAAGGACGGCTGCTGGCGATTTCCATATCTTTCGGAACCTTACCCCTGACACCGAATACAGGAAAATCATTTTTCCATGTAACAGGCACAAGAACAGGAATACGGCCAACTGCTCCGTTATCTCTGAAAAGAACAGCATACCACTTGCCCGTAGGTGTATCCACAATACCGCCCTGGGCTACGCCCATGTTGAAAAATCCCATATCATCGTTGAGGACTTCTTTGCCTTCAAAATTCCCCGTAAGGGAATCGGCGCAAAGGCATACCTCGGAACGTCTGCCGACTCCCGGGTGTTCCCAATGAATCAAAAACAAATAGTATTTACCGTTTATCTTATAAAAGTGTGAGCCTTCGTAACCGAGTCCTTCCACATCATCTACAGCAATAATTCGGTCAAGTCCGCCTTCTTTGGGCCCTTTAAGTTTTTCATCAAGCTCGAGAAGGTGTATTTCCCTGTTTCCGTAAACAATGTAATTTCTGCCGTCGTCATCAAAAAGCAGAGAACAATCGTGATAATAACCGGCAATTTCACTCTTTTCCCAAGGTCCTGCAACATCGGAAGCCGTAAACAAATATGTTTTTTGGGAATTATGGCTTACAAATGCAACGTAAAATTTGCCCTCATGATAACGGATACAGGGTGCCCACATGCCTGCACCATAATTAGTGCATTCGCGTTCAAGGCGTTCCCCTTCCGTATCATCAAGCACATCAAAGAGATATGTTACAAGTTCCCAGTGCACAAGATCATAGGACTTTAAAATTGCGCCGCCGGGAAAAAAGTGCATAGTGGTACTGGCCATGTAATAAGTGTCACCAACCCTTATTACATCGGGATCCGGGTAATCTGATTTAATTATTGGATTAATGTCAAAATCTCTCACAAAAAATCTCCATTAATAAGGCTTATTTGCACACCCCAAATCCAAGAATCGTGAAGTTTTTGGACTCATCCTCCACGGTAACCTCAATGTGCCGAAGCACTGCGTCTTCACCCCTGAAGACCAAAACAGAATTTGCATGAATCCAACCCACAAGATGAGGGTCGTATCTAAGCGCCTTCTGACCATTCACAAGAACATTGCAGACACCGTCCGCCGGGTCCGCAGAATCTTTAACAACAATAAACAAAGCTCCGCACTCCACATCCATGGAAAAAGGCTTGAACGGCTTACCGCTTCCGCCCTTGTACATCCAGTTATTGGGGAATGTGGGTGTTGCCGTCAAATCCCTGTCTCTCTCAACGCTTTGAAGATTAGTATCATTGTCGTCAAAAGAACCTGCATCGATACGCGCACCAACCGGATTGTCCGCTCTGTCTATAAAAATAACATTTTCAAATTCTCCACCTATAGGAGGAGTGATTTTAGCAATATCCGTTTCTTTGGAATCAGCAGGCATACCGTCCACAACCTTGAAAAGGTTGATAACGCCATCCGCCATAATTCTGTGCCCTACATTTGTAGGATGGAAACAGTCATAAAAATACTGGTTTTTGGAAACCACTCTAGGTTCCCCGTTATTGCCGTAGAACTGGTCTACTACGCTGTTTCTGGTACTTACCATGGGAAGATTATATGCAAAGCCCACAGGACTCAAACGTTCCTGAAGGTTCCAGTCGCTGGAAAATACAGCAAAAAGAATAATTACCGCAGGATTTCCCGGACCGTTATAAATCTTTCTTATCAAAGAATCGAAGCATTCGCCGTGGGTCTCATCGCCCTCGTCGTTAACGGCAAACTCCACAACCACCACATCGGGAATCTTCTTTCCGTAATCAAGAACATCTCTTTCATAGCGGACAATACCAAGTTCCGAAGGCGTTCCGCCTATTCCGGCCTTAACGTAGTGGACATTGTCCTCATAACCGCGGCCTGTTAAATCGCAAAAGCCCTTGAATATATTATATGCATAGCAGTTGGTATTAATGGGAACTGCTCCTGCGCCCTGTGTTATGGAACCTCCGATAAAGGAAACGGTTACATCCTCACCCTTTCTGGCTTTATCCAAAGCTCTCTTAAGTCGTACATTGTTACCTACGTTCATAAGAGATTTTTCTATCATCTTCTGATATTCGGGAGAATCAAACTTAACGGGATTCTCCTCTACCTCTTCAGGAGCATCGAAGCCGTCATTTAAGTAAAATCTGACAGTTACCTTACCCATGTTTCCGCCCTTTTCAAAGTGGAAACGAATCTGTCCGGGAATATTATCGTCGTCAGACCATTTTGCCTCAGAAAGCACAAGAATCTGTTCCATCCCGTCGGCAACCACCTGCATCTCAAGCGAAGTACCGGACACATAAGGATTTGTCTTTCCGTACATCTGAAGAACAAATTTAACGGTTTTGCTGTCTGAAGATTCAACACTTACACCGATTGAGTGCACAAGCTTTTTAAAATCCTCAGTTGTCTTTAAAAGATTAAGAATATATCCGTCTGTAATATTTCCCACAAGTCTGGCAGCGTCCAGCATACGACCGCTGTCCTCATATATTGCTACCACTCCGCTGCCGTCAGGCTGTGGAGAAGCGCACACTTCCTTGTTACGCATAATGCAGAAACCGGGACGTTTTTTTGTAGGATCTTTTGGAGCCTTGGGCCCACCCTGTGAAAATTCGTTCATCTTTTTATCATCTCTTTTCTAGTAAATTCTGTAATTACCGCTTAAAGCAAGAAATGCAAACATGTAAAGGCAATTGTCGTAGTAACGTCTTTCACCCTTTCGAAGAGGCATCTTAAAGAAGGTTGTTACCCATTCTTTGGCCACATCGTCAAATTCGGAAGCAAGAGCACTTTCCGCTACTGTTGCCGTAATTCCGAAAGGATGAAGTGCCTTCTCACCTGCAACTCTTCCATCAATTTCATATATGTGATAAGTATCTGCTCTCATATCGGAAAGCAAAGCTCTCTGAATCTTACCCGCTGCCTTTATCTGGCCCGCGTCCTTTTTAAACCATTCATAGTCAAGGCCTATATTTGCAATGGTTCTGTATGCGTCAGAATAGAACCAGTCATGTCTTTCTTGAGCCCAGGGAAGCTTCATCTGAAGAGGTCTTCCGTCAAACTCTGCGTACTCTGCAGAAAATCCCGTATCAGGATGGCATGCTTTTGTAAGATACTCACGGCTGACCTTTGCGGCTTCCTTCCAGAAATCGCTGTCTTCCTTAGGACCCCACGCAGAAAAAAGCTCATAAAAATGAGGAAGATGATAAGAAGGATCCGTAAAAGGACTTCCGGGTACAAATAAAATCTGATGATTTTCGTTATTAATCATGGGTGCGCCAGGTCTTCCGTCTGAACCCTTGTGAATCATTGCCTTAAGGATTTCACATGCTTCATGGGAATAATTGAATATTCCTTCACCGTCTCCCCATCTGTGTGAAGCAAAAAGAAGGGCCATTGCAAAATACTCTTCTCCGTCCGGTGCGGGGCCGTAAGCGTTTTTCTTACCGTCAAGGGCACAGGACCAGGCAAAGAAGCCTTCGTTGTCCCCTTTATCCATGTACATATATGTCTTCGCCCATTTCCAGATGCGGTCAAACTCTTCTTTCATGTTTAACTGAACGCAGAACATCATTCCGTAGGACATTCCTTCAGTACGGGCATCGTTGTTTCCGGTATCAACAAGGTATCCCATATCATCTCCTGCTGTATGGTATACTCTGTCTTCACTGTAGAAAAATTCCTGCTTGATTTCTTCAAGGCGGTTTTCTATCTCTTCTTTAGAAAAACCTGCTTCCAAAAATACATTTCTGTAATCAGTCTTGTTCATAATAAATACCCCTCAGTTTTCATATGTTTACAAGAAGTCCAATTTTAAGTCAAGTTTAACGTAAGGGTGTTATTTTATTCTCTTTACATCTTGCCAATTTTTAGTCATATTTTGCCAAAGATGCGAAAACCTATTAAAAAAAACGTTTTACTCTGATAAAATGTGTTTAACGGAGGGTTATTTATTGAAGAAGATAATATTAACGGTAACGGTATTTTCCCTTGCCGTCCTATTTACAGGCTGCAATTTAGAAAACAGCCCGCCCAAAATGACTAATCCGGCAGCTTCAGCCGTTTCCGAGAATGAAGTAACTAAAGAATCCAAAGAAAACGAGGTAGAAATCATGGACGAAAAATTCGAACTTTCCAAATCCTACAAAACAAGAGGCGACTCCAGCCCCGTCATCACACAGGCTTACGGCGCTGACCCCTATGCTCTTGTTTACGGCGATACGGTTTATATTTATATGACCGCAGATGCTTACGAATACGATGGAAACGGGGAAATCAAAGAAAACTCCTACAGCAAAATCCGTTCCATCCACTGTGTATCCACAAAGGACTTCAAAAACTTTGAAGACCACGGGGAAATTCCGGTAGCGGGACCTAACGGAATTGCAAAGTGGGCCAGCAACTCCTGGGCTCCCGCTGCTGCAGTAAAGAAGATTAACGGAAAGGATAAGTTCTTTTTATACTTTGCAGATAACGGCGGCGGAATCGGTGTTTTAAGTGCAGATTCACCCATCGGTCCCTTCGAAGATCCTCTCGGACACGGCCTTATCACCCGCCAGGTTCCCACCTGTGACAGAGTATTGTGGCTTTTCGATCCCGCAGTTTTGGTAGATGACGACGGTAACGCATACATCTACTTCGGAGGCGGCGTTCCCTTCGGAAAAGAAGCAGCTCCCGGAACCGGACGTGCCTGCAAGCTTGGCGACGACATGATAAGCCTTGACGGTGACCCTGTAGAGCTTGACATTCCCTGTCTTTTCGAAGATTCCGGAATTCATAAATACAATAACAAATACTACTATACATACTGCACCAACTTCTCCGTACCCGAAGAAAGCACCAAAAAATACGGCTTTGTAAACGGTCAGATATGTTACATGGTAAGCGACAATCCTTTAGGTCCCTTCACCTTCGGCGGAATGATTCTTGATAATCCCCAGTCCCTTTGCGGACTTGGCGGAAACAACCATCACGCAATCTTCTCCTTTAAGGATAAATACTACATCGTTTATCACTCCCGTCAGCTTGAAAAGGCCATCGGCATAAAGCATGGCTACAGAAGCACAGGAATCAACGAAGTGAATTTTGAAAAAGACGGTTCCATCAAACCCATACCAATGAACTACAAAGGACCCGATCAGTTACTTCCCTTTGACGTATATTCAGAGACAAATGCCACATGTGTTTCCAATATGGCAGGTACAAACGCCGTTGCTTCGGATGATTACGGCTACGGCAAAATGCTTCTCGGAGAAATCGAGACCGGCGACTATACGGAAATCTGCGGTGCAGACTTCGGTCCTTCTTCTCCCAAGTCCTTTAGCGTTACCGCAAAGGCTCCCGCAGGAGAAAAGGCATACATCTTCGTACGTCCCGACTTCCCCGGTTCTTCCAGTTCCTGCATAGTGGAAATTGAAGGCACAGGCGAGTACAAAGAATACACCGCAAATGTAACATCCGAAATTACCGGTGAACACTTCCTCTACTTTGTTTATAAAGGAGAGAACTTCACCGTCAAGTCCTGGAAATTCAATAAATAATAAAGAAAGGCGGACCGGAAAACCGGTCCGCCTTGCTATTTAGCTATATGTAGAAATCAATCATGCGGTGTTACAATACTAACCCACCGAGTAAATGCGGCTAAAGAGCCGGGATACACCATATTCTCGCAAAGGGTATTTCTATAAGTGCCCCAATCATCAATTACAGACTCTCTATAGACATTATAACCGCTGTCATTCGGAAGTGAATATGCCAGCATGTATTCATCACGGGATAAAATCGGGTGAGAAATCTGATACTCCAAAAACTTCTGTCCTTCTATCGTATCTCCGATTCGTATAAACAAACTTTCAGAAGGTTCAACGTATGATTTAAAATCATTTGCAAGATCTTCACTAATCCCCCTAAGATATGTCTTAAAGTTGACAATTCCATCTCCTTCCACACCAACTTCTATTGAATCCACTAGATTTTTCGCTTCAATCGGAAGATTCTTTTCTTCAACAAACTGATACATTAAATTCTTTGAAAATGAAAAATACTCTTCCCACCATCTGTCCATCGTATATAAAACGCTCGGTGCCGCTGCAGGAGGTTGTGATACAGGCTTATTATCAATTACGGAAATAATGGTAATCCCTGCTTCTTTTGCCTTTTCTTCGGTAGTAATATACCGTTCTTCATCTTCTTTTGAACCATGAACAATGTAATGGCGATATAAAGCATATATTCTTTCATCAGGTGTCATATCCTTAAATGCCTCCTGAAGGTCGGGATATGCACTGTAATATACGTTTGCGTCAAATGATGCATTAGCCAGTCTTGCTTCCCATAAGCCATAATAACAGAAATGGGCGTACAAGGCCTTTTCGTCATTTCCCACAGCCGCAACAACATCCGGGTTGTTTTCAGCATAAAATTTTGCATCAAAATTTGTGGAAGGAACTTCGCCTTGTACGGACTCTTGAGAATTGAGACCGATTAACGTCTTTGCGGTTACTCCTCTTAATAGTATATAATTTTTGTTTTGGGTTAATTTAAGCTTTTCTTCGTCACTTAGGTTTTCCTGGCCTTCAAAGATCCTATTCAGAAAATCAGCACTTCCCGGAACAGATAACTGCTGTCCTGCAATAAGCATATTAGGATTCTCAATTCCGTTAATGGCAGCGAGAGCCTGGGAAGAAATGCCACAGTCTTTAGCTATTTCACCAAGAGTTTCTCCCTTTTGAACAGTGATAGTCCCCTTTTGGCTAACGGCTCTTCCCAAGAATCCGCCATTCCCGGTAGGTTCCCACATTTGAAGAACTGTTTCATCACCATCAACAAATATCGACAAACCGACAGCTGAAGCAGAAACAGAAGCGGTGATTGTAATTGACAACATCAAAATAAAGCCAACCACAATCTTAATAGTTTTTCTTAACATAATCTTCTCCTTATTTTTGAGATTTTTAACCCCGAAAAATTCCGATTACTTTTTTAATTTTACCACAATTTACAGAAATTATAAAGAATTATTGCACAAAAAACGTTCTTCTCTGTACTCGTTGAAACACGACAGCGAAAAACTTCTAACAGAATAATCGGTAGGATGTGGTCCAAACAACAAATGGCAGCGCTATCCTCTTTTTTGTTGTACTTTTTCCACTATGAAAAGCTGTCAGACAATAAATTACTCCTTTATCTTACGTATTTATTGCATTCCGGTTCAATAAAATCATCTAAATGCAACAAATCTAAGGGGCTGTTCTTATTATTGTGGTTATTGCATCCTGAAGGAACGAGAAAATACAACAAATACCGGGTAGTACAATGTTTTTGTTGCCGGCACTCAGAAAAACTCATTATTTATGCCACAAATCCAAAGGATTCCCCGCTTTTTGTTGTTCACCGGAAAACAAAGAACAGAATTGGGTTAACATAACAGCATTAGCAGGAAAATAAAAAAAGCAAGCATACCTGCTTGCTTTAATTACTGCCGGTGGCGGGACTTGAACCCGCACGTGGTTACCCACAACAGATTTTGAGTCTGCATCGTCTGCCATTCCGACACACCGGCGCTTTTAGCGACTTATAAATATTAACAGTTTTCAATCTGCCAGTCAATAGGTGAAAGGCCATTATCTTGAAGAAATTCATTAGCTTTTTTAAAGTGTCCGCAACCGAAAAATCCATTGTATGCAGATAGAGGGCTCGGATGAACCGTTTCAAGCACCAAATGCTTCGGATTGCTAATCAAAGCCTTCTTCGCACGGGCATTTGAGCCCCAAAGAAGGTATACCACCGGTCTGTCCTGGGCATTAACAGCTTTGATAACAGCATCCGTGAAATTTTCCCAGCCTTTACCCTTATGGGAATTTGCCTGGCCACTTCTTACAGTAAGTACGGTGTTCAAAAGAAGCACTCCCTGGTCAGCCCATTTCATAAGGTAGCCGTTGTTGGGAACATAAAGGCCAAGTTCGTCACGAAGTTCCTTGTACATGTTAACCAATGAAGGAGGTGTCTTCACCCCGGGCATGACGGAAAAGCTCATGCCATGGGCCTGTCCCGGCTCATGGTAAGGGTCCTGCCCGAGAATCACTACCTTCACATCCTTAACAGATGTGTGCTCAAGTGCACTGTATATTTTATCGGAAGGTGGAAAAATCTCCCTCTCCGAATATTCCTTTTTTACGAATTCATACAAATCCTTATAATAGGGCTTTGAGAATTCTTCTTTAAGATATGGAAGCCATTCATTCTGAATCACTTTATGTTCCTCCGAACGCTGATGCCCATGGAGGCAAGATATTCCTTTAATTCTTCGATTCCAAGTTCTTTGAAATGAAAAAGGCTGGCTGCAAGAGCCGCGTCAGCATGTCCCTGTGTAAATGTATCATAAAAATCCTTTTTGGAACCTGCTCCGCCTGAGGCAATAACGGGAATGTTTACGCTGTCGGAAATAATGCGGGTAAGTTCATTGTCAAAGCCGTTTTTGGTACCGTCTCTGTCCATGCTGGTAAGAAGAATTTCCCCGGCACCCAGTTCGCAGGCTTTTACGGCCCATTCTACAGCATCAATTCCCATGTCTACACGTCCGCCGTTTTTATAAATACTCCAGCCCGAGCCGTCTTCGCGTCTCTTGGCATCAATGGCAACCACTACACACTGGCTTCCGAATTTCAAAGCAGCTTCGCTAATAATTGAAGGATTCATAATAGCCGCTGAGTTAACCGCAACCTTATCGGCTCCGGCTCTTAAAATTGTACGAAAATCCTCTACTGTTCTGATGCCTCCGCCCACGGTAAACGGAATAAACAGTTTTTCAGCCACCTTTTCAACCATATCCACCACAGTGGCTCTCTTATCGCTTGAAGCTGTAATATCCAAAAAAACCAGCTCGTCTGCGCCTTCGCGGTCATAAAGGACAGCCTGCTCCACAGGGTCTCCCGCATCTATTAAATTCACAAAATTCACGCCTTTAACAACCCTTCCGTTGTTAACGTCAAGGCACGGAATAATACGCTTTGTATACATCTTTACACCTACAGGGAAGCAAAATTTTTAAGAATCGTAAGTCCCACATCAGAGCTTTTCTCCGGATGGAACTGGCAGGCATACACATTGTCCTTCTCCACAGCTGCATGGATATGTACTCCATACTCAGTGGTAGCCGCAACGTCAGCCTCATCTTCACATGTCAGATAATAAGAATGGACAAAATACACATATGAACCGGGATTTATTCCCTTGAAAAGTCTTGTATTTCGGGGAAAATCAAGAGAATTCCAGCCAATTTGGGGAACCTTCAACTCCTCCTTTGAAGGAATCAGCCTGCACTTTCCCTTAAGAACAGAAAGTCCCTTAACGCCGGGACTTTCTTCACTTTCTTCAAATAAAAGCTGTAATCCAAGACAGATGCCCAAAAAAGGTTTCTTTGAATCCACGAACTCTTTTATAACCTCACAAAGTCCGTACTTATTCAAATTATCCATAGCATCCTTAAAACATCCCACCCCTGGCAATATGGCTTTGTCGGCGTTTAAAATCACGTCTCTGTCTCTTGTAAGGACCACTTCCTCTCCAAGAAACTCCAGAGCCTTGATTACGCTTTTAATATTGCCTGCATCATAATCAATAACAGCAATCATTTAGTTTCCTTCTTCCGGTAACATGTCCTCATAAACCGGTTCTTCTATTATTTCCTCTACAGGAGGAACAAACTCGCCCGGCAAGGGAACATTCGGATCAATATAATCTGTATGATAAACAATCGAATATACTTTAAGAGAATACTCTAAATCCGTAGGAAGCGCAATGATTTCTTTGGCATCTGCTTCTGAAATGGCATAGGTCTGGGAAAGGGCTCCCAGAACTGTTGCGTAAGCCTTGTTGAACTCCTCGGTAGCACCGCAGCTTTCAGCAGCAAATAGCCATTTTTCGTAATTTGAAACAGCCTGAAGAAGCTGGTCCAGGGCTTCCATATATTTGCCCATATCGGAGTATGCTTTGTATGCATCATACTTGTGCTGCATTTTCAGGATTACTTCAGATCTGTTAAACAGTATCTGGTCGCTGTCGCTTAATTTTTTATCTCCGTAAAAAGACTTATATGTGGTTTCATAATCTCCACGGTAATAAGCCTTTCTAGCGGAAGAATTGGTAATTACACCCGGAACAAGTTTTGTAAAAAGAATAATCAACAGCAAAAGCGTTGCAGCCAAAAATGCTATAAGCTTCACATTACGCTTTGATAAAGGCTTCGCGGTATCTATATCAAGAACAAGGGGCTTCTTCTCCCCCTTTTCTTTCTTTACCTTCTTCTTTTTGTCACCTGTGGCTTCGCCTTCTTCGCCTTCGCCGTCGCCATCTTCATCGGAGGCTTCGCCTTCGGAAGGTTCGCCCTTTTTCTTCTTCTTTTTCTTCTTCTTTTTGCCCTTGCCTTCCTCGCCTTCCTTGTCCATTTCGTTAAGGATTTCTTTGTTCTCGCCGGGCACATCTTCAAAGCCCTCGCCGCCCTCTGAAGGAGCGTCGGTGGCATTTATCAGGTTGGTATTCTCACCCTCTTCATCATCGTCATCCGATGCGGTAAGAAAATCTATAAATTTGGTGAAAGGAGTCTCCTTCTTTTCCTTAGGAGCCTCTTCGCCTTCTGCTTTCTTCTTTTTGAAAATGCTCAATAGAGATTTCTTTTCTTTTTTAGGAACTTCTGTTGCTTCTTCTTTCTTTTGGGCATCAAACTTTTTGTTCTCGGCCCATGCTTCGTTCTCAGCGTCGGCTTCTTCCTGCTTGGAAACAGCTTCATTAAGCATATCAAGAACGCTGGCCTCTTCCGTACTTTCCACTTCATTGCTGTCTATTGCCTGCAAGAGTGAAGAAATTTCGGCAAGTTCTCCTTCGTCAGCCACAGCACCTTCATCAGCGCCTGCAGCGCCGGAAATGTCGTTTTTATCAAAAATACCCAGTTCACCTTCCAAAGAAGCAATATCCGAAAGGTCAACCTCCATCTCACCATTACCTTCACCCTCAGCGGATACATCTGAAGCTGCATTAATAAGCTTCTCCATGTCGTCCGAAGAAAGGTCCATTATATCACCGGCAGGCTCCTCTTGGGGCTCTTCTACTCCGTTCTCCTCAAGTGCAAAAGCCTCAGCATTTTCAAGAAGAGATGAAACATCCGGCATTTCAACTTCTCCTGAAAAGTCCGAATTTAATAAGGCATCCAGATCTGATGTGAGTGAATCCTCCGTAGGTACTTCTTCTGTGGGTGCTTCTTCTATTGTTTGTTCAGTTACTGCCTCTTCAGGGGCAGGTTCCGGGGAATCAAGAGAATTCAATAAGGCTGCGATGTCATCGGCAGACATGTTTTCATTCGAAGAGTCAGGGGATTCTTCGATAGCTACAGGTTCTTCGATAGTTGCAGGCTCTTCTATTGTAAGGGGCTCCTCAACTGCGATGGGCTCTTCGACCGCTAAAGGTTCTTCGGATACTTCCGGTTCTTCAATGGTCACAGGTTCTTCAACAGCTGCGGGTTCCTCTATTATAATCGGTTCTTCAACCGGTGCAGGCTCCTCGGCCGCTACGGGTTCTTCTAATACTGTCAGCTCTTCAATGGTGACAGCCTCTTCCAAAGGAATACTATCTTCTGCAACGAGAGGCTCTTCAGTAATAACCGGTTCCTCAATAGAAACAGGTTCTTCTGTAATAGTTTCAGCCTCTGCCTGCGCTAAAAGCGTTGCTTCTTCTTCGGCCTGGATTCGTGCTTCTTCTTCGGCCTGAAGTCGTGCTTCTTCTTCGGCTCTTTCGTTCTCAATTTTGCGCACTTTATTAATCGCAGAATCAGGATTGTCCTGCGATGCGGCTGCCCTTAACAAGCTGTCTAAATAATCTTCATTATTAGCCATATACGTCCCCCGACATATTATTAGTTAATACAAATTAATGATAGCATAGGCTATTTTATTTCTCAATAAAAAAAGAGACCGCAAATTTTCATCTGCGGTCTCAGAAGTTTACTATTCTTCTATTTTTGCAACAAGTCCGTCAACGATGGAAACAAGTTTACCGATTTCAGGTTTTGAAAGCTGTGCATCTGCACCGAGAGCTTCGCCCTTACGCATCATTTCATCATTAACAAGTGATGAGAAGATGATAATCGGAATATCCTTTGTTTCGTCATCTGTCTTAACAAGCTTTGTAAGACGATGGCCGTCCATAAGGGGCATCTCAATATCGGTAATGATCAGCTGAACATGTTCTTTGAGCGTTCCCTTCTGCTTGCATTCCTGAATAACGTCGTAAGCTTCCTGACCGTTTTCAGTATGAATGAGGTTGTTATAACCTGCCTTTTTAAGGGAATCAACGATTAACTTATTCAAAAGAACGGAGTCTTCTGCGATAAGAATAGGAGTATCGTTACGTCTTCTTTCGCCGAGAGCATCTATTTCCTGAACCTTAAGTCCTGTATCAGGGTTAATGTCTACTACAATCTTTTCGAAGTCAAGGATGATAATAAGCTTATCATTCATCTTGATGATACCGGTTGAAACACCTTCTTCTGTAGTAGAAATTGTTGCACCGGGTTTAATAATATCCTTCCAGGATACTCTGTGGATACCGATAACCTGATCTACATGGAATGCAATATCAAGTTTATTGAAGTTTGTGATAATGAAAAGTCCGCCGGGCTGTGATTTACCACGCTGAAGGCAGTTTTTCAAATCTATCGCCGTAATCATAGTATCACGGGGCATGAATATTCCTTCAATACTGGGATGTGAATTAGGAACAGGTGTTACTTCTTCATAAGGAATTATTTCTCGAATCTTCGCTACATTTATACCATAGGAATGATCGTCAAGTACAAATTCAAGAACTTCCAGCTCATTGGTGCCATTCTCCAAAAGAATCTTAGTATCCATCCATATACTCCTATCTGTGCCTAGGCACACTCTTACTTATTAAATATAAGAAAATTATACCATATTGTGCCAAAAATGCAAACAATATTCAGAATTTTATATATAATTTTTGGTTAATTATATGGGACATTTTCGCAACGAAACAACCGTTATGGGTAGTATAGCAAGGGGTGCTTAACGAATTGTTGTATAGGAATGGAAATTTGTGGTTAAAAGCTCGCGGCAATAAAGCTGCCGCTTCGCTTAACGTTTGATGGCAAATAGAAATTTATTGATGAGTATTCTTCATTTCAAAGATTGGGAAGTATTTACAACGATTGACACGTTGTAAATACTTCCCAATCTTTGAAAAAAGCAAATCACACTTTATGATTTGCTTTTTTTAAGATAGTAAAGGAGTTCCGGTGGAAAACAATGAATTGCTTTCCACCGGAACTCCTTTACTATCTTAAAATGAAGAATACTCATCAATAAATGTATACGGTAAATAGCCCGTACCTCGTTTATTCTTAACCCATATGGGATAATTGCTAGGAAAACTAGGAAAACTAAAAAAACTAGTAGTTTTTCCAGCAGGAGGTCTCATATGGATAAATTAACTCATCAGATGCGTCTGT